>CAVXUP010000009.1:0-468123 GCA_963765005.1 uncultured Bacteroidales bacterium
ATTGCTCAATGCCCCTTAATCTACGGCAATTTACTGATTCTGGCATCTCAGGCCCCTGAGGCCGGTGTTGTTGCATATAATAAACTTACAGGAGATGTAATCTGGAAAACAGCTAATCTTGGTGCAGTTGGATTCGTTAGTCCTTCAGTTGTAAAAATCAACGGCGAAGATCAGATTGTAATGATTACAGCATCAAGTGGCCGTGGTGCCACTGCAGCACCCAGCAATATTGTGGGCATTAACCCGAAAAACGGTGATGTGCTCTGGACCTATTCGAACTGGAGTTGCTGGATTCCTTCATCGAGTGCATTTGATGCCGGTCAGAACAAGATCCTGATTGTTGGCGGATACAACTCAGGTGCTGCAATGCTCCAGATTGAAAAAACCGGAGACAAATTCAATGTAAAAGAACTCTATAAAACCCAGGACTTTGGTGAGCACACAAAACCACCTATTTTCATTAACGGATACTTCTATGCTCAGTTTTCGAATAATGAACGTCGCGATGGTCTTGTTTGCATGAGTGAGGACGGCAAGATAATGTGGAAAACTCTCAGAGCACCAAATTTTGATAAGGGAAGTATGATTTTTGCCGATGGGTTAATCCTTGCGACTGATGGATCCAAAACGTTGTATCTCATTGTGCCTGATCCAACTGGTTTCAAACCTCTTGCATCTGCTGAAGTGCTCAAACCGGCCGCGACTACCGATATAAATCAGGCTGTAGCCGCCTCCTTCAAGAATGGGCGGAGCGTCACAAAACTGGGGCCCTATTGCTCTTTCGAATGGCAAACTGCTTGTCAGGGACCAAAGACGGATGATGTGCGTTAAAGTTGCACAGTAATAAAACTATGATTTGCAGTTAGATTTTGGTGAATTAATTGAACCATTTTGTATTAATGATTGTTAAACAGTTAATTGAGTCTGTGTTCTAATATGCAGATCATAAATATTCTACAGAACGAATTTAAAGTATCACAAATTTAGAATTTGAGGTATCTGTTTAAAAACTGAAACTTAAAAATCACCGGGTTATGGCAAATTTTAAATTAAAAGTTAACAAAAAGGAATACCAGGTAGATGTTGATCCATCCACACCGATGCTTTGGGTGCTGAGGGACCATTTAAATCTAATGGGAACCAAATACGGGTGCGGTGTTGGAGCAATGTGGTGCCTGTACTATTCATCTGAATGGCGATAGCAGTAAGGTCTTGCATTACATTTGTTGATTCAGTCGGTGACCAGGAAATTACAACAATTGAGGGACTTTCTGAAAATGGTGACCACCCGGTGCAAAAAGCCTGGCTCGATCATGATGTTTCACAGTGCGGATACTGCCAGCCGGGACAGATTATGTCGGCGGTTGCTTTACTGAAGACGAATCCCTCTCCTACCGATGTTGAAATTGAATCGGCAATGAGTGGAAATATCTGCAGATGCGGAACCTATACCAGAATTAAAGCAGCGATAAAAACCGCTGCTAAATTTTAAGAAGGTTTTCACTGTAAGATTAATAAAACCAATTTCAGGTATAATTTAAATAAGGAATCATGGCAACTGCGAAAATTACATACGGACGGCGATCATTTATTAAAAGTACTGTCCTTGCCGGGGGAGGATTAATGCTTGGTTTCAACTGGGTTGCTTCAACCGCGCCGGATGCCGCGAACTGGGTTAAAAATTCCTGAAGAATCGTTCGACATAAATGCTTTCCTGAAAATAGGAGTGAATGGAGTGGTGACAATCATGTCGCCCAATCCTGAATTCGGTCAGGGTGTAAAGACATCGATGCCAATGGTAGTTGCTGAAGAGCTCGATGTAGACTGGAAAAACGTTATAGTGGAACAGGCTCCGTTTAATAAGGATATCTATGCCCGTCAGTTCACAGGCGGAAGCCAGGCGCTCAGTCAGGGCTGGCAGGGTCTGCGAATGGCGGGTGCAACAGCCAGAAATATGTTGAGGGAAGCCGCTGCAAAATCATGGAATGTGCCGGTTAGCAGAAATAACCACTGATGCAGGAGTTCTGTATCATAAGGGAAGCAATAAAAAAGCCGGTTATGGTGAAATGGCTTCAGCGGCGGCAAAAATTCCTGTTCCGAAAGAGGTGCAGTTGAAAGATCCGAAGAACTTCAAAATTATCGGAACATCGCAAAAAAATGTGGATGGCAAAAAACTTGTAACGGGAAAGCCTTTGTTCGGGATTGATGTTGAAAGGGATGGAATGCTGATTGCCATGGTTGAATTCCCTCCTGCTTTCGGAATGAAACTGAAGTCATTCGACGCCACGGAGGCAAAAGCCATGCCTGGAATAAAAGATGTTTTCTCATTTAAAACCTACAACGACGATTACGCAAGGAATTTCTTTGATACCAATGCTTTTCCGGATCTGGTTGCAATCGTAGGAAATTCAACATGGGAAGTAATGAATGCAAAGCTCAGGCTGAAAGTCGAATGGGAACCTTTCTCAGATTCTTCTTATAAATCGGAAGGTTTTGGAGGCAACGCCCGGACAGTCACTGTTCCTTCGGGACTTGAAAACACCGCTGATCATAAGGCAAAGATGAAGGAAGCGGCATCAAAACCAGGAAGAATAGTGAGAAAAGACGGTGATCCGGAAGCAGCTTTCAAAAATGCTGCAAAAGTAATAGAAAGTACATATACTGCGCCTTTCCTTGCACATTTCATGATGGAGCCGATTAACTTCTTTGCTGATGTTACCGATGATTCGGCGGTTGTGGTCAGGACCAACACAGGCTCCTGAATTTGTCGAAAGGACTATTTCAGCCAGGCTTGGAATTCCTGTTGAAAAAATTGATGTTCAGCTTACACGAATGGGTGGCGGATTTGGAAGGCGTGCTTATAATCATTACGCAACAGAAGCTGCTGTAATTTCACAAAAGGTGAAAGCTCCGGTTAAACTGATGTATACACGCGAGGATACGACACGCTTCGGGGTATTTCGTCCTGCATATTATGTAACGTTTCGGGCAGCTCTTGATGCAAACAAGAACCTTGTTGGTTTTCATGTCAAGGCGGGAGGAGTTCCCGGAAAGTTCCCTGCATGCCAACCGGTTTCCGGCAGGCGCAGTAGATAATTACCTCGCTGAAGACTGGTCGGTTGATTCAAATATTACAGTTGGCGCATTTCGTGCTCCGGGATCAAACTTTATGGGTGCAGCGGAGCAATCTTTTCTGGATGAAGTGGCTGAAGCTGCTGGAAAGGATCCTATCGAGTTTCGTCTTGAACTTTTAAAACGTGCAAAGGAAAATCCTGTTGGCAAGCGAAATGATTATGACCCGTCAGATATGCAGGAGTACTTGAACTTGTGCGTGAAAAATCGGGATGGGGCAAAGAAACCACTAAAAAGAACCGTGGTGTTGCAGCCTATTTCTGCCATAACAGTTATGCAGCACATGTGGTTGATGTGGTTATGGAGAATGGACAACCGAGAGTTGAAAAGGTCTGCAGCGCAGTAGATTGCGGAATTGTGGTAAATCCCGATGCAGCTGTAAATATGGTACAGGGAGCAGTTATTGATGGAATTGGCAATGCAATGTATGGTGAAATGACATTCACCGAAGGTAAGCCCGATCAGGATAATTTCGACACTTACCGTATTATCAGGCACAATGAAGCCCCACGATCAATCGATGTCCATTTTGTTAAGAGTGAGACAGCTCCGACGGGCCTGGGTGAACCTCCATTCCCGCCGGTTTTTGCAGCACTTGCAAATGCTCTTTACAAAGCAACAGGAAACCGTTATTATCATCAGCCATTTGTAAACAATAGTTTTTAAAATCAAGGTAAAGATAAATACGCTCAGAAATAAGCGGTTCAGACATGACTCACGAGATTAAGCTTCTTTTTCAGACTCTTAAGGAATGGCAGGTCGCTGGGCAAAAAAGCAGTACTTGTTACGGTGGTTGCGCTTGACGGTTCTTCATACAGACGCCCGGGTGTCCGCATGGTTATAAGTGAATATGGCGATTCAGTCGGAGCCGTAAGCGGAGGTTGTGTTGAAAAAGAAATTGTATGGCAGTCGAAAAGCGTATTTCAGAACGGCGTATCAAAAATTATTACTTATGACGGCCGGTTGCGAATCGGATGCGAAGGTATTTTACATATTCTGATAGAGCCTGTATTTCTTTCAGAGGAGCTTCTGAATACCTTCGAATCTGTATTGAAAATGAGGCAGATCTTTAGCATGGATGTATATTTTTACAAAAGTGTAGGAGAATTCAGCAATACAGGGACACTCATAACTCTCAGAGGAAAAACCTTTTCAGTAAATCCATCTTTCACTGAAAATCTGATCGCGAATCAGGAACATCTTACACAAGCACTAAATCCTCTTTTCCGCTTATATATTTTCGGAGCAGAACACGATGCGGTACAGCTGTGCCAGGAAGCCAGACTCCTTGGGTGGGAAGTGACCATTGTCGCGTCTCCTGAAGAGTCGAAATCATGTGATTATTTCCCGGGTGCATCGTCGCTGATTTCACCATACATAAATGATCTTGACATATCTGACTTTGATGGCCAGACCGCCGTGGTGCTTATGACACACAGCTTTAATAAAGATGTGCAATACCTTCTTGCACTGAAAGATACTCTCCCGGCATATATAGGTTTGGTTGGATCGGTTAATAGAAGGGAAAGAGTATTGTCTATGATCATGGAATATTGCCCGGATATTTCTTCAGATTTCCTCGATCAGATTTACGGGCCGGCAGGCATAAATATAGGAGCAGAAAGCGCATCAGAGATTGCAATTTCGATCATTGCAGAAATTCTTGCCGTAATTCGGAATAAGAAGCCCGATGCCTTACGAAATAAAGTCGGATCAATACATGGCTGAAATCCCTGTATTATTACTGGCAGCAGGAAGCTCAACCAGAATGGGACAGCCTAAACAATTGCTGCAATGGGGTAATAAAACGCTTATTGAGCATCAGATCATCACACTGGTAAAGACCGGTACTCCCGTTAATGTTGTGCTTGGCTGCAATTCAAATCTTATAATTCCGCATATTGAGAAATATAAAGTCAGCATTATTATTAACGACCGATGGAAAGAAGGTATTGGTAGTTCCATTTCATGCGGCATTAGTCAGATAATGAAAACCTTCCCGGAGGCAAACGGTGTTTTGATCACCCTCGTTGACCAGCCATTGATTGCTGCTGCATATTTTAAAAAGATGATTGACGGTTACAAGCCGGGCAGCAAACAAATTCTTGTATCACAATCTGTTTTAGGCTGGATTGGAGTTCCGGCTCTTTTCGATAAATATTATTTTGAGCATCTTTTAAAACTGAATGGTGACGAAGGTGCAAAAAAGATTATTAACAGATTTGAAGAAAATCTCAGTATTCTTAACTGTAATGAAATTCTGGAAGATATTGATACCCCTCAGGCCTATCAGCAATTGCTGAAGAGGAAAAAGCTGGTTCGTGATTATTCCTTTTTTTTCGTTTTAAATCATGATGAGCTCCATAAAATGCCGGCCATGTTCATTTATCCGCATATAATTAATAATTTAGACGCTTGAGAGTATGTCAGGTATGGGACAGATGAAAAACAAATGGATATTTGGAAATGACTTCAAGATGGATATATTTGACAGGTATACTCCTTTCAAGTTACTGTTGATCAGTGTTATCAGCGCCATTTTCATAATCTATCCCAACATTACCTTTTATTCCCTTGAGCACAACTACTTAGGAGAAGCTAAACATACTGCTCACCTGCTGTTTTTCATTTTCAGATACACGTTCTTTGTGATCCTGGTATGGATATTATTGAGGCACAATCTTTTAATGCTTAAAAACCCCACCTTTGGAAAACGGTTGATCCGGACATTCTTAATCACCGGGGTTGCCTACCTCATATACATATGTGTTTCAATTCTTTTCAGCCCCAAGCCCGAATGGATCTCCGGTATATTGCTTTTCCAGTTCTTTATTGTTTTTATTTTTTGTTCCCTTATCGGACATGTCTCGCATCTCAATGCTGAACAAAGGAGAAAAGAGCAGGAGATCGAGCAGCTGAAAAACGAAAATCTTCAAAGCCGCTATGATGCTCTCACAAATCAGATTAACCCTCACTTTTTCTTTAATTCGCTTAACGGGCTTACCTCGCTCATCAGGAAGAAAAATGAGGAAAATGCCCTTGAATATGTGAATAAAATGTCGGATGTCTTCAGGTATGTCCTTCAAAGTGACAAAAAAGGTATTGTTACCCTTGGTGAAGAACTCGATTTTGTAAGAGCTTTCTTCTATATGATGGAAATCAGGTTCGCAAATAAGCTTATTTTCAATATCAATGTTGCACCGGAGAACAGAGACCTTAAGTTACCGGTCCTTTCCCTGCTTCCACTGATAGATAATATTGTAGTTCACAACACTATCGACAGCGAACACAAAATGGAGGTGGAAATCTGCCTTAATCCGCAGATGGAATTGTCGGTTTCAAATCCGGTTTTCCCGAAAATGTCCTCGCCCGATACAAACAGCACGGGCCTGAAGAATCTTGAAAATCGTTTCATGTTGCTGATGAGCAGGCAGATCAGAATTAATAATGACGGCACAAGATTCACTGTCTATCTTCCTCTTAAAAGAGACCAGTAATGAGAATACTGATTGTTGAAGACGAAACGGCAGCCTATGAAAACCTTGTTGATATTATCTCCGGGATTGATTCTTCGATTGTCATAGCAGGAAATACAGAGAGCATCAGCCAGACAATACACTGGCTTAATGACAACCTGATGCCCGATCTTATATTGATGGATATCCATTTGTCTGACGGAACTGCCTTTTCCATATTCGAAAAGATCAAGATAGAGACTCCTATCATTTTCACAACTGCTTATGATGAATATGCTATTGAAGCCTTTAAGGTTAACAGTATTGACTACCTGCTCAAACCCATAAAAACTGAAGAAATGGCGCGTGCCCTTGAGAAATTCAGAAAATTAACGCGTCACGATGTCCTGCAGTATTTGTCTCAAATGGTAAAACTGGCACCTGTTCCTAATTTTAAAGACAAATTGCTGATCCCTTATAAAGACAAATTGCAGCCGGTCAGTCTTAGCGATGTCGCCTTTTTTTATACTACAGAAAAAACCACGCGGATATTCCTGAAGAACGGCATATCCTACCCGTTTTCCAGGACTCTTGAACAGATAGAAAGTTCGCTAAACCCGTCTGACTTCATACGTGCAAACAAACAGTTCATAATTGCCAGGAACAGCGTGAAAAATATAACTATCTGGTTTGACAGCCGGCTGCTGGTCACACTTGATATTGAGACTCCCGAAAGAATTTATGTGAGCAAGAATAAAGCTTCGGAATTTAAAGCCTGGATGGTGAGAGATTTATGATAGACCAATGAACAAAATATTTCAGTGTTGTTAAAAATGTTTAAATGCTCCTTCTTAACTATTTCAAATATCACTTCCTGCAAAATTGTCGGGAGGTTTTTCTATCTTGCATTTTCTTTTTGCAGCACCTTGTTTTATATAATTAACAATGATGTTTTCAGGTACTAAAAATGTAATAATATCAGGTATTACCCTTGTGCTTTTTGCTGCAGCATTATTATGGTGGATTTTAAGGGATGATCCATATGGCTGTAGAGGTCAGAGTCCCGGGTTTGGATAATCGTCCGAAGCTTGTTATAAGGCCTGACTCAGTCATAATAGGTGAATTCTTTGATACTCTTGGGGTGATGGATGAGGTGATTCCTGGTGAATGGCCGAGATTCAGGGGCATTGATTTTGACAATATAAATAAAGATACTACACCTCTTGCAGAGAGTTGGGATACCTCAGGTCCTGAAATTATCTGGAAAACAACTCTCGGTGAGGGTTATTCAGGACCGGTAATTTCTAACGGAAGGGTCTATATACTTGATTATGTGGAACGAAGGAAGGCTGATGCTCTCAGGTGTTTTTCACTTAAATCAGGCAAAGAGCTATGGAGGCGCTGGTATTATGTTGAGATGAAAAGGAATCATGGCTACTCAAGGACAATTCCTGCCGTGACTGATAAATATGTTTTAACAGTAGGTCCCAGATCGCATGTAATGTGTGTGGATCCACTTACCGGCAATATGCTGTGGTCACTTGATCTTGAGAAAGAGTATGGTTTGCCGGGGAAGGAGAAAGGGCGTATTACTCCTGATTTTTATTCCGGGCAGTGCCCTCTTATCGATAACGGGGTTGCAGTTCTTGCTCCCGGAGTAAAAGCTCTTATGATAGGTGTTGACTGTGCAACAGGCAAGGTCCTCTGGCAGACTCCTAATCCCGATTCAATGAAAATGTCGCACGGATCGATAATGCCGATGACAATCTACGGCAAACGCATGTATGTATATAATGCAGTTGGCGGAGTATGCGGGGTTTCTGCCGAAAGCGGAGACGCAGGCACTCTTATGTGGAAAACGACCGAATGGAGCCCTCCGACAACAGCAGCTTCACCTTTATACCTGGGGAACAATGAGATTGCAGTATTTGGAAGCTATGGGGCAGGTGGCGGAAGGATCAGAATTGAACCGGATGGTGACAAATTCAAAGCGGTAGTTATGGAGGAACACAAAGCTACCGAAGGTATCTCAAGCGATCAGCAGACTCCAATAATTGTTGGAGATCATATCTGGTGTCTGATGCCTGAAAATGCCGGACCACTTAAGAAACAGCTGGTATGTTTTCATAAATCTGATCTCAAAACACCTGTATGGTCGAGCGGTAAGGAAAACAGGTATGGAAGGGGTCTTGGACCATACCTTGTCAGCGGGGATAAAATGTACCTGCTCGATGACGATGGCATGCTCTATCTGTTCAAAATGGAGAAAACGAAGGTTACTCTGCTCGATAATCATAAGATCCTTGATGGGATAGAAGCCTGGGGACCAATGGCTATTGTTGGTAAATACCTCATTATGAGGGATGCGAGAAATATGTTATGTCTTGACATTGGAAAAAAGAATTAGTATGAATAAAAGAGTAGTAACTATTTTGTCTGTACTCGTCATTGTCGCCTTTATCGGATTTATGATCTTCGATTCAGTGAGGCCGCAGGATTCAGTGGCCGCAACAGAAGCCGCATCGGGCAGTGAAGAAGTTCCGGAGCTGTGGAAGATTGCCACGGAATTAAAGGTTGATGAAGGATCCCTTAAGGCAGTTTCGACAGGAAAAGATGGAGCAGTCTACCTTGGAGGTGACTCATTTGTGAATTGTTATGACAAGGATCTTAAACTGGTGTGGAGTGTTAAAACCCCCTACCCTGTCACAGCACTTGCGACGCACGGCGATACTCTTTTAGCCACTTCTGTTGAGGTGCTTATGGTTATGAACCTGTCGGGTAAGATTGAGGGTGAATGGGGCCCGTTTGAGGAAAAATGCATTATCACTTCAGTCACTCTTAATGATAAATATGCGGCTTTTGCCGATGCCGGCAACAAAATGGTATTTATCCTCGACAGGAAAGGCGCTGTAGTTTCGATGATCGGTCAGAATGGTGACCAGTTTGTTCTTCCGAGCCCTTATTTCGATCTGGCCCTTGATAATGACAATTCCCTTCTTATTGCCAATACAGGACATCGAAGAGTTGAGACCCGCGACCTTGAAGGTAAGGTTCTGAGCCAATTTGGCGAACCTGGAATTGCTCCTGAGGCTTTCTGCGGGTGTTGCAATCCTGCGCATTTCATTCTTATACCCGGTGGAATTGTAACGGCTGAGAAAGGCTTAAACAGGATCAAAATTCTTACCAGATCAGGTGAGTTTAAGGAATTTGTTTCTTCAGATAATAATTTTGTTGCTTCTGTGCCGCTTGATCTTGCTTCTCCTGACGGAGTTACTATTTATGCAGCAAATCCGGCGGACTCAAGACTGTATGTGTTTACAAGGAAGTAAATAAGGGCGCAACGGCGCAATGGCGCAACGGCGCAACGGCAGAATTATGGCTTTTAACGATATTTAGTTAAAATATGAATAGAATAGATTTTTTTCGGAAACTGATGAGGTATATGCTGCTGCTGCTGCTGGCTACAGTTGCATTTGCCCTTGGTGGCAGGGTTGTCAATGGTCAGAATTGTTCTTCGTGCCCGGGAAACGGGATCTGTAAGGGAGAGACTGACTGCAACAAATACTAAAAGAGAAAGTTATGAGTGACGAAAAGAATAAATACCAGTCGAGAAGGGATTTTGTAAGGAGGGCAGGCAAAATTGCAATTGCAATCCCGCTGATATCTGTTCCTACACTCCTTATAAGGAAAACAACTGCTTCAGGGTATGTCTGGCAGATTGACCCTTTCAAATGCACACAATGCGGGCAATGCAAGACAAATTGTGTACTTACGCCCTCTGCGTCAAAATGTGTTCATGCTTACCAGATGTGCGGTTATTGTGACCTTTGCGGAGGTTACCTTCGTCAGGGTGTGAAGACTATCAGCACCGGTGCTGAGAACCAGCTGTGCCCTGTAGCTGCAATAGAAAGAAAGTTTGTTGAGGAGCCGTATTTCCAGTATATGATCAATGAAGATCTCTGCGACGGATGTGCCAAATGTGTAAAAGGATGCGCTGACTTCGGCAATGGCTCGCTCTATATGCAGATAAAGCATGATATCTGTGTTAACTGCAACGAGTGTGCGATCGCGCGTACCTGTCCGTCAAATGCTATTTCAAGGGTTCCGGCGCTGCAGCCGTATCTGCCGAAGGATGGGCATAAGAAGTAAGAAGATAAAAGATAAAAGTAAGAAGTAAGAGTAAGAAGTAAGAATAAACTGCTTATCGTGAAGAAAACTAATTCCATACCTAATTGTTCTGTTTCTGCTGATCTGGCATACAAGTGCCATGGCACAGGACCGGTTTCCGACGGCCGGAGTTTGAAACTGATTATCAGTATCCTGACTCATCAGATGCCCTTTCAGCGAGGTCCGGGATGGGAGTATTTTGATGTGCGTGTGCTTATTGCAGCCCTGGCAGTAACTTCCTGGCTGGCGCTTAAGAAACGATCCCGTCAGGGACTTTTGTATATGTCGGTGTTTTCACTTCTTTATTTCGGGTTTTACAGGCAGGGTTGCATCTGTTCTGTCGGTTCAGTTCAGAATGTATCTCTTGCTCTCTTTAACAGCGCTTATACGATACCGCTCACTGCCCTGTTATTCTTTATTATACCACTTCTGTTTGCGCTTGCATTCGGCCGTGTATTCTGTGCCGGAGTATGTCCGCTTGGCGCTATTCAGGAGCTGACGGGATTCAGGCCGGTAAAGCTTCCAAAGACTCTTGAGACAATTCTTGCCTCCGTGCCCTTTGTATATCTGGCGCTTGCTGTTGTTTTTGCCTCGACAAACAGTCAGTTCATAATTTGCCGTTATGATCCCTTTATAGGCATTTTCAGGCTTGATGCTCCATATACCATGATTGTATTCGGAGCCCTTCTGCTGCTGGCCGGGATTTTTGTCAACAGGCCTTATTGCAGATATCTTTGTCCATATGGTGTTTTGCTGAATATCTTTTCGAGATTTTCGTGGAAGCATCTTACAATTACCCCGGCAGAATGTACAAATTGCAGGCTTTGCGAGGAGTCATGCCCTTATGATGCAATACTGCCTTCAGATCCTGAACAGAGAATTGATGCTCACGAAAAATCGAGGAAGAACTTTGTCCTTTACCTTCTCCTTATCCCTGTATTTGCAATATCGGGAGCCTATATTACATACAGGCTCTCTCCTGCCCTTGCCGGAGGAAACAGTACCGTAAGGCTTGCAAGGGAGATCCGTATGGAGAAAGAGACCGGACTGGAATCTGTTACCAAAGCAGCTATTGCCTTCAAGGAAGCCGGAAAAACCGAAGAAGAGTTGTTTGCTGAGGAAGGAATTATCCTTAGTAAATTCAGGAAATCCACTCCCTGGGCAGGACTGTTTCTTGGAATTTCGCTTGGAATAGGCCTGTTCTCTCTTACAATCAGAAACAGAAGGGTTGAGTATAAACCCGACAAAGGCAGGTGTTACAGTTGCGGAAAGTGTTTTAAATATTGTCCAATTAAAGTCCCTACATATAATGAAGCTTAAAATCGACGAAAAAGATATTGGAACAATCAAGGTTATCAGCCAGATAGCAGGCGGATTTACCTTGCTTATTGCTCTGACAATGATATTCAGCCTTGTTCAGCTAAAAACAATCAACCCTCTTGATAACCCGTCATTACTGGCCGTTAAGGAGCAATTTGACAAAGATCAGGCAAATATTTCCAAGGCGGAGCAGGTACGGGCAATGGATCTGATGGCAAGGAAAGCCTATTTTGCCTCCCGTTCGCAGGTAGAGACCGGGTCGTATCTTCTGCTTGCAGGGGCTGTGGTCTTCCTGCTTTGCCAGAGACTGATCTCCGATAATGAAAAGATAAATCCGGCTTTTCCGAAGAGTAAGCCTGATCCGGTTGCCATAAGAAAGAACAGCAGGGTATATCTCATAGGCGCAGGTTCAATAGTAACCATGACAGCAATCATATCGTCCTTTGTGCTTCGTTCTGATCTTCCTGATCTGGCAGGTAAGAAAGGTGCCGGTTCAGCGGGCGGGAACACCGGCGTGGTAAAGGCTGAAGAACCGGACAAGACAAACTGGCCGTTTTTCAGAGGGCAGGACAGCCGGGCAAATGCCGGAGGCAGCGGTTATCCGACAGAATGGAACGGTGAGGAGGGAAAAAATATAGAGTGGAAGATAGAACTTCCGAAAGAAGGCCAGAGTTCTCCTGTTATCTGGGAGGATAAGTTATTTCTGACAGGAGCTGAAGGATCTGGCATGTGAGGTTTACTGTATAAATAAGAAAACAGGTGATATTTTGTGGATCGGATCTGCCTCTGAAGATTGAGGGCGAACCTGCAGTCTTGCCTGAGGTAGATCAGGAGACCGGACTTGCTGCTTCAACAGCTGCCACAAATGGCAAACAGGTGTGTGCCGTATTTGCCAATGGAAACCTTGTATGTTTCGACATGGACGGGAAGCTGTTATGGTCTAAAAATCTGGGGGTTCCCGCAAATGCATATGGTTATTGCTCATCACTGATTATTTATGGCGACCTGCTGCTTGTTCAGTTTGATAGCGAAGAGAAGATCTCTATAATTGGCATTGATATTGCTACAGGCGATAATAAGTGGGAGACTCTCAGACGAGGGAGAGCAGTGTGGTCATCACCGGTTCTTGGCTACTTCGGAGGCAAGCCACAGGTGATCATAAACGGAAATCCGGAGGTGACCAGCTTTGATGCCGTTACCGGAGAAGAACTCTGGTCTGTGGAGTGCCTTACAGGCGATGTGGCGCCATCTCTGGCAGTAAATGGCTCAATGGTGTTTGCGGTTACTGATTATGCCAGACTCGCTGCAATTAAACCCGGCGCAGGGGCATCGATTGTCTGGGAGGATAATTACTTCACCCCTGATGTCTCAAGTCCTGTGGCAAATGATGAGCTGCTTTTCGTTGCGACAGGAAACGGAGATATTGCATGCTACAACAGTGAGAAAGGTGATACCCTCTGGACTCACTATTTCACGGATCAGTTCTATGCCTCCCCTGTCATAGCGGATAAGAAGGTTTATCTCCTTGACAGAAGCGGTGTTATGCATATTGTTAAAGCTGAGCCTAAGTTTGAGCTTGTTGCAGAATCTCCCATCGGGGAGAGTACCGATGGTACACCGGCATTCTCCGATAAGAAAATATTTATAAAAGGAAGAAAATTTCTTTATTGCATATCTGAGTGAAAAGAGAAGAGGAAAATAGTGCAGACATCAAGTGTGATTGCCAACCGGCTGATGTTGATGGGATAAAGGCTGCTGTTGAGGAGGTCGTCAGCCTGACAGGAAGGGAGGCAGACAAGGTGATCCTGATACTGCAGGAGGTCCAGAAGAAGCTTAACTGGCTGCCGTCTGATGCATTAAAGCATATATGCAGGATTACAGACATCACTCCGGAGCAGATCTCAGGAGTTTCCACATTTTATTCACAGTTCCGGCATATCCCTGCCGGGAAACACTCTGTAAAGATCTGCGCCGGGACTGCATGCCATGTAAAGGGCGCTCCGCTTATTTCAGATGCCTTTAAAAGAGCACTTCATATTGATGATAGCCAGGAATGCTTCGCCTGACAATCTGTTCTCAATTGAGGAGGTTGCCTGTCTCGGCTGCTGCACGCTTGCCCCTGTCGTTCAGATTGATGAAAAGACATACGGGCATGTTAAACCAACTCAGGCTGAAGATATTTTAAAAGACTTCCTTAGCCATGGAAATAAGGGAGACACAGCCCTGGATAATGACGAAAACCTGAGTCCCGATGCCGAGATAAGGGTCGGAATAGGGTCGTGCTGTGTTGCCGGAGGAAGCAAGGAGATCCTTTCCTCTATTGCTGATGTTAAGGCGAAGTATGATCTTAGCCTGCATCTTAAGCCTGTCGGATGTGTCGGTGTATGCAACCAGACTCCTCTGCTTGAGATAGTTGAAAATGGAGAAACTGCTGCAAGGTATACAAATGTAAAAAACAGCCAGGTTGAGGAAATAATCCTTAAGCATATCAAGCCCAGGTCGTTGGATAAGAGGATAAAGCATAATCTGAATGACCTGTTGGATACGTTCATCTCGGATGATAAGGTTTTCAGTCAGGTAAATCTCTCAAAGGAGACCAGGGAGAAATACCTCAATAATTTTCTCAGTTACCAGGTGCATCTTGCTACTGTTGACAGCGGAGTATTATCCCCTGACTCATATGATGAATACTGTCTCACAGGAGGATTTAAGGCTTTGAATAAATGTCTTAAGCTTCTCGACGGAGAGACTATAGTAAAGATCATTACAAACAGCGGATTAAGGGGAAGAGGCGGAGCAGGATTTCCCACAGGACGTAAATGGGGCATCTCCCTTCAGACCACAGGAGATCCTAAATATGTGGTTTGCAATGGCGATGAGGGCGATCCCGGGGCATTTATGGACAGGATGCTGCTCGAGTCATTTCCTTACAGAGTCATTGAAGGAATGATGATAGCCGCTTATGCAACCGGAGCAACAAAGGGAATATTCTATATTCGTGCTGAATATCCACTTGCAGTAACCCGCGTAAGACACGCGATAAAAGACTGTTATGAAAAAGGACTATTAGGTAAGAATATCTCAGGAACAGCTTTTTCATTCGACATAAATATTTTTGAAGGAGCAGGTGCATTTGTCTGTGGAGAAGAAACAGCCCTTATTGCTTCTCTTGAAGGAAAGAGAGGCACTCCGCATCTCAGGCCCCCATATCCTGCAGTGAAGGGCTTCCGCGGACAACCTACCCTTGTCAATAATGTCGAGACCCTCTCCCTTGTTCCATGGATAATTAATAACGGAGCTGAAGCATTCAGCAAAATCGGAACAGAGAAGAGTAAGGGTACAAAAGTATTCGCTCTCGCCGGAAAAATATCAAAGGGAGGACTCATTGAAGTTCCAATGGGGATCACGATCAGGGATATTATTGAGAAGATCGGCGATGGCGTAGCTGACGGACGTACTTTTAAGGCCGTGCAGATTGGAGGTCCTTCAGGCGGATGTATCCCTTCAAGTGAAGCTGATACTCCTATTGATTATGAAAGACTTACTGAAATGGGAGCTATGATGGGTTCGGGAGGGATGGTTGTGCTCGACGACAGCGACTGCATGGTTGACATGGCCAAATATTTCCTGACCTTCACTCATAAGCAGTCATGCGGGAAATGCACATTCTGCAGGATCGGCACTAAGCAAATGCTGAATATTGTTACGCGGCTGAGCGAGGGTACTGCCACTTCCGACGACCTGACGGAACTGGAGAACCTGTGCCATTCTGTGCAGGCAGGAAGCTTGTGCGGACTTGGGAAAACCTCTCCTAATCCTGTTCTGACGGGTCTCAGGTATTTCAGGGAGGAATATGAGGCGCATACAAAGGGCATCTGCCCGGCTAATAAATGCCAGCCTCTGATAAAATACTACATAAGCGATAAATGCACAGGATGTACAAAATGCTCCCAGGATTGCCCGGTAGATGCAATTCCATTCACTCCTTATGAAAGGCATGTTATTGATTATCAACTATGCACAAAGTGTGATAATTGCAGAATAGTCTGCCCTGAAGATGCAATTACAATTGTAAACAGTAAATTTAATGATTAGCATAAAGATAGATAATACAATCTACGAGACAGCCGAGGGAAGCACGATTCTCGAGGTTGCCAGAAATGCCGGACTGAGTATTCCGACTCTTTGCCACCTTGACGGAGTTACTCACTATTCATCCTGCATGATCTGCATGGTAAAGAACATAAAATCAAATAACTATATACCATCATGTACAGCATTGGTTCAGGATGGGATGGAAATAGATACAACAAGTGAGGATGTAATATCATTACGGAAAAAGTCTCTGGAAATGCTATTTTCTGAACATCGCGCAGAATGTGAGGCTCCATGCAGGGTTGTTTGTCCTGCAGGTTACAACATCCCGCTTTCAAACAGGTTGCTGGCTGAGAAGAAATACGATGAGGTGATTAAGCTTACTGAGAAAGAGATAGATGGAAAGGTGATTATGTGCCACCAGTGCCCGGGTTATTGCGAAAACGCCTGCAGAAGAAAGAGGATTGATATCCCTGTTTCAATCCGCAATATGAAACTGTTTATCGCTTTCAGAATAAAGGGAGGTATGCCTGATCCGGATTCTATTGAGACATTTATTTCAGAAAGTGTGCCTAAGACAGGCAGGGCAGGGAAGCGCTTCTCTTCACTTGTTGGACGTCTGGAGGGAAATGAGCTTCAGGAGTGGCTTAAGGAGTGTACATTGGAAATCAGGAGGATGAGGGAGATTGATGATTTTGATTCGGCATCCGGGGAGGCTGCAAGCTGCATGCACTGCGATTGCAGGGCGTCCGAAGACTGCAAATTCAGGGATCTGGCACAGTCGTTTGGGATCAGGGATCCGAGGGGAAAAATGGTAAATGCGCCGATACAGAAAAAGATAAACATAAATACCGGCCTGGTTTTTGAGAATGCAAAATGTATCAAATGCGGTCTCTGCGTAAGGATCTGTGAAGGAAAAACCGATGAACCGGCTCTCTGTTTTATAAACAGGGGTTTCATCAGTATCATATCAGAGCCGCTTACTGAAGAGTTTAATGATATTCTGAAAACAAGGAGCCAGGATGTTATTGATGTTTGTCCTACAGGTGCTCTAAGCCGTTTCTGAAACACTAAAACTATGAGATATCTAGTCTCCATATTGCTTATTTTTACTTTCTTTCAACTGTCAGCACAGAAAGAAGAAGGTGAATGGCCTCTTTTCAGAGGCGCCGCCGACCTTGCAGGGAAATCTGATTATCCTCTTCCCTCCTCTCCCCAGCTTCTCTGGAGTGTTAACACCGGAGCAAGAACAAAATCGTCTCCTGTTGTAAGCGGGGGAACAGTGTATTTCGGCAATGACAAGGGCACGCTTTTCGCAGTCTCAACAAACGGAAGCGTTAAATGGAAATATGAATCAGGTAACGCGATAGAAGCTGCCCCGATGGTGACTGGCACTAAAGTCATAGTCGGATCTACCGATGGCGTCCTTCGCGCCATTGACAAAAATACAGGGAAGCTTCTGTGGTCGTATACAACTGATAACCAGATTTCAGGATCAGCCAATTTATGGACATCTGGCACAAAGTCAGGAATAGTAGTGGGAAGCTATGATTATTACCTTCACTGTGTTAACCCTGAAACAGGAAAGCTTCTCTGGAAAGTCGAAACCGACAATTACGTCAACGGAACACCTGCTCTGCTGAACAACAGGATTGTATTCGGAGGCTGCGACGGCATATTGCGGATTGTTGACCCTTTGACAGGTAAGCAGAAGGATACCATTAATGTTGGCATTTATATTGCCTCGTCACCTGCTCTTTCGCGCGACCTTGTCTGCTTCGGCGACTATGAAGGAACGGTCTATTGCCATAATATTCTGACTAAAAAATCACTCTGGAGAGTAACTGCAGCTGGAGAAGGGGGATCGATACTGGCAATTCCTGCAATATCAGACGAAGTTGTTATTCTGGGAAGTGAAGATAAACATCTATACTGCTATAATATTTCAAATGGGAATCTTAGATGGAAATACAGGACCAACGGCAGGATAACAGGATCGGCTGTTATTTCAACATCGAAAGTGCTTTTCACAAGCCTTGACGGAAACGTTTACATTGCGGGGGTTGCGGATGGCAAGAAACTCTGGAGTTTTAACACAGGAACTCCAGTCGGAAGCTCACCTGCGCTGACCGCGGGTAAATTCTTTATCCTTACGGATGATGGAAGGCTTCTCGCTTTTGGAGACAAGAAATGAACAAATCTACTCCTGAATGGTTCTCTGTGCATCAATGGTGTAACAAGATAGGAACTTACACAGAGGACACAGAGGATACACAGAGATACACAGAGAAAAATCTATTAGTATGAAAGTTGTTTATCTTATCACAGGCTCAGGTGGATCGTTTTACTGCGGAAACTGTTACCGCGATATGATTTACCTTAAGGCAATCAGAAAGGTTGCCGGAACAGAGGCATCTGCGATACCGCTCTATTTGCCTCCGGATGAGAAAACCGATGAGAAGGGACTTGAAAAGAATGTCTTTTTCGGTGCGATCTCGATGTATTTGAGAGAGAAGGTGCCATTCATGAGAAATATGCCCGCCTTTCTTGATAAGGTGTTCGATTCCGCACCTTTGCTCAAAATGGCTGCAAAACGTTCAGGAACCACCCGTACTGAGGGACTTGAGGAGATGACCCTCGGAATGATCCGCGGGGGCAATGCTTTCCCTGAAAAAGAGCTTCAGCGGCTGATCGACCATCTTCACAAGGATAAAAAGCCGGATGTCATCCACCTTTCAAATGCTCTGATTATCGGCCTGGCGCGTCAACTGAAGCGGAAGATGGATGTAAAGATTGTCTGTTCGCTGCTTAATGAGGATGACTGGATTCTGGAAATGGCGGAACCATTCCAGAGCAGGGCATGGAAACTTATTGGTGAAGAAGCCGTTAATGTGGATGCTTTCATAACTCCGAGCAGCTATTACAGGGATATGTTTGTAGAAAAGACAGGCATCTCCCCTGAAAAGATCAGCATAGTTCCTCTGGGAATTGATCCCGGAAGCCTTATCACTGTTGAGAAAAAGGATAGTTTCCCTACTCTTGGTTATTTCTGCAGGGTAAATTCCCATAATGGCTTCGACAAGATTGTCGATGCATTTATCGATCTTAAACTGTCGAACAAACTTCCGGATCTGCACCTTCATGTGTCAGGGGGTTATACCGGAGATGACAAACCGTTCATTGAAAAACAGATATCAAAACTTAAGTCCAGCGGACTAAACAGTTTTGTTAAGATATATCCTGAATTTCATGGCGACAGCAAGGAGGAGTTTTTCAGTTCTGTTGATGTTGTTAGTGTGCCGGTAAGGAAATATGACGGGTATGGATTGTATCTGCTTGAGGCAAATGCAGCCGGAGTACCTGTTTTGCAGCCTGCAACCGGTGCATTTCCTGAAATAATAGCAATGACGGGCGGTGGATTGACCTATGAGCCTGATACAGTCAAAGGCTTATCTGATGCCTTGCTGCAATTCTTTAATGATAAAGCCCTCAGGAAAGAATTGGGAATTAAAGGACGTGAGAATGTTGAGAAGGAACTATCGCTGGAAAAAATGTCGGCCGGCCTGTCTGAAGTCTATAAACGTGTTGTGTAGATCTGGCTGTGTTGAATATTCTTAGCGCCCTTGCAACCAGTTACAGAAAACAGAATTAATATATTGAATTATTTATGAGACAGTACTATGCTTGAAATCAGAAATATATCAAAATCATTTCTCCAGAGAGGCCTGGTGCTTGATAATCTCTGCCTTGATGTGAGTGAGGGAGACTCAATAGCAATTATGGGACCATCGGGATCAGGCAAGACCACTCTTATGAACATTATCGGTCTTCTGGAAAGGCCGGACAGCGGGGAGATCCTGTTCAGGGGTACATCGGTTGCCGGTTTTAGTGATGAAGAATCAGCAAATTACAGGAATAGAAATATTGGTTTCGTTTTTCAGGACCATCTTCTCTTACCTCATCTTTCAGTAATGGATAATATTCTGCTTCCGCTGTTAGCCTCAAAGGATAGTATAGCTGAACGTGAGGCTAAAGCCAGGCATGCTCAGGAACTTATGGAAAAAACAGGAATAGCAGGACTTGCGGGGAAGCTTCCATCGCGAATTTCAGGGGGTGAGGCTCAGCGCGCTGCCCTTGTCAGAGCGCTGGTCAACAAACCTTCTATACTTCTTGCTGACGAACCTACCGGCTCACTCGATTCAAAGAATGCTGCAATACTCGCCAGCCTGCTTATCGAACTAAACCTTGAAACAAAGACTACTCTTTTGCTTTCAACCCATTCTTCAGAGCTGGCTCGAAAAATGGCTCTTAAGTTTGTCATCGAAGAGGGAAAACTAAAAGCCTGAACCAGTAATGATCCCGGGATTAAGACACATAGCAATCAGTTCCCTGAAATTCTACAGGAGGCCTGTCCTTTACCAGATTGCTATTATAGCAATACTCGCTGCTGTTATTACAGGATCACTTCTGACCGGAAGCTCTGTAAGACTAAGCCTGAAAGGGATTGCAAACGAACGGCTTGGAAACTCAGGGTTCCTTGTAAGTTCAGGTTTACGGTATTTCAGACCTGAACTCTCGTTAAGGCTTGCGGAACAGGCTTCACTCAGGAGCTCATCCCTGCTTGATATAACAGGATATTGCCAGAGCATGGCAACTCAGAGAAGTGTAAATAATACACATATTCTTGCAATTGACAGCAGCTTTTTCCGGTTTCATGGAAACGATACCATAAAGATCACCGCCGGGGAGGTTGCGATTAACAGGAAACTGGCTGAACAACTTGGGATACATGAGGGTGAAGAACTTATTATAAGGTTTGCTGAGATAACAGATATTCCTTCTGATGCTCCCTTTGCTCCTGAAAAGGGAACCGGAATTTCAATAGTAAGGAAGGTAGGCTTAATCCTGGACCAGTCGGAGAATGGGAATTTTTCCCTATCGATCAGTCAGATTGTGCCAATGAATATCTTCATTAACAGGTCTGACCTGTATGAAGCTGGTGTAAATGTCGCGAGGGTAAACCGTTTGATCATCTCCAAGGATGAGGATCTGAATAGAACTGAGATTTATGAGAAGCTGAAACAAACCCTGAAGCCAGGTGACATCGGCCTGAGTCTCAGAACAGTCCCAAATACAGGTGAAACTGAACTAGTTTCTGACAGGATCTTCATCGACAGATTACTTCTAAATACTATTGACTCAATATTCCCTTCATCTGAACCAGTTATTACATATCTTGCCAACAGCCTTACTCACAATGGCAGAACAACTCCTTATTCATTTGTATCTGCTTTGCCCTCATCTCTTTATCCTGAGATTGACACTGAAGGAATACTTGTGAACAGATGGCTTGCTGACGATTTGAGACTTATAGAGGGAGACACCCTCAGTATGGCCTGGTATTCTCCTGATTCGCTAAACAAGCTTGTTGAGAGAAACACAAGTTTCGTGGTTAAAAAAATTGTTGATATGCAGGGGATTTGGGCTGACACACTTCTTATGCCCGATTTTCCGGGGATTTCAGGAAAGGAATCCTGTTCAGAATGGGACGCAGGAACTACTATTGACCTTAGTGATATCCGGGACAAGGATGAGGATTACTGGAACCTTTACAGGGGAACACCAAAGGCATTCATCAGCTATGAAAAGGGAAGAGCTCTGTGGGGAAATAATTTTGGTCCGGCCACCGCAGTTCGCTTTCCGGCTGGCATTAACGGCAATGACTTGGAAAATGATTTAAGCGGCACGATCGATCCAGGCCAGGCCGGGTTCACAATAACAGACATTTCAGGAGAATCTTTTCAGGCTGCAGAAGAAAGTGTTGATTTCAGTTCTCTTTTCCTGAGCCTTGGGTTTTTCATGATTCTTGCATCTTTTGTGCTTCTTTCGCTGGCTTTATCATCGTGGTTCGACTCAAAACGCGATCAGATTAAACTTTTCTTTGCTCTCGGATTAAAAAACAGGATAATTGAAAGGATTTACAATGCAGAATCAATTCTGATTGCTCTGATAGGATCAGTAACAGGCGCTCTTTCAGGACTTATTGTGAATGTCATTATCACGAGGGCTCTGAATTCTGTCTGGCGTGGAGCAGTTCAGACTGACACACTGGAATCATTCTTTACGCCTGCGCCGATAGTAACAGGTTTTCTGATCACATTTTTCCTTTCGGCCTTTTTTATGGTGATAAAAATAAAAGCATACCTCAGGAAACTAAACAGAAAAGATAGCGAAACGCTTACTGAACGTCCCTCAATCTACAGAAATATTTATTTTCCTGTCGCATGTTTAATTACAATCCTGCTATTTATACTTTCACTTGTTTCAGGGAAAAATTCAGTATCCCTTTCATTTATTGCAGGCATAACTCTTTTCATATCCTTTATCCTTGGCATCAGGCAGTATCTGGCTTTCACCTTAAATAAAGAGCGATCGCAGAATGGAAATATCACCATTTCACGATTATACTATTCCTTCTACCCTTCACAGGCCATCACTCCGGTTTTGTTTATTGCGGCAGGTATCTTTTCGGTGTTCATAACCGGAGCTAACAGGATGGACTTCGGCGCGGAGCAACTCAAAATTTCAGGCGGTACCGGAGGCTATCAGCTATGGGCTGAATTATCGGTTCCTGTCAAGGAGGATTTAAACTCTTTAAAAGGCAGAAGATCCCTGGGCCTCGATGAGGAAGAGCTTACCGGACTTAACTTCATTCCGATGAAGCGATTGTCGGGTAATGATGCAAGCTGTCTGAATCTTAATCATATAACTGTACCTCCCCTTCTTGGTCTTGATCCGGCAAAGTTTATCTCAGATGGTTCATTTTCCTTTTCAAAAAGCATTAAAACCGGTAAAGCAGAGAATCCATGGGAGCTGTTAAATCAAAATCCCGGTAAAAACACTATATATGGAATTGCGGATCAGACTGTTATTCAATGGGGCTTAAAGGTTAAAATAGGCGATACGCTTGTTTTAAGGGCTGAGAACGGACAGCCTCTGAACATAATAATTGCCGGAGGTCTTAAATCTTCTGTATTTCAGGGACATATGCTTATAGGTATTGAAAATTTCGTGAGGTTTTTTCCATCCGGTTCAGGGACACAGGTCTTTCTTGCCGGAGGAGATCTGACGAAAACCGAATTATATAAAGATGTGCTGAATGATCGGTTTCAAAACCAGGGGATTAACACCGAAACAACAGTTGGCAGGCTTGAAACATTCTACCAGGTTACAAATACTTATCTTTCTGTTTTTGGAATTTTTGGAGCACTCGGAATGATCACAGGCATTGCCGGACTTGGCTTTGTACTTCTGCGGAGCTATAATCAAAGGAAAAGGGAGTTTGCACTTATGCTTGCCACCGGGTTTTCAGTTGCCGGAATAAGGAAATCAATTCTCAGGGAACAAGTTGCAATACTGGTAACCGGTGTCATTACAGGTGTTGTGTCTGCAATTGTTGCCACTCTTCCTTCGCTGATTGATAATCCTGACATACCATGGTTATTCTTGGCTGGTATGGCAGTGGCAATCATTTTCACAGGAATTACTGTTCTGATGCTTTCTCTAGGCAGCATCACAGCAGTATCGCTTAGTCAGTGTCTCAGGAAAGAATAAAGTCTTATTTTTTTCCGGCTGCCATAAGGTATTTCTGAGTTCTGAAGAATATCATTCCATCAGTTATTGCAGGGGCCGTCATGCAGATATCATTCAGAGGGATTTCTGCAATGAGTTTAAAGCTTTCGCCATCGCCTATAATATAAACAGTGCCTAGTTCATCGACAATATAAATTCTTCCATCAGAGGCAACAGGAGAGGCTATAAAACTCTTTGAATCTCCCAGCTTGGCTGAATATATCTTATTACCTGTGAGGGGGTCAAGGCAAGTCACAAGTCCGTTCCAGTCGACATTGTAGAGATGTGTCTTGTAGAGCAGCATTGTATGCATGTACGATCCTCCACGCGGCAGATTCCATTTTACATATTCATTTGAATTTTCTTCTCCCCTGAGAGTTATATCACCTCTGGCACTAGTTCTCACGGCCATGATGGGGGAACTTTTACCATGAGCTGAATTGAAGTATATCAAGTCATTGCCAACAACAGGTGTTGGTATTTGAATATCTCCGCCTCCCGACATCCACCAAACTTCCTTGCCGGTTTCAAGATCATAACCTGCTCTGCGCTTATATCCGTTCAGAGCAACATATGATTTGCCTTCGAAACTGTAAATATTTGGAGTGCACCATCCCGGGTATTCATCTCTCCGTGTTTTCCATAGCTCTTTTCCTGTTTTAACCTCGTATGCTGCAACAAAAGAGTTCTCGAGCACATCACACTGTATAATCAGTACACCATTGTAAATCACGGGAGAACTGGCAAATTCCCATTCAGCATCTTTTGCTGAAAAGAATACTGATTTGAGAACACCAAAGCTTTTTTGCCACAGAAGGTTTCCTTTTATATCATAACAATAGAGCCCTTCAGATCCAAAAAAAGCAACAACATATTTTCCATCAGTTGCAACTGAAGTATTGGCATGTGTTGACTTTGGATGGCGTTTGACTGCCGGAATTCCTTTAAATGAAGTTTTTGACCATAAAGTTTCCCCGCTATTTTTATCAATACAGATAACTTTCCACTCATGCACAGACGAGTCACTAACAGCGTCTATACTCCCATAAATACCGGGTTTGAATCCGGCTTTATCGTCCTGACTGACAGCTGTTGTTATGAATAACCTGTTATCCCATATTACAGGGCTGGAAAGTCCGAGACCAGGGATTTCAATCTTCCATCTGATGTTTTGCATATTTACAGGATCGAATTTTTCCGGCAGGTTTGCATCGTCAAGAACTCCTGAAGACTTGTAACCCCTGTAAACCGGCCACTGACGTTCAGGCTTTACCTGCGAAACCAGAGTTGCTGAAACAAAGCATACAAAGGCAAATAACAATGTTATTCTTTTTATTGCATTCATATCGATTATTTTATATGATTTCTGAGGTTATAAACTCTGATGATCCTTATTTGTTCTATTAAGGTTAGAACGTGAGATTATAGGTTGCTGAAATGAGATGTGTGTAAGATAAGTCGGGTGTCAAATCCCTGTCTAGCATATACTCAAGCTCCAGTGAGTGTTTTTTTGATATTTTGTATTCAAAGCCTGCAAGGAATCGTGATTTGTCAATTATATTCTCTGAATCAACGACAATTTTCGTAAATGACTCAATTCCCAGATATGGGTCAACAGGGAAATTATTTATATTATAATCAACTTTCAGTTTCAACCTGAATGTTGAAAAAGTACGATCATCATCCTCATCCTCAACATAGGTTCTGTTTATTACCATCAACATGGCCCGCGTGGAGAACGTAAACCTCTCTACCGGCAATTTCCCTTTTACAGATGCAAAATATTTATATCGAATATGGTATTCTCCGTTTTTTTCACGAGTCTCTGCAATCCTTGCAGAGGCAGCTGCGGAAAGGTATTTATTGAATTCATATGAGAGTTCTCCTTCAAGATATGTCTCATCGATAACAGATGCATTTTTGTAAGTTCTCAGACTTGCCTTAAGGGTCATCTCCATTTTTTTTGACAAGGAATGAGCTGCATTAAAATTATACCATATTCCGAAGTCCTGCTCCTGACCTGAAACTTTACCAGTCAGCGTCAAAAGAGGTAATATAAGGATCAGGTAAATTAAGTATCTCTCAGTTTTCATCACTATCCTTGTTGTGGCTTACCCTGCTTGTCAGTTTATCCATTTTGTCGGTCGTTTCAAAGAAAATCTTAATATGGCAGGTATCCTTAAGAAAATCGATCTCTCCTATTTCAATCCTGGTAATCTTGCTGATTCCTGTTCTGGCCTGCAGGTCCTCAATTAGTTCATTGTGCTTATCAGGCAAAATCAGGTGAATCTTTTCGTAGTTGATATTTTTCGACGATTCGTGCTTGAGGAGCCACTTTTTCTCGAGTCCCCATGTAATGAATATTATTATACCGTTTGTGAAAATTACCTCGATAATACTTGAGGTTGTATCAGTAAGAGCGTTTATTACCGAGATGCCTATAATGAGAAAAAGGTAAGTCATTTCTTTAATAGGCATCGTCAGTGTCCTGTATCTTATTATGCCGAAAATAGCAAAAAGCCCGAGTGCAAAACCAAGTTGCAACGCAACACTTTCAAGGATATAACAGAGAAGAAAAACAATGCTTGAAATCAAAATGTAGGTAAAAAGATAGTCTTTCCTTTTTGCTGTTGAAAAATATAACCATCTGACGAGAATCAAAATTACTATCAGATTTAATGAAAAACGGCCGATTAATTCAAGGAGATTTGAAAGATCCAATACGTCTATACCTGCAATTTTAAATTTATCACTGACCATTATGGCGGGCATATTCATTTTCAATTTTATTAAGTATTATGAATCTACGTTTTATCATATTCTTTTTGAGTGTTTCATTAAGCAATGCGAGACCCATAACATACTTGCTGAACCCTGTCGGGTATGAATTAAGAGACTTCATCATTGAGTTGAAAGGGCATGAGATCGAATTGCCATCCTTTTTCAGTTCCACAATTGCCAGATATGGAAATGCGTCCTTCTTCCCTGATCGGACATCGGTATAGTTAATATCAAAATCCAGTGTTATCCTCTCCATTGTTTCAAGTCCGGCAAGTGTAACTCTTGAGAAAGAGTTGATGATTGAGGGACTCAATCTTCCAGGTTCCACAGGAAGGTATTTAGCCATTAAATTCAACGCGTCAACATCAAACATGCCTGGTGTAAAATCATTAAAGATCCTCCACTTCATTGTTCTTCCTTTAAGATTCTTCTTTTTTACTTCAAGGAATGAATCTCCTGAAGATTCATAAATCCGGTACCGGAGTTTGTATCGTTCGGCTTTCCCTCTTACGTGCTGGATGTAAAAAAGATAGTCAGAGGTATCGAAGTAAGTAGTACTGTATGGAAGGGCCCTCGTATTATTAATATCAAGTATTTTATATTTTCCATTAAGCAGTTGCAGAAGATCGAGTATTTTGTTAAGGGGGACAACATATTTAATATCAACTCTGTTCATGAACCTTATTGACGACATGTCATCAAGCCCTACAGGGTCGATTTTCCCGAGTGTTTCAATTATTTTGCTATTCATCAACTGTTTTTAACAGACATTATACCTTTTTCAAGTATTCAAAAATACGGAACAGATTAACAATGATGAGACTAGTATTAATTGCCATTGGTTGTACCGAAGGTTGCATTTTTCCAGAAAAAGTCTCCGGTCCCGTCAGGAATTCTTGAGTAAGATTGCTCAAGAGTATTTGCCGGGTATTCGATCCTGTCGGACTGTGTCTCATCGGGAAGCGACAATATAACCTCCTCCCCATCAGCAGATAACTTGAAATCAGCATGTAAACCGGATTGTTTCAGATCGCTGTCGGCCCAGATAACTATATATCCCTTTCCGGGAATTGTTGTGCCCTGAGGGATTTTCCACTTAGTTGTGTTATTATCATCATCACTTAGAAAGTATCCGGAGATATCGACTGTTTCGGCAGAGGTATTGTACAGCTCTATCCAGTCGTCAAATTCGCCATCCTGATCTGCAATTGTCAAAGTGTTAAGGGCCATCAGCTCATTAATCACGACGACTCCGGCCGATGGCGGATCACTCTTCTTTTCGCATGCGGCAAGTATCACTAACAAAACTATGCCGGTGACAAAATTTCGTTTTACAATTATCATTAGCAGGGCTTAAATATTTAGTATTATTTCCGGTCCATACCGGATGGCAAAGATATTTAAATTATCATCTGAATATTCAATAATCATTACCAGTCTGTTATTTGCATTCAGTTAGTCCAAGGTTCAGGTCGGTATCAGAACCTGAAATTACCAGGGCAGCCCCGAGTGCCGAACCATTTGCAATTTCGGAGGTAAAAACCGATTTCAGGGGAAAAGCCTCTTTTACAGCTTGCAAAAAGAGCTGATTCTTCGAGAACCCGCCGGTGATATAAATAATATCTGTCAGATCATCTTCAGGGATAATCATTTTAACAGCTTCAATCGTAAGTGCTCCAAGCTCATTCATAAGCTGGTGATAAGCTTCTTCAATTGAACCAAATTCATAAAGATCTATTGTTTCCCTGAATTCACGCGATTCCGGTTTTGGTTTGAAGAAAATAGTTCTGCCGCTGAATTTTTCCTTAAGCGTTACTGAAATCTTCCTGTCGGCACGGATTTTTTTATAGTAATCAGGTGATTTACCAAAGTGCTCTGTCAAAATACTGACCGCTGTCTCATGCATGTTGCCAAGGAAGAGCCGGGATGATTTCACAGGTTTCTGCTCAATGCTCATGTAGCACAGGCAGTCATTATCGAGCTGATCTGCAGTAAGATTTTCACTGTTAAAGGGATTCATGCTTATGCACCAGGTGCCTGTTGAAAGGAGCAGGAATTTTCCCTTTTTGCAGTTAAAATAAGGGGCAAGTGATGAAGAACTGTCATGAATTCCAATTCCTATCTTCACTTTTTTTCCTTCAATAAAAATTTCAGATACTGTATTAACCGGAACCGGTTCAGGAAAAGTAACGCCAAGACCTGCGACCCAGGGATGATAGGCCATATTGTCAAAATCCCAAAGTGCAGTATGGCATCCGATTGAGGTATGCTCCGATCGGATCTTTCCGGTAAGCAGAAATGACATGTATTGCGGCAGATGCAAAATATAATGCACCCTTGAAAAGATATCCGGTTTGAATTTTCTAAGCCAGAGAGGCTGGAGCCCTGAGTTCAGCATTCCCAAGGCAGGAGAAGCAGTTCTTCTGCAAAACTCATCCCTTCCTCCATGACGTTTATAAAGACTCTCCGGTATCTGATCGTCCATTGGCTTCAGGTAGTTGTAAGCAGGTGCCAGGCGTTTTCCATTTTCGTCAAGGTAGACTATGGTGGCTCCGTAGGTTGTAAAATTCACAGCTGAAAGCTCAAACTTGTCAGAAAGAGCGAGTTTGGAAACAGAATCTTTTACCCACTGCTCAATATGTTCAATATCATCGCATTCAAATCCGTCATCATCCTGAATCACAGGGAATCTCTGCTCACTCTCGGATATGACCCTGAGATCTTCACTGAAAAGGATTAGTTTTTTGTTTGTTTTGCCAATATCAAAAATTGCTGTTACTTTTTCCTTCATATTTTATGTATTTACCCCCTCCTCCCTCCCTGCCGATATCGGGAAGATATCGGGAAGCTATCGGGATCCTAAAGGGGGCTCTAATTCAGTTACTTATTAAGTCCTATTTAGGAGGGCTGTAGGCTAACGTTTCATAAGTACCTCTTTCTCGTACTTCAGAATCTCGTCTATATAATCCTCTCCTACCGGAACCTCATTTTTCAGGCAATAATAATCCCAAACCGCGCCGAAAGGTTTTGATTTAAGCAGCTCAAGAAGTGCCAGTCTTTCAAAGTTCTTTCCCTGTTCCTCATATTTAACAAGGGTTTTATGAGGTTCCAGCATCGCATACATGAATGCCATCTGAGCTGAGCGGGTTCCGATTACATAAGCACCTATCCTGTTGAGGCTTGCATCGAAGAAATCAAGACCTACATTTACTCTTCCCAGTGCCTTGCAACGCACTATTTCCTGGGCAATCAGAAGCAATTCATCATTGAAGGTAAGCACATGATCACTGTCCCAGCGAACACCCCTGGTAAGGTGCAAAAGGATCTCATCTACAAAATGAAGAATAGAGGAAATCTTGTCGCCAACCTGCTCCGTAGGATGAAAATGGCCGTTATCAAGGGTAATCATTGTATTGTTCTTAATTGCGTACCCAACGTAAAAATCGTGAGAACCTACAACCATTGATTCTGAACCAATGCCAAATAGTTTACTCTCGACAGAATCCTTAAGGTATTTCCTGGGATAGCTTACCGCAAAGATCTCGTCAAGTGATTTTTTAAGCTGTTTTCTCAGTGTATTCCTGTCGACAGGAGTATCCTTTGAACCGTCGGGGATCCAGATATTATGAACCGAAGCTGTTCCGAGCTGTTTTCCCATTTCAGCTGCAATTGCCCTGCATCTCTTAGTGTGCTCGACCCAGAATTTCCTTATCTTCTCATTTTTGCTTGAGAGAGTGAAGCCATCGTCAGCCAGAGGATGTGAAAAGCAGGTGCAATTGAAATCGAGCCCCATCTTTCTCTTTTTTGCCCAGTCGATCCATCCCTGGAAATGTTTAACCTCAATCTGGTCGCGATCCACTGCTTTTCCTCCGAATTCACCATATATTGCGTGGAGATTCAGCCTTTGTTTACCCGGGAGCAGCGACATTACCTTGTCGAGGTCATCTCTCATCTGCTGAAGAGTTTTGGCTTTACCGGGGAAGTTCCCTGTTACCTGAATTCCTCCGCCGCCAAGCTCAGCGCCTGCTTTCTCAAAACCCCCGACATCGTCAGTCTGCCAGCAATGCAGACTTATATTCACCTTCGCCATTTCCTCCAGAACCTTGTCAGTATCTATTCCAAGCGCTTCATACTGTTCTTTTGCCAGTTCGTATGACTTTCTCAATTAGTTTTTTTTTCATAATGTATATTTTAATCTGAGTTCCTTATATATGTTGTTTTAATGCCTTTGCGCCTTTGCGCCGTTATGCCTTTGCGCCATTTATTCCATATAGAAAACCTGCTCAAGCGGCACAGTTACCGGGGAGTTATCGGGATTGCTCTCCATGATATCGGCCATATACTTCCACCACTTCTTTACTATCTCAGTTGTTCCCAGGTCCTGCGATGATGCATTTCCTGTCTGCTCCTGGTAAGCGAAGAGGGTATTGGTCTCCTCATCAAGGAATATTGAATAGTTGCCTATGCCTTCATTTTTAAGCAGGCTGACAAGTTCAGGCCATATTTCGGCGTGCCGTTTTCTGTATTCCTCCTTGAAGCCGGGATACATTTTCATCTTGAAACCAAATCTTTTTGTCTTCATTTTTTAACCTAGTTTTACAACAAAAGTAGAAAGTATGAGTACGAGTATTCCGATAAGGAGAACTATCATTGTTTTTCTGCCTGCTCCCTTCCATTCATTAAGGAAGATCCCCCATATGTTGCTGATTGCAATATTCAAAGCCATCAGGATACTCCATCCGAAAACAGCCATTCCTTCGGGCAGCTTGCTTGATCCCATCCCGAAAAAATGGAACTGGAGAAACCAAAGCAGACCAGCCAGAAAAGTAAAGAAGAGATTATTCATAAGCACTGTTCCTGATACTGTATAATAATCTTTATAGGTTTTGTTTTTAATATTCAGATATCCGCAATAAATAAGGTTGGTAATAAAACCGCCAAGAAGAATGAAAATCAGGCTTGGATTTTTTTGAAAGAGCGGATTCGTCCCATGGGCCAGCGCAGCTTCCTCAATTGGTTTGCCTGATTCAAATCCGAAATTAAAGCAGGCACTCATCACTCCTGCAAAAACAGCAATGAGAATCCCCTTTTTCAGCGCAAATTCCTTAACTGCAGCTTTTTTCTCCTCCTCAGTCATCTCCTTGCTCTTCAGCGATCCCGCATAACCTATAATTGCTATTCCGGCAACAGCTATCGAAACGCCGATAATTGTGAGAATGCCCGTGGTGGTTGAAAACAGGTTGTCACCTGCAATTATTGGTGGTATTAGTGTTCCGAATGCCGCACACAATCCCAGTGCGATACTCTGTCCAAGTGCAACTCCGAGATATCTTATGCTGAGGCCAAAGGTCAGTCCTCCAAACCCCCATAGTGCGCCGAAAAACACAGCCATAAGCTTGGCTGATGAAGGAGCATCGTTTATGATCGGGATCAGTTCACCTTTCGGTACGAATATCAGTGCAAAAACTATCGGTGCAATAAGCCAGGCTGCAACACCCTGGGTAATCCAATAGGATTCCCATGCCCATTCCTTAACTTTTTTAAAAGGAACATAAAAACTTGCTGCTCCCAGGCTGCCAAGTGCGATCAGTAATATACCGGAAATTGGATTCATAAAGGGGTTTATAATTTGAAATGCAATTTATAAACTTTATGAGATGAAATTGGCATTGAAGCTGTTTTTATTCATACATTTTTTGTAATCTTGATATGAAATACAAAATACTCATTAAAATGAAGCCACTAAAACTAACTCTTATTCTTCTTTGCCTGTGCGGAGTAATTTCAGCACAGGTTTCTGTAACAGGTCTGACAACAGATAATAAAAAGAATCCGTTGGGAATTGATAATTCCTCACCAAGGTTTTCCTGGAAGATCGCTGGCACTGGGAACAGTATAATGCAGTCAGCCTATTCGATAAGGGTAGCCACAGATGCTAAATTCTCATCGTCCTCGATGGTCTGGCAGTCTGGAAAAATCTCATCCTCAGAATCTATACTCCGGCAGTTTAAGGGACCGGAGCTCAAGTCGGGGCAGAGATACTACTGGCAGGTGAAAATATGGGATAACAAAGGCGCCGAATCTAAATGGAGCGAGCCGGCATCCTGGGAGATGGGATTGCTTGCAATTAATGACTGGAAAGCAAAATGGATTGAAATGGCCTCAGATACCTTGCGCTATTCGCCTTCACCTCATTTTCGGAAAGAATTCAGCCTGGCTAAAAGTGTTGCAAGTGCCAGGGCATATGTTACTTCGCATGGATTTTATGAACTGCACATCAATGGTAAAAAAGTCGGAGACCAGGTACTTACTCCGGGCTGGACTTCTTATGGAAAAAGATTACAGTACCAGGTTTTTGATGTTACAGAAATGGTTGTCAAGGGTAATAATGCTATAGGCGCAGCACTCGGTGATGGCTGGTACAGGGGTACTCTCGCCTGGGGTAATAATTGGGCGATTTACGGAAAGAGGCTGGGACTGTTGATGCAGCTTAAAGTGACTTTTACAGATGGATCTGAAGCGCTTATTGTATCGGATGAAACCTGGAAAGCTTCAAATGACGGGGCAATAAGGATGAACGATATTTATAACGGAGAGACTTATGATGCAACAAAAAGACTGACCGGATGGAACCTGCCCGCATATAATGACAGCAAATGGACAAATGTCAGTATCGGATCTTATAAAAACAATCTTATTGCCTCTGAAGGTGCACCTGTCAGGAAAATTAAGGAGATTAAGCCGGTTAAAATCTTCAGGACACCCAAAGGAAGCCTTATTGCCGACCTGGGGCAGAATATGGTTGGCTGGATCAGACTGAAGGTTAACGGTCCGAAAGGTACGGTTGTAACCCTCCGGCATGCTGAGGTACTTGATAAATATGGCGAATTTTATACTACAAACCTCAGAGCTGCCAAATGCCAGCTTACCTTTACTCTTGCCGGCACAGGTGAGGAGGTTTATGAACCAAGGTTCACATTTATGGGTTTCAGATTTGTAGAGATTACAGGATTCCCGGGAGAACTCACTACTGAAAATCTGACTGGAATTGTTGTACACTCTGATATGGCTGTGACAGGCAGCTATGAGAGTTCAAATCCTCTTCTGAATCAGCTGCAGCATAATATTCAATGGGGACAAAGAGGCAATTTCGTAGATGTTCCTACTGATTGTCCTCAGCGCGATGAGAGACTTGGCTGGACAGGCGATGCACAGGCTTTCTGCAGAACTGCTGCATTCAATATGGATGTATCTTCATTCTTCACAAAATGGCTGAAAGACGTAGCTGCTGACCAGAAAAAGGATGGTTCAGTGCCTGATGTTATACCTGATGTGCTTAACAAGCAGGATGCGACAACTGCTCAGCCATCTGCAGGATGGGGAGATGTGGCGGTTATTGCGCCATGGACTATGTACCTTGTTTACGGCGACAAAAACTATCTTGAAAATCAATACCCGAGTATGAAGGCATGGGTCGAATACATAAGAAAAAAAGCAGGAGAAAGCCTTATTTGGAAGGGTGGCAGCAAATATGGCGACTGGTTATACTATCATCCGCCGGTGAATAATCACACCGAAGCAGACGGACACACTGATCGTGATTTTATAGCAACCGCATTCTACGCCTATTCAACAAGCATTCTTGCTGAAACTGCAAAGGAACTTGGTAAGTCCGATGATCAGAAGACATATGCTGATCTGTATGCAAGAATTAAAGAAGTTTTTATTAATGAGTATGTTACAAAAGCCGGTAGAGTTGGTACTAACTCGCAGACATCATATGTACTTGCCCTTATGTTTGATCTTCTTCCTGCAGAACTGCGTCCAAAAGCAGCACAATTTCTTGTGGAGGATATTAAAAGCAGAAGAAACCGACTCTCAACCGGATTCCTTGGAACACCATATTTGTGCCATGTACTCTCCGATAACGGTTATACTGATGTGGCTTATGATCTTTTGCTGCAGGAGTCATATCCTTCATGGCTATATCCTGTGAAGATGGGTGCGACAACTATCTGGGAGCGCTGGGATGGCCAGAAAACCGACAGCACATTCCAGGATGCAGGAATGAATTCCTTCAACCATTATGCATATGGAGCCATAGGTGACTGGATGTACAGGGTTTCAGCTGGTCTTGAAACAAAAAGTGCCGGCTACCGCGAGCTTATACTCCAGCCCCATCCATCCAGGAAACTGTCCTTATCGAAGGCTGCGTTTGAAAGCCCTTATGGGCCGGTTGCATCGGGTTGGGAAAGGAAGGATGGCAGAATTAAAGTATCTGTAAGAATTCCTGCAAACAGTATGGCCACAGTTGTTCTTCCTGTAAAAGAAGCTGCAATGATCACTGAAAATGGAAAGAAACTTGAAGAGAACAGGAATTTTTCAGATATTAAGGCAGCAGGAGGCAAGGTTACACTGAAAGCCGGATCGGGAGAATATACTTTCGAATACGCTGAGGAACAATAATCTTTAAGAAATATTCATATTTTTGCTGGCCTGAAATTTATCAGGCCAGTTTTTTTATAGGATTGCATTGAATTTTATAAATAGCCATATCGGTGAATTTGCAGCGCTGCTGACTGCCTTTTTCTGGACGGTAACTTCACTGGCCTTCGAATCGGCCAGTCACCGCATAGGGTCAATTGCAGTAAATATACTCAGGCTTCTGATCGGCTTTGTTTTCCTGTGCATATTCAATCTGATACGCAGGGGAATTATGCTGCCAATCGATGCAAGCTATGAGAACTGGCTCTGGCTGACTTTGTCGGGACTGATAGGGTTTGTATTTGGTGACCTGTTCCTGTTTAAGTCGTATACAATAATCGGCTCACGGTTTTCAATGCTTATTATGACCCTGGTCCCTCCCATCACAGCTTTTTTCAGCTTCGCAATTCTTGGTGAACAACTTACAAGGTTCCAGTTTCTCGGAATGTCCCTTACTTTTTCGGGTATCGCACTTGCCATATTCAACAGGAACGGGAAAGGCGAGAAATTCACACTGAAACTCGCACCGCGCGGGATTCTTTACGCTTTAGGAGGTGCTGTTGGACAAGCTTTGGGGCTGGTCCTAAGCAAATTCGGACTTCGGGATTATGATCCATTTGCAGCTACGCAGATACGGATTATCGCGGGGATAATTGGTTTCTCCTTTCTGATAACAGTTCTTTCAAGATGGGGTAATGTGCGCAGTGCAACAACTAACAGAGATGGTATGCTGCTTACCACTCTGGGCGCATTTTTCGGACCGTTTCTGGGCGTCTCCTTTTCACTGATATCTGTAAAATATACTGAGGCTGGCATAGCATCCACGATAATGGCTCTCGTTCCTGTGATAATAATTATTCCTGCAGTATTATTTTACAAGGAAAAGGTTACTCTGGCAGAGTTTATCGGTGCAGTTATAAGTGTCAGCGGTGTGGCTCTCTTCTTTGTCTAATACTACAGGTAATGTCGGGCTTGATTATGGAAGATTTAATGCGAAGAGGTTTTGAAAGCGAACTTTATTATTCAACTTCGCGAAGCAGTGGTCCTGGCGGACAGAATGTCAATAAAGTTAATACGAAGGTGGAGCTCAGATTCAATGTAAAACTATCTTCGCTGCTTTCAGATTTTGAAAAAGAGCTCGTTTTCAGCAGGTTGCAAAACAGGATCACTAAGGATGGAGAATTGGTTCTGATAAGCCAGAGCGAGCGCACACAGCTTATGAACAAGAAGGCGGTAACAGAAAAATTTTACGAGCTGATCTCCAGGGCGCTTACAATTCAGAAGAAACGCAGGTCTACCAGGGCAACATATGCATCAAAGCAGAAACGGCTTGAGAGGAAAAAGATAAGAGGCGTGATTAAGAAGAACAGGAGAGACACAGGTCTCTTTTCAGAATAGTAAAAGCGAAGTTGCAAACTTCGCTTAGCACTTACAACATCGTAGCTCGGCGAAGTTTGTAACTTCGCCGCAGCAGCGATTTCAATTTGATTTGCCACTGCGCCGTTGAGCCAATACTTACACCTCTTTCAGTTTCCACTTGCCTCTGCGGAAAACAAGCCAGGCAATAAGTGTCATAAGAGTTTCGGCAATAACAATTGCCACAAAGACACCATTTTCGTTAAGGCCTTCCGATTTTGCGAGGAACCAGGCAAGGGGAATTTCCACCATCCAGAAGGCGAAGATATTTATCTTAAGAGGTGTTGAAGTATCACCGGCTCCGTTAAAGGAATTTACAAGTACCATACCGAGGCCATAGGCTATGAAGCCGATACTTATTATCCGCAGACCCGAAACACCTGTTTTGATAACATTTTCATTATCTATGAACAGACGAATAAAATTCTCAGGAAACAATACAAGTATCGTTCCAATGATCCCGAGCAACACCATATTGATCCAGCCTGTCGCCCAGACAGCCTTTTCAGCCCTGTCGGGTTTTTTGGCGCCAAGGTTTTGACCGACAAGGGTTGCTGCTGCATTGCTTATACCCCATGAGGGAAGAATTGTGAAACCGATTATTCTTATGGCAATTGTATAACCTGCAACAACTTCACTTCCGAATATTGATATTATTCTTACCATTGCTATCCAACTCGATGTCCCGATAAGATTCTGTCCGATGCTGCCGGTTGAAAGCTTAACAAGCTTCAGCATCAATCTGAAGTCAACCGACAGATCCTTTATTGACAGCTGCACCCTTTTATTCCCGAAGAAGAGAAGGTAGAACTGGAAAAGAACTGCAGTGCCTCTTCCTATAGTTGTTGCAACAGCGGCTCCGGTAATGCCAAGTTCGGGGAAAGGGCCCAGACCGAATATCAGGCAGGGATCAAGCACAATGTTTATTATGTTTCCTAACCATAGTACTCTCATCGCAATTGCTGCATCGCCGGCACTCCTGAATATTGCATTTATAATGAACAGCATCATTATAACTACATTTCCTCCAAGCATGACCTTTGTATATCCCGACATTTTTTCAACTATCTCCCGGGAGGCGCCCATCATTTCCAGAAGATCACTGGAATAGATGAAACCAGGTATTGCTATTGAAATCGAGATTACAAGGCCGGTAAGAATAGCCTGAAACGCTGTTCTGGAAGCAGCAGCGTTGTTTTTTTCCCCTATCCTTCGCGAGACCATTGATGTGGTTGCTGTGCCAAGCCCTATTGAGATTGCGTATATTATGGTTATCATCGATTCTGTTATCCCTACAGTAGCTACAGCATCGGCCCCAAGCCTGGAAACAAAATAGATATCCACTATCACAAAAACAGATTCCATTATCATTTCCAGGACAGCAGGAATTGAAAGAAGCAGAATTGCCCGGCTGAGTTTTCCCTCGGTAAAATCCTGTTCTGTACCGGAAACAGCCTCTCTGACATCCCTGAAAAACGATCCCAGTGATTTTTTAATTCTAAGGTATTGAGAGCTGAAACTCATTATAAAAGATTCGATTTTTCCGATTTTAATGGCAGAATGCAAAAGTATTTTTTTTTATAATACTGACATAATTTATCTGCAAAAGGATAAGCTGAAAGGGGAAATTTTAATCTGAAAAAATGATATATAGCATGTATATACTATTCGATGAAAATATTGATCAGAAAACGACCATTTTTTCTGAATGATTTTGATTTATATAATATGCATTAAAGTTCATATATACAGGTATTTAACACTAGATACCCAATGAGGCAAAACATGCTCTGTTAATAAAATGCAGATTGTGTTAATATTTCCTATGTTCGAATGATACATTGTATTTATAGAATACTTATTTTCGTCCCAATTAAAATTTAGTTAACAGTATTAATTTAAACTAAAAAACCATAAAAAGAATTGATGAAATCTTTCATCATCTGTTATGAACACTAACAATAATGAGGCTACGACTTTCCACTCTGAGAGTCGCCTCGTGGGTTGCTCTTCTGATGAAGAGCCTGGCGCGAAAACCACGTTTTTTTCGCAGAACGAAATCCCAAACCAGTTAGTAAGCCCCCGGAGCACTGAGTTCATGCACCGGCACTTCCCTCTGACAACAATCGATTCCTGGAATGATTGGAAATGGCAGCTACGCAATGCCTACACAACAATTGATGATCTGAAGAAGATCATGAAATTGTCCGATAAGGAGGTAATGGCTATAAATAATCTTAAAGGACGCCTGCCTCTTAGGATAACACCATATTTTGCTTCGCTCATTTATAAGTCAAAGTATTCTGATCCTTTGAGGCGTAATGTTATTCCGGTCGTTGAGGAACTTCTTCAACATACAACAGAACAATCGGATCCTCTGCATGAGAAATCATTCTCACCGGTGAAGGGCATTGTTCACAGATATCCCGACAGGGTTCTGTTTACTGTAACGCAGGTATGCTCAAATTACTGCAGATATTGCACAAGATCTCATTCTGTCGGCAGGCTTGATAAGCTTGGCAAGACAGGATTTTGATAAGGCATTTGCCTACATAGCCGACCATAAGGAGGTTAGAGATGTCCTTATCAGCGGTGGAGATCCTCTTACCTTAAGTGATGATACACTCGATTATATTCTTTCCAACATACGCCGCATTGAGCATGTGGAGATGATAAGGATTGGAACACGGATTCCGGTAGTATTGCCGCAGAGAATAACGGATAATCTTATTGCTGTTCTGCGGAAATACCATCCTGTTTTCCTTAGTCTTCATTTTTCACATCCGGCAGAGATTACAGAGGAGTGTGCAAAAGCCTGCACACGTCTTGCTGACGGAGGTTTTCCGCTTGGCAGCCAGACTGTACTTCTGAAAGGTATCAATGATAACGTTCCTGTGATGAAGGAACTGATGCATAAGTTACTGAAAATAAGGGTAAGACCATACTATCTATATCAATGCGATCTTATTCCCGGTTCAGGTCATTTCAGGACAACGGTTAAAAAGGGCCTGGAAATTATTAAAGGGCTCAGAGGCTTCACAAGCGGATATGCCATTCCAACTTTTGTTGTTGATGCTCCCGGCGGTGGCGGAAAAATTCCTTTGCTCCCGAATTATGTTGTAGAACATAACGAGGAAAAGATTGTTTTACGCAATTACAAGGGAATTTTGTGCGAGTACCCTGAAAAATAAAAACTAAGAATGAAAATAGGTTTGACATTTGACCTGCGGTCATGGTACCTTGACCGTGGGTATTCCATGGATGAAACTGCCGAATTTGACAAGCAGGAGACAGTTGATGCTCTTGAGAATTCCCTGATAAAGATGGGATACCAGACTGAACAAATCGGAAATACATTTCAGCTGATTGAGTCACTCGCTGCCGGAAAACGGTGGGATATGGTCTTTAATATTGCTGAAGGACTATATGGTGACGGACAGTGAATCGGTTGTTCCGGCAATACTCGACCAGTATAAGATTCCATATGTCTTTAGCGGACCGGTGGTAATGGGATTGTCGCTCAATAAACACATTGCCAAACTTGTGGTAGCTGCATCAGGTGTTCCGGTGAGTCCGGGATTTCTGGCTTCAAAAATTGATGATCTTGATAAGTGCAGTCTCAGGTACCCTCTTTTTGTAAAGCCGGTATCTGAGGGAACAGGAAAAGGTATTACGGAAAAAAGTCTTGTTAATTCCTTAACAGAACTAAAGTCTGTAACAGAATGGATACTTGGAGAATTCAAACAGCCGGCCCTTGTTGAAGAATACCTTCCGGGAAGAGAATTCACTGTCGGTGTTGTGGGATCGGGAGAGGAAGCCAAAGCCATTGGAGGTATGGAAGTTATTTGCGCCGACAACCTCCCCTATTCGGTTGAAGTTAAGGAAAACTACCAGGACTATTGCCAGTATGCCCCTCTCTCAGATGATATTAAGATTGAGTGCATGTCGGTAGCAGTAAAGTGCATGGAAGGCACTCGATGCTGTTGATGCCGGCAGGGTTGATCTTAAAGCCGACAGGGACGGCAGAATCTGCTTTATTGAAGCAAATCCGCTCGCCGGATTTGAATCCGGTGCATTCTGATCTTCCGATACTTGCAAGAATGTACGGTATAGAATACCAGGAACTGCTGGAGAAGATAATGAATTCTGCAATCAGGAGAGCGAAGATCTGAAACGACCCGTTTTGAGGGAAAATATTTTGTTTATGAGAAAATGCTATATAATATACAATGAACCACAGGATGGTGCACTGGCCGACGAACTTGATGTTATTGAACAGGTAGAGCATATAGAGAAGCACCTTATTGAGATGGGCATTGAGGTTACCAGAAAAGGCATTACCTCGGATTTCATGAATGAAGTGAATGCCCTGGCTGCAGATAAGCCTGATTTTGTTTTTAACCTTGTTGAATCGATAAACAATAAGGGTGAACTCAGTTATTTCATTCCTGCACTTCTGAATCTCCATTCAATTCCTTATTCCGGCAATCCTCATGATGCTATTTTTCTGACAACTAGCAAGGTAATTGCAAGCAGGAGCATGAAAAACGCCGGAATAAAATCAGCTGCGTTTTATTTACCTTCTCAGTATGAACTTCTTAAGCCGGGAGAGAAATATATTCTCAAGCCAATATGGGAAGATGGCTCGCTTGGCATAACAAGCGATTCGGTTTTTGTCTGTAAGCCGGGCTATGAGGAAAAACTCAAAGATCTGTCAGATTCTCATTGGTTTATCGAGGAGTTTATCGATGGAAGAGAGTTTAACCTGAGTGTCCTTGCGGGAAAATCCGGACCTGAAGTATTACCAGCGGCTGAAATTGTTTTTGTAGGATATGACGATAGCCGTCCGAGGATAATCGATTTCAAGGCCAAATGGGAAATGGATACCTTTGAGTATGAGAATACTGTCAGGGAATTCCCAGGGGATAAGCTAAATGCAAGTCTTGAAAAAAACCTTATAGAAACTGCCAGGGCCAGCTGGGAACTTTTTGGTCTTAAAGGATATGCACGGGTTGATATGCGTACCGACAGCGAGGAAAATGTTTATGTCATTGAAGTAAATGCAAATCCCTGTATCTCACCTGATGGCGGTTTTGTGGCTGCAACACGAAAGGCAGGATATACTTTCACAGAAGTACTTGAAAGGATAATTAATGATCTAAACAGATGATTGTATGGCAGTAGTAAGCAAAGGAGTAACAGCAGACGACCGAAAGTACATTGAGGATATCCTGCGTTCGACAAACTATTTTTATGAATTTGAGATAGAGACAGCCCTTGAGATTGCTGACGATACCATTTCTAAAGGAATGGACAAGAGCGGCTATTCGTGGATGATGATCCGCGACGAAGATGGTCTTGTTGCCTTTGCCAACTATGGGAAAAATGCCTTCTCTACCCATTCGTGGGATCTTTACTGGATAGCTGTACATAATAATTCACGAAATAAGAAACTTGGACGGATGCTTCTGAAAGAGATAGAGAATGATGTCCGCGATTCAGGAGGCAAAATACTCTGGATTGAAACCTCAGGAAGGCCATTATATGCATCTACTGAAGGTTTTTATCAGAGAAACGGCTATACCCTGGCTGCAAGTCTTAAAGACTTTTATGGTCCCGGTGATCCTAAACAGATATATACCAAAGTTCTTTAATCAGTCAGGAACTGTTACCTGGCAAGATTTGAATTGTAATAGGCCGGGTCGCCTGTTACTTCCTCTCCAAGCCATTCAGGCTTTTCAAAGTGCTCATTCTCTGATGATAGTTCCAGCTCTGCGATGATTAATCCTTCATTCTCCTCATGGAAGACATCTACTTCAAAAACATGTTTCCCTGATGGTACGAGAAACCGCGTTTTCACAATCCTGCCCGGCAGACAAAGCAGCATCATAGATTCTGCATCAGAAACAGGTATCTGATATTCCCACTCATTGCGTGAAAATGTTCCTTCCTGCGGCTGACTTTTAATTGTAATAAAAGCCTCTAAATCGCAGATCCTGATCCTTATTGTCCTGACAGGGTCTTTTACAAGGTAAAACTGGGTAATCTCCATTTTCTGCACAGAAAGATGTTTGAATTCTCCATTTACCAGAAACTTGCGTTCTGTTTCTATTGCCATTGGATAAATTGTTAATTTCGCATACAAAGATATTAAACATATAGTATTCTGACAGTGATGGATGTAAAGATTGAACCAGCATGGAAGTCAAGGCTTCAGAAAGAATTTACAAAGGAATACTTTGTTAAACTGGCAGAATTTGTCAGGAATGAATACAGGCAGCAGACGATATATCCACCAGGCAGTCTGATATTCAATGCATTCAATCTCTGTCCATTCGACAATATCAAAGCTGTAATAATAGGTCAGGATCCTTATCATGGACCAGGGCAGGCACACGGATTATGCTTTTCGGTAAAAGAGGGTGTGGAATTTCCTCCAAGTCTTCTGAATATTTATAAGGAGCTTGAAGCAGACCTTGGTATAGCCAGACCCTCATCCGGAAACCTTGAAAGGTGGGCTATACAGGGAGTTTTAATGCTTAATGCGACACTGACAGTCAGGGCTAATCAGGCCGGATCGCACCAGAGGAAGGGATGGGAGGAATTCACAGATTCTGTAATCAGTGTTATCAATGAAGAAAAACAAAACATAGTTTTCCTTTTATGGGGAGCCTATGCACAGAAAAAGGGTGAATCGATCGACAGATCAAAACACCTTGTCCTTGAATCTGTACATCCTTCGCCATTGTCAGCATCGAGGGGCTTCTTTGGGAATAAGCACTTCAGCAAATGCAATGAATATCTCGTAAAAAACAGCATTCAACCTATTGACTGGCAGTAAGAAGGCTGCGGATAAAGGCTTTAAAGGCTTTAAATGCTTTAAATGCTTTAAAGGCTTTATAATTTAACGCTTTTAAAGCCTTTACTGCCTTTTAAATACAGCCTATACAGCCTTTACAGCCTTTACAGCCTTCCTAACAGCCTTTCTAACTACTGTTTCAAGCTCGTTATACTCTTCAAAGCCTACTGACAATCTAATCATGCCTGGCTCAGGATATTTAGCACCCCAGACTGCTTCAACGGGCATTAGTATGGTATCAGGATCTCCCAGGGTAGGTATCAGTTTTATGTGTGCTGAAACGTGTTTTATAAATTGATCCCTCCTCTTTCGTTTTTCATCAGCATCCTTTCCGTCAAAATCGAATGTTATCATGGCTCCATAGCCTTTTCCTCCAAACAGATCCTCAGCTATACTATGAGTGGCATGACTGACAAGTCCAGGGTACCAGACTTGCCTGATTATCTTTGAGTTCTCAAGAAAAAGCGCAAGTTTCATTGCATTTTCGCACTGACGCGGGAATCTGAGCATAAATGTCTTTAACTGTGTCTGCAGCCTGTATGCATCATCGGGTGATATCATATGGCCAACAAACTTACGATACTCTATAGCAGCCTTCATCAGGTCGCTGTCATTACCGCATAAAACACCCGCAGTTAGATTTCCATGCCCTGAAAAGTATTTTGTAGCACTGTGTATAACCAGATCAGCGCCTTTTTCAAGTGGTCTGAAAAGCCAGGGAGTTGCAAAGGTGTTGTCTATTATAACAATTGCCCCGTATTTTTTTGCCAGAGTTGTAACAGCAGTGACATCGGCAACAAGTACAAGAGGATTTGATATTGATTCAATATATACAACCTGTGGATTAAGTCTTTTAAGCTCTTTCTCAAATTCTTCCATATCGTATTTCCCGCCGGAAGGATTGAAATAGCTGACATCAAGACCCCGTCTCTGTCTGAGTATATTTTCGACAAATGAAATTGTTCCTCCGTAGATCTCAGAGAAAAAGAGCCATGGCCGTAATTCCCTTCCAGCCTGGAATACAGAAAGCGCTGTGTCGATGGCAGACATTCCTGTTTGAGTGAGAAGAGCCCATTTGCAGCCTTCAGCTTTCATTATCTCCTCTTCAGCCGATACAACTGTCGGATTCCTGTACCTTGAATAGATATACTTTTCAGGTTCCCTCTGGTGCTCTTTTTCCTCTTCAAAAGCCGATGCCGTGGTCAGAGCATCCAAAAGTTCAAAGCCAGAATCGCGATATACAGGAATACGCACGTTGTTTACCTCTTTCTTTTTCATTTCTCCAATATTACTATTTTAACATCAGTGTTTTTATATTGACCGGATCAAAATCGAGATAAAACAGGATCCTGTCTAAAAGTTCGCCAGTCAGAAATACTGCAATTAATCCAGGTTCGCGAATAATTGATCCGGATCCCATGAATATCATTACAATAACAAGAATAGCGATCCTTAAATACCTTAATTTAAACTTTAATCCGGTTTTTTTATCATGAAATAAACAATAAGATGTCAGAATGAGCTTTACTCCGGCTGCAAAAATAAAGGCGGGAAGAAAATCGCCAAGAAATGAGGCGATTATAAGCATAGATAAAATTGTTTGTCCGCTGTTGAGAAACAGTGAAATCCTTCTGTCAGAGAAAATATACACGCTATCAATAATTAAAAGCAGCATGATCCCGGAAATGGAGGCAGCAATAAACAGTATCGGCGACTCAAGTATAAAGCCAGAAAATGAAAATAGTGAAAAAAGAATGAAGAATGCTATTTCACGGCTCAGTGGAGATTTCCGGATATTGATAACTGCCCTCCATGCTCTTGATGGCTTGCCAAGGTGAAGCAGAGACACTATTCCCGAAATCACAATGAGCAAAACGGGAAGGCGGGCATCCGCAAATTCTCCTCTGAGGAGGGATGAAACTATTATCGCTGTTGAAAGAGTGGCAAGGAAAGTAAAAACGATAAGGCTCCAGTCGTGAGTGATTGATCGATCAGATACCGGTTCAGGATTAAGCTCATTACTGAAGATGTCCTGAGGTTCTATTTTCAACGGTTCTTCAGAAGGCAATCCTGAGAAGTAAACAGATGGTTTCAGGTTCTTTTCCGGAAACCATGCAGGCAGCTTTTCAGTTTTTTCGGGCAACTCTCCATACGAAAGAGCCCCTGTGGGACAGGATGTTGCACATGCAGGATTCAGGTTTTGCCTTACCAGGTTAAAGCACATATTGCATTTCCCGATAACCTTGGTTCGCGGATCAGTTTTCGGCGCATCATAGGGGCAGTTCCATAGACAGTACCTGCATCCGATACATCTCGAATCGTCGATTAGAACTGCTCCTGTAGAAGGTTCTCTGTAGTAAGCTGAAGCAGGACAGCCTTCAAGACATGCCGGAGTTTCACAATGATTGCATGCCATTGAAATGTTAAACAGCGGCATTAGAGGAGCTGCTTCTGAGTTGTGAGTAATAATGTTCCTGGGTCTGACCTCCCAGCCATTCTCTACTACGCATGCAGCAGCGCACGAACCGCAGTTCACGCATCTGTTACTGTTGAAAATAAATCCTGCTGCCATTCTATTCTATCTTCACTATCTGCACCCTGTTGTCGTGAAATGCTGCACCAAATCCCATATCAGTCTCCTTTCCTGCTATCAGATGATTCCCTCCTCCCCCTTCATCATACCAGATCCCATTCGGAAGTACAATTGTACCCTCCGGAACCCGGTTTGTGACCCTGGCCTTACTGATTACCTCGCCCGTCCGATTAAAAACTCTGATTTTACACCCGTTAAAAATATTTCTGCTTTCTGCATCGGCTGGTGAAACTGATACAGCAGGTTCCGGAACTGTATCAATTATAACCTTCAGGTTTCCGAATTGCGAATGAATGCGGCTTCCTGTATTCGGAGTCAGAAATGAAAGAGGATATTCCTCAAGGCTTTCTTCAGTAAGGCATTGATTATACTCCGGTAGTTGTGATACTCCCCATTTTCTGTTTGCTTCTTCAGAGTATAGTTCAATCTTTCCTGAGGGAGTTGAAAACTTAAGATCATCCCATGCGATCTGTCTCAATCCTGGCGCTAGAACCGGTCCGTCTTTCAGATCCTGAAGTCTCAGGTCAGAATATCCTTTTATTCTTTCTTCAAGCCATTTAAGTATATTAGCCTCACCAGGTTCCGGAATCAGCAATGAGCTGATATTCATTTTTAGTTTCGAAGCCAGATTATAATAGATCTCTGATTCAGGCATTACCTGGCCTGGCGACTTTATTACTGCAGGTTTATACTGCACATATGGAGACCAGTATGAACCGATTATGTCGGATTGTTCAAAAAGATCCTTTGCCGGCAGAATAATATCTGCAACGGCCGCAGTATCAGTCATGAATTGATCAACAACAACCCTGAATTCCAGTCTGGAAAAAGCAAGTTTTACCTTATTGCTGTCGGGTGACTGCAGAAGAGGATTTCCCCTTTCAACCCAGGCTGCTTTCAGAACCGGGTCGGATGCTTTGAGCATATCCTCACCGAGCCGTGCCATCGATATCATTCTCCTGAACGGCATGTCATTTTCCGGATCGGGGTAATATGATTCCGGTTCCTTCTGCTTATCGAAAATATAACTCTGCAGGTTTGCATAGTTGAATCCTGCACCTTGTTTACCTATATTGCCCGTTATAACAGCAAGTGAGAGTATTGATCTTATAGTCTGCCCACCGTTCTGATGGCGTTGCAAGCCATAGCCGGGCAGGAAGGTAACGGGAGCTCCGGTGCCTATATCGCGCGCAAGTTTGATTATGGCTGATTCAGGCACACCGGTTATTTTTTCGGCTTCCCCGGCAGTGATTGTGAGTGAGCTGACAAATTCCTCAAATCCATGTACATTGGCAGAAATGAAATCATTGTCGACAAGACCTTCTTTCACAAGAATGCCGGCCAGAGCCAGGGCAAGAGCTGCATCGGTTCCCGGTTTAGGACTTATGAGCAGATCAGCTTTGTCGGCAGTAGGGCTTCTGACAGGATCAATTACGATGACCCGGCAGCCCTTTTCTTTGGCCTTTGCAATAAAAGCTATCTCCTGAATGTTAGTCTCGGCAGGATTCTTGCCCCATATAATGAGTGTACGGGCATTTTCAAGATCCCATGGCACATTATGCATTACAGAACCCATTGTCAGCCTTACAGCTTCAAGTCCGGCAGGCCAGCAAAGATTACCGTATGTTGTTGTTGCTCCTCCGAATGCCTTCCAGAATTCGCCTCCGATCTCGTTTGTCAGTCCTGACATTCCGCTCCCCCTGTACCATAGAATGCTATGGGGGCCATAATCTGATCTTATCTTTTCAAGTCTGAATCTGATCAGATCAAGTGCTTCCTGCATGTTAATCTGTGCAAAGCTGCCGTCACTTGTTCTGAGAAGCGGATAAATTATCCTCTGCGGTGAGTTTGTCCGTTCGATATATGCGAGGCCTTTAATGCAAGGGCCTTCAGGAGTTGCAAGATTTCCGGAATAGGGCAGAATTCTCCTTATTATGTTATTCTCAACCTGTACTCTGAATGTACAGGTGCTGTAGCAGTTCCTTGGGCAGGCTGTTACGAATTCTTCCATTTAGTCCAATGGAGCATCGGGAATTACTTCGCTGATCTCAAGGGTTTTGTCATTCATATTTTTGATATAAACAACATATGTTATCTTGGCCTGGCCAATATAGGTCATACCGTTATAATCGACAGGTCCTGTTGAAAATGTCTGGCCATTAATAAGAGCAGAAATCTCTGCTTTCGGAAATGCTATATCAAACCTGGCATAGGCAGAAGATTCCCCTGCAACTACAGCGCCTACATTCTTTGTTCCTCCGGATGTATTAACTGTAATATCAGTCATATTCAGACTGGAATTGTTCTTCACCCTTACATCTGTCGGGCCTTCAGGGGAAAACTCTGTCTCTTTGCAGGATAGAAGGGAGACTAATAAAACAGTAAAAAAAAGTGCTCTTTTCATAATCAGATCTTAAGATGGTTCTTTTCTAACCTGACCTGAAATATAATAAATTAGTTGCACAAAGCTCAAATTTTGATGAGACTATTTAAAGGCACCCACCCCTTATTTCCGTCAGAAAGCCTTACTTCATACCAGTCTCCAACGACATCCTCTATCCTCACCTTTGTGCCGTCATGAAGCACAAACAGATCGGTTCCGTTATTATCAGGGGAACTCTTCCCGTTAACCATTGGAGCAGTAATAATCGCCATTTTACTCTGGTAGACAAGCGACCTGTTTCTGTAGCTGAATGTCATTGATGATAAGGTAAACACAAGAAAAATTACAGCAATCCAGAAACCGGAAACCTTTAGGTTATACTTTGACGAATAAAGGTAAAGCGAAACAGCCAGAAGGGTCACAATAAATGAGATCATGCTGATCCTTGCCCAGGCATTTGTAGAAAGGGAAAGTGATACGAAGTTATACCATTTCACAAAGAAGAGTTCGGGGATCTCCTGAAACCTGTCAACAATCAGGGTCCTGGCTATCTGGAGATTATAGTTGATATCCTCGTCAGCCGGATCGAGAAGGTAGGCGCGTTCATAAAAAAGTATTGCCTCAGGGATTTTATTGAGTTTGAAATATGCATTTCCAATATTATAGTTCAGTCTGGCAGATCTTGATCCCGATTCATACAATCCGGACCAAAGATCAAGAGCATCCTGATAGTTCCCGGCATTAAAGTATGCCACCCCTTTGTTAAAGGTGCCTGATGCCGCTTCCTGCGAAAGGGCTGTCGGGCTGAAAGACAACAGAACCAAAACAGTCAATATATATAGCAATTTTGCTTTCATTTCTTTAGGCTATTGAGTTTTCAATTGATTTTATAACCCGTGCTGCGCCTTCATAAATATCAGCAGCTTCTGTTCCGGATGACGAGGGAGCATACCTTGCGAACTCGCATGAATCGAGTATCGTTGTAAGATTTTTAATAACATCTTCACTAATACCATATTCATAAAGCGAGGCTACAGCATTTGTCCGTGTAAGATCTGCAACCGGGATGTTCAGTTTATCGCTGAGGTAACCCCACAATGATTTAAGTATTTCGTCGTGAAACCTGTCGAGCTCACCGTTCTTCAGGCACAAAGCAGCAGAACGCAGTCTCTTTACTGCAATTTTTCCTGCCTTCCTGTTTCGCACTCTCGAAACATCCGAGTTCCTTCTGATATGCTCACGCCTTATGAACAGTATTATCAGGAAAACCAGCAGCGATCCGGCAAAAAAGCTTAAAAATGATTGTTTGGAGACTATTACTTCGGCTGGCTTGACAATTTTTCCAGGATCCGATTTTATGAAGCGAATATCTTTCCCAAGGTACTTAACATCTTCCTTTGAGACTCCTCCGTAGACTGTTATTCCTGTATTCTGCTCGCTTCCTTTAATTGCATGAAACCTGAATTCCCGTGTTCTGAGTGTTTCATACCTGCCTGAGGAGGTATTGAAAAATGAATAAGTAACAGGCGGTATTGTAAAATCACCATAATGCCTCGGGATAAGAAGGTATTCGAAAGTTCTCTGACCGGCAGCTCCATTAATACCGCTCTTAATATCATCAGTGATCTTTGGATCAAAAACCTCTATATCGGGGGAGAGCTTAAAAACAGGCGATTGAGCAATTTTAAGGTTTCCGTTTCCTGAAACAGTAATCCTGAAACTAAGAGCATCATTCACATTTACAGTATCCTTTGAGAGCGAGGCTTTCATATCAAGCTTTCCTACTACGCCTGAGAAGTCAGCCGGCCGTGTTCCCGGAAGCGGTTTAACCCTGATTTTTACCGGCTGGCTTGCGATTATCTTTGGCACATCCTGTGCGAAGAAATCGCTGAACAGATCAGATTGTGAAGATTGCTGCCGCACCATAACAGTCAGTTGAACTGGATCAATTGTAATTTCACCGGCAACCTGCGGATACAGGAGGAATTGCTGAATTATGCCTGTAGTATATCTCAGCCCGTTCACCGATTCATCGCGCGGCTGACTTTGCTGACCGGGAAGATCGGATTTAAGGAACTTATCGAAAGCGGGAAGTTTAATTTCGTTTATTCCGGACAGGCTGACCCGGGTATAGATCTTTACGGTTGCACTGATGTTTTCACCAAGAAATACCTCCTTCCTGTCGAGAAGCAGATTTACAAACAGATCACGTCCGCCGGATTCCACCACCTGATTGCCTCCGGCATCTGCTGCTCCGGCTTTCTGGTTTTGTTGCTGAACTCCTGATGCGACCACCTCAATCCTGATAGAATCTGAGTAATAAGGTTTGTTTTTTAGCGTGAATTTAGCAGGAGGAAGAACAAACTTTCCTTCATTGATGGCTTGAAGAAAATAGGTATAAGTATACGAAATCTCCCGCGACACTTTGCCATTTAAGATCTGTGTATTAGAACTATAAGATGTCTGGGGACCAATCAACTTATAGAATCCCGTGAATGCAGGAGCTGAAAACTCTCCTCCACCTGCATTCACAGTCCAGCTGACATTAAACTGCTGGCCTGCTTCAACAACTGACGGATACTCAACCCGGACAGAGATCTCCTGTCCTGAAATTGCCAGTGAAACAAGAATCAGCAGCTGATACAAAATTGTTCTTTTCATCATTAAAGTATGACTGTTACCAGTTTTTGACTGTTTTAACTTTCTCCTTAGCCGCTTTGGCAAGTTTAACCTTTTCCTGAACATTCTTTTCATCATTTGCCATTGCATTCAGAATCCGCTGGGCATCTTCCTTCGACATTCCCTCCTGTTGTTTCTGCTCCTGCTGCTTATCGTCCTGTTTGTTATCCTGTTCCTTATCGTTCTCTTTCTGATCATTTTTATCCTTTTCCTTCTGATCATCCTTGTTCTGCTGATCCTGCTGCTGTTGCTGCTTCTGCTGTTCCTGTTGTTTTTTCAAAAGATCCTGGGCATAGGCAAGGTTATATTTGGCTTCAGAATTATCAGGTTTCAGTTTCAGGGCTTTTTTATATGCATCAATGCTCTCCGGATATTTCTTTGCCATCAGAAGAGAATTACCCAGATTATAGTAGCCGGCAGATTTTTTTTCAGGTGCTTCATTTAGGTTTGTACTCTCCATGAACTGTTTTGCTGCCTCTTCATACTTTTTCTGTTTATAGAGTGCATCACCGGTATTAAACACTGCATCAGGTGAATGATTGCTTGTCTGTGCAGCCTTACGGTAAAGTATCTCCGATTCAGGGTATCTCTCTTTCTTATACTCCCTGTTTCCCTCACGGATCTGCTTTTTATCCGCCTGAGCATTTACAGAAAAAGAAATGACAAGCAATGCGAGAATTAACAAGCTGTTAATTAATCCTTTATCTGATATGCCATAAATTTTTTCCATCTGCATTAAAAAATCTGTATTTACTTTAAAGCTTGCACTTTAAACTCCAAACTCCAAACTCTAAACTCTAAACTTAAAAAGCCTTATATCTGCTATCTTCCTGTTTTTCCTCTCCATTATAATGAAATCAACAATCAGAAGAAGAAGTGCCAGTGCGGCAAATATCTGAAACTGGTCGTTATATTCTGTGTAAACAGTGCTTTCCAGTTCCTGTTTTTTCATTCTTTTTATCTGGCTGAAAATTTCATCAAGCCCAATATTTGAATTGCTGGCTCTTACATAGTTTCCATTTGCAGCAACGGCCACCTTTCTTAAAATATCTTCCTGAAGCCTCGATATCACTGTTTTTCCGTCTATATCCTTCAGGTAGTCCTTTCTTCCGCCCGATGTAACCGGGACAGGTACGCCATCGGCAGAACCGATTCCGATAGTATGAATAACAATTCCTGCTTTGGCTGCCTCAGTCGCTGCAGCTACCGGATCATCCTCATGATTCTCACCGTCGGTGATAATGATAATTGCTTTGCTCTTATCTTCTCCGGGACTGAAAGATTTCATGCCAAGCGAAATTGCAGCTCCTATTGAAGTCCCCTGTTTTGGCACAATTGCAGGGCTGATGGTGGAAAGGAACATCTTTGCGGAAACATAATCAGTGGTAATAGGGATCTGGGTATAGGCATCACCCGCAAAAACAATAAGCCCGATCCGATCATTTTCAAGGTTGTCCACAAGCCGGGAAATGGCTTGTTTTGCCCGTGTAAGCCTGTCGGGTTGAATATCTTCTGCAAGCATGGAATTACTTACATCCAGGGCAATAATCACTTCGACCCCCTGCTTTTTGACATCCTCTATTTTTGAGCCGAACTGAGGCCTTGCAAGCAACATAATTCCTGCCAGCACGACGAGTATCTGAAGAATAAACTTGATAACAGGCCTGATTGTCGAATTTTCAGGAACAAGCGATGAAACTATTTTATAATCGCCAAGACGTGTAAGTGCTTTTTTTCTTCTTATTTCCTGAAATATAAAGAGAAGAGCAAGTACCGGGATAAGCAGCAGCAAGTACAAATAGTCGGGATGCGCGAATCTGAAAAGTTGCATATTCTCTCTGGTTTTTAGGTCAGGTTTCTGAATATAGTATTCCGTATCAGCATTTCAAGAATGAGAAGAGTAAAGGCTATAAGGGCCGGGATCAGGTATTTCTCCTCTTTTCTGCTGAACTGCCGGACATCGATCTTTGATTTTTCAAGTTTATCTATCTCATTATAAACCTGAAGCAGTTTATCATTATCTGTAGCTCTGAAATATTTACCTCCTGTATTTTGAGCTATTTCCCTTAATATTGCTTCATCTATCTCAACCTGCATATCCTGATACTGGATTCCAAAAGGAGTTTTAACCGGGTATGGGGCAACACCCTGGGTGCCTACGCCGATAGTATAAACCCGTATGCCAAATGTCTTGGCTATTCCTGCAGCAGTAGCCGGAGCTATATCTCCCCTGTTGTTGACTCCATCAGTAAGCAGTATAATAACCTTGCTTTTGGCCTCTGAATCCTTGATCCTGTTCACAGCAGTCGCAAGACCCATGCCGATTGCAGTCCCGTCTTCTATCATTCCGCTCTGTATTTCCCTTAAAAGGTTAATAAGGACGGCATGATCTGTGGTAATGGGGCATTGTGTAAAACTCTCGCCGCTGAATACAACAAGACCTATCCTGTCGTATGGTCTGCCTGAAATAAATTCAGTGGCCACATTTTTTGAGGCTTCAAGTCTGTCGGGTCTGAAATCGCGTGCAAGCATGCTGCCTGAAATATCCAGGGCGAGGACAATGTCAATACCTTCGGTTGAAATATCCTGGAATCTGTCAGTTGCCTGGGGCCTTGCAAGAACGAAAATCAGCAGAGTCACCGCAAGCACACGTGCAGCGAAAAGCAAATGTCTGAGATAGTGCCTGAATGTTTTGCCCGATTCAAGGAAAGGCTTCATTGCCGGAATTCTTAATGATGCATTGGCCTTCTGTTGTTTAAATAAATAAAAGGCAATCATTACAGGAATTACAGCCAGCAGATAAAGGAAACCGGGGCTTTCAAAAGTAATACCGTTCATAAGGGCACCTCCTTTCCGGCTTCAGCTATAATGGGGTTTGAAGGTTGAATATCAACCATTTTTGTTGCCTCCACGAATTCCCAGGAACTCTGAAAATGTATATCATTCTCCGAAGGTTCAGGATTGTACTTGGCAAATTTAACAAGGTCAGCACCAGTAAGAACGCCTTTGAGAAGCTGATAAGAGTTCTCTTTTTTAAAACCGGTTCTGACAAGTGCATCGAGTGTTTCAGATGTGGTCATCTCAAGTGAGTATACACCATATCTGTTCTCCAGGTACTGTCTTAAGATCTCGGTAAGCCGAGTATAATAGTATTTGATCTCGCCCTTTTGCCAGAGCTGTTCCTCCCTGAGTTTTGTCAGATCGCGAAATGCAATTACATGTGCAGGATCCTCTGTAATAAGTGGTTCTATTCCTTCTTTTTTATTTCTGTAACGCCTGAAATATCTGACTGACAACCATATTAAAGCTGCCAGCAGGATCCCGAGCAGAACCCAGGGTAGTATTTCACCAAGTGTTACAGGTGCCCTGTAAGGTTTTATAATATCAAAGATCTGAGCTGTTGTATCAGCTGGTGCAATAGGTACACGCTTCACTTCCAGGAGGGAATATTCAGAATAATACCGCTTGATACTTGATCCTTCTTTGCTTTCAGCATAGACAGGCGGCAACTGATATCTGCCTGAATCGAAAGATGTTATCCTGTATTTCTGAATGATATTAATTCTGCCGTCATTAATTGAGCTGTCAGTTACCGGTCCGGATATGATCTCAATATTTTTATACAGGGTATCCTTGAAGAAGGGAATAGTCAGTTTCAGTTTCGCCGGCTGGCTAATCTCTATAGTATAACTGATCTGGTCGCCAATATAGATACTTGATGTATCGAATGAGGACTTGATTTCTACTTCCTGACTCAAAGCAGTAATAGAAGAAGCTCCCAAAAAAAGTATCTGAAACAAAATTCTCTTCATCTCTTACCTGTTCTCAAAGAGTTTAATAAGTGGTTTTACATAGTCAGCATCTGTTCTTAATTCAGCAGAATCAACACCGCATTTCCTGAATGTACTGCGCATCTGTTCAATATGACTGCGCCACCAGTTTGCATATCTTTCGCGTGTCAGCCTTGAGGATGTATCGATCCATTTCTCAGTTCCGGTTTCTGCATCGGCAAATTTAACCATGCCTAAATCTGGTATTGCCTGCTCAACCGGATCATAAACTTTCAATGCGACGATGTCGTGTTTATTCGAGGCAATTCTTAAGGCTTCTTCAAAACCGGGTCCGATGAAATCGGATAAAATAAAGGCTGTGCACCGTTTTTTAATTGCATTTGTAAGGTAGCGCAGCGGAACATCCAGGTTCGTCATGCTGCTTTCGGCCCTGAAGTCGAGAAGCTCCCTTATTATTCGGAGAATATGAGTTCTGCCTTTCTTTGGAGGGATGAATTTCTCAACCTTGTCAGAAAAGAAGATAACGCCGATCTTATCGTTATTTGAAATTGCCGAAAATGAGATTACTGCAGCTACTTCAGTCATGATATCACGCTTGTAGCTGACGGCAGTACCGAAGTTTCCCGACCCGCTTACATCGATAAGAAGCATTACAGTAAGTTCCCTCTCCTCTTCAAAAATCTTAACATAGGGATGATTAAAGCGGGCAGTTACATTCCAGTCGATGCTTCTGATATCATCCCCATACTGATATTCCCTTACCTCGCTGAAGGAGATCCCGCGTCCCTTGAATGCGCTGTGATATTCTCCCGCGAATATGTGTCTGCTTAGTCCACGGGTCTTTATCTCAATCCTTCTGACCTTCTTTAATAATTCAGTTGTTTCCACTTTTCAACCTCTATTTTTCGGGTTCAATAGTAATTGTACAAGCCCACTTTTCATCTTTTAACCGGACAAGGAAGTTTTTGTCTTCCTTTTTATCAATCCACATGTTCTCGCCTTTCTTAGTATACCTTGAGTTGAATTCACTGACCTTTGCGGTTTTTAAATTTGTATCGCAGACAATTCTGATGCTGTTGCATACTGCTTTGTCGTTCAGGAAGAACAGTATTGTCTGCATATCGTCGTTATCGGTATACTTCAGATAGCTGAACTTGCTATTGACAACTTTATTGAAATTCATCTCTGTGTGCTTTTCTTTCATATACTTTTGAATATCATCACTGTTGTATCCGATAAGATTCTGGCTGAACCCTGAAATACAACTCAATGCAAGCAATACAGAAAAAGCGATTATTCTCATATCAGCAACTAAGGAACCTCAACAACATTCAGGATCTCCGATATTATCTTGTCCTGAGTTACATTTTCAGCTTCAGCCTCATAAGTAAGACCTATTCTGTGACGCATCACATCGGGACAAACTGTCCTTATGTCCTCAGGGATAACATAGCCTCTTCGCTTAATGAAGGCAAATGCTTTGGCAGCCAGGGCAAGATTTATCGATGCACGGGGTGAGGCGCCGTATGAGATCATGTTTTGAAAGGAAGGAAGTCCATATTTCTCCGGGTTCCTGCTTGCAAAAACAATATTTAGTATATAGTTCTCAATTTTTTCATCCATATATACATCCCGGACAACATTACGGGCCCTTGTAATATCATCGGTTTTAAGAACAGTATTTGCCTTCGGAAACTCCTTCGCAAGATTTTCCCTGACAATAAGTTTTTCTTCTTCCATTGAAGGATAATCGATAATTACTTTCATCATGAACCTGTCAATCTGGGCTTCCGGCAGAGGGTATGTCCCCTCCTGCTCTATCGGATTCTGGGTGGCAAGAACAAGGAATGGGTCATCGAGCCTGAATGTAGATTCTCCGATTGTTATCTGACGTTCCTGCATGGCTTCGAGGAGAGCGCTCTGAACCTTGGCCGGAGACCTGTTTATCTCATCTGCAAGTATGAAATTTGCGAAAACAGGACCTTTTTTTACAATGAACTCCTCTTTTTTCTGGCTGTAAATCATAGTACCGACAAGGTCGGCAGGCAGAAGATCAGGAGTGAACTGAATCCTGCTGAACTTTGCATCGATAATTGATGCCAGCGATTTAATAGCAAGTGTTTTTGCAAGTCCTGGCACACCTTCGAGCAAAATATGACCATTGGCAAGCAAACCTATCAACAGGCTGTCTGTCAAATGCCGCTGACCGACAATAACCTTATTCATCTCCATCCTGATGATGTCGACAAATGCACTTTCCCTTTCTATTTTTTCATTTAAAACCCTTATATCAGCTGTCTGCTCCATATCTTTAAAATTTAGTCGCAAATATAATAAAATGAGTGTTATAAACTAACTCCGGATAATCCGGTAAATCAGTATACAAAAGAAACTCCCTATTTTATAAAATGTTGTTAAGGAGTGTTAAAACTTTGTTAAAAGGTTGAATTCAGACCTGACAGCGCTGCGGACCAGAAGAATGACTGCAAGAGGAATAAATGCTATATTGAACTCCTGGGGCAAAAATAAGTGAATAAGCAGGAAGGCTCCCGTAACACCAAAAAGAAGCTTAAACCAGATAAGGCCTTTTCTGTTAAGAATAAGCATAGACAGGCATATTATTATAAACGGATTCAGCCAGACCAGATTAAGGTTCTGCCGCATCTGCGGGTGGTCGGTAAAGTAATTAAAGAAAATCATCAGAACTGAAAGAATCGAAAAGATAAAGAACAGAATAATATCAACTCTTCTTATTATTGTTTTATTCTTTACAGTAAAAGTAAAAATCAGAACAGCAAGCAGCAGGATTGTCATTACTACAACAGGAGATAACAACAAGCGTGGTTTGACAACAAGTGATGGAAAATCAAGAAGCACTAAAGGATCAGACAGAAGCGGCACCATCATTCCATCCCTGTTTATGAGTGCTTGCGACAATCCATCCTTCAGATCTAACGGCAGGAACATCCTGTCCCTGAAATCAGCCTTTTTTTCACCAGGCGAACCCATAATAAGATCGATGCCGAACTTTAACCAGGGATATTGAGACTGGTACTTGTCTGTAAGATCCCTGAATGTAGGCATTTCATCCTTTTCAACAGGAGGATACAGAAGCTTGTCTCCAAGAGCTTTTTCGAAAAGATCCCTGATACGTGTTGAGCAATCGTCATAAAAAAAATCATATTTGTAGCTTACATTTTCAGGCTTTAAATTATCATTTATAAGTATAAGCAGCTTATCTGTCTCGTCCATATCCAGGTAGACTTTCTGCTGGATTACGTACCTTTTGGTATAATTATAATATGCCAGAAAACGGTCAACCCTCTCGCCGGCAAGGCTGTATTCAAGCTTGCCTTTTGCAAAGTTCCAGGCAAAGTTAGGCGCATCGAAATCGAATATTCCCCAGTTATAGATAATGTCGATGTTTTTTTCAGGAATAACAACCCTCAGAGCGCTGTGACCATAGATTGAATAGGTTTCTGTACCGGGACCGCAGGTAATAAGGAAAACCTCCGTTCCCGGTGCCTGCCGGGATAAAACCTCAGAAACAAAAGAGAATAATAGAAACAGAGCAATTATACCAATCCTTTTCATTGTCTTACACTTTCCGTAAAAATACTGATTTAATTCCTATTTTTAACCCGGTTTGTGTAAAGCGGTGAATGATGATCAGGAGACTTCTTATATTTTTTTTGCTGATTCTTAAATTCCATATATCATTCTCTCAGGAGGATTCATTTTTCATAAAAGGTGTTTTTGTAGCAGGCAATCATAAGACAAAGGAGAAGATCATTCTGCGCGAACTCCTTTTGCAAGCCGGCGATACCATACCATTATCGGAACTTGAGCAAAGAATTTCCGGTTCGCGCGAAAACCTTATCAATACCTCACTTTTCAATTTTGTTACAATCAAACCAATTCAGGCAGAAGGCCGCGAGCTTTTAATTCTTGTTACTGTTGAGGAACGATGGTACACATGGCCTTCGTTTATTCTCAGGTACGAAGACCGGAATTTCAGCGCCTGGCTTAAAGCGAGAGATCTTTCGCGAACCAATATAGGAGGATCTGTGGAACAGTTTAATGTTTTCGGAAGGAAGGAGAACCTGAAGGTCTCGATGGTGTTTGGTTTTGCTGAGCAGTTTATGCTATCCTACAAGAATGTAGCCCTCGACAGGAACAGGAGGCACTTTGCCGGTGCAGAATTTGAATATTCAAAACAGAATGAGATATTTATCGAAACCCTGAACAATGAGCCCGTGGCATTTAAGTATGGTTTAAGTCCTGTTTTAAAATACAAGAAATTCATGCTGAACTATCTTTACAGGCCATATATTTATTATAATCATAATGTATATCTGAACTATAAGGAATACAGGCTGGCAGATACCGTTCCGACTATAAATCCTGATTACCTGTATGAAGGAAACACCAGGTTGAGGTGCTTTACTCTCGATTATGTGCTTTCGAGGGACAAGCGCGACAGTAAATCATATCCGTTGAAAGGTTCATACTTTGAAGTACTGCTTGGACAAACCGTATCGTTGCCATTCTCCGGAAACTCCTTTTCTTCAACTGTAATAAGTCCAAGTATCAGGAAATACGTTGAGATCAATAAACGTTTCCACTATGCAACAGGCATCGATCTGAAGTTCTCATATAATAATGCCTACTCCTATCTTTACACCAGGGCTCTTGGTTACAATATAAACATGCATGGCTTTGAATATAATACAGTCGAAGGTGAACATCTGGTACTTTTCCGGAACCTCTTCAAAGTAACACTGCTTCAGCCAAGAGTATCGGAGATCCCGCTTGTTCCATTCAAAAAGTTCAACAAGATCCATTATGCATTTTATTTTAACATTTTTGCCGATTGCGGATATGTTTCCAGCAACTATTCCCGTCCCGAGAATAACTATGCCAACCGTTTTCTTTTCAGTGCCGGAGCTGGAATAGATTTTGTAACTTATTATGACAAAACATTAAGGGCCGAATATTCAATAAATGGTTTTGGTGTTGGCGGATTCTATCTTAATATCCTGGCTCCGCTTTAAATATAGAAGACCAGGCCATTAATCTGAATATTTTTTGCTTATTTTAACCTCATTATTTGTCACAACTTTAATATTATGAAAAAGGCATTTACTCTTCTATTGATCATCATACTGGGTTTCAGTGTCAATTCTTATTCACAGAAGAAGACAGGAACTGTTGTCGAAATAAAAGGTGACCAATTCTATATAAACGGAAAACCAACTTACGAAAAGAGATATTGGAAGGGGAACAAAATTGAAGGACTTCTTATGAATTCAAGAATGGTTCAGGGTATTTTCGATGACCTGAATCCCGAAACTGTTAACAGCTGGATTTATCCGGATACTAAAAAATGGGATCCGGACCGAAACACAAATGAATTCATCAAAAATATGAAGGAATGGAGGAGTTACGGGCTTCTTTCATTCACAATAAATCTCCAGGGCGGAAGTCCCCAGGGCTATTCAAACGCCCAGCCATGGAATAATTCGGCTCTTACAGCGGATGGAAATCTGAAACCTGAATACATGGCCCGGCTGGCCAGGATCCTCGATAAGGCTGACGAGCTGGGAATGGTGCCAATAGTGGGATTGTTCTACTTCGGGCAGGACGAACGCGTAAGTGATGAAGCTGCTGTGAAAAATGCTGTGAAAAATGCAATAAACTGGCTTCACGACAAGAACTACAGAAACATTCTGGTCGAGATAAATAACGAATGCAATGTTAAAAAATATGATCACGAGATTCTCATGCCCCAAAGAGTCCATGAGCTTATCGATTATGCAAAGAGTATAAGCAGAAACGGTTACAGGTTCTATGTCAGCACAAGTTATGGCGGAGGTGCGATTCCGATGCCGAATGTTGTACGATCATCAGATTTTCTTCTGCTTCATGGAAACGGAGTTACCGATCCCGATAAAATCAGTGAAATGGTTGAAAAGACCAGACAGGTGGAAGGTTATTCAAGCAAGCCAATTCTGTTCAATGAGGATGACCACTTCAATTTCACTTCTGAGAAGAACAATTTCACCTCTGCTGTAAAAAAATATGCATCTTGGGGTTACTTCGACTTCAGGATGAAGGATGAGGGATTTGCTGAGGGTTATCAAAGTGTACCTGTTGACTGGGGGATAAATTCTGAGCGGAAGAGGCAGTTTTTTGACCTGGTGAATGTTATCACACAAAAATAGTCTTTGTAGAAACGCCATGCATGGCGTTTTTAAAATACAATAAGGATAACCTGCCGGCCGGCAGGCAGGCACATAGGCGCACAAAGGATTTTATTATTATTCAAATTAATTAAACATAAGATAAAATGAAAAAAATTTCAGTACTCATCATTGCTATTCTGGCTTCATTTTCGGTTACCGGCCAGGTAAATAGACCTTTCCCGATTACAGATCTTCATGTGCATCTGAAAGGAAAACTGACTATCGAGGATGCTGCTAAAAAATCGAAAGCTGAAAATATTATGTATGGAATTGCAGTGAATTGCGGGGTAGGCTTTCCTGTACACAGTGATTCGCAGATCGATTCTGTTATAAAAACTTTTAAAGGATATCCTCAGTTCTATATTGCCATGCAGGCTGAAGGAAGAGAGTGGGTCAACAACTTCAGCAAGGAATCGAGGGATAAATTTGACTATGTTTTTACTGATGCAATGACCTTTACAGATGAGAAAGGGAGAAGAAACAGGATATGGATGAAAAATGAAACATGGATTGAAGATGAGGAAAAGTTCATGGATTACATGGTCTATATACTTGTTAAAATACTAATGACAGAGCCGATAAATGTATATGTCAATTCAACTTTCCTGCCTGAACAGATGGCTGGCAGATATAGTTATTTCTGGACACCAACCAGGATGGATAAGGTAATTAAAGCAGCTAAGCAGGCCAATATAGCCATTGAAATCAACAACAGATACAAGATCCCTTCCGCTGATTTCATTAAGAGGGCTAAGGCTGCAGGCGTTAAGTTCACAATAGGTACAAACAATGCAGATGAGAATTTTTCGGGTGCCGATTACGCATTGAACATGATTAAGGAGTGCGGTCTTACACAAGGCGACTTCTACCTTCCTGTAAAGAAAGTGCGGAAGTAATCAATACAAATAAGAAATAATATTGGAAAATTTTGATTTTGCAAGGATACTCAAGTTTCTTCCGGGAATAATACTTGGCTTAACCGTACATGAATTCAGTCATGCCTTCATAGCACATCTGTGCGGCGACTCAACCTCAAAAGAACAGGGCCGTGTGACGCTCAATCCGCTGAAGCACATTGATCTTTTGGGTTTTATGATGCTTATTTTCGCCGGGTTCGGCTGGGCTAAGCCTGTACAGTTCAGGGAGGAAAACCTTCGTAATCCTGCTGCTGATGTTATTAAGATAGCACTGGCAGGGCCAATGTCCAATGCCGTTATCGCAATGGTCCTCTCCCTTATATTCTCCCTGGTATTCTCATTTGATCTTGTAAGCCGGGGTGCTGCTTCAAATATATTTTATGAAGTTTTTCTTTATTCAATTTATATTAACTGGGGACTATTTATATTTAACCTTATCCCCCTTCCTCCGCTTGATGGCTCTCATCTTCTCTTTCAAAGACTAAGGAGGTTTCCCGAACTTCATAATGCACTCTACAAATACGGTTCCCTGCTGCTGTTCGGATTACTTATAGCAACAGCAGTAACGAAGATCAACTTTCTTCCGATCGGACCTGTTATAATGTTTCTGACAAAGGGGTTTCTGTCGGTTGTCGGGTATAGTCTGTAAAATTCATTGTCTTGCGGTCGTGCGGTCTTGGGTCTTTTAGATTTTGAAATTATTCCAGGATAGATTATCTTGCAGAAAATAAGTGCATTGTGAGATATCTGTTACCAATATCAGTGATATTGATGGTAAGTCCCGGTTCATTTCAGGCCGACAGGTTCACTACGGCAAGGAACAAGATGGTGGAGACCCAGATAGAATCTCGCGGGATTTCTGATCCGGGAACACTGAGAGCAATGAGGAAGGTGCCCCGTCATTTGTTCGTGCCGAAAAATCTTGAAAATGATGCATATGGCGATTTTCCGCTGCCGATTGGTAATGGTCAGACAATTTCTCAGCCATATATTGTCGCCTATATGACCGAAGTTGTCAGAGCTACTTCAAAAAAGAAGGTTCTGGAGATTGGTACAGGTTCGGGTTATCAGGCAGCTGTTCTCGCTGAAATTGTTGATACGGTTTTTACTATTGAGATCGTAAAAGAGCTTGCTGATGAGTCTGCTGAAAGACTTAAAAGACTTGGCTACAAAAATGTCGTAGTAAAATCAGGTGACGGTTACCATGGATGGATTGAACACTCTCCTTTTGATATAATTATAGTTACGGCGGCTGCGGAAGAGATCCCTCAACCTCTGATAGATCAGCTTGCTGATAACGGAAGGCTTGTAATCCCTGTTGGAGAATCCGGCTCTGTACAGGAGCTGATACTGCTTACAAAGAAAGGTGGTAAAATTGTTAAAAAGCGATTGACACTGGTAAGATTTGTTCCATTCAAAAGGTCTGTAAATTGAAGATTCCCGCAGAAATAAGTTATATTGCCCCTGAAAATATATCTTTAACCAGATGGAGAGATTGCAACATATAAATGCAAATTCAGATATTCCACAGGAATACAGGAATAATCCAATCGGTTTGCTTCTTGAATATCACAACCTTAACAGGCCGTTTGAGACGTATGAAAAGGCTGAGCTTCTGGTTGGCATGTGCATGGATAACCGCAAGCATCTGCATATGCCTGATAATTTTGCCTTTATAATCAGATCGGGAGGAGCAAATCTCAGATACAGTGAATTCAAGGTATCATATGCAATAGCAGTCGGAAAAGTAAGCCATATTGCCCTCATAGGGCATAATAATTGCGGAATGGTGCATATAGTTGCGCGTGAAAAGGAATTCATAGAAGGGCTTGTTGAGACAGCCGGTTGGGAAAGGTCAAAGGCCGAAGAGCATTTTATGCATTATGCACCTATGTTTGAGATAGGCAATGAAACGGATTTTATAATCAGCGAAACAAACAGGTTACGTTTGCGGTATCCTAAAATAATTGTTGCCCCTCTGTATTATCAGGTTGAGACAAATAAGCTGTTGCTGATTAAGGAAAGCTGAAATAAATTCAGTTCTGATCCAATTGGATTCAGCCTGTAATAATCCTGATTTTCAACTATTATAACTCTGCAAGGTAAGTGTGAGTTATGTAAAAATTAGCTATAGTTTTGTAATGCACTTCAGTAGTTAATCACCCACCTTTGTATTTATATTATTCTTGATAATCAGAATTTTTCAGTTCTTTAATTATCATTATTATCCAATAAAATGAAAAAGGAGCAAATCAATTCACCGGTTCTTAATAATCAATACTTGGAAACTGCAGCTTTTTACAGCCAGGTTATAGAGAGTTTACAGGATTACTCAGTTTTTACAATTGATAAAAATTTATTGATAAGCAGCTGGAATTCAGGATCTCAATCAATATTCGGCTATGACACTACAGAAGCTATCGGAAAACATTTTGATATCATTTTTACTGAAGAGGATAAGGCAAACGGCGTTCCTAAACACGAAATCGGTGTAGCTTTAAAGGATGGAAGAGCAGTGGATAACAGATGGCAGATCCGTAAAGATGGAAGCCGTTTTTATGCTTATGGATTAATCTTCCCGCTTACAGGTATTGATGGAGAGCTAATTGGTTTTACTAAAATTTTACGAGACTTAACAGAGAAAAGGAAATCTGAAGAAGCTATAAGGAAATATATAAAAGATCTGGAAGAACTTATTACTCATAAAGACAATATTCTTTCCATACTCTCACACGATTTAAGAAGCCCATTGGCAAGAATTATTGAAACTATTGATTACCTGATGTTATCTCTGGCTGATATGGAACCTGATAAGGTAAAAGAAACAATAGGGAACATTCAGAAGGCGTCAATTGATGAGTTAGCCATGTTAGACTATCTGTTAAGATGGGCCAGAATCAGATATGCGACGGATTTGTTTTCTCCAGCTAAAATTGAGCTTTGTAAATTTGTTGAAAAAGTTGTTGATGGTCTGGAAGATGCAGCAGCTCTAAAGAAGATTAATCTCGTTAATGAAGTTGAAAAAAATGCAAGTGTTTATGCAGATGGCAAAATGTTGCTTTCAGTTTTTATAAACATCATTACCAATGCCTTGCAACATACTTCTCCCGGGGGCAAAGTTGTTATTTCATCGCGAAGGGAAGATGATAAAGTTTTCATTGCAATAGAGGATAATGGAGCTGGAATGTCTAAAGAGATACAGTCAAAATTGTTCACACCACAAATGGTTACTCTTTCTGGTGCAGTTCAGGGAGAGAAGGGTGCTGGCATTGGACTCATGCTTGCAAAGGGATTTCTTGAAAAAAATAGTGGTGAAATATGGGTTGAAAGCATGGAAGGCGTAGGTTCAACCTTCTATTTTACACTTCCGGTGAATGCCCCGGTGGAAAAAACAGCTGACAATAAGTTGATTGAGTTGGATAAATATCCATTATCCTAAATGGCCTTCCAGAATATATCTGAATAATAATTGAATTTATGGAAAAGAACTGGATTATACTGATATTAATTCTTTTAGTGGCCATTCCACTTATTATCTTGTTTTACAAACAAAATCGCAAAGACAGAAAGAATCTCTTCAAGAAAATGCCGGGAGACTATCCCGAACCTCCTTTGGTTGAATCTGAAATTGATAAAGAGAATTAGCACAAATGTAAAATTATCTAAATATAGATTTTAAAACAATGAGGTAGTTAGTATTAGTTCTAACTACCTCATTATTATGTGATTCCGGTGCGACTCGAACGCACGACCCACAGCTTAGAAGGCTGTTGCTCTATCCAACTGAGCTACGGAACCAATACTTCAATAAACTTTGTTTCGATACTCATTCAGTCGACCCATCCCGATAGATCGGGATTGCTCTATCCAACTGAGCTACGGAACCAATACTTCAATAAACTTTGTTTCGATACTCATTCAGTCGACCCATCCCGATAGATCGGGATTGCTCTATCCAACTGAGCCACGGAACCAATACTTCAATAAACTTTGTTTCGATACTCATTCAGTCGACCCATCCCGATAGATCGGGATTGCTCTATCCAACTGAGCCACGGAACCAATACTTCAATAAACTTTGTTTCGATACTCATTCAGTCGACCCATCCCGATAGATCGGGATTGCTCTATCCAACTGAGCTACGGAACCAATACTTCAATAAACTTTGTTTCGATACTCATTCAGTCGACCCATCCCGATAGATCGGGATTGCTCTATCCAACTGAGCTACGGAACCAATACTTCAATAAACTTTGTTTCGATACTCATTCAGTCGACCCATCCCGATAGATCGGGATTGCTCTATCCAACTGAGCTACGGAACCAATACTTCAATAAACTTTGTTTCGATACTCATTCAGTCGACCCATCCCGATAGATCGGGATTGCTCTATCCAACTGAGCTACGGAACCAATACTTCAATAAACTTTGTTTCGATACTCATTCAGTCGACGCATCCCGATAGATCGGGATTGCTCTATCCAACTGAGCTACGGAACCATTTTCAGGGTGCAAAAATAGACATTTTTTCAATTAAAACAACCGGATTCAGGTAATTGGTGATTCGTAATGTAATTGGTAACTGGTAATTGGTAATTGGTAATTGGTATTAATCAAGCGACTTCATATAGTTTACTAATCCCTTCATCCCGATTATTCGAGACAACTGTTCAGGGAGAGGAGGAAAATGAAAGATCTCTGATCCGATTACCAGGTCTCCTGTTCCAAAGCTGATATCAACCCTGTCTCCCGGTTTGTAAGCATCAACTGCCTCTTTGTGAACAATCAGCAAAAGGCCCTGATTAATCGAGGACCTGTAGAAAATCCTGTTCACTGATTTTACTATTATTGCTTTAATGCCCGCATATGCCAGTCCTACAGAAGGATGCTCCCTGGAACTGCCGCATCCGAAATTTTCGCCCGCAATTATAATATCATCTTTCTCAACATTTTTTGTAAAGGACGGATCGAAATCCTGGAACAGAAGGGGCATTATTGAAGCCGGATCAGAACTTAAAACATTGTACGTATGCTTCCCTGCGAACATCTGGTCAGTGTTGAGATTATCGACATCAGAATAGTTCCAGACCTTTTCTGCTTTTCTGTTTTCGCCCAATGCAATTTCAGAGGTTTTACTCTGGGGAGCCTTGTATGGGTATTTCTCATTTCCAGGGTTTGTGCGGGGATCAGTTATCACACCGTAAAGAGATGAAACAGCAACTGTTGCAGGGGAAGCAAGGTAGATCTGAGCTTCCTTGTTGCCCATTCTTCCCGGAAAATTGCGATTTGCAGTAGAGATCACTGTATGCCCGCTGGCAGGTATCCCCTGTCCGGTTCCGAGACATGGTCCGCATGAGGGCGTAAGCACGTTTGCCCCTGATTCAACAAGTGAAGATATAAGACCTTCTTTTATGGCCTGAAGATAAATCTTCCTTGATGCGGGAATAATATTCAGCTGAAGTCCGGTTTTGATGCTTTTTCCTTTAAGTATTTCTGAAGCTATCCTCAGATCCTCTATCCTCCCGTTTGTGCATGTACCTATCAGAGCTTCGTGGACGACAGTACCTGCTGCCTCCGGCACCGATCTGATATTATCAACATTATGCGGAGCCGCAACAACAGGGAATATTGTGCTTAGATCTATTTCTATCTCATTTATGTACGTCGCACCTTCATCCGCCCAGATGCCATTAATTTTTGCACCAAAATACTCCCCGAGCAATTCGTCAGGAGGGAAAACAGCATTTTTAGCACCCATTTCTGAGGCAAGATTGGCAAGAGTCATCCTGTCTGAAATATTCAATGATTTCAAACCATCACCATGGTACTCTACCGACATATAATTTGCGCCATCAGTGCCTGTCATGCCAATTATCCATAATGCAAGGTCTTTGGCAGAAACATTCTCAGGCAATGAACCCTTCAGGGAGATTTTCACAGACTCAGGTACCCTGAACCAGGTCTCCCCTCTCTTCCATATTCCAGCTGCTTCAGTACGGTCGATGCCTGCAGCAAATGCATTAAAGGCTCCGGCTGTTGAAGTATGGCTGTCGCTGCCTACAATAAGCATCCCGGGCTTAGCATGATATGACATCACCTGGTGACAGATGCCTGTCCCGGAATCATAAAATTTATTAATTCCCTGTTGCACTGCAATATCACGGATCTCCTGGTATTGAGTTGCAAGCTTTGAATCGGCAGGGGGTGCATTATGATCAAGGACAACAAGCATCTGTTCAGGATTTGAAACGTTTTTTCCTCCCATTTTCTGAAATGTCCTGAATATGCTGGAGGTATTGTCGTGAGTCAGAATAATATCAGGTTGTGCAAATACAACAGTACCGGCTGGGGCTTTGAATATTTTTTCGGCGAAGGTTTGTGGGTGCATAGGGTGCAAATTAATAGTTTAATTAATAAAAGGCACAGAGGCGCAGCGGCGCAAAGGCGCAATGGTGTTATGGCTGGATACTTATCAGCCCAATAAACCACCGCGCTTATAGACTTCGAACTGAACCTCAGAGAATGGATCTCCCTTGTATTGCTTCCTGTTTCTAAGGTTCTCAATGATACCGGTCTTAAGATCAATGCTTATTTCATCGCCGTCTTTCAGGTCTGCATTTTCAGGTATCGAACAGATGACAATCGGGAAAGCAGCATTTATTGCATTACGTTCATAGATTGCTCCGAACGATCCGGCAATTACAGCCTGTATTCCGAGTGAGGAAAAACAATCTACAGCCTGCTGGCGAGAGCTTCCGCATCCGAAATTCTTCCCTGTTATTATAATATCTCCGGGTTTTGCTTTTTGCGAGAAATCCTCAAAACCAGCAAGATTGTCGAAAGTATATTGACCCATCTCCTTCATATTTGTTATAGAGAGGTACCTGTTATGAAAAATCATATCGGTGTCGATATTATCCCTTTCGATTATCCAGATCCTGCCTTGCAGTATTGAGGGTTTTTCCGCTGGATTCCTGTTTTCCTTCTCAGAACTGGTTTTTGTTATCCCCGATTCAGCTTCAGGAAAGAGTGCGGGTTTTTCAGGGATATTTGCGGGAGTTGTTATGTAACCGGCAACAGCTGAGGCTGCAACAACTTCTGTCGAAGCAAGGAATACTTCTCCTTTTCCCTGTTTCCCGGGAAAGTTCCTGTTTCCGGTACTTATTGTAACCTCCCCTGGTCCGTTCTGGCCAACCTGACCTGCTGCGCATCCTGCACATCCTGCGTTCGAAACAAGAGCCCCTGATTTTTTAAACAGAGCGATAAGGCCTTCATCGAGACATTGTTTCCATATTTCGTCAGTTGCAGGAACGATCTTTAGTATTACACCCGGTGCCACTTCCCTGTTCCTGAGAATCTCAGCAGCTTTTCTCATGTCGCTTATTCTTCCGTTTGTGCAGCTGCCGATAAAAGCAGAGTCGATTTTTTTGCCTCCCACATCAGAAATTTTCACAGTATCGTGAGGCTCACCCGGCCGTGAAACCATTGGTACGAATTCTGTTACATCAATTTCGAAGCTCAATTCATAATTGGCATCACTATCAGCAAATACCGGCTCAAACTTTCTGCCGGATTTTAAGGTACAATATTGAATTATTTCTGCAGATGGAGGGAAGAGGATTATTATTGCCCCCATCTCTGTTGCCATTGATGATATTGTTATTCTGTCGTCGAGAGTCATTGTGTCAACTGCAGCACCATAAAGTTCAATTGAGTACCCCAGAAGGGAATTGGCACCAAACTTTCCGAGCAGATTGAGTACAACATCCTTGGCGCTGACATCTTCAGGGATTTTGCCGGCAAATATCATTTTCACGGAAGAAGGCACTTTAAACCATACTTTCCCATTATGCCATGCAGCGGCAATATCCATATCACCCATCCCCTGTCCGAATGCTCCCACTGCTCCAAGAATATTTGCATGTGAATCGGTCGAGACGGCAGTTGATCCGGGCACTACATAGCCTTTATCGATGAGAATATGGGTGCCAATTCCTGCATTTATGTCAAATACCTTGATTCCGTTTTTCCGTGCAAATAATCTGCAGATATGCTGGTTTACAGCATATTTCTGATCTGACCCTGTTGGATTGCAGTCGAAGGTAAATACAGTTTTAGAAGGGTCATCAATTCCGAGATGAAAATCTTCAATGTTTTTAATTACGTTAGCACCGCCGAAATCACGGGCAGCTCTTGAATCGATCTCAATATCGATTATCTCACCCGGTGAAACGTTGCTTTTTCCTGAATGTGACGCAAGAATTTTTTCAAGCAGGGTCATTGCCATAGTACTTTGTAATTTTAAGTTTGAAAGCTCAGTGATGCGATCATTTGAATTGCGCCCTGAAATCTCTCGGGGAGATACCTTCTGTTTTCCGGAACTGTTTATTGAAGTTTGAGATGCTGGCAAATCCGCATTCAACAGCAATATCATGAATCTGGTATTCTGTTTCCCTTAAAAGGTAACAGGCTTTGTTAGTTCTCACCCTGTTGAGGTATTCAACAAACCCGGCGCCGCAATTCTTCTTGAAAAACCTGCTGAAAGCAAAGGGACTCATTTTTGCTATTTTCGCAATCTTTTCCAGGGAAATCGGTTTGGAATAGTTCTCCCTGATATATGTATATACATCGGTCATTTTTTTGTTCCCGTGTTCATCAAAAGCAATTTTATAGTTTTCGGAACAGAGCGATGCTCTTTTCTCAGACAGACACAAGATCCTCAGAACATTAAAAAAATCGATCATCTTATCGATCCCCTTGTTTGTGACCATTTGCTGCAAATATTTTTCTGCCTTCAAGGCGTCTTCTTCAGAAAATGCAACACCTCGTTCAGCCTCGCCGAGCAGCTCTTTTAAGGAATGAAACTCATGCTGAGCTAATAATGCTTCACCCAGGGAGTCAAGTTTAAAATGGACCTCAATTCCGTGTTTTTCAGGCATTGTGTTATCCTGCCGGTAATAATTCCAGCTGTGTGGAACATTGCCGGCAATAAGTACAAGATCATATCTGTCGAACAATTCCACGCTGTCGCCTATGATCCGTGTGCCATTGCTTTTAATATTAAGCACCAGCTCATATTCAGGATGGAAGTGCCATAATCCTCCTGAATCATTAATATATGATGCATTGAAGCCTCCCCCGTCATCATAAGCAATTCTTTCAAGTTCAGCAACCATAATAAATATTTGATAAAATGAATGGGATACAATCAAATTTAAGCAATATTTTATCAATATCAATCGGCAGTAATTGAGTTTTTTGTCAAATAACTTGCTTTTTATAAATTTCTTTAGTAAATTTGTTATCTAGCTCATGCTATTGGTATTAAGAGGAGATGAGCAAGGGTGGGAAGTGAAATCAACAGGATTGTATTGCAGACATTGACTTTCACATCAGGAGCCCCAGGTTAGCGCCAGCTAACTATGGTTCCATCCTTTTATCAGACAGTAGACACGGGAATTATCTCAGTAATAAAACCCGCTCCACGATTATCACTGCCCCCCTTCCTCCTCTTATTTTTTTATCCCCTTTCCTGTTTTACCTGAATCAGAACACGGGTTTTTACGTTAAAGACCTGCATTTTATTGAGTATCTTTGAATCTTCAAAAGAAGGGGAAAGAACATAAAACCTATCGTTCAGCAAAAATGAAGACTTATATAAGGAGAAGGGAGCAAAACAAACAGCTTGTCATTGTCTATGGAGGATGGGGTGTTGATGAGAATGTTTTCACACCACTTTGCAATGACGAGGTAGATTTTATTCTTTTTTATAATTATTCAGCGGACGAAGCCTTTGTGTTACCCGAAATTAAAACCTATGATAAGATTACGCTTATAGGATGGTCTCTTGGTGTATGGGCAGCAGAGTATTTATCTCCCAGAACAGGGATCAAACCCGATGTAACTATCGCAGTAAATGGCACACCTATACCTGCGGATGATCATTACGGGATCCCTGTTAATGTTTTTGAAGGGACACTGAATCACATAACTGAAGAAAATATAGATAAGTTTTATCACAGGATGTTTGGTGATAAGTCAACATACCATATGAATATTGACCGCATCCCAAAAAGAAGCCTTAAGTCGCTTCACGACGAACTCAGGTGGATGTACAACAGGATAATGGAACAGAAAGAGCCGGGCTTCAGATGGGACTATGCTGTAACAAGCGATATTGACAGGGTATTTCCGTCAAGAAACCTTGAATGCTACTGGATGAAAGCAAAGGATACCAGGCACGTTTTACTATCCAGCCCTCATTACTTTTTCCATGAATACGGATCGTTCACTGAATTTATAAACTTTGTAGAATCCTCAGGAACAAGAAAGGTATCTGCAGAGGAGGTTCCGGCAAAACCTTCTAAAGGTCTTTAATGAGAATGTTATTATCCGATTTTGCTGTCAGTCTGTCGAATTTCTCAAGCATGAGAATAACCTTATCATAATCCTTGCTTCTTACTGTTATCATCCTTTCTCCGCCTTTCCTGTCGAGAGCTGAAAAAACAAAACTTACTGTCAGTTTGTTGATGTCGATTGCCGGTTGAAAAAGTTGTTCCTTTCCATCATGCTCATGAACAACGGAAACCAGGCTTGCATTTGTGAGGTCCTGCAGAATGTCGCGGGCAAGCCTGACCGGTATTTTCAAACCTGTTGCAATCGATCCTGCGCTGACAGGCTTCTCCCCTATTGCAAAATTTCGGATAATACGATTCATTATCAGTATAACAAGCGCACGTTTATGAAAGTTGCTTATATTCAAAGCTTCTGATTCATATTCATACCTGGAGAGATTCTGGTTGGCAAATGAGAGTTCAGCTCCAAGCAAAACAATGATCCAGGTGCTCTGAATCCATAGGATAAACAGAGGAACAGCTGCAAAACTGCCATAAATAGCACTCAGCTTGGTAATTCCGAACTGCAGATCGATGTATAAAAATTGCAGGATCTGAAGTATTGTTCCTGCAATAACACCCGAAATCAGCGCAGGCATGAAATTGACCTTTGTATTTGGCATTATCATGAAAAGAATAGTAAGAGCTATCCAGCTGAGTATATATGGGGACAGCTTCAGAAGAAGCGAAATAAGCGGTTTAAAGAATTCAAGTATCGGAGCCCTGGCCATGAAATCTGTCAGTTCGATACTAATGAGAAGAGTTATGCTGCTTGAGAGGATAATAAATATCGGGGCAATCAACATAATGGTAAGGTAGTCGGTAAACTTCCTGTACCATGGACGAGGAGTTCTGATCTGCCATATATGGTTAAATGAACTCTCTATCCTGTCGAGCATTGACATAACTGCATAGAAAAGAATAATCATTCCTATGCCTGCAATGTAACCTCCCCTGGTATCATCCAGAGCGCTCCGCGCATTTTTCAGCAACCAGTTTAGCACCTCCTGCTGTGAACTTAATTCTTTAGTGATTAGTTTTTCGAGGTTCATATCAAGACCAAAACCTTTGGCAATACCAAATGCTATTGCAGCAACAGGGATTACTGACAGAAGAGTATAATACGTTAATGCGGATGCCCTTAACTGGACTTTGTTATTAGTAAAACCTCTTGCTGCGAGCCAGAATATTCTTAACTGCCTGAAAAGAAATGTTTTTCCACGAGACAGCTCGGAAAGCGGAGTATGCCATATCAGGTTATTCAGGTTTTTGACCTGATTCATAGTCCACACAACAGGATTTCGCATGATCTCTAATAAATAGTTACAAAGCAGAAACTAACTATAGCTCAAATATACGAAATACGTGCTGGTATATGCAGAACTGAGGACAAAATTACTATTTTCACTAAAAAATGACAGATGAAGATTGAGATCCTTGAGTTTGTAAAAGGTGCAACTGAAGCCAGAGGAATTGCTGTGATAATTGATGTATTCAGGGCCTTCTCAACAGCATGTTATGCCTCCGACGCAGGTGCCGCCAGGATTATCGCAACCGGAAGCATAAATGAAGCCGTTCTCCTGAAGCGCCAGTATAAAAACTCAGTGCTTGCAGGTGAAAGAAATGAAAAGAAGATAGAAGGATTTGATTTCGGCAACAGTCCGACTGAAATTATAAAATGTGACCTCTCAGGTAAAACCTTTATCCAGACTACAACAGCAGGAACGCAAGGGCTGGTGAGTGCAGAAAATGCTGACATCATCCTGGCAGGCAGTATTGTAAATGCTGCCGCAATTGTGAAATATGTCAGACTGGCTAAACCTGAATATGTTTCCCTTGTTGCAATGGGTTACAGAGCTGTAATTGCGGCTGAGGAGGATCTGCTTTGTGCCACTATTATCCGAGATGCCCTGACAGGCAAGGAGGAAAAATATGAAAAGGAAATATCAAAACTCAGGACCAGTGCAGGAAAAAGATTCTTCGATCCGGCCAATATCGATTTTTCTCCGCCAACCGACTTTTTCCTTTGCACGATGTTAAACAAATTCGACTTTGTACTCAAAGGTGAAAGGCGATTTGACGGCAATGTTGATTTGCAGCGGATTGAGGTATGAAAAACGGCGCAGCGGCGTAACGGCGTAAGGGCTGCAACGGCGTAAAGGCAGAAACAATGAAGAAACGCGAATTGACGTGCAAACCTGCTTCCGGAGGCTTCTTCGTACGAGTTTAAGATTTAAACGGAGAGGATTTCAGAAAAACGGAAGGAATTTTTTTCGCCTGTGAATTTCTCTGAATGTGCAGAACATACTCATTTTGTATAATCCCAAAAGCAGCAGGGAGATATCTGCAGAATCCAGCCGTATCTCCATTTCTTCCCGGTACTTGATATAAAGGGCAGCCATTATTCGTGTCAGCCGGAAAGTCCTAAGAAGATTATAGGTTCTCAGCAAAAGAACTGTCTGTGAAAAAGATTTTTTATCAGTTACAATATCGCAAAGCTTGCTCAGGTTCTCAATCCCAAGCCTTGTCTTATTAAGAAATTCCAGATTAGTTTCCAGACCGTCGTGCAGGAGCCCGTTATCAATATGATCGATCTCAATGCCTGCCTTTTTCAACTGGTAACCTAAAAGTGTATCTTCGTGCCCGTACTGTATGAGTTCTTCATTGAACCTGATCTTCGAAAAAACGGTCTTATCAATGAGAACGTTAAATGCCGAGAAGCTGTTATGGGGTCTTTTCTTCCTTTCTGATGCTTTCTTCTGCTCTCTCCACTTACCATATTTCCACCTCAGGAATTTGTCAGGGTCTCCGGGAGGGCTGTCATGATAAAGTGTCCCGCCACAAACTACTTTTGATTTTCCCATCATTGGAATCCATCTGCTGAGATAAGCTTCAGCTGTTCCCGGAATCATGGCATCAGCTTCGACAAACAAAAGATAATCACCTTTAGCTTCAAGAGCCAGCCTGTTTCTTATAGCGGCTCTTCCAATATTCTTTTCAGAAGTAATTATTTTCACTCCATCACCGGCAAGCATCTTATATTTTTCATTGAATTCAGGTGAAGATCCATCATCCCCTATCAGGATCTCACATAGTTCCGGAACATTCGACATAGCATTCTTCATACTATGAACAAATGCAATGATATCATAATCAAAAACCGGGATTAAAAGCGAGATATTCATCAGAATTTGCGGTATATTCAAATCAAATGTACTATTATTTTTTGTAATATTTTGCTGCACATAGTTTGGCAAAGAATTTGCAATAGCTAATTTTGCACAATTCATATTAAATCTGAAAGGTTAATGAAAAGAATACTAATTCCCTCGCTATTCCTGCTTATTGCATATTCATTGTCAGGTCAGGAGAAAAGCGGGCATGAAATCAGTATAACTATCAGAGGGCTTGCCGATTCTACTATCTACCTTGGATATCACTATGGGGACAAGCAGTTTATAAGGGATACTATCAGGCTCGATAAAACAGCATCCGGAAAATTTTCAGGCAAAGAAAAACTTGATCAGGGCATTTACCTGATAGTTTTACCTGGTCAGACCTATTTTGAAATGCTATTGACTGAAGATCAGGTATTTTCGCTTAACTGCTCATATAAAGATTATTTTAATTCACTTTCTTTTGCAGGCTCAGAAGACAATACGGCTTTTATTGAATACCAGAGAGAATGGATGAAACTGCAAAAGAATGCTTCAGCACTGGGAAAGAGAATTCAGGCTAACAAGGACAAAAGCGATTCACTTAAGATCCTGCGGCAGATGCAGACTGATCAGGAAAAAAAGATGAAGGAATATCTCAGAAGTGTTGAAGCGGAAAACAAGGGTCGGTTTCTGGCAACACTTGTTAAAGCCATGCGTCCTGTTGAGATCCCGGAGTTTGTAATTCCTGCCGTTACAAAGAATCCTGATTCAGTCCGGTGGATAAAAACAAACCTGTACTATAAAGATCACTTTTTTGATAACATAGACCTCCTTGATGAAAGGTTGTTGCGCACTCCTGTTCTATACGGTAAAATAAATGAGTTTTTTTCAAACCCGTTTATCCAGGCACCTGATTCGATGAATAAGGAAATTACTAAATTCATAAAGAAGGTAGAGGGGAGTTACAAGATATTTCAGTTTGTTGCTGTTTATCTCTTTAACCATTTCAGGGAGAGTGAAATTATGGGTCACGATGCCATTATGGTTAAACTTGCTGACGATATATATCTTACAAGCAAAGCCGACTGGGTATCAAAGGCATTCAAGGATGATCTGAGAAAACAGATTGACCTGATCAGGCCAAATCTTATTGGAATGAAAGGGGAGAATCTGATAATGGACTCTTACAAAGGAATCCATGTTGCCCTGCATGATATAGAAAAGGATTTTACAATATTAATCTTCTGGGAACCCGATTGCGGGCATTGCAAAGAAACGGTTCCAAAACTTAAAACCTATTATGATAAAGTAAAAGGAACTGGTATTGAAGTTTTTACTGTTTGTACCACTGCCGATAAGGTCAAATGGTCAAAATTTATTGAGGATAATAAGCTTACATGGATAAACGGATGGGATCCTGAGCGTAAATCCAACTTTGATTATTACTATAATGTTCAGACGACTCCAATGATCTATATTCTTGACAGGAATAAAACAATAATTGCCAAGAAACTCTCAGTTGAGAGTGTAGGTCCATTCCTTGAGAACTACAGAAAGCTAAATAAAATTTAAGCTCCTATCCGGCGCAGATCCTTTTAAGAAGATCATAGATTGAATCAAACTCCAGGATGGAGGCTTCAGAAACAAGTCTCCATTTTTTGTTTTCCATACCCGGAACTGAAATATAGGGATCAGTTTTAACTGCAGATACAGAGAACCCTCCTCTCATTATAGCTTTTTCGGTCCAGAGCCTTTTATTGCCTTCTCCTTCAATATAGATACTTGTACTCTCCTCGCCTCTGAAAATATAACTACCGCTTTCAGAATCAAATTTCACATGCGGCGTTTCAAAAAGACTGGAAAAAGCTCCATTTATAATCAGATCCTCAGGCGAGCCCTCAAGAAGCTTCTGGTCAGATATCAGCCAGATCTTGTCAGCCTGGCTTATTGCAGTATGAAGGTCATGTGTTGAAAACAGGATCGTTTTTCTATTCCTGCGTGTAAGCAGATGAAGCAAATGCAAGATCTCATACCTGCTTCCTATATCGAGGAATGCTGTAGGTTCATCCATAACCATAACTGTAGTATCCTGCGCAAGAAGCCTGGCAATCATAGCTTTCTGTCTTTCTCCATCGGACAGTTCTGAGATAAACCTTCCGGAGAATCCGGCAAGACCAGCCATTTCAATAGCTCCAACGATCTTATCATTATCCTTGCGAGTGATCCTTCCAAGCCAGTTTGTATGCGGATATCTTCCAAGTGCCACCAGTTCATAAACAGTCATATGGCCTCCCCTGAAAATCTCAGTAGAGATATATCCTACTTTCCTGGCAAGTTCAGGACCTGAGTGGTCTTTTATGCTCTTTCCGAAATAGATTACATCACCACCCAGCGAAGGATGTACGCCGGCAATAGTCCTCAAAAGAGTGCTTTTACCAATTCCGTTGCGGCCAATTACAGCAACCAGTTCCCCCTTTTCCGCAGCTGCATTGAGCGGCGCCAGGAGTGGTATTTTGCTTCTGCCTGCCCGATAGCCGATTAAAAGCGAATTGATTGATAATATTGAGTGTTTACTTTCTTTCATTAAAAAAGCCCTGAATATTTCCTGTTACTTAAGACCACCCATATAACTATTGGAATCCCGATAAGTGAGGTTACCGCATTTACAGGGAGAATCATCTCCGACCCGGGGAGTTGTGATATAATATCGCTTGCCAGCATCACACTGCCTCCAAGGAGAATTGTTCCTGGCAACAATATCTTATGATCGGATCGCCTGAATATAATTCGAGCCAGATGCGGTACGGCAATTCCGATAAAACCAATAGGGCCGCAAAATGCAGTTACACTTCCTGCAAGTATGCTCGTTCCGGCAAAAATAACGCTTCGTGCCAGTTTGATATTCAAACCGATGCTCGATGCATAATTCTCACCCAGAAGCAAGGCATTAAGCATTTTTGATGATGCCAGGCTAAGAAGCAGCCCTCCGCTCGTTGAAATAACAAGAACACTCATCTGGTCTGATGTGAGGTTGCCAAGACTTCCCATAGTCCAGATAACATACGCTTTAAGCAGTGTTTCGTTGCTGAAATACTGCATTATAGTAACGATTGCAGATATTCCGCTGGATATCATTATACCAAGAATAAGAACTGTCATAATGTCTTTCACCTTCGAGGAGATAAACAAAATAATTACCATTACTGCTCCCGCTCCCGCCCAGGCAGCGGCAACAAGTATCCAGTTTCCGAGATCTCCTATACTTCCGGCAACCAGATCCGACGAAAGACCAAGTATGACAAATGCCACTCCAAGACTTGCTCCTGAACTTATTCCAAGAACATAGGGACCAGCAAGCGGGTTTCTGAAAACTGTCTGCATCTGAAGTCCGCTTATCGATAAGGCGATTCCTACAACAAGGGCAGTAATAGCTTTTGGCAATCTGAATCTGAGAATAATTGTACTCAAATTGTCATCCGACCCATGAAAAATAGCTGATAGCACATCTGATGGACTTATACTTACTGATCCAAGAAAAATATCCAGGATAAAAAGGACTAAAAGGATAAGTGACAGGGAAAGAAAAATCACTCCCATTTCCCTTCCGGCACTAATGCCTTTTGACTTCCGTATTTTATCAATAGTCTTCAAATAACTGCTAATCAATAGACTTTCTTATAGTAAAAGAGCTCATCATTTCCAAAAATACCAGGGTGCAGAATAGCGGCAATATCTTTTAGTATCAGATGAGGATAAAGAGTTCCGCTTTCCCAGTAATCATTTCCTCCTCCCGGCGAGATTCTTTTATTATTGTTATAAAGACGCCCCGATTTATAGCATGGAAGTTCCTTGAGCCTGGGGTCAACTGCAGTAATTTCCACCACCGTGCTCACACTGCCAATATTCAACCAGTAATCTGCATTCAATGCATTCAGGTACACGTTCTCCAGACCGAAGGGCATTGAGACATCCGACACCATTTCTTCCCAGAGATAGCTGCCCCCTGCATCCTGAATCAGTTTACTTATAAATGAATTGCCCGGTGAAATAAACCAGGTGTCCTTATAAGGGAGACCGAGCAGCACTTTAGGCCTGGTGGTAGCTTTCCTTTCAATTAATGATGCCAGATCATTATAATTAGATGATTCAGTTTCATAAATTGAATCAGCCAATGCTTCCCTGCAATAAAGAGCCCCGAACAACTTTATCCATTCGGCCTTGCCGAGCGGGTCGGTTTCGAGGTAATCGGCGTTGTATATGACTTTAATCCCCAGGTCTTCTATTTTCGCAGTATATCCGGCAGACTCATTGCCAACTCCATACATCATTATGAGATCCGGAGAGATCTTGATTATAAGCTCGTTGTTAAGATTGCCCTCATAGCCGACATCTTCGATATTTCCATTCTCAATTGCAGGCCTCAGTTTGCCAGAGTATGCAAAATTGGTCCCCGACATGCCTATAATTGATTTTTCCTCATTTAATGCCTGAATCATTGCAGTATGAGTTGTCGACATGCAGATTATTCTTTCCACCGGCACATAAATAATTTTTGCAGAGTCAACGCCTTCAGGAACTGATCTGCCTCTTTTTATCAGGAAAAATTCATTTGTGATGCCCTTTGCTCCCTGCCAGGGACCTGATATTACAATTCTTGTATAATCTTCCATCTTCTCAATTGACAGCCTTTCTGCCTTCGAAATGCAAAGACTTTCACTCACTTCTCTCTTTCTGCCGTCAGTCTGTGAACAAGATGAGAAGAGCAGTACGGGCAGAGTGAACAGAACCGCAATACCGGGGGATAAAAATAATTTTATAAGGGTCTTATTATTCATCTATTCACTTAATCTTCATTCATTTTGAAGCAGATCATTCCAGGAATAATCCCTGCTCTAAGCTTCGATAACAACATCCCCCCCGCGTTATATCGAAGAACAAAACCCTGTTGCTGATAATCGACAGCATCTGTAACGAAAATATCGTCATTCACAGGATTTATTCCCAGTTTATAAAAGAAGGTGCCCTGTTCTGCAATATAGGGAGTCTGGGGCAAGGCTGATGCGTTTATGCTCATCTTCCTGACTCCACCCTCGATAAAGAACAGGTCGGAGCCATCACCGGAGACATTCAGACATATCGGGGATGCCAGTTTTGAAGGAAATACAAAATCCTTTTCCACTTTAAGCGTGCTCGTATTTATTGCCAGAAGTCTGGCAAAGTTAACCCTCATCCAGCCACCGTTGCAGAGAACCCAAAGCTTATTGTTTTTGTCCAATACCATACTTTCAGGTTCAATTCCGACTTTTATAGAATCCTGCACCTTATCCGTTTCAGTATTGATAACAATAACTTCGTCACCACTGATCCAGTTTGACACAAATGCCTTACCCTGTGCAATCACGATCGATTCGGAAGACCGGCGAATATTAATATAACCTGTGATCCTGTTATCAGAAATTCTTAAAACAGCCACCGAATCGGAGTACATACTTGTTATATACGCTTTATCATTGTTTACAAACGCGATATTCCTTGGTGCAATGAGCCCGCTGATTGATGATACCGATTCGAGAGTATTCTTATCAACAACTTCCAGCTTGCCGGAGTTATTAACAATAATATAGCCATACTCACCATGCAAAACCATAGCATTAGGTACATCCCCCAGGGGCCTGTCATTAATTGTTTCGAATAAATCATTATAAATATTGGCAGAGTCGTATGAAAAGAATGTAACAGATCCGTTTCCTGACATAAAATTCCCCTCATTAATTATGAAGGCACCATCACCATCAAGATAAGTCACTTTTGCAGCATCGGGTGTTTTAGTACAGGCTGATAATAAAATTGCTAATAATATATAAACGGATACACTTTTCATTAAATCAGGATTTTGTAAGATGTAACTTTAATTTCAGCAAGAATGATCTTCCGGGCATCGGGTAATATGCTACAGACTGGTATTCAATATTAAAAATATTATTAACCGACAGGCTCAGATCGAAAGTACTTTGTCCGACACTGAGAACTGAACCTGCTGTGAGGTTACTGAGCAGATATGAGGGCAGGAATTTTGAATTATCCACCGAGGTGTACCTCTTTCCCTCAAAACCAGAACTCCATGAAGAGTAGACTGATCCATATTTCAGCAAAAGAAGGGCATTGGCCTGGTTTTCAGGAATATAAATCAATTGTTTTCCGGATGACAAATCAGAGGCCAACTCAGAGACATTTTCTGCATTCGTGTATGAATAACTAATCCTTAATGATGAGGAGAGTTTTCCTGACGAAAATGACAACCTTGCTGAGGTCTCAACGCCGCCTGTATTAACCATTCGTATATTGGATGGACTCCAGTATGAAAATTCACCGGGAAGCCACTGGATCATGTCTTTAATCCTGTTACTGAAAAATGCAATATCATAATCGATTGTGAAATATGGATTGAACCTGTGGCTCATTTCAAAAAAGAGCTCATACATAAATGCATATTCATTTTTAAGATCAGAATTTCCCCCTGGTTTCCAATAAAGGTCATTCATTGTGGGGATTTTTGAATTCCTTGAAATATTTGCCTTTAAAAAATAATCTTTGCCTTCGAAGATTCTGTATTTGAGAGCCCCTGAAAAATCAGGAATAAGTAATTGATTTTTCGTTATCATCTGCCTGAGCAGAATAGACAGGTTTAATTTCCGGCTGAGAGAGCTGTTTGCAGATGCAGTCAGTGTAGTTGTATTACGTGACTCGCGGGTTTCATAGTTATTTGATCTGACAATATTCAGCTCTTCGTCGAGTAAAAATTCAATTTTTGTACTCTTACCGGCATTTAACCCTGCTCCTGCCCTTATAACTCCGGTTTCAGATATGTTTTTTGAATCGACTGATGCCAGCGGGTTAGTATAATCAAGTCGATCGTACACCCAGGCCCCTTTTGCAAAATAGTTAACAGCTCCCTTGTTTCCTGTAAATTCGAGCATAGTTCTCAGAGACTCGTCAAACTGTTTTTCACCCGAATTATTTGCCTGAACCAGAATTGAACCCGGAAGATTTCTGTCTGCCGACTGGTACCAGATCCTCCCTGATAAAATATTTCCTGCATTCCTGTAATACAATTCCTGTTCAAAACCGTTTTGCCTTACCTGACTATTCTTCCTTGTTTCCCAGACAGGTTCGGTCCCGCTAACACTGTTAAGATAAGGGAAATCGTTTTCAGCAATATTATAGAAAAGTCTCGTGACCGACTGAAAATTTGCATTGCCGGCACAGATCTTACCCTCACCGGTATAATGTCCAAAGCTACCTGCTCCTGCAGAAAGAGAAACAGTTAAAGCACGGTTCCAGTTTACCTTATTTTCAAGATTAATAGATCCGCCTATGCCTCCGCTCCCCTGGCTGATTGATGCGGCACCGTAGTTTATTATAATATCATCAGCGAAACCTGCCGGGATCAGAGACAGGTCAGACTGCCCGAGCATTGAATTATTTATATTTATCCCATTCCATGTAATCGCGGTATGTCCCGATCCTGTGCCTCTGAAGGATGGAGTAGCTGCCCCCCCCGGGCCATAGCTCTTGATATATATTGAAGTATTTTCAGAAAGGATCTCCGACAGCATCTTATGGCTGTTGATATTTAAAAGCGATGAATCGATTGTTGTACTGTTATAACCGGCAAATGAATTATTCCCAGGCCGCACCGAGATTACAACCTCAGCAATTTTAACAGTATCTACACGGGCGACCTGCTGACCGTTCAGTTGAACAGAGCAAGCCAGGGCAATATAGATAAGGCTTTTTTTCAAAAAAATCAGATTTTCCGGTTATCTCTGCATTATCAATTTTAAAAACAAAATTGCATCATGCGCAGTGAATGCACTCTTACTGCCGGGGAAAAAATGGGAATCATTCGATGATCCGGAGCTTTTCTTCCCGAAAGCTTTGAACATGATACAGCTCTGGCAGGTCTTCTGACTTATCCCGATCCGTTGAAGCCTTCCCATCCCTATAAATCGGGACAGTGGCAGGTTTTTCATCGGACCATCATCGTTAAAACGATCGGGCATCACAGCAGCGGGTACTGTTGCGGATTCAAACCGCATTCCCTTTTCATTGCAATGATTTTATTTCATCGCAACACCATTACACTACAAATATAAATATTAATGGAAAATATCCACGATATATTAAAAAGCAGTTATAAACAGATGTTAACACTTTTGAGAAATGAAGGACATAAAGGAAAGATGGCGTGGTCTGCCGACTGGCGGACCACGCCAGCGACCGTTTATTATAATATGTTTTATTTAAGAAATTTCAGGATCTGTTCACCTATGCCTATCCTGTATCCGGCACTTGTAAAGATGACATTTCCATTTTTATCAGATACTGCAATAAATGGCAGGGATCTGTTTCCCAGGGAATCAACCGAGGAATTCTTCTTTAATGCTGCAAATCCGGGATCTGTTGAAAACAATGATTTTTCAGGCAATCCTTTCAGTACTTCAGAATTGAACCTGTCCTTTTCCGATGGCTGTCCAGTCAGAAAAAGTATATAACCTCCCCACGAATCGAATTCGTTTTTCAGAAGAGGCAAATTGTTGAAAACATGTTTGGTCGGTTCCTTTTCCGGCTCAGTCCAGATGATGACAACACCCTTTTCCGTTAGTTTTTCAGAAGGTCTTCCTGTCTTGTCAAAAAGGCTGATAATATCCTTTAAATCTATTTTGCCAACAATTTTCCTGTCCCCTTCTTCCTGTCTCAATATAATTTCAATCGCTTTATGTTCACCATCCGAAAGTTGAAAAAAGGATAGCTGCGAAAGAATCCTGCTGTCGTTGATCCTGTTACCGGTAACAAGCATATAAAAACCGGGAGCTAATGAAATATCATCTTTTTGCTCTCCTGCTTTTATAATGTTATCGTATTCAAGAGTATTGAATCTTCCATCCTGAAGCTTTGCTATTGTAAAATGGGTATTGTATTCGGGAACCGGTTTTGTGTCAGTAGAAATAAACCTGACAAAGCCCTTCTTGCCTGAAGGTTCCTGCTGATCTTTAAACCACGCGTCATTCCAGCTGTTATTGATATAATACTGGGGTGTTTTGCTGCCCGGCTCAAGACGTGACGGAATCCCGAGAGAACGGCAGATTGAAACAAAACATATCGCCCTGGAAGCTTTGTCTGAGACTTTAAGCTCAACAACACCCCTGGGAGTTAATGGTGTCCGGTAATAGTTCTCATCGTCAGCAATCTTCAGGTTATCATCGAGAAATTTTATTATCAGTGACGGGTCTGTGACTGCTTCTTCCTTTATCTGAACTGGCAGATTCTTTTTAAAATAACTACGCCAGTCAACAATAATCTCATTAGCTATTCTGGGATTAAGCACATAATCCATGAATAATTTTTCAGTTTCCGGATTTGATTTATCCTTAATCAGCTTACTGTTGACCAGATGGTCATGTAAAACAAAAGCCCTTGTATCACGCAGGTCTTTATCAGGGAGTATCTCCAGTAATGACAGGGCTAAATGTCTGAGGGAATCAGGAACTGATGATACAAACAAGCTTATCTGGGCATAGTTGCCCATGCTTCGTGCTATGGCTTTTCTGAACCGGGCCGTATCAGTGCCAAGCTTTGCAGCGAGAGCAACAGCGTCCCCTGGCTTCATCCATGAGTCGATATACTTCTGACGTATCACATTCTCTTCATCTACCCTGGAGGCATTATGTTCAATCAAGTCAGCTGATATTGATGGAAGAGGTGACCTGCTGATAGGAACACCAAGATCAAGCTCTTCGGTTATCAGATCCGGTTTATTCTTTCTCAGGGAAAGGGTTATAGTGTCGGTCTCACTTACAGATATTTTCCTGAAATCGAAGAAGCCATCTTTCCGGCCCCATATCAGAAGATCGCCAAGGCCGGTTTCAAACTGGCTGATACCGTTTTCATCACTTGGAATAGTTGTGAGGGGATAGAATTCAGCATAGTTATATAACTGAAATTCAACGAGTGCACCTTTCACGGGCTCACCGGCATTATCGACAACCTTTACGCTTATTTTTTTGGTTACAGCATACTTCGACAGGTTATTTACCTCGGTAAAATTCCTGTGAATATTTATTGAATTCTCGTTACCGTATGGAGCACCGAATGATTTCGTATGCACGAGCATAGCACGGCGTGCAGGTTCCGTAAACCATCCCCTGTCGAGGACAGGTTCTGGTTCGCAGGCTCCCATATAGAACCATTTGCCATTATCCCATATTTCCACCCAGGCATGGTTGTCATCGCTGTGCGCCCATCGTGGAGTATATACCTGTCTTGCTGGAATTCCAGCTGTCCTGAGGGCCGCAACAGTAAATGTTGATTCTTCGCCGCATCTTCCTCTGGCCGACAAAATTGTACTAAGCGGGGCTGAAGTGCGTGAGTCTGCCGGCTGGTAGCTGACTTTTTCGTGACACCAGTGGTTAATTTCCAGCGCAGCATCCGTAATGTTTTTGCCTCTTATGCGTTCAGCAATCTCACTATAGAAGACGATACGGAATGAATCAAGGTTTTCATTATTAATCCTTGGCGGAAGCACATAGTGAAGAAAGATATCTTCAGGAATTTTTTTGCCCCACGGAGTCTCTTCAATAGTACGCAGTGAATAGTTGACATTAGCCAGAAAGAACTCACCGTTGTAGTCTGCCAGATCGCAAAGTGGCATATAAGCATATAGAAATTTCAGTGCCTCTGACTGTTTCAAAGAAAGATCATTGCCAAATACAGCAAACAATTGCTCTTTCCGATTGGCTGCAAGATTCGTTTTTTCGATAAAAGCATTTTCGGTTACTTCCCTGTATTCCCTGTCATTTATCAGATGTTCACCGGAACATCCGCAAACTGCGTATAGCGAAAGAATAATCAAGTACCTTAATGGTCTGAACATATTGTATTTCTATTTTTTTCCGCACGATGACCGTATAACAAGTTCAGGCTGGAGGCTGATCTGCCTCTTAAATTTGCCCTTCCCTGCATTTCTGATCTCGCCCCATATCATATTTGCAGCTTTAGCCGATAAGGCCGGAAGTGGTTTCCGCAGGCATGTAACCGGAGAATAGAGGAGATCAAAACCCTCTCCTTCCTCCATAGAGATAATTGCAATATCAACAGGGATCCGCAAATTCTTTTTCCGCAGAATATTCATAAGCGGGAACACAAGCCCGGCATTCATAACAATAAGGGCATCAGCTCTGTATGGCGGCCGAAGAAACTGATCAATCCTGTTAAAATCAAGTTCACTCTCAAGCATATTCCTATCAGTTTCAAAAATCACAGGTCTGTTTATTCCTGATTTAGCGGCGAGCGCATCTGTAAGAATACCAACTGGTTCCCTGTCGGCCTTATATAACTTGCTGTCAGCGATTATTACGATATTGCTGTAGCCTAATTTGCCGATATGGTCAGCAACAATCTGAGCTCCAGCGGATAAGTCAGTGCAGATGGTATTATGCCTTCCGGTTTTACTCTGTTTTTCGAGCAAGACAAAAGGATAATCTGCATTTTTAAGAGTTCTGATGGTATTATCGTCAGCAGTTTCACCTACAAGGAGCATGCCGCTGAAAAATTTACGGAATGCTCCTGCCATACGGTCATAACGCTGATCATCCGTGTCGCGAGTCACGACAGAGAAGCCCAATCCTATATTCAGGAATATTTTCTGAAGCAGAGGAGTAATCTGGATTACGAGAGGATCATTCATTGAAGGAACAACCATTCCGATAATTCCCGGAGTCTGTTCGACAGGTGAAATTTCCTCCTTAACCTGCAAAGTTTCGAAGTAGCCCATCTGCCTAGCCAGTGCAAGAACTTTTTCCTGCGTATCCTTTCGGATACCATGCTGGTCAGCTTTATTGTTAAGTACCAGAGATACGAGTGTACCGGATACCCCCAGCCTCGCAGCTAAATCTTTGTTTCTGAATTTTTTCCCCATTTCCCCTGAAAATTGATAAATTAAATTTAGGATATTTTTTCAACAGGAGAAGCCATTTAAGATTATTTAACAAAAATGGATTGTAATCAACCTCCTCCCCCCATGCGGGGTACTCCTCCTTCAAAAGGAGGAGAGACTTAGTTAATTAGAACAGCTGCCAGAATAAATGAATCTATTACCGAATCCTGAAGTTCCACATAACTTTCAGGAGCATTAAAAATCATAATGATAGGTTACCCTATCCGGTATCTTTTTAAAAATAGTATGTTACTTTTTAGGAGGATTGATACCTCTCGATTTTGCAGCTTCCTCAAGTCTTTGCTGCCATTTTGACTTCTTGACAGGCTTCTTTTTATTCTCCTCGAGAGTAGCCAGAACAGCGTCAGCATTTATGAAGCGCTTTGATATAATATTCTGGACGTATGTTATCATATTGGCCAGGAAGTAATAATAGGTAAGACCCGACGAGAAGTTATTAAGCATAAGCATAAACATAACCGGCATCATGTACATCATCAGTTTCATCCCCGGCTGATCAGTTCCGGGTGTTGAGCCCGACATCTTCATTGTAAGAAGCGTGGATGCAGTCATCAGCAGTGTGAACAGACTTACATGGTTTCCATAAATAGGAATCATGAAAGGCAGTGTGAGTATTGAATCATAGGTTGAAAGGTCTGTTGCCCATAGGAAGTGCTCCTGCCGGAGTTCTATCGAAACAGGAAAAAACCTGAACATTGCAAAAAGAATAGGCATCTGGAGCAGCATAGGCAGGCAACCACCCATTGGATTAACACCGGCTCTTTTGTAAAGGTCCATTGTTGCCTGCTGTTTCTTAAGGGCATCCTCCTTCTTTGTAAATTTCTTTGTAAGTTCCTCAACCATAGGCTTGAGAACAGCCATCTTAGCTGTCGACTGGTATGACTTGAAAGTAAGAGGGAAGAGTACGATCTTAATAAGGATTGTAAGGATAAGAATTATTATCCCATAGTTTCCTATGTAGTTGTCGAGCCAGTTAAATACAGGGATAATTGCAAATCTGTTGATCCAGCCGATTATATTTTTCCCCAGGAAGACAAGTTTATCGAGCTCCAGCCCTTCCTTTTTGAGTATAGTCATGCTATTGGGGCCATAGTAGAGCTTCAGTTTTACAGGATCGGTTGATCCTGCATTAAACGGCACTCCTAATTCTGATGTATAATAACGAATATATTTCTGAGAGGCTGGTGTCTGATAAGATTTTAGGGATCCATTCAGAAAAAAATCATCTGAAATGATTACGGAGGAAAAAAACTGATCCTGAAATGCAACCCATCTCAGCTTGGTCGGAATATCAACCTCTTCATCTTTCTTTGATCTCAGTTTCATCCATTCAACATCATCCTGAAAATACTTGTATTTTATTGTTGTATAACTCTCCTCATTCTGCCTGCCTTGTTCCTGCTGTGGAATATACATCTTCCAGTCGAGAGTAAGATTATTCTGGTTTGCTGCTATAACACCTCCCATCGATTTGAAAGAGACTTCGAAGTCAACCATATATCTGTCGGGAGCAAGAGTATAAGTATACTCAATATATCTGTCAGCTCCCGCCATCAGTCTGAGACTTAAACTCTGGACTGAGGAAGTGGCATCAAAAACTTTCTTATCAGTTTGTGGAATAAAAAAGAGGTCATTTGTCTGAACCGCCTTATTATCGGCAGTGAAAAAATTAAAGCCAAAGACTGTTGAATCGCCTGAAAACAATATTAGCGGGCGTGAATCATGAGTACGATAGTCTTTCAATCGTGCTGAGTATACCTTGCCCCCTTTTAGGGCTATCTTAAGTTCAACCTTATTATTTTCAAGAGTGATATAGTCTGTTTCACCTTTTGCAGCAGAGGAAAATACACCATACCGGTTAGAATCAGATTGGCTGACCGCAGGTTCTGCTATCAGCACATCATCCTTAGGGACAGAGGTAGTATCACGTACATCAGCAAGCGGTTCAGATGTAAGTCCTAATCTGGCGTTGAGTTCATTTACCTTAGTAACAGCAACTGGCTGGTTTGGTTTATATCTGAGGGCATTTATATATTCAGCTCTTGCGTTTTCGAGTTCTCCCTTTGCATAATACTCCTCCGCTGTGGCATAAGCTTTATCGAACTGTTTGTTCAGTCGTGAATTATTGTATAAGCTGGCTCCGATGAAAATCAGGAAGATCAGAATAATTCCTGTAATTGTATTTCTATCCATTCTATATATTGAATTTATTTGTCTGGTAATTAATTAAATAAAAGTCAGGTCTCATTTATGCCGGCCCTTAGCTGATACAGGCTTTAATGAAACTGACAAAAAGCGGATGCGGACTAAGAACAGTGCTGCTATACTCAGGATGAAACTGAACACCGACAAACCACTTATGTTCAGGAATTTCAATAATCTCAACAAGGTTTGACTCAGGATTGATACCAACCGGTATCATACCATTTTTTTTGAACTCGTCTGCATATTTATCATTGAATTCATACCGATGCCTGTGCCTTTCAATAATTTCTGACTTTCCATAAGCAGAGTATGCTTTTGAGTTCGTATCGAGTATACATTTATAGCCTCCAAGCCTCATTGTACCTCCTTTATCAATTATACTCTTCTGTTCCTCCATAAGGTCAATAACCGGGAATTTAGTCTTATGGTTTATCTCCGTTGAATGGGCTCCTTCAAATTTGAGCACGTTCCTTGCAAATTCTATTACTGCACATTGCATTCCAAGGCAAATCCCTAAAAAAGGAATATTATTTACCCTGGCATAATTGGCAGTAAGAATTTTGCCTTCAATTCCCCTTGATCCAAAACCCGGGGCTACAACAATTCCATTAAGACCGCTCAGGCGCGAAACAACATTATCTTCATTAATATCCTCTGAGTGAATATATTCCACATCAATATCGCACTCATTCATTGCACCACTGTGAATAAATGATTCTGAAATTGATTTATATGCATCTGGAAGCTCTACGTATTTGCCGACAAGCCCTACTTTTATAGAATGCTTCGGATTTTTAAGTTTCGACAGGAATTGCTTCCATTCCGTGAGTTGCGGTTCTCCATCAAAAGGGAGCGCGAGTTTACGAAGCACAGTACTGTCGAGACCCTGTTCAAGCATTTTAATAGGCACCTCGTAAATTGTTGATACATCGACTGATTCAATGACTGCATTTTCCTCAACGTTGCAGAAAAGAGCTACTTTACGTTTCAGGTCTTCATTCAGATGCCTGTCGGACCGAAGCACAAGAATATCAGGCTGAATACCAGTCTCAAGAAGTTCCTTCACAGAGTGTTGTGTCGGCTTTGTTTTAGATTCACCAGTGCTTGAAAGAAAAGGAACCAGTGTAAGATGTATTACAAGGCAGTTCTGCGTTCCAAGTTCCCATTTCAGTTGTCGTACAGATTCAATATATGGCAAAGATTCGATGTCGCCGACAGTGCCGCCGATTTCGGTAATAACAATGTCGAATTTATTGCCTGAACTTACAAGTTTTATCCTTCTCTTGATCTCATCGGTTATATGCGGAATTACCTGGACCGTTTTGCCGAGATAATCACCTTTTCTCTCCTTGTTAATAACAGACTGGTATATTCTTCCGGTGGTCACATTATTAGCCTGACTGGTAGGAACGTTAAGGAATCTTTCGTAATGCCCGAGATCGAGATCAGTTTCAGCGCCATCAAGGGTTACATAACACTCTCCATGTTCATAAGGATTTAGTGTGCCCGGGTCAACATTTATGTATGGATCGAGCTTCTGAATGGTAACCGAATATCCCCTTGCCTGCAATAATTTTGCAAGGGAGGCTGAGATAATGCCTTTTCCCAGCGAAGAGGTCACTCCTCCTGTTACGAACACGTATTTAACGTCTGTCAAAGTAAAAGAGTTTTTAAATTTGTTATCTGATTACTTAATATCAATCATCAAGTCCTGACTGGTCGATCATCCTGACTTTCTCTTCCAGGGTTTTTATCATCTTTTTAGCACTTTCTATCCTATCCTTTACCTCCCGGATCATTGTATCGGCATTTGCTGATTTGGCAAAGAATCCGATATTGTTTTCCCACAGGACGATATCACCTTCGAGTTGCTTGATCTTAATAAAGAATTTCTCTCTCTCATTATGGACCTTCCTTGAAGATTTCGGATTTGATTTAAGGCTTTCAAGTTTAGTTTTGTACTTAAGGATGTTTCTGTCCTCTTCGCCTATCTTGAGCTTGTCAAATTCTTTATTAAGTGCATTGCGGTACCTGTTGGTTACCTCCTCTTTCATATTAAACGGGACAAAACCTATATCAGACCATTTCTTCTGCAATTCTTTCAGGTATTCAAAAGCAGCATGGACATCGGCTCCCGGTTCAAACTTCTCAAGTTCTTCAATTATTGCAAGTTTTGCATTGAGATTATCCTCAAAGGAAGTATCCTGTTTTGCAAAATGTTCCGACTTTCTGTTGAAGAACTGGTCACAGGCTTTTCTGAAGCGTTTCCATGTTTTTTCTGATTGCTTCCGGGGGACAGGTCCGATTGCTTTCCACTCTTTCTGCAAACGTATCAGGGCATCAGATGTATTTTTCCAGTCGGTACTTTCCTGCAATGCCTCAGCCTGGACACAGAGATCAGTTTTGAGCTGAAGGTTATTTACCTGGGTTTCTTTATTATCAGTATAGAAGCTTCTCTTCTTTTCGAAAAATGCATCACAGGCATCCCTGAATCGTTGATAAACCTTATTATTCTGCTTCTTTGGTGCGAAACCGATAGTCCTCCACGTCTTCTGCAGAGCCACGACCTTATCAGCTTTCTCATCAAAATCTCTGAAATTCTTAATTTCAAGGATGTTGATAGCTTCAACCTCTTCACAGAGAGCTAATTTGGCTTCAAGGTTCTTCCTCTGATCATCTTTCTGATTCTCAAAATACTCGTGATGCCTTTTATTTATCTGTGAGGTTGCTTCCTTAAATCTGTCCCAGATCTCATTTTTTGATTCTGGTGGAACAGGACCTATTTCTCTCCATTGGTTATGGTAATCCTGCAACAGACGAAATGCATTAACCGGATTTGGTTCGAGCAGAAGTTCTTCTGTTTTTTCACACAGGATCACTTTTGATTCAAGATTCTTTTTCAGGTCCAGATCACGTAATTCCTTGTTAATCTTGATATAATCGTAAAACATTTCAACTACATGGTGATAATTCTCCCACAGGTCCTTAAGTGATGACTGGGGAACAACACCAACCGCATGCCAGTCATTCTGCAGCGATCTGAAATCATGAAATGTTTTGTTTATCGATTCTTCCCTGTTGACGAGATCCTTTATCTTATCAATAATCTCATTCTTCTTCTTAAGGTTTTCAAACTTTTCAGCTTCCTGAACCTTGCTGTAATCAGTTTTTCGTTCCCTGTATTTATCAAGAAGATGTTTCACCTGCACCTCAAGAGGATCGACCCATGACCTGTAATCTTCAATTTTACCGCCGCCTTCAAGAAATTTATTCTTCCTTTCCTCTGCTTCTGCTTTCAGTTTTTTATAGAAAAAAACCTTAATCCTGTCTACATCTTCACGTATTTCGGATGTTGGTCTGTTATCGATAATAAGGCTAAGTGTATCGGCCAGCTCCTGTTTTGTATATCCTGAATAATCAACAGGAGGAAGTTCAATATCGTCAAATTCATGATTGTTTTCCGGAACATGGCCAGCAGGTTCTTCCTTTACTTTATCCTGCGCGTGTTCCGTATGTATGGCATTCTCAGTTCCGGCGGCATTTTCATTAGCCCCGGATTGTTCATCATGAACAGAGTCGTCCGGATTTTTGATGGTCATAATCAATCCTTTTAGTTTCAGCTCGTGTCAGTATTCAGCACCATGGCAAACCATGGAATTTTCGAGTACGAAAATATTGAAATATTTAATAATACTCAAAGAATTAGGATAAATTAATGATATAATGGGTAGCGATGACCTTTAGAAAAATTTGAGGGATGATTTCCAATCATGTCAATTAAAGCATGTTTACATATTGTTGCTCTTCGCTATAAATGAAAAAGCGTATATTTGATTTTTGGGTAAACAGAAATAAAGCTTTTTTAAATACCAGATCTTTAATTATTTAGAATATGGAAAAATCCGAAATCATACTGCTTGTTGCGGTTTTTACTTTTGCAGGTTTCAGAATCTATCAGAAATATGTCAAAAAGAATGAAATAAAACCAGGGGAAAAAATCAAAAGTACCTCAACATTCCCAACATCTGTAAAAGAGGATGACTATGAACCCTATTCAAAGAAATAACTCAGGTTATTATTTGGATCATGTCAGATTTAACCAGGTTTAGCCTGAAAGTAACAACGGCCTTTTGTACAGTATAAAATTTATTTCAGAGTTTCAAGAATTTTTACCTCGGTACGGCGGTTAAGTTTTCGGCCTTCATCGTTAATATTATCACCAACAGGAAATGCATTGCCATACCCTTTGTGGATCAGCCTTCCCGGGGCTATTCCTTTTGTAAGGAGATAATTAACTACCGACAGAGCCCTTTTCTCTGACAATGAGAGGTTATACTCAGGTGTCCCTGTTGAATCGGTATAACCACCCACTTCAATTTTCAACTCCATATTATCATTAAGCATCTTGGCGAGCAGGTTGAGTTCGATTAATGATTCCTTTTTTAATTCCCAGGAGTCAACCTCATAGAAAACATTTGAAAGTTTCATTTTCTCACCTACCTTAAAGGAAGTTAGTTCAATCTTTTTAACAAATGGTTCAAGTGCTGAATGCTGGCCTTCAAGCATAAAGTTTTCCGAGTAGAACAGATAACCCTGCTTACTTACATTTATTCCATAATTATATCCTGATGGCAGACATACCAGGAAGTTTCCTCTTTTATCTGTAATGCTGTTTATGGTAACCTTATTGGTAGTGAGATTGATCAATTCATAGTTAGCCTGTACAATCTGGCCTTTTTCCTTATCAACAACATTACCTTTCAGATAGGCAACAGGAACGGCTCTTATTGAATCATAAAGCTCGAAGCTGAAGATATCTTTTCCATATTTTTTATCCCGTACCGATGAAAAATATGCCTTTCTGCCTCCCGATTCAGTAATCAGCCCCATTTCGTCGTTTACTGTGTTAATAGGATATCCAAGGTTCTGTGGTTCGGACCAGGTAGTATCAGAATTCATCCTGGTAACAAAAATGTCAAATCCGCCCATCCCTGTTCTGCCGTCAGAGGAAAAATATAATGTACGTCCATCGAAGTGGATAAAAGGTGACATTTCATCTCCGGTCGTATTAATGCTTTTACCCATATTTACAGGTTCTTTCCAGTTGTTTGAGTCATCCATTACAGAGTACCAGATATCCTTGCCACCCTGTCCTCCTCCCCTGTTGCTGCAAAAGAATAGCATCCTCCCATCAGCGGTAACAGAGGGCTGTGATTCCCAGTACTGCGAATTGACAGGTCTCTTCAGACTGACCGGGGTTGACCACCTTCCATCGTTTAAGGCCGAGAAGAAGATGTCGCAGCTTCCAACACTTCCTTTTCTGTCGCATGCTGTGAAATACATGTAATTACCGCTTGATGACAAAGCCTGTGCGCCTTCATTCTGTTCAGTATTAAGCGGAGTGCCGGCATTGAACGCGTCTATCCAGCGTCCATTGTATAAATAGCTTACATAAAAATCCTCCTGTACCATCTCGTACCCTGCAAATTTGGGATCAATATTTGCCTGCCTTGTAAACATCATTGTCTGACCATCGGCAGTTATCGAAGGCCAGTATTCATCATCAACCGTATTAATTCCATTTCCGACACTAACCGGATTAAAGGGAACAGGGTTTTTGATCGCTTTAATGGCAAACTCGCAATTCTTCACATTACGTGCAGCAATCAACCTGTTTTTCTCCTGCATACCTTCCTGGGCAAGGTAAACTTTGAAATGGACAAGTGCATTTTCATAGTCGCCCGATCTCATTTCAGCGTTAGCCATTGGAAAAAAGACTGGTTTATAACGGAGAGAATCAATCCTGACTGCTTTTCTATAATGAAATGCAGCTTCATTATTTCGCTTTTGCATAAGAAAAAGTTCCCCAAGCTGAATGTGTGCTTCAAAAAAAGTATCATCCTCCCTGATGGCTTCCTTAAAAAATGTTTCGGCTAAAGGATACTGCAGATTTTCAATTGATGCAACTCCATCTTTATAAGCTTTCAGTGCGGCACTGGAACTGGTACGAAATGTCTGTCCATCCGAAAAGTAAGCAAAAGACGAAAGCAGCAAAAAGAAAAATATTGATAATACTTTATTCATCAATTATTTATGTTTAAGGTATATGCATGTATTTATGCGATTGCAGGGAAATTCTCCAGTCCGGATTCCTTTTGATATATTCAACAATTTCAGGAATAATTGTTTCAAACCTGCTCCATTCCGGTTGCAGAAAAAGAATACACCTTTCAGTTACCATACCCCTGTATTTTTCTGCCCATTCAAAATCATCAGGCACCTGAATTATAACTTTTAGTTCATCAGCTACTTTACATATTTCATCGACTGGAGGCATATTCATTTTTGGCGAAAGACAAATCCAGTTCCACATCCCGCTCATTGGATATGCTCCGGAAGTTTCAAGAAAGGTATTTATTTTATTTTCTTTTAACACTTTACACAGATAGTCGAGATTCCAAATCAGAGGTTCTCCGCCGGTAACCACTACAGAATCTGTGCCAGAAGCTATGATATTTCTGATAATTTCATCGGTATGTATAAGCGGATGCAAAGCTGCATTCCATGAAAATCGTGAGTCGCACCAGCTGCACCCAACATCGCAGCCGCCAAGCCTTACGAAATAAGCAGCCTTCCCGGTATGATACCCTTCGCCCTGCAGCGAGAAAAACTCCTCTACAAGGGGAAGCATTTTACCATCAGTTTCGGAAATTGTTTCCTTTTTCATTTATACCAGTCAGATGAAAACTCATTCATTTTTTCAAACCGCACTTTGGCAGGCAATTCTCTGAAATCTCTTAGTCCTTTAACCCAAAAAGCATTGTGTATTCTCTGGCTTTAGCACTTTTGACCCACTTCTCAGGTACTATTTTCCAGTTATTCATCGGAAGAGGATCGAGAATTTTTTTCTCTTCAATTTTCTTCATTATATAATACCTCAGGTCGCGGTCAGTTGATTTGACAAGTCTTAATCTCAACTCCTCTTTTCCTATGCCTGCTCCTTCCGTAAAATGTCCTCCTCCACCATTTCCCCTGTACGAATTTACAGCTATTTTATATGTTTTTTTCTCATCAAATTGCTTACCGTTCGCTAAGCCTGAAATGGTCACCTTACTCCCATCAGGTTTAGTCACATCTACAGTGTAATTAATCCCGGCTGCTGAGTCAAAATTATATGGCTGATTCCTCAGAAAGGCCTTGCCCTGTGTAAGTGTCACATTTCCGTCCTTGCCTGTTCTGAATTTTAGTAGAGGATCCTTTTCTCCATTCATTGTATTTAACCAACCTCCATATGAAAACTCCAGGTATTTATCAATCTCCTCCCCTGATAAAGTCATCGTATAGAGCATATTCTCAAACCTGTATAACTTGAACATGTCTCCGACTGTAACCGGACCTTCATTTATCTGAACATCGAAGGAAAGGGGAGCTGCAAAGGAAATATCGGCCCCGGTAATTTCAAGCTGGATAGAGTGGATCAGGTCAATAAATGCAGATGATCCGAAGTAAGAATCGCGGGAGGACATTGCCGCAGTTGAATTGCCGATTACCTGATCGACATAGGTTTTTACCGTCTCATTAAAGTGAGCAAACTTCGCCAGATAATCAGAATCGGGTTTTAACTCCCCAACGTTTATAATGCTTCCTGAAATTTTCCGCATCCGTTTTCCGTTTACCTTTTTAGAGGAAATAGCTACATCGGCCTGAGCAATAGTCTGAGCCCTGCTGCCTCCGTTAAGAATCAGAACTGTATCGCCGGCTGAATTAACAAACTGTTCATTGGCGGTTCTATGATCATGTCCATTAAAAATTATATCAAAACCAGGAACATTGTATGCTACAGCTGCTGATCCGTTTTCAAACATGCTGCCATTTTCTGTAAGCTGCTCCCTGGATCTGTCCCAACCTGAATGAAAAAGGCCAATAATCAAGTCGGGCTTCTCCTTCTGAATAATCGGCATCCATTTTCTGGCAGTCTCTGCCATGTCCTTGAATTCCATTCCTTTATACAGCTCTTCTGGTAACCATGTTGGTATAGCCGGAGTAACAAGGCCAAGAACTGCAATTTTTATCCCATTCTTTTCAATCAAACAATATGGTTTAAAATATGGATTGCCTGTACTGCGATCAACTGCATTTGCTGCAAGGAGAGGAAAGTTATAATCTTTAACCAACCTGTCGTAGACTGAGTGTCCGGCTTCAATATCATGGTTTCCTACTGTTGCGGCATCATACTTCATAAAATTGAAAACCTCCGAAAGGAAATGAGGAGAAACTGTATCGATGAAATTATAGTAATAGACCGCAGGTTGTCCCTGAAGGTTATCTCCATTATCGAGAAGCAGGGTCGCATCGCTCTCTTTCCTGACCTGCCTGACATGAGTATAAATGGAAGCCATAGAAGCGTTAATGTCTTTTTTTTCAATATAATCATAAGGCCATATTACTCCATGCAAATCGGTGGTTTCTATTATTGTTATTTTCTTAATGTCATCCTTTGAACAAGAGAAAGCCAGAAGAGCGATCAGGAACAATAATGAGAATAATATTTTTTTAAGTTTCATTTCTATCTTATGTTTATTCTTTAACAAGATCATAACCATCAATTTTCCCTTTTTCAACCTGCGAGATCCCATACTTCATCCAGTATGGCATAGGTGCATCTTTCAGATAATGATCAAAAAACTGCATCTTTCGTATTGAAATATCCTTCCTGTTTGCCCTGCGCACAAGGTTATGCGCTTCATCGTTGTACGAGAGCAGCCAGGCAGGCTTGTCAAGTCGGCGGAGTGCTGTTATAAATTCAATACCCTGGTACCATGGAACAGCACCGTCAGCATCGTTATGCATAAGCAGCAGAGGTGTGTTTATTTTGGGGACAAAGAAAATCGGAGAATTTTCAATAAACTGAACGGGTTTATCCCAGAGAGTACCGCCGATTCTGCTTTGTGTATGCTCGTATTGAAACATTCTGCTCATTCCTGTCTCCCATCTTATTCCGCCATAAGCACTGGTCATATTACTGACCACTGCCCCTGCATAAGCACAGGCAAAAAGATTCGTCTGAGTTACAAGCCAGGCAATCTGGTAGCCACCCCAGCTCTGGCCATCAAGAGCAAGTCTGTTCCGGTCGATAAAATTATATCTGTCGAGAAGGGAGGTGGTTCCGCTGATGACTGAATTATAGCAGCTTTGACCGGGATAACCAATTTTATAGGGAATATCCGGAACAAAAACGAGATAGCCGTTACTGGCCGCAAATGTCTTGTTAATTATCGATGCGCTTGGAGCCGGGGCACCATAACTGTACAACTCGTCAGAACTCCGCTCATAAAAATAGACGATCATCGGATACTTTTTCGAAGGATCAAAATCTTCAGGCTTGAACAGCAAGCCCTGAAGTTTTTCATTGTCAAAGGAGTTCCATTCTACAAGTTCAACAGTTATCCAGTTGTATTTGCTTTGCTGAGGATTTGTAACAGAGATCTGGCGGGAATTTTCAAAATTAAGATCACTTATCCACAACTCGGGATAAATTCCGGATGTTCCTTTATTCCAGATTATCCGATCGGCCTTCTTTGCTTTTGTAATACCTCTTCCGAAGGAACACTTTTCCATTAAGATCCTCGATGGATCATTTGCTTTACCAGTCTTAAGTGTAAAAAAGCCGGCCTCTTTGTTAAGATAATTAAAGGCTGAGAGATACATAAGTTCTTTCTTCCCGATAAAATCTGCTTCATCGTCGAGTTTCAGATACCTTAACCGTATATTATTTAATCTGCCATAATTATTGCTGAGATTAATCGCAGGTTCTGATCCCTGCAGGTCAACGATCCAGATATCAAAGCGGTCATAAATAAGAAGATGTCTCTCATCATCCATCCAGCCTGCAATTCCGTGAGGCTGGGGATCATCGGGAAGGTCATTCAGTTCATCATACAGAGGTACTTTTATATCGCGGGTAAGATTTTTTGGCTGTCCGCCTTCTAAGGATAATGAGAACCAACCCTTTTCTTTGTTATCCCAGTATACAAAATATTTGCATGAAGGAGAAAGTACTGCCCTGCCTGCACATCTCTCTGCTAAAAGCGTCCTTTTGCCGGTCTCAATATTTACAAGGTAGTAATCCGACGGTGACGATCCTTCCCAGGATGATGCCCTGCGATATTTCAGGTCGGAGGAAGCAAGACCAAAGATATAATTTCCTTTGCCGTAGGTCCTCAGATTTGGAACCAGGGTGTCAGTCAGCTGAAACATCAATCCATTGTCAATATGATAAACTGCCTGCCAGGTCCTTTTCTTTTCCTGCTCAAGCTGTTTCTTTTGCATGGGTTGAAGCAGGTTATCATCCCATGACCAGATATCAAGCCTGTACTTTTCATCTTCAAGAAGTGTATCGATAGGTTCTTTAACAGGTTTTTTTGCCGTACCGAAATACAGCCTTGAGCCGTCATCAGAAAAAGAAATATTTCCGTTCTCACTGACTGACCACCCCCTAAACATTGAAGGATCTGCAAGCCCTACAGTTTTTGACGCCTTCTCAAGGTTTTTTGACAAATAGAGATCATATACTTTAACTTTTGCTGTGTCGGCAGAATATATGAATGAGACATTATTCCCACTCCTGTCTGTTGTTAATTTTTTCACAGTTCCCTTCCCTTCAAAGACTACGGTTGAAGTTTCATTTTTTATATCAAATATATTGACCACGAAGTTTTCAATTTTAGTAGTATCAGGCAGCGACTGCAGGTAACTTATTGTTTTTCCATCCTTTGCAACAACGTACTCTGTAACATTATCAAAAGAGTATTCTTTTGCTGTAAGCGGATTATATATAACAAATCCCGTTCCTTTCGGTTCAGCCGTTTTAGCTTTTCCGGCAGCAGGAACCGTATTTGTTTTTGTAGTATCTGTCTGAGTTTTATTATCTTTCTTTTCCTCGGCCTTCTTTTCCAGCAGGTAAGCCATCCACTGAGAATTTTTCTCAGGAAGTTCAAAAGATTTTACTCTAAGGATCTTCTTTATTTCATTTCCAGGCAACACCCTGATTTCAAGATCATTTTTTGGCATCTTATCCTCCTTGAGTTTCTTCTTTTTTGCCTGACGGGTCACCGCATATTTTGGAATGATCTGATAAGCGATATACTTTGATCCGGGAGAAAACTGAGGACGGGTACCACATGCAACTGAATCATTCTGTTTTGCGGTACTGTTATAGATATGAAGCCATCCATCGCCAAGCTGGGGATTTACTGTATAGGCTACCCACTGTCCGTCTTCTGAGATAATCTGTGCTCCAATGCTTTTCCACCCGTCATACGAGGAGCTGTCGAGGGCAGGCTTCTGACAATAAACAGATAGTGCAAAAAGGGATATAAAAAGTGCAATTCCGGGCTTTTTCATAGATGGATTTTTTTAGACCATAAACTTAGAAAAGAATAATCATTTACAGATATAAAATTTAGCTGTTGTTGATCATTTTATGGTGATAATTCTATATTTGTTAATAAATTGAAAAAGAAATGACAAGAACAGGGCTGGAGTTAATATTAAATAAATTTCCTGAAAAACTTAAGGGAAAGAGGATCGGCATCCTTTGTCATGCCCCAAGCATTACAAGAGATTTCTCGCATATTACAGATCTTTTCTTTGCACGAAGTGATTGCAGGCTTACAGCAATTTTCGGACCTCAGCACGGTCTTTACGGCCAGACGCAGGATAATATGATTGAATGGAGCAGCCAGATACATCCAGAGTATAAGGTTCCCCTCTTCAGTCTGTATGGAGAACACAGGAAGCCTTCACCTGAAATGCTTGAAGAAATTGATGTGCTCTTAGTTGACCTGCAGGACATAGGCGCACGGCTTTATACCTATATCTGGACTGTAAAACTATGCATTGAAGCATGCGGAGAAGCCGGTATTCCGGTATGGATACTCGACAGGCCAAATCCTGTTGCTGCTCTTCCTTATGATGGTCCGGTTCTTAAAGAGGAATACTTTACATTTGTCGGAGGTGCATCAATTCCAATGTGCCATCGCATGACAATTGGAGAGATGTCGCTGTGGATCAGGGATAAGTATTACCCGGCCTGTGAACTGAATGTAGTATGGATGAAAAACTGGAGACGGACAATGATGTACAATGCAACAGGTCTTCCCTGGGTGTTGCCCTCCCCAAATATGCCCTCATTGAGTACGGCAATTGTTTATCCCGGCACAGTCCTTATTGAAGCACTTAATCTCTCAGAAGGAAGGGGTACTACAATTCCGTTTGAACTTTTTGGAGCACCCTTTATCGATGCTCCGGAATTGAAGAAAAACCTGGATAATCGTAAAATAGCAGGATGTGCTTTCAGGATACATAGTTTCATTCCTACATTTCATAAATTCAGCGGCAGGTCTTGCAATGGTTTGCAATTACATGTTACCAATACTGGTAACTTTGAGCCTGTTGCAACAGCTTTTGAGATATTTGACGCAATTATTGAGACCTCGCCAGAAGGGGCACTCAAATTTAATAACCCTCCTTATGAATATGAGGAGAAGCTGATGCCGTTCGACATTCTTTCAGGTGATAGCATGATGAGGGAAGCCCTCACTGAGAGGAAAGGCATTAAGGGAGAAAAGGAAAGATGGAAATATGAAACAGAGATCTTTCTGAAGGATTTTTCACAGATGGCTGCCTACGAAGAGTAAAATATTCAAAAACCAGAGCATTAGCTCACTCAAATAGTCCTTCATCCCTGAGAAGCAGGAGAACAGAAGAGTGAGGGACAATCACATATTTTTCGCGGTTGAACTCAATTTCAATGGCACTGCTTTGCATATAGACAGCCTGATCGCCTTCCTTTGCCTGAAGCGGAACATATTTAGGTTCATCTGAACTGTTCTTCCAGGGCTCATCACTCTCATTTATTGAAGGAATGGGATACCCCGGACCTGCTTTAACAACATAGCCCAACTGTACTTTTTCGTTTTCGCTGACGCCTGGCGGAAGAAGCAGCCCGCTTTTTGTCTTAGACTGCGGGACCTTTGGCTTAATAAGTATCCTGTCGCCGATTACTATCAGCTTCTTTAAATCCTTTTCATCCAATAAAACACTCATAGCTTTTTATAATTGGGACAAAAATAGATTTTTTTAAACTGAACGGCAAAAAGAACAGCAGTTTTAATTATAATTGTATTCTCCGCCAGGCATCATAGTTATTTTCATAAGCACAATGGAATCTGACATTTACAGAACAATTGCTGCCCCTTCAGAGGGAATTTACAAAGAGAAGGGCAGCCGTTTCATTGCAAACGCTTATCCGGTAGCCGGCAATGAGGACATCCGGCACCTTACGGAAAAAATCAGAAAAGAACGACACGATGCCAGACATCATTGTTTTGCTTACATGCTGGGACATAAGCGGGATAACTGGAGGGTGAACGATGACGGAGAACCTTCAGGCACAGCAGGAAAACCAATTCTGGGACAGATCAACACACGGGAACTAACAAATACCCTTATAATCGTAAGCAGATATTTTGGAGGAACGCTTCTTGGGGTAAGCGGCCTGATAAACGCATACAGGACGGCTTCTGCGGAAGCGCTGACAAATGCCGATATAGTTGAGAGGACCGTGAGGGAATACTATGAATTATCTTTTCCTTATCTCTCTATGAATGATGTAATGAAGATTCTCAAAGAGGAGGATATCAGACAAAGCGGCCAGGATTTTGGACTATCCTGTGTAATCATGATTGATTTCAGGGTATCGCTGAAGGAAAGGATTCTTGCAAGGCTGGCAAGAATTGAAGACCTTAAGTATAAATTCCTGGAAATTCAATAGGAGTCCATATGTTTAAAGTTTTTAGTAAATTATTAACAGCAACTTAAGAACCGACAATTCTCCGTAAATTTGATTCGGATGTCCTGAGCCAGTTCAAAATATTCCAACCACGATGAAAAACAGAAGTTTAGTCTCAATTGATGATTTCTCAACAGAGGAGATACTAAGGATTCTTGATCTTACCGATGAGTTTGAAAAAGAGTCGACCAGCAAACTGCTTGAAGGCAAGGTTATTGCGACTCTTTTCTTTGAGCCCTCAACAAGAACAAGGCTTAGTTTTGAGAGTGCTGTTAACAGGCTTGGAGGCAAAGTAATCGGATTTACTGATGCCTCCAGTTCAAGTGTATCCAAGGGGGAAACCCTGAACGACACAATCAGAACAGTTAATAACTACTGCGATCTTATAGTAATGAGGCATCCTATTGAGGGAAGCGCAAGATTTGCAAGCGAGATTTCAACTGTGCCGGTTATAAATGCAGGGGACGGTGCAAATCAGCATCCCACACAAACGCTGCTTGATCTCTATTCCATAAGGAAAACCCAGGGAACTCTTGAAAACCTTAATATATTCCTTGTTGGCGATCTTAAGTACGGAAGGACAGTACACTCCCTCGTAATGGCAATGTCGCGATGGAATGCCACTTTTAATTTCATCTCTCCCGAAGAGCTTAAAATTCCTGATGAATTCAAATTGTACCTTGATAACCTTGGGCTCAAATATTATGAGCACAGCGACTTTACTGACATAGTGTCGAAAGCGGATATTATTTATATGACAAGGGTGCAGAAAGAGAGGTTTTCAGATCCTATTGAATATGAGAAAGTCAAGAATGTATATGTACTCAGAAACACAATGCTGAAGAATACAAAGCCAGGTATGCGCATCCTTCATCCGCTGCCGAGGGTGAACGAAATACATCAGGATGTTGACAGCAATAACAAGGCTTATTATTTTGAGCAGGCCCTTAATGGTGTCTATACAAGGCAGGCAATTTTATGTTCACTTTTAGGAATAAAGTAGGAAAGGGAAACAAAATGAAGGAACCGAAACAATTAAGCGTAAGCGCAATTCAGAACGGAACAGTTATAGATCATGTCCCGGCAAGCAACCTGTTCAAGGTAATTCAGATCCTTGGGCTTGACAAGATCGACAACCAGATAACATTTGGCACTAACCTTGAAAGCAAGAAACTTGGCAGAAAGGCGATAATCAAAATAACCGGGGTATTTTTTGAGGATGAGGATATAAACAGGATAGCACTTGTGGCACCGGATGCAAAGCTGAATATTATCAAGGATTATGAAGTTGTTGAAAAGAAAGTTGTAGAGGTTCCCGACAATATAGTGGGAATAGCCAAATGCATGAATCCAAAGTGCATAACCAATTTTGAACATGTTATTACAAAGTTCCGGGTAGTCTCAAAAAAGAATGTTGCACTTAAAATGCCATTACTGTGAGAAGATTACCAACCAGGAAAATATGCACATTATATAATGCCTCCTTAACGCTCGGTCCCCTTTGCGTTTAATTTCTACCTTAGTCTGTCGTACGATTTAACAAGATTATCATCCTTTTTTATGCCCCTGTATGCAAGAATTGCAAATATCAGTATCAATAAAGGCAACACCTATCTTGTATCCCGGGATTAATTGAGCCTGGATATTCAGATATGTGCAAACCAAATGCAATATATAAAGGTAAGAATCAGCATAACAGCAAGGATTATAACAGGAAAACGCAAGTTTAGATCTGAACTCTCCTGTTCCTGAAACAAATAAAGTTAAACCGAAACAATGGCTGTAAGTAACACAAATATTGTGAGCGGTAAAGTGCTGTGAACCTGAGGGCTTGCAACTCCTTCCGATGCAAGATTAATTCCTTTTATTGTGGCTTTATATAGCACTCCGCTTCCATCAGCAAATGTAAAAAGATTCCCTGCAAGGAATAATACTGACAACAGGATTGTCAGAAACAGGTATAAAGATTGAATTCGCTGGATCATTTTTTCCTTAGTTATTGAAATGCAAAAATAATTTCTTTTATTGACGAGGGGCATTCCGAAAGTAAAATCTTTATTCTTAAAGGAATTGATACAGGTGATTTAACATATTTTAATTGTTTTTAAGACAACAACTATAAGCATATTGCCTATTTTTGCCACTTCAGGCCAGCAGATATTTTGTTGAGCTAACAGGTCAAACTGGACTAAGAAATAAATCCTGATGTTAACAGTAATAAATCTCAGACAAGCATATGAATAAGCGAGTGAAATCAGTGGTGACGATTATAATAATTGTCTTTCTTGCCGGTGTGATATTTTACCCGAAATACAAACCTCTCCTCGCCAGTAAGATGAAAGGTGAAAAAGGAGCACAAGGCCCACAGGGGCAGCAAGGTCCTATGAGGCAGCAGCAACAAAAGCTTAATGTAGTTGGTTATGTGATTGTTCCAACTAATATGAGCGATAAAATCAATCAGTCCGGAACACTTTTACCCGATGAAGAAGTTAATCTTTCATTCGAGACTTCCGGTAAAATTGTGAATATTAATTTCACAGAAGGAACAAGGGTACGGAAAGGTGATCTTCTTGCAAAAATGAATGATCGTCCCCTTCAGGCTCAGCTGGAAAAGCTTGAGGTACAGTTAAAAATGGCAGAATCGAAAGAGTTCCGGCAGCGAAGTTTGCTTGATAAGGATGCAATAAGTCAGGAGAGTTATGATCAGATTCAGACAGATGTTCAAAGTATAAAGGCTGATATTAATCTTATAAAGGCACGCATATCAGAAACAGAACTTCGGGCGCCTTTTGATGGGATCATTGGTGTAAGAGATGTAAGTGAAGGCAGTTTTGCCACATCTTCCACAAAGATTGCAAAACTCGTAAAGATCAAACCCATTAAGGTTCAATTCTCTATTTCTGAAAAGTATACTTCAGAAATCAGAATAGGATATCCGATTACGTTCAGAGTTGCCGGTAGCGATAAGATTTATAATGCAAAGGTATATGCCATAGATCCTAAAATAGATCTGGATACAAAAACTATTGTTCTGCGTGCACTTTATCCAAATAATGATGAGGAGCTTAAACCAGGCCGGTATGCCAGTATTTCACTCGAGCTTGTCGAAAAAGGAGAATGCTATTTCGATACCAACTGAGGCTGTGATTGCTGAAATGGAAGGGGAGAAAGTCTTTGTTTACAGGCAAGGTAAAGCAAAATCATTTAAAATTACAATCGGTTTAAGAACTGAATCAAATATTCAGATCACCGACGGGCTTAAATTCGGAGATACACTGATTACAACAGGCATTATGCAGTTAAGACAGAATCTGCCTGTAGTTCTTGATACTGTCATTCTTAACAAATAACAAAAAAATGAGTCTATCATCAGTTAGTATAAACAGGCCGGTTCTGGCAACAGTTTTTGCAATTGTTATTCTCCTTTTTGGTGTTGTTGGCGTTACTTTCCTTGGAGTCCGTGAATTTCCAAGCGTTGACCCGCCTATAATAAATGTAAGGACTTCCTATCCGGGGGCAAATTCGGATGTAATTGAGACTCAGATAACTGAACCTCTGGAACAATCAATAAATGGGATTCCCGGTATCCGTTCTCTCACAAGTGTCAGCCGTCAGGGTGGAAGTGATATCACTGTTGAATTTGAGTTATCTGTCGATATGGAGACCGCTGCAAATGACACAAGGGATAAGGTATCACAAGCTATGAGAATGCTTCCAAGGGACTGTGACCCGCCGGTTGTTGCAAAAGCTGATGCAGATGCTAATCCGATTCTTCAGCTTACAATTGAAAGCGACAAAAGATCACTGCTTGAACTTTCTGAAATCGCGGACCTTACGATAAAGGAACAGTTGCAAACAATTCCAGGTGTAAGTGCTGTAATGATAATGGGAGAAAAGCGCTACGCAATGAGGCTTTGGCTCGATCCGGCCAAGCTTGCAGGTTACAGATTAACTCCACTCGACGTTAGAAATGCAATATCACGTGAAAATGTTGAACTCCCCTCCGGAAGTATTGAAGGGAATACAACACAATTAACTATAAGAACACTGGGACTGATGTCTACTCCAAAAGAGTTTGATGATCTGATAATCAAACAGACAGGCGATCTGATTGTGCGTTTTAAGGATATTGGCAGAGCTGAACTCGGGCCTGAAGATATAAGGGGAATTCTTAAAAGAAATGGAGTTCCAATGGTAAGTGATGCAATAATTCCTCAGCCAGGGTCGAACCATATTGAAATTGTTGATGAAGTATACCGCAGGCTCGAGTATATAAAGAAAGATCTTCCCGATGATATCAAGATTAAAATTGCATATGATAATACAATCTTTATAAGGAATTCGATTAAGGAGGTAAAGGATACTATTTACATTGCATTCGCACTTGTAGTGATAATTATTTATTTCTTTTTAAGAAGCTGGCGAGCAACTTTAATACCGATCCTTGTCATCCCGGTTTCACTTATAGGTTCATTCTTTATTATGTATCTTGCCGGATACACTATAAATGTTCTTACTCTGCTTGCTATTGTCCTTGCAATCGGAATTGTTGTTGATGATGCAATTGTTGTGATGGAGAATATTTATGTTAAAGTAGAAAACGGTATTCCTCCAGTTAAGGCAGCACTTGAAGGATCGAAAGAGATTTATTTTGCAATTATAGCTACAACAATCACACTAATTTCTGTCTTTTTTCCAATAGTTTTCCTTCAGGGTATTACAGGAAGGCTGTTCAGGGAGTTTGCAATTGTAATGGCCGGAGCTGTTGGTATTTCAGCATTTCTTGCCTTGTCGCTTACGCCTATGGTCTCATCAAAACTGCTTCGGCATGAAAGCAAACACAGCTGGTTTTTCCGAAAAACTGAAAAATTCTTTGAGAACCTCAATAACGTCTATCGTAAGTTGCTTAACTCTTTTCTTAACCACAGGCGTGCTACCTTCCTTATTCTTGCTGGTACATTTGCCCTGATCTTCTTTTTATGGAAATCAATTCCTGCAGAAATGGCTCCGCTTGAAGACAGGTCGCAGATTTCTATAAATTCCACAGCCCAGGAAGGTGCAACATATGAGTTCATGCTTGAATATGTCGATGATATTTCCAATAGTGTTGAAGCATTAGTTCCCGAGCGCGAAGGTGTTATATCGTTTATACGAGGAGGAAGCATGGGAAGTACGAGAATTATGCTTGTAAACCCGAAAGACAGAAAAAGGACTCAGCAGGAGATTGCCGACCAGCTTGGGGCTTTTCTGAGAAAGAAGACAAAAGCCAGATCAATGGTTATGCAGCAGTCAACTTTCGGAGGAAGACGGGCCGGGATGCCAATTCAATATGTTCTGCAGGCAACATCAATAGATAAACTAAGAGATGTTCTGCCAGTATTTATGTCGAAAGTTATGGATAACCCAATGTTCCAGATGGCTGACGTAAATCTAAAATTCACCAAGCCTGAACTCAGGATCCATATTGACAGGGATAAGGCAAGCGTTCTTGGTGTTTCAACACAGAATATTGGTCAGACCTTACAGCTGGCTCTTAGCGGTCAGCGATTCGGCTATTTCTTTATGAATGGCAAGCAGTATCAGATTTTGGGCGATCTTGCGAGAAGCGACAGAAACAAACCGCTGGATCTTCAATCTTTATATGTCAGAAACAATTCAGGGGAAATGATCCAGTTCGACAATCTTGTGTCATTCACTGAAGAAACGGCCCCTCCTTCACTGAACCGCTATAACAGGTTTGTTTCTGCAACAATTTCAGCAGGACTGGCAGAAGGGAAGACAATAAGCCAGGGTCTTGATGAGATGGATAAAATTGCCAAAGAAGTTCTAGACGATTCATTCAGAACAGCACTGGCCGGTGATTCCAAAGATTTCAAGGAAAGCTCATCGAGTCTTATGTTTGCATTTGTACTTGCCCTGATACTGATTTTCCTGGTCCTTGCTGCCCAGTTTGAAAGTTTCAAGGATCCTCTTATTGTGATGATGACTGTTCCGCTTGCTCTGACGGGTGCCCTTCTGTTTATGTGGTACTTTGATATTACAATGAATATTTTCAGCCAGATCGGAATTATAATGCTCATCGGACTGGTTTCAAAAAATGGTATTCTGATTGTAGAATTTGCGAACCAGCGAAAGCATGCAGGCATGTCCAAAATGGATGCAATCAAATTTGCTGCAGCATCACGTTTCAGACCGATATTAATGACCAGTTTAGCAACCATACTCGGGATCATGCCGCTAGCTCTTGGTTTTGGAGAAGGAGCCCGAAGCCGTGTTTCTATGGGTATTGCAGTGGTTGGAGGAATGTTTTTTGCCACATTCCTGACTCTCTTTGTTGTTCCCGCAATTTATAGTTATATCTCAAGTGAATCACAAAAAAGCTGAAAATGAAAATGAAGGTCAATCATCCCTTAGCATTCTTCTTGTCACCTATTGCACTTTCACTGAAGGGTCAGACGATGCTTGGACTTAAGGATTGCATAAGCATAGAGTCTTGAAAGAAATTTTTCAATCCTTGTTGCGAATAACAGTGAAACTATATCTGACAATAATTATACGATTGGGAATGCCGGTTATCTTCCTTCTCTTGATCTGACAGGAAGGTATAGCGGAACCCGCAATGCAACTATTACAACTGCAACAGATGGAACTCAGACAAATTCAGAGTGCCATAAATGCTGCATCAGCAAATGCCGGTGTAACATTGGGATGGACAATCTTCAACGGATTCAATGTGCAGACTACCTATAAGAAACTGAATGAGCTTAAACAGTTAGGGGAGCTTAATACTCAGCTTGCTGTTGAAAATCTCATAACTGATCTTGTAGCTTCATATTACACATATATTCAGCAGGTTCAGATGATGCAAACGCTTGAATATGCTGTATCGCTCTCAAAAGAACGATTAAGGATTGATGAGGAGAGGTACCTACTTGCAGTCGGGATCAAAGATGCAGGTTCTTCAGTCGAAAGTTTACCTGAACAATGACAGTTCAAGGCTTTCAAAACAATATGAGGTTGTCAGGGCAGCACAGATAAGGCTTAATGAACTGATGGCGGCCGATGATCTCGGGGCCAGATTCCAGTCAACTGACACCTCAGTTATTGTAAATAGTCAGCTTACTTTACGAAAACTTCTTGAGGAAACCCTTGCTAAAAATACGAGTCTTGTTATAGCCTCCAAGAACAAAACTAATATCTGAATATGATTATAAGATAGTTGCATCACGCACCTATCCATACCTTAATCTGTCTACAGGATATTCTTCAAATCTGGCAATGTATTCTACAGGCACACAACAAGAGTCTGATGACCAACGGGCTGAATTATGGAGTGACGATGGGTTTTAATATTTTCGATGGATTCAACCAAAGGAGAAGCCTCAGCAATTCAGCAATTGATGTAAAGAACAAGGAGCTTAAGATATCTTGAACTTGAGCAGGGAATCAAGGCTGATCTGATTACACTTTACAGTGCCTACAGCAATAATCTCAGGCTTATTAAACTGGAGGAGCAGAATCTTCAGACTGCAGCAGAAAACCTTGATATTGCTCTCGAAAGATACAAACTTGGAAGTCTGGCAGGAATTGATCTGCGGGAAGTCCAGAAGAGTCTCCTTGATGCAAGAGAAAGGCTTTTATTAATACAGGCGCAGGCTAAATTGGGCGAGATTTCGCTTTTGCTGATCTCAGGGAATATAATGAGCTACTATCAATAATCAAGAGTTTTGGGTTTCGGCCACCTTGGCTAAAGCTGCGGTGGCTAATAGGTTTCGGGTTTCGGGTTTCGCAGTTCCTGGTTCCGGTCAGTACAGCAATATTCATTAATTCACCTTTCTTGATTAATTATCAGATTATACTAAATTTGATGATTATTTTCTCATTATGCAAAAGAAGACTGAACTCATTACAAATAAAGACGGAAGTATATTTCATCTCAACCTCCTGCCCGGAGATATTTCAAATAAGATAATTATTGTTGGCGATCCCGGCAGGGTTGATATGATAGCATCGCTGATGACCGATATCAGGGTAAGAAAGGAGAACAGGGAATTCAGGACTGTTACCGGAACTTTTGATACAGGGGAGGTAACCGTAATATCTTCCGGCATCGGCACTGACAATATAGATATCCTGATCAATGAACTTGATGCCCTTGTAAATATTGACCTTGAAACCGGTTTATGCAAAGAGGATCCTGTGTCATTAACTTTCGTAAGGATTGGCACTTCCGGCGGACTGAGAGCTGATGTTCCTGCCGGTTCCTGTGTAATTACCGAGACTGCTGTAGGATTTGACGGGCTTCTGCACTTTTATGAGGGTTATGACTGGATACTTGATACAAGACTCTCTGATATGCTGGCAGAGGCCCTTGAATGGCCCGATACCCTTTCCTACCCTTATGCAGTAAATGCCAGCAAGGATCTGCTGGAAGTATTCGGAAATGAGAAATATATAAAAGGCATAACTATTTCAGCTCCAGGTTTTTATGCCCCACAGGGAAGAAGATTAAGGCTGGAAACATTTGATAATGAGATCAACCACAAACTTTCCGGATTTACTTATCGCAACAGGATAATTGCCAATTATGAAATGGAGAGTTCTGCTATCTATGGGTTGTCAGCTCTCCTGGGACATAAGGCACTTACAATTTGTCTTGTAATCGGAAACAGGGTCACAGGCGAGTTTGTACAGGACTACAAGCCATTGATGCAGGATCTTGCCCTGAAGGTATTAAAGAATATCTGACAAGGATATTCAGAAGCTTGATAGTTTGTTCAAATTCCATATATTTGCAATACAATCCGGAAATACAAGCTATTATGTCTGAAAAAAGTACTACAAAAAATTCAAATGAAGGGGAAATAGATTTGCTTGATCTTTTTCACAGAATGGGATTAACGATCAGCCGTTTTTTGAAAGCAATGGGAAGAGCTTTCATGATATCTCTGGTATTCATCCTGAGAAGATGGCTCCCGCTTGGACTTAGTATAATTGCAGGTGCTGTTTTATCATTTATTTTAAAATCAACATCAGCATCTTTTTATACATCTGATATGACAATTAAAACAAATGGAACAACTGCTGCTGAAGTGATACCATATCTGAACAAGCTGCATACCTTTTGTTCTGATGGAAATACAGCGGAACTTGCCCTTGCTCTTTCTGTAAAACATGAGTCAGTTTTTGAAATAAATGATATCAGTGCATACTGGATAATCGATCAGAATAAAGACGGAATTCCCGATTATGTGGATTACAAGAATAGCCACGATGTGTATGATACAACAAATATAAGGATGACAGACAGGCTTAATATTAAGAGTTAAGGTCAACTCTCCGCAAAAATTAACAGTAATCAGGGAAGGTATCATCAGTTTCATCAAAAAAGACTCACTCTTCCAGCAAAGAAACAGGCTCAGGCTCAGGCAGAATAATGAATTGCTGGAGCGACTTGATTATGATATTGTACAGCTCGACAGTTTACAAAAGGTAAAGTATTTTGAAGAGACCAGGAACAGGAAACCTGAAAACGGAGGACAGATGATCTTTCTCCAGGAGCAGAATACTCAATTGGTCTATACAGATATCTACGACTTGTATGCCAGGAAACAAGCGATTGAGTCAGAAAGAGATCTGTACAAGGACATTATTACTGTATTAAGCGACTTTTCCCTTCCGGCCAGAAGAGATAACGGAGCAGTATATTATGCAAAGGTTGTAGTTCCCACCTTTTTCTGTCTTACACTTCTTATGCTTGTAATACTTGCTAACCGGAAAAAAGTAGACGAGATTTTTAAAAAATATTGATAAAATTGTAGAAACGCGATGCATCGCGTTTTTACATGTTTTTATCACCTACAGGGAAATCCTTAATTGTTTTTCCAGATCCTAAATCAACATATGACAGAAGGAAGGAAAATAGTGCAAAAAAGGATACGCCTGCCAGCCTGTTTAGCATTGTTTCAAAAAGGAATGAGATAAACACAATTATAATAAACATTGAAAAAAGAAGTTTCCATTCACTAACAGTGATATAAACCATTACTCCGAATATCATTAGAAAAAGAAGTAATCCAATAGCGCCATTTTCCAGGAGTATTTCAATATACTGATTATGAGCATTAAAGTTATCCTTTGCAAAATTAGTCTTTCCAATTCGTAAATATTCTTTGTTAAGCTCATCCTGTATATCTCCGGTTCCCACACCAAACATCAAATTCTCTTTGGCAATTTTTGTAACTGATGTCCAGATAATAAGTCGTCCGTCATGACCCGAAATATCATTTTTCTCCACATTGGACCATGACCGTATATATCCGCTTACCCTTGGATTTGTCAGAGAAAGAGGCAACAACACTAATATGGATATAAAAACAGCAAATACAACAGTTCTGCTTCTGCCTGTTCGTTTAGATTTCCGGAAAAAATAAAAAGGAAAACCGATTATAGCTGTCAGAATTCCAGCTCTTGAAGAAAGAAAATATACTGATAATAGCAGAATGCCGGCAATTATCAACCAGATTATACGTTTGCCTTTTAAAAGGTTCCTGTCATAGTAGGCTTCCAATGATATAAAAACAGAGAAAATTGTATACATTGAAAGATATGAAGGATGTTGAAATACAGCCAGTTTAGCAGCATAAAAATAATTCAGCCATGCAGCTTCCGGAGGATGAGGATTGAATCCGGGAGTACCATCCTGGAATGTTACTGACTTCCAAAAGGCAAAGGCATAACAGAAGATAAGAAATGCAAAATTGCTCAGTGCAAAAAGTCTTACCAGATATCCGGACTGACGTTTGATTAAGTCACCTGGCGAAAATAAAACCAAAGGAAAGAGAAATAACGACATTCTCAATGCAATATTTCTCCAACCAGCGTCCTGATTATTGGAATATAACATTCCAATAATCTGCCAGATATAAAAAATAATAAATAACAAAAACAGAGTCAGCCTCCACTTAATGATCCTGTTGTTCGAATAATCCGTAAGACAAATTTCGACTGTTCTTAATATGCCCCAGGCTATCATAACCGGTGGAATGTACCAGTGATATACCGGCAGGAGTAAAATTATAATTACCGCACACCAAAAAGAAAAGGTTCCATTTTGCAGAAGATCTTTAATAATCAGCCTATTCCCTGATAGAGTCATTAAAGTATTTTAAGTATGTGATCACAGATCCTGCAGACCTGCAAATCAGATAATTCAGGATATATTGGAAGAGATAAAATTTCTGAACACGCATTCAGGGAAACTGGAAAATCGCTCTGAGCGTGCCCCTTGTAACTATAGGCATCAATGAATGGAAGTGGTTTTGGATAATGGATTCCAGTAATGATATTATTTTCCTCAAGGATTTTTTGTATTTGATCCCGGTGTCGGGATCGTATTACAAAGAGATGATAAACATGTTTTTTATAAGATTCAATTACAGGAAATTCAATTTCACCTGCAGTGCTTAACAAATTTCTGTACAGTTCTGATATCTCAACTCGTTTATTATTCCATTTATCGAGATATGGGAGCTTAACTGATAATATCGCAGCCTGAATTGTATCAAGCCTGCTGTTTCTCCCTATCACAGAATGAGTATGCCTGACATTCAATTGCCCGTGATTGGCAATCATCCTGGCATTTTCTGCAAGTTTCAAGTCATTAGTAATAATTGCACCTCCGTCACCAAATGCACCGAGATTTTTACTTGGAAAGAAGCTGAACGCAGATGCAATGCCAAAAGTGCCGATTTTTCTGTTTTCATATTCTGCACCATGAGCCTGGGCACAATCTTCAATAAGATGGAGGCCATATTTAGTTGATACCGCAGATATTTCATTCATATCAGCAGGTGATCCGTAAAGATGAACTACAATAATTGCTTTAGTTCTGGCTGTAATTTTAACTTCAATGCTATCAGCATCTATTGTAAAATTGTCCTTTTTAATATCAACAAAAACAGGTTCAGCTCCTACATTATTAACAGCCTCAGCTGTAGCAATCCATGACAAAGCAGGAACAATAACTTCGTCTCCGGATCTTACCCCCAGAGATGCGAGGATAAGCTCCAGAGCATCCGTTCCATTGCCACAGGAGACACAGTATTCAGCTCCTATATACCCGGCAAAATCGCTCTCAAAATCTACAACTCTTTTCCCTTTGATGAATGCTCCATCATTGATGCAATCAGCGATAGTTTTGTCTATATCACCTTTCAGACTTAGATACTGGGCTTTTAAGTCAACAAGAGGTATAATAGAATTGTCACTCATAAAATGTTTCTATTGGCAGCAGTATAAATCTTATCTATAATTTCCACAGTCTTCATGCCTTCAAAACCATTTGTAGCTATTGTACCCTGATTCTGAAGTACCTCAATTACATTTTCATATACTTTGTTATGATTCGACATTGAGCCGGTATACATGCCATAGTTATTCGGAGGATTGCCGGGAGGAAGATCTATTATTTTGGTATCTTTAATATCCTGATATTCAAGTTCGTTTAGATATTGTCCACCTATTTTTACTGTACCTTTTTCTCCGAATATGGTAAGGGAACCCTCCATGTTTTTTGAATAGCTGTTTACATTGAAGTTCAATGTTCCTATTATTCCATTATAGAATTCCAGCAGAGCTACACCTGAATCTTCAAATTCGATAATCTCCTTATGCTGATAGTTTCTGGTAAATGCTTTAACTATTTTGACATCACCGAAGAACCAGTAAAGCAAGTCTATAAAATGGCTGAACTGAGTAAAGAGAGTTCCCCCATCCTGATCCATTGTTCCTTTCCATTCTGACTGGCTGTAATATTCTGAATTCCTGTTCCAGAAACAGTTAAGTTGAACTGTTCCAATTTTACCAAGCTGCCCTTCATCAAGTAACTCCTTGACTGCCTTAACCGGAGGATTATACCTGTTTTGTTTGACAATAAATAATCTCTTGTTTGCCCTTTCAGCCTCCTTAATCATCTCTCCACAGTCGAAAACGCTTATAGCCATCGGTTTCTCGCATAAAACATGCATGCCTTTCCTGAAAGCCTTGATAGCATGCTCAGCGTGCAGTCCGTTAGGTGAGCAAATAGATACTACATCGATATTATTTTCATTTTTCAGAAGTTCATCTATGCTATAATATGCTCTGGCTTTATACTTCAAACCAAAATTGTCAGCTTTCTTATTTGCAATATCACAAACTGCAACAAGGTTCGCCAGTTTTTTTATCTGCTCAGCATGCCGTTCAGCAATCCTGCCACAACCAACAATCGCAAAATTAAGTCTGTTCATTTTAAATTCTGGCTTGAATAGCAAGTATGCTATCCTGTAAAAGATTTTTCAATGCACTCGATCACCCTTATCTGGTCAGTCTCAGAGAGGTTACTCCCCGATGGCAGACAAAGCCCGTTTTTAAAAAGATTGTCAGATACTCCGTTGATATAGGCAGGATATTCGGTGAATACAGGCTGGCTGTGCAACGGTTTCCACAATGGCCTGGATTCAATGTTTTCTTTTTCCAGTGCTATTCTTAAGTCCTCACGGGTGATACCACCTGTAATTGAAGGTTCAACAAAAATTGTAGTAAGCCACCGGTTGGAGATGTATCTCTTGTCTGGTTCCTTATGAAAACTTATTCCTTTAATTTCCGAAAGCCTCATAAAATATGTTGAGAATATCATTCTCCTGCATTCTACACGATCATCAAGAACTTCAAGCTGTCCTCTTCCTATGCCAGCCAATATATTGCTCATCCTGTAGTTATACCCTATCTTTGAATGCTGGTAATGCACAGCTTTATCTGCAGCCTGTGTGGAAAGAAATCTTGCATAATCTACATATTCCTTGTTATTCGAGACCAGTGCTCCGCCACCTGAGGTTGTAATGATCTTATTGCCGTTGAATGAAAGAATACCAATATCACCGAAAGATCCGCACTTCTTCCCATCATATTCGCTGCCAATGGCTTCTGCAGCATCTTCAATAACCGGAATACCATAACGGGAGGCAACAGAAAGAATCTCACTTGTTTTTGCAGGCATTCCGTACAGGTGAACAACAATTATCGCTTTCGGCTTTTTCCCGGCATCTGTACGCTCCTTTATCGCTTTTTCAAGCAGTACAGGATCCATATTCCATGTTTCAGGTTCACTGTCGATAAACACTGGCGTAGCCCCCTGGTAAACAATCGGATTTGCAGATGCTGCAAATGTAAACGATGAACACATGACTTCATCGCCGTGCTTGATTCCAAGAATTATAAGAGCCAGATGTATTGCAGCTGTTCCTGAGGCGAGCGCTGCCGTGCCTTTTACAGACAAATATTGAGACAAGTCTTTCTCAAACCTGTCAACATTTGGGCCCAGAGGAGCGATCCAATTAGTTGTAAAAGCCTCATTGATATACTTCATCTCTTCTCCGCTCATATGAGGAGAAGAGAGCCAGATTTTTTGTTTCATTCCTTATATTATACCTATTTCGTCAAATCTCTTAATAAACATATCCGGTAAATAATCCTTTGAATACTCAGATAAGTCCTGCTTGTGAATGTTATTACTATCCAATATGCAAATAGTCGACCAGCCAAGGTTTTTCGGAGTTATGAAATCCTTACTGCAATTATCTCCAAAATAGCAATATCGATTATTACGGTAATCTTTCATAAACACTTCAAAAAGTACTTTAGAAGGTTTCTCGCATCCGTATTCTTCGCTAATTACTATATCGTCAATATATCCAGCAAGCCCCAGCGCTTTGATTTTATTCAGCTGAGTAATTTTTCTTCCGTCCGTAATAATACCTGTCCTTCCATTTCTCCTTTTTATCTCAGCAAGCAACTCCTTCACTCCTTCCCGCAGTGAGATTTCGGGATAATGATTACGGTATAAATATAACAGTTTTTCAAGCGTCAGGCTTGTCTTTTTGTACTTTTCTAAAAGAAAACTGAATGCATTTTCTCCTTTTGTATAGAAATCCATCATCTGTCGGTAAAGAATTCCGTCAGTTTCCCCTGATATTTCCATGGCTATGGCGCGGTATGCTGATTTCAGATATTCTATTTCAAGAAACAATGTGTCATCAAGATCAAATACGACACATGAATTGCTGTCAACCTTTATAGTCATGCCGGAATATTTCATCATCATAACGCAACATAAGTAAATCTTTGGTCCAGGAATCAGTAAATTCGACCTTCCCATTTACCAGGTATTCATTAATTATCATTGAGGGATAATTGGCATTTGCATGGTATGAGAGTGGATAGCCGCCGCCAAATCTCGGATTTATTTCAATACCAATAACCTTACGTGAATCATTGTTCCGGAATACCTGCAAGGTAATGCAGCCCACAAAGCCTTTGCATAAAGCAAACTTTGAGCAGACTATCTCATAGAGATCATCTCTCCGCGTTACTCCCTTGCTTACTTCACCACTTCTGACTTCTATCCGTTCGCGGGGAACAGCGCATTTCAGGTAATAGTTCCTGTCGAAATACATATCCACTGTGTATTCAGTATGTTGCTCAGGATCAAGATACTCAAGAAACATCATCTTATTGTCATTCCTGATGGTCTCATTAAGCGCCTCTCTGTCATTGATCTTTTTTGCACCTATACTGCTGCTTCCGTCATATGGTTTGGCAAAAAGCGGAAATTCCGGAAGCGTCTTGTCAAATTCGCGTGGTCTTTCAAGTCCAATCTGATCAAAAAACCTGTGTGTGTTTCTCTTATCCCTGCACATCATTACCATTTCAGGTGAAGAGATAACAAGCTTAATGTTTCCCTTGTAAAACAGGTCCATATTTTGTGATAATGGAATCAACTCAGTGTCAATTGTCGGTATTACAAGTTTAATATTATTATCATGGCAAATACGTATCAGTCTTTGACAATATTGCGGATCGCTGGCATGAGGAACTGAAAAAGCGCCATCGGAAATCTGACAGGCTGAGGATAACTCTGGTTTCATGTCGGCAGTAAAGACCTTTCCGTTAATGAATAGTGAAGTGAGTTCTTGCTTAAAAGCTCTCACAAGCGAAACTCGTCTTCCTGCCGATGTTATTAGGATATTACTCATAGTCTGCTCCCTGTAAATTTCTCCATTGTATTACCCTGATTATTATATATACCAGACCTTCTAAAAAGCTTAACAAAAGTCATCCATATAATTCTCATATCGAGCCGGAATGATATATTATCGACATAATATACATCGAGGCTGAATTTTTCCTCCCAGGTTAAGGAATTCCTTCCGTTTACTTGTGCCCAGCCAGTTATACCCGGCTTCACTTCATGTCGCCTGCTCTGTTCGGGAGAATATAATCCAAGATATTCAATTAACAGAGGACGAGGTCCAACGATGCTCAGTTCGCCACGAAGAACATTTAGAAACTGAGGCAATTCATCGAGACTAAACTTCCTCAGAATCGATCCAGCCCCTGTAAGACGTTGTATATCAGGTAATATTTCACCGGAAACAGAAAACTCATTACTCATTGTTCTGAATTTGTAAAGTGTAAAGATCTTGCCATTTTTTCCTGGCCTCTTTTGTTTGAAAATCACAGGTCTTCCATTAAGAAAGAGAAGGATAAATCCTATTAGGGCAAAAAGAGGGAGTAGAAGTAACAACATTACCAGTGAGATCACAAAATCCAGAACAGGTTTTGCAAAGAACTTGTACATTTTCAGAATCAGATTGTCACTTTGGATAAACAGTCGGGTTTAAATTTTAAGAAGGCAAGAAAAAAATATTTGGAGTTCGTTTGTCTGCAAAATCCTTAAATGAAATAATTTCTTCTTTCATGTCATTATAGATTTTATAGTTGACAGAAATGAAATATTCAAATATATACTCCTCATTTGCCTGCATTTCAATCATAAGCACAGGGCGATTCTTTTCGACAGAAGTTTTTAGACCTGTTATACATTCCCATTCATAGCCTTCTATATCTATTTTTACAAAGTCAGGTAAATCAGTGTTATCAAAGTAATCATCAAGCCTTATGACTTTTACATTTTCTGATCTATATTCAGCATTTGGTTGTGCTGACAAAGACCTATTCCTGTTAAAACCTTCAAAATCCTTAACCAGAGTATTGTTTTGGCCAGTAAGAGGATCAAGATAAAACTCCATTTCACACGATTTATCTCCTGCGGCAAGTTCTTCCACTACAATATTTGATCTTTTACAAAGTTCAATATTTTTATAAAGGTATCTCAGGTTATTACTCCCGGGCTCAAAAACAATTACTTTCCCGGCATTTCCGGTAAGTATGGAAAAAAAGGTAGTGATATATCCGATATGACCGCCAACTTCAAGGATCGTCATTCCTGGTTTAATTAATTCATTAAACCGTTTCATGGAGTTTAATTCCCGTTTCTTTCCATAATACCAGTAACCTTTATGCTTGTATAAGTTAAGCATGAAGGACCTTCTGGTATAAGGATGCCTTATTCTTATATCAATTGCAGTAAGCCTGAGGATTGATAAGATGACTTTGCGTACAAGAAGATGAAATTTACTGATCTTTAGATCCCTGGCAAGCATATTCATAAATTAATCTGTTACAAAATATGATAACAATTCTGATTTCAAATTTAATTATGGCAGCAGATGATTGGTTGAGAATGAGGTTGTTTAATACCAGAATATTTTCCGGTATTTTGCGGCAAGCTTGTTGAAGGTTCTGTTCTGAAGCACATACTCTCTTCCCCTGTTTCCAATTTGCACCAGTTCATCTTTATCCATTTTGTAATAATCAAGAATAGCCTCTGCTAAAGCCTCATGATCACCTGCAGGAACTACAGTACCACAGTCAGCCTCGTTTATTAAACTGACATAGCCTGAGTAGGAAACTACCAATGGTTTTCCGCTCATCATATAATCCATCCACTTGTTCCGCGACAGCCCATATTCATAAATAGGAACAGACTTTACACTGTCGTAAAGAATAGAGCAATGATTGAGGAAGTTCTGTACTTTCGCTTTAGATATTCTTGGAATAAAATGAAGATTTTTCAGGTCGCGTGCCAGATCAACCAGTTGCTCTTTCGCATTACCATCTCCGAGAAAGATAAAATGGATATCTGAAATACCTCTTTTATCAAGGAGTCTGGCAGCAGCAACCAGGGTTTCAAGGGAATTGGAGAGCCCAAGAGCACCGGCATATCCTACGATAAATCCGGAATCAGGAAAGAACTGTTTCAGTTCATTTTCAGAAATATCTTGAGCATTTGTCAATAAATTCAGGTCAATCCCCTGTGGAATGCACGAAAAATTGAATTTTCCACTGAACTTCTTCCTGATATGCAAATCTGCTCTTGGCATCGTTGCAACAATATGATCTGCATTTTTATAACCTCTCTTCTCGATCCATCCCAGCAAAAGGACAAGAGGATTATATTTTGAATAGCGCCCTATGTCTATTAATGTCTGAGGCCATAAATCACGAATTTCAAATATGAATTGTGAGGACGGAGATCGCCTCTTAAGTACGATGCCATTTAATACTGATACCAGGGAGAGGCTGGAAACGATAATTATTCCGGGCTTTGATGAGTTACTGCTTCTGTAGAAAAGCAAAAAAAATGAAAATATGAACCAGCTGAGCACGCGCCGAATTCCGGCTGGATTGGTGTATTTAATACCCCGCACCCAGACTACTTCAACACCGTTCACATTCTCATGAGTAAAGATCCCATTCACTGAAGGTTTAATATTTAGCTGATAATTACTTGTTGATGCAAATACAGTTACCTCATAACCCATCCTGATGAATTCTTCGGCCAGCAGGAAATGCCGGGCCCCATAACCATACTTTAAAGGAGTCGCATAATGACAAATAATCCATATCCTATTATTTTCCATGAATCACGACAGTAAGGAATTTGAATATCTAAGAAAATAATTCAACCTACCAGGTTGCAATACTTTTGGTTGAATATAAATGATCAATCCCAGAAAAGCGGATGAATAAGAATTATGACTTTCTTCCCAACAGGTATAGCATTGAAATCCTCCATGCTCATGTGCCATCTTTTGCCACCAGGAAGAATCTTGACATCTGAGAAATTATAATCAGTATGGATATAATCTCCATCATATTCAAGATTATAATTAGACCTGTCGTCTTTGATGATTTCTATTCCTTCTATCTCCGGTAAAAGTATTCCTTCCGGATCGCTCGAAACTTCCTGGTAGTTATGGCCGATCTCATCAAAGTTTAAATTGTTTTGTTCTGTGTTCTGAATGTGCACATTTGCTCCTTCCTTGTATATATACTCATAATTATAAAAGTTGTGGCCGAAATTCGGCGAGCTCCTCCAGAAATATGTATTAAGATAATGATATATGTAACAATACGATGAACCATGAGTGCAGGTTCCTCTGATAATAATTCCGTTGCTGCGCAACCAATTTAGTTCCTGTTTAAGATATGCTTTAGGATCAATTCCATAAACAACCTGGAGGGTAACGAGATTATTATGAAAGCCTAATTCATGCCCAAACCCATTCTGAAGTTTTTTAAAAAAATGTATGCTTTTTTCATTACGGACAAATGAATTTTGCTTTGTTTTTCCATAATAATCTGCGGTATGCAGCAGATAGTATGTGGCTCTGATCCCATATTTTTGCTCGCGATAGGCGAATTTCATAGCAGTGTTAATATGATTATCAATATCATGTCTGATCGAGATAATCACCTTGTCAGAGGAGGTAGTTTTTTCAAGCTCGTTCTGAGTAACAAAAAGGTATCTTCCGGTGGAAACAAGGTCCTTAAGAAATTTCTCATATTCAACCAGGTTATGAGTCTTATTACTCATACTCGGGGTATTGCTTATAACAACCTTATCTGTGATTCTAATAGTTGCCTCATTATCATATAAGTCAAAAGCCTCCTTTTGGCATGAGCCAAGAAAACATGCCAGAAATAAAACGAAACCAGACCTTGCTAACCGTCTGTTATAAAGATTTATTATCAGATCAGGAGTCATTTCTTTTTAATAAAAGAGAATAAATATACAAAAGTTTCACTTCCTCATTCGCCCAGTTAAACTTTTTAATTATTGCATTACAGCCCGCTTCACCCATCTTTTCACCAATCTCATTGTTGTCTATCAGGTAGCTGATACTTTGAGAAATCTTTGCAGTATTGAAAGGATCGACACAGATCCCACAGCTGTTACCTTCGATAATCTCCTTCCATAGTGGAAAATCAGAGGCTATAACAGGTATACCGGCAGCCATATATTCGAACAGTTTAACTGGCAGAGACTCCAGATATCCATGATCGGGATGGAGAATCAGCATTCCAACTCTTGATCTTCCAAGGATTCCGGCAATTTCATTTCTACCTACAAATCCATGAAATACTGCCATATCCCACGATTTCATCGTTGTTATCTCGTTCCTGAATGCGTCGTTCTCAAATTTTCCGGCAATTTCCAGTTTTACTTCCGGATCAAGAGACTCCATTGAGAGCATTAACTCCCTTATCCCTCTTGCTGCAGTAATTCCTCCCAGATAACAGATAGTTTTTTCTCTTTTTTCATACTCTGGTTTATCAAGGAATTCTGAAGCAATAACATAATTGCAGATATCCTCACATATCCTTGCAGATTTAAGAAAAGCAGTTTTTATAGAAGGCGTTGCGGCTATAACAGCACTGAATCGCTTTGCAAAAAAGAGTAATGCTGTTCCGGAAAATTTTGATATTGCAGGTCTCAGGTAAGCGGGAATATAATCCTTCCTTAGGATTTGTTTCGGGAGATCTTCATGTGCGTCAAAAACAACTTTCCTTTCCCTTGTCAAAAGTCTGTAACCCCAATAAAGAAACTCCGGATCATGAAAATGATAAACCCGGCAATGCAATCCTTTGGCCCTTTTATAAATACGGTAAGATGTGAGGAATAACCTTTTAAGGAATGAGCCTGCCCTTAAGCCAACATCAATTATCCTAACACCATCCTTTTCCTCATCACCTTGCCCATCTGCAACTATCAGGAATGTTTTGTACTTCTTTGCAAGGCTTCTGCATTCCTTCAGAAATATTCTGGTATCGTAGCGGTGATGCAAAATTGTTATATGACAAACACGTATTTCAGAGTCTGACATTATAAATCTCCTCCCATTTAGCAATATTAAACAACCGCCACTGAAGCCTTGGAGCCAGTCTGTCAAATGATTTGAGAACTTCTGCTTTATCTGAAATCTTATCAAGTATTTCAGATTTCGTCAGGCTCTCTTTCATTGTGTCCCTGATTGTATAAAGCCAGCTCCTTTCCGGGGCATTGAATCCCAGCTTGTTTTTTCGCCAGACAATATTTTGAGGGAGAATGTCCTCCACTGATTTCCGAAGCAGATACTTTGTCCAGCCGCCTTTTATCTTAAAGCCGTTGTTTATCGATAGTGCTGTTTCAACGAGTCTGTAATCTATGAAAGGCAGCCTGCTCTCGATTGAATGATACATAGAGTTTCTGTCTTCGTACTTAAGAAGGTGTGGAAGCTGCATCCTCATCAGTTCAAGTTTTTGCAAACCAGCAATATTTAAATAAGCTTTTGCATTGCTTGCAAGAAGTTTTTTGTCGATCAGATCAAAATACTCCTGCCGGATGAATGGTAACCTTCGACGAAGACGTTTAATCCTTATCTCCGGCATAGTGAAATAAAAGAGATACAAAAGCAATTCCTTCTTTGAAAGCCGGGAATTTGATGAAGATCTGAAAAAATTCAGTAATCCTCTGAAAAAGCCCATAGAGATAAGGTAAGCAGGATAATAACGCTCATAACCGAGGAGTGTTTCATCCCCACCCTGCCCGTCAAGCATTACGGTACAGCCAACCTGTCTGGCTTTCTCAAAGACCTTATACTGCATAAAAACAGAAGGACCTCCAAATGGTTCTTCCTGAACTTCAATAATTCGCTGTAAATTTTCCTTAAAATCATCAACAGATGGAGTAATGGTATGCCAGTTCAGTGCTCCGTTTACGGCAACTTCTTCAGCATAACCACTTTCATCAAAATCTTTTTCGCTCGATACGGCAGTTATTGCATTGAAACGATCTGAATTTGGCGGAGTATAAAGCGAAGCGGCTATTGTTGCCACTGAAGAACTGTCGAGGCCGCCGCTTAAGCAAGTGCCAACTCTTACATCGGAACGGAGCCTCAACTTTATTGAATCTTCAAGCAGTTCTTTATAAAGCGATATGGAATCGGTTTCATTAAGTTGACGGATTGAAGCAGTAATATTCAATTCATAATATCTTGAAATCGAGAATTTGTGGGTCTTCAGGTCATAGATCAGTGAATGTGACTGTTCAAGCTTGAGGATACCTGAAAAAAAGGTCTCATTTGAATGATCATCAAGTCCTGCAACAAGATAATCCATCATAACAGGAATATTTACCTTCCTATTATGCTGTATATTAAGCAACTGCTTGATTTCAGAACCGAAAACAAATACTGATGAGTTCTCAGAATAATAGAATGGTTTGACTCCGAACCTGTCGCGGCTGCAGAAGATCAGCCCTCTTGTCCTATCAAAAAGAGCAAAGGCCCACATCCCGTTGAATTTTTTAACACATTCTGTTCCATAACGGTCATAGGCGGCAAGAATAACTTCCGTATCAGAACCGGAACTGAATTTATATCCTGCGTCTGAAAGTTCTTCCCTGATTTCTATATAATTATATATTTCACCATTATATATTATTACATACTTATCCTGATAATGCATAGGTTGTGAACCCTGTTCGGACAGATCTATAATTGATAACCTGCGATGACCAAGAGCAAAGTTTTTTCCGTGATAGTAACCTTCACCATCAGGTCCCCTGTGAATAATCAGGTCATTAATTTCCTTAATATCGCCGGGTGAAACCGGAAGATCATTTTTGTTTATGATTCCGCTTATTCCGCACATTTATTCCAAAATCATATTAATTTGCAAGAGCTAAATTAAATTACGTTCAGGTAGCTTCGGTAAAAATCGATTCCAGTTCTTTTCGATCGGGGTAGCTGATGAGGACTCCCCGATGCCTTCCATGGAATACAAAAAAACTTCCGGCAGCCATTGCGCTTGCACCATTTATTTTTGCTTCTTTCAGATCTGAAAGCTTTCCTGCACCGCCGCAACAAATAACAGGAATTTTCACTGCTTCCGAAATCATTCTTATCAGCTCCAGGTCATACCCGTTCATCTCGCCATCGTGGTTTATTGAATTGATCAGAATCTCGCCGGCACCGCAGTTCTCAATTTGCCGGGCATACTCTTCCGGACGAGTCTTGATCGGCTTTGTTCCGGAATGTATATAAACTTCATATTTACCGGTCCAGCTTTTGCGCACGTCAATTGAAACAACTATTGTTGAACTACCGAAAAGCCGGGCTGCCTCTTCGACAAATGATGGTTTTTCAGCTGCAATAGAATTTACAGCAATCTTTTCAACACCTGAAAATATTATTTTTCTTATATCGTCAGTGTTCCTTATTCCACCTCCGTAGCAAAGCGGCATAAAACACTGGCTGGCTATATTACCAATAAGATCGAAGGGAATGGGTGTATTGTTTAATGTGGCATTAAAGTTCAGAAGTATGAGTTCATCAACCTCCTTGTCATTAAATATTCTTACTGCATTGACAGGATCGCCAACATACTTGGGATTTTTGAACTTAACTGTTTTATAAAGCCCGTTATTTTTAATCAGAAGAACCGGTATGATCCTGGGAATAATCATCTTAAAAATTCTGATCAAAGTTTCTTAGAAGTTTCATTCCGAACTTATGACTCTTTTCAGGATGGAACTGCACTCCTGCAATATTTTCCTTCTCGATTACAGAAACAAATTCAATTCCGTATTCCGATGTTGCAGCAATAAGTTTATTTTCACCAGACAACAGATAAAAAGAATGAGCAAAATAAAATCGGGTTGATTCATCAAAACCTTCCAAAAGTTTTGTAGTTGACTGGATCCTGACAGTATTCCACATCATATGCGGAGTGCGCACCTTATTGCTGTCGAATTTTACAGAATGGCAATCAATCCAACCCAGACCCGCGTTGATTCCTTCTTCGCTCCTATTTCCCATTAACTGCATTCCAAGGCAGATTCCTAGAACAGGAGTTTTTTCCTTAAGGATCTTTCTGTTCAGCAGCTCCTGCAACCCTGCACCGGCAAGGTTCATCATTCCCGTATCAAATGATCCGACACCTGAGAGAATAATCTTTTCAGCATCATTAATTCTCGACAGATCTGAGGTTATTTCTGCCTTGATGCCAAGGTAAGTAAGCATATTAAGAACTGAGCCCGGATTACCGGTATTATAGTCAATAATAGTGATCACCTCTTACCTGTAATGTAATAATAGACCTTATAGATTAAACTCAGAATTTTTTCATTATTGGGATAGTCCTTATACGTTTTAACAGGAAGCTCCATAATCTCATTAAATCGCTGTTCAGTTATGCCAAACTTCCTTATCACGAATTCTTTATCTATTCTTAGCTGATCTGGTTTATAAAGTTCCTCCCGGAGAGCTTTCACAGCTTCTTCTCTAGATATCTCTCCGTTGCATATCAATGTGGAAAGATGCGCCTTCCGCTTGTCCACGTTGAATTTTACAGGCAGCATATATGCCTGGGAGAACTTAGTAAAAAGAGACTCATAATGTTTGCCGCCATAATATTCCCAGCCCAGTTCATTATGCAAAGTCTCAATAGCCAGTTTCTTATTATACGGAATGTATTGAAGAATCCTTACAAGTTTGATACCCCTAAAGTAAGTATAGTAGAACTCCTTCCAGAAACCAAGAAGAGGAAATGTTTTGAATTTACCCTTTCCGAATCTCCGGACAATCGACTTTAGCTGTCTTATATCCTTTGAGTTATAGCCCCAACTCTTCGGAAGTATTGCTTCAGTGGCAAAATTACTTCCTGTTATGATATATTTAATGCCGAAATCTGTGCATATCTTATAAAGTGCGGCAAGGAAAGCATGATCGGTTGGTGTTTCCATATCAAGCACAGAGGCTTCGAGATACGCCATTTGAACATCTCTGAATTCTTCCCAGTCGACAACATATGTCTGATATTCAAAGCCCAGTTTCTTAACTACATTCTCTATATTCTTTATTGATAGTTCTGAGTTCCATCCATTGTCAAAATGCACAACAAGCGGACGAAGACCCTGTTTCTTAACAGTATAGGCTACATATGAACTATCTACTCCCCCGCTTACTCCTACCAGGCAATCAAATTCTTTTCTCCTGCCATCATGTTTAATCTTGTCAACAACTGCCTTCAGTTGTCTGTCAGATTCTTCCCCTTTATACATAAGACGAGGGGCATTCCTGAAGAAATCGTTGCAATGGTTACAATATCCGTTTTCGTCGAAAACAATTTCAGGATCTGTTGTGTCCATAACACAACGCATACAAATATGGTATTCAGGATTCTGCATATCTCTCAGTATATTCGGGGATTCATTGTCTGTTTTCCTTTGCTGAATTGCATCGAAAGATAAAACTCAATACAATATTTAATGCTATAAACAATTGTATAAAGCGCAATTGCTGTTTTAGGATGATTAAATATTTTGTATCCGCTTATAAAAGATACAGTTACGAAAGAGAACAGAATTATCTGGATTATTAGGTCAATATTTTGTTTTTCAGCGATAATGAACATATTTGAAAGAGGGCTTACCACAAATGAAAGAAAAAACATAACTGTCATTATCTGGGCATACTCACCGGCAATTCTCCACTCTGCGCCAAATACAAATGAGAAGAGGAAGGGAGCAAAAAGCAGGATCACAGTAAACGGGACAACAGCTATAACAAGGAGTAACCTGAAAAGCTTCAGAAAAGTTGAGTAGCAAGATCCGTTCTCCTTGAATTCGACGCTTGCGTGCTGGCGAAAAACATCTCCGACAGAGACGCCGATAAGACTTCCCGGTGCAGCTATTATTCTTTGTGAAAGAGAAAAAAAACCAGTGACAGATGCCCCGAAAAATGATGAAAGAAGGATTACAGGGATTTGGCCCGCCCCTTTCTCAAAAAACCCTGAAACAACATTGAATTTAGGAAATTGCACATAGCGTTTTGCCATTGCTTTCATTCGTGCTGCTGAGATTTTTTCTATTCTGAACCTGTCGTATTTCAAAGATCTGAAAAAGACATACGACCCTGCAATGAATTGCCCGATTGTATCAGCAATTATCAGGCCGCCTGATTTAACAAGAGTAAAACCAAAACCGATGCTCAATCCGCTTGAGAATACTGAGCGGACAATTTTACCTGCTGAAATATTATTAAAGTGTTTTCTTCGGTTCAGCCACAGATTGAAAGTATTGTATATTCCGATTGAGAATACTGTTAAAGGCATTAACAGGATATAATTATACAATCCTGATCGTGTCAGCAGATCCTCCAGAATGAATCGGGAAACAAGTGATAAGAACCAGGCTGACAATTGTAACAAGGAAGGTAATAAATACCGAAAGAGAAACAATGTTTACGCCGTCATCATCATCTTCAGGAAGGATGATTGCTGACTCATAACGTCCGGTAATAAAAACACAAATGATTTGTGATATACTGAAATAAAGTGCGAACAGTCCAAAATCCTCTGGTGAAAAAATCCTTGCAAGAACGGGTGATACAGCCAGGGGAATAGCCTGGGCGATAATTGTCCCGGTCATGAGAATTATGACATTCCTGGAGAACGAAGGATTGCCGGAAGGACTAAATTGTTTTAACCTGTCGGTCAGGCTCATTCGGAAGTGTTAAAGGGAAATTTATGGTCGATAACCCGCATCAGGAAATAATTGACAAGGAGGCAAACAGGGAAAGTAATATAATATGCTACAATACTATTTTCTGACAAATAAACAAGTGCTATGAAGAATGTGTTGACCAATATCATCCATGATCACTGTTTTCTTATGTGTAAAACCGGAGCGGACAATTCTCTGGTAGAAATGTTTTTTATGAGCCACACTCAGTTTTTCATTGTTTCTCCATCTCCTGAATAGAGTAACTGAGGCATCAACCCAGAAGAGAGATGTCAGGATAAGCCAGCCAATAAGATTTAATTGTTGTTCGTTGTTGAAATACAGGCCGAGAATAATCAGAATGAATCCCAGCTGAGTGCTGCCTATATCCCCCATGAAGATCTTTGCTTTCGGCCAGTTCCAGATAAGGAAACCGAGTAATTGCAAATATCAGAATAGAGAGTATCGGGTTACCGGTTACTGCATAAACATTCCTGATGAAACCATGATTGCTTCAGCTGATGCATAGCCATCGATCCCATCAAGAAAATTATAAAGATTGATGAACCACACAATACCAATGACTGCAATAAGTGACAGAATGAGGCTGTAATCAATTTTCAGGTCATTCAGAGTAAATGATGTTTCATTCCGCCGATAAAATATAGTCCGGCTGCAAGCTGTGAAAAGCTGAAAAAGGATCCTTATCCATGGTTTTATGTCATAAATGTCGTCAATAAAACTGACTACTGCAAGAACAGATCCTGATAACAAGGCAAGGAACAGTCGTGTTTCAATTAGCCCAAGTGATCTTCAAAACTGATTATCCCTACATACCAGGATACGACGATAGCCAGTCCTCCTCCTCTGTGGCGTGGGTTGAGTGTGAGAACTTCGCTGATTTGGGATATCCATAATTTTCTTTCTGACAGCAACCTGCATTATTATAAAGGTTCCTGCAAATGAAATAATAAGAATAGCATTATAAGCAGAAATAGTCACTTGATGTTTGGATTTTAAGATTATGACTGTGAAATAACGACAGTTTCTGACTCAGCTTCTCTTTTTCAACCAGGTATCTGTGTAAGAAAAGGTATTATGCTCAAGATAGCAAAGACAGGAATTGTAAAATGAGTATTAACGCTAAAAAAGCTGAAATAAAAAGCAACGAGAAAACAGATAAAAAAGTAGATATGATGACGATAATATTTTATATAATAAAAGAAAACTAAGGAACATGAACCAGATATAGGCCAGTCCACCTATTATACCGGAATATAGGAAAGCTGAAATAAAAGGATTATGCGGATAGTCATATCTGACCTCGCCAAATTCTGTTCCGATCATTTCAAGGTAATCGAATCCACCTCCAAACAATTTCTTGTGCAAAGGATATTCCTTAAAGATAATCCAGCTGTAATACCACCTCGACATTCTAGTTCCAGCGAAGTAATCCATTTTTTGTTCCTCGAGGAAATTGACATCTTCTTTCTTTCTGACCGAATCAGTATTGAAAATGGAATTAAATCCAGAAATCATAGAGGAAACACTAAAAGCACTTGCCATTGATGACCTCAGCGCTGTTATACTTTTTGTATTAACACTAGCCGAAATATTTTTTTTATCTCTTCCAGGTGGAACAACAGAATACTCAGGATGGGCAAATATTATGTATCCTTTTAGATCCCTGAAGTCAACGGAATTATTTTTTGCCCAGTATAAGTACACAGGTGATCGTATTCCTTTGTTAACGAAACGGATACTTAACTTCTGCCAAACACCTTTTCTTGATAAATCATATGCATCAACAGTTTTCCCTGAAACATCACCCTCTGCTGAGATATTAGCCCAGCTGCCATTAAAATCTTTTGAAATATAGCAATAGACAGATGCCATTAATGAATCGTTGAGAGACGAAATATTATCACCGATGAATAAATTCGAAATATCAGTATAAGAATATGCATTATTATTCCATGATGAGGCATTACTCGTGCTATCCATTTTATAACCAATTGAATTTTGAGGAACAACTTCCACATTTTCGCCGCCAAGAGGGAATTCAAGGATACATCTTCTTGAAGCCCATCCGGAAGTAGGATTTTTAGGATCGGGCATGATTTTTCTGAACTCAGGACAGGCAAAAACAATAAATCCTCTTAGATTGCTGAAATTACTTGAATTGTACAAAGCCCAATATAGATATACAGAATGACTCTTCCCGGTAATTTTGAAACAGATATTTAGTTTCTGCCATACTCCTTTCCTGGTCAAATCATAGTCCTGGCTAACTATTCCTGAGACATTTCCTTCAGCTGAAATATTTGCCCAGGTCCCATTAAAGTCATCTGAAACATAACAATAAACAGATGCAGAAAGTAACTCTGTACTTGGATCAATGGTATCAGCAGAAAAAAACATTGAAATATCAGAATACGAGTAGGAATTATTATCCCAGGCAGATGCATTGCAAGTGTTGTCCATCTTGTAACCAATTGAATTGGCAGGAACAATTCCAACATTTTCTCCGGTTAAAGGAAACAAAAGCGTGCTGGTTCTGGAATTCCAGCCGGAATTTGGATTAAAGGGATCCGGTCTTTCATTCCAGACAGTTTTATTAAAGTATGAGTAGTCTTTATGGGATATAATTGTTGAATATCTATACAACAGAGTTGAAGAGTATAACTGGAAAGACTTTACAGGGATTTCTATCTTACTGAGTGAATATCTTTTAATTTTTGGAGGTAAAAAAAGAAAAATCACCATCAGCAACAGGAATAAGAAAAATGATGACAAATAAATAAGCAAAACCTTAAATGATTGATTTCTTTTAAAGTACCAATATACTGCAAAACATACACTAAGAATTACAAATACGATAAGAATGAACAATCCTCTTCGAGAGTATGAGAAAAGTATGTTAATTGAAAGAATAAGAAGAAAAAAAAGAGTAAGTGCCCGAACGCATATTATGAACCTGCCCTTTTAAATAAATAAGGCTATAGAATATTGAAATTATACCAATAAAACTGAAAAGAATATAAAAATTATAATCACGTATAAGGGAGGTACCGAATATTTGAATTGCAGGAATATCAACAGATTTAAGCTGCAGGTAGTATTTAATTAAACCTGCCACACTAATCAGGAAAGACAAATACATAAACTGGAGAGAAAGAATCTTGCCAAGTTCAGATAATTGTTTCAGATTATTAACAAATAGAAACAATCCAAATCCAAAAATCAGAATCACAATAGCATACATTACCTCCTTAGCTGAGAAAAGGAAATATGTGGATGAAATTGTGAAACCCAGAAATACAAAAAATAAGTTTAACAGTAACTGGTTGTTATATTTCAGGAACCGTTTGATGAAAACTTCCATATTGCTATTTCTGAAATGCACCGATGTGAACACAAGAAACAAAAAGAGCACCGGCAGAAAGAAATAGTTCATAAACGGAAGCACCATTCTAAGAATGCTCAAAGAAACCGTCACAGATAAGAAAAGAAGGGGATCAATATTTATGAATCTCTTCAATAAATTCATAGTCAAGTTGATAATATACTATAAAAAAGGTGTTTTTAATGTCTCTGGCGGCTTTGTCTCTTTATAAAAGGATTATTGAAACTCCATGTTGATTTCCCTCACAGACCTCAAATCTGATGCGGGAATCACATGGTTCAACAATTCATTCGTTGCAAAAATGAATCAAGTGTTTTGAGTACCTTATCCTTTTTGAAGTTTTCGATATAATAATTATATCCATTAATACCCATCTTCCGTAAATCTTCAGACGATGTTTTGGATAAACCTTCGATGGCATTTGCCAAACCGATTTCATCTCCCGACGAAATGCAAATCCCGCAATTTGCTTCCGAAACAATTTCATTTCCTGCACCACTCAACATTGAGATAACTGTTTTCCTGTTGGCCATATAGGTTTGTAACTTGGCGGGAACAGTCAGCGCAAAAGCCGGATCAGACTTCAGGCTGACAAGAAGAACTGATGCCTTTTCAAAGAAATATGGCATAGTATCAGGAGGAAACTGACCTAGCCAGAAAACCTTGTCAGAGAGATTTCTGTTTATAATTTCACTTTCAAGCCAGATTCTCTTTCTTCCATCGCCAAGAAAAACAAGCTTCAAATCTTTGATGTGTTTAACCAGCTCAATACCTTTCATTAGTGTCTCGATATCCTGAGCATCACCAATATTCCCTGCAAAAAGAATTACAAATCCTTCAGGGAGACCAGGCAATTCCCTGAGCTTTTCTTCACTGACAGTGTTCTGAACATCATCAGCCCAATTGGGAAGATATGAGATATTGTCAATTGAATAACCATATTGTTTTATTGAATCGGTAAAACTCCTTGATGAAACAAGGATTTTATCACATGATTTATAAATCCGGTGAACAATTGATTTAAGAACCTTTTCAATAAGAAATGGCTTGAGTGAGCTTGCTGCAAAAACACTTTCAGGCCAAAGGTCCAGAACCCACATGGCCATTGGTATCTCTAATGTTTTTTTGATCCTGGCACCCAATAAGCCAACAAATACTGGAGAAAGCTGGCAAACAAAGACTACATCAAACGTTTTATTCCTGAGTAACTTCCTCCAGAAAAATTTCCCGGTAAGAGGAAAGAAAATGTAATTTAGAATAAGTTTTACAGCATTTCTTTTACCCCGGGGAATTGTAGGCAATCTGTAAACTTCAATACCTTCATGCAACTCCGATGCAGGTGACATGAATGAATAGCCACTATAAAACTTGCCTTCAGGGTAGTTTGGCATACCAGTCAGCACTGTTACTTCATGACCCATTTCCCTGAGATAAATGGCGGCCTCGTTAATTTTGAAGTTTTCCGGCCAGAAATATTGAGATACAATGAGTATCCTCATAGTAAAAATATTATTCCAGACTTCTGCAAAGATCATCCTCTCCGAACCCTATCTGCGCTGATGTCTTTGTAAGCATTTCGGAATGAATTTTCAGTTCATCCGCATTTTTAAATCTATCCTTAATCTTTTTGGCTGGAATTCCTCCGTATATGCAAAAGGCATCAACATCCTTCGTAACAACAGAGCCAGCTGCAATAATTGCACCATCCCCAATTCGAACTCCACAAAGTATAATTGAGAATGCACCAACCCAGACATCCTTGCCAATAATTGTTTCCTTAATCTTTTCCCTTCCCGAAAAAATAATAGGAATACCTGGATTCTTGTATATATGATCGCCTCCAATAATGCTTACATTATTTGCCAGAAGGCTATATGCACCAATTCGGACTTTAGGATAAATAAGACATTGAGGACCTGCATAGGAATACTCATCAGCGATAAAATCCTTCGATATTTTGGATCTTCCACCGAGATAAAAGGTCTCATGTACGGCACTTAGTCTATACTTTTTACGTATTAAAAACATTCGAATTTTCCGATATAGTTTCTTTATGACATTCATAATTATTAATTTAAGGGTGTTGTCGGCGGTTTAGCAGTACTAAGATTGAACGATTTAGTACTCAGAAGCAAGGAATAGAAAACTATGTCAATGTAAGAGATCCCCCAGAAAATGGTGCACTGAAACATCGATAGCATCATTATCGCCAGGACTGGAATGTAGTTCTTCCAATTCAGATTAATGAAGATAATGCTGAAATACAAAATGCTTATAACTACCCCATTTGTTGCAAGCGTCTGAAGATATGCATTGTGTGCGTGCAATACTCTTCCATCAGGCATTGTTATAAGGTACTTAAACGATCCATTTCCAAGTAAGGGATTTTCCAAGATAAACTTCCAAAACCGGGGGTAAATGTAATCTCTTTCACTAAGGACATTTGGAGTAAACTCAGTATTGCCTCGCATAAATTGAAACATCAGCTCTTCAATATAATACAACGAGACAGCAAAAACCAAAACAACAATCAATGCTGTAAGATACTTTATTCTAAACTGGTTCCTGATCAGGTCATCTGCAAGATAGATTATGATGCCAAAACAAACTGCTATAAGCACTGATCTGTTGAATGAAATAATAAATCCCAGAGCAATCAATACTTTAAATGCATTTTTATTGATGGGGATAGCATTATTAAATCTGAATGCCAGGATAGCAGCGGCAAAAACAGCATATGCAAAACCGCTCTTGTTTTCATGAATACCATAAACAGATAAGTCATAAATAGCTTTAGACTGCTCATTGAAAGCCAATGCTGTAGGGTCAAAAAAACTACGGGTTCCTGTTAGAAACTCAAAAATTCCAACAATTATATCAAGTAGGGAAAATATAAGTAACCAGCGGACAACAGATTCATCAATACTTTTCCCAATATATACAGTAAAAAGAATTAGTATCGAGTAGGGAAAAAGATAGATCAGGGATTGCGGAAGGTGTCCTCCCAAAAGTGCAAAAAGCTCATTCAGAATACTCAGGATTACTATAATGAGTATAACTGCCGTAGTCTGATCAAATGTGAATTTGAATTTCGACCTGATCATTACCAGCGGCAAAGCAAAAAGGGCAAAGTAAGAGACAGAAAAGAATGTTGTGCTGAAGAAAATAATAAAAGCAATCAGGAAAGCCATGCGATTCGTTAATTGAAGCTACTTAATCTTCCGCGTGGATAGGCATCTATATAGGAACCTTGTGTCAGGTTTATAACTTTTGTGTTGCAGGATTCGGCATATCGCTGAACAAGGTGATGGGAATAAAAAGTATCCATGAAAAACTTCAGGGCTTCGTGTAGTTTGTAAACATTATTTTCCCTGTCTTTAGTCCATGGTATAAGCTTCACCGATGATGAATCATAGAAATGAACATCCCTGATACACAACTGATTTGAATCATTTACTCTGATATTCTCTAACCAGGAATGATCACAACCCAGAACATTTATGTTTTGAAAGCCAAGATTAATAGAAGTAAATATTGAGGCAATCAGTACGTTTTGCGGCCTTGGCATTCCAAGATTCAAATTATACAGGAAATGAGCAATTCTGGTATATCCACCTACGGGTGTAATATTAATTGGTACTACAATTATGAACTCATGATTTATGAACTTATTCTTAAAAGCTTTATTTCTATATGCGTCCCAGGGAACATAAAAAAACATTTTCCACTTTGTCACTTCCACCAACCTGTCCAGAATCTGATTTCTGTCCCGTATTAATTTTTCCTGCACATTATCCCTCCATAAGTCAGGATCGATATAAAAATAGTGCGCGGGTTTGATTTTTAAGAATGACTCTGAGGTTACAAATGAATTCACAGCAAAAACATTCTGGCAGAAACGGAATAGTTCTTCATTTTTCAATTCTTCAACAAGTGAAGGCCCGTTACCCAGTATATAGCATTCTCCCGGATCTGAAATGCCATTTCTTATATTTCTGATAAACACATTAGTTTTAAGACGACTGAAAAGCAAGGCACTAATCATTGAAACCAGGGTTTTAAACAGGTTATCACTAAAGGAATAGAACCACTTCAGAAACTTCTTCATTATTTCAAATATTTATTACATCCGGCTTATAAACAATCTTCCAGATAGTATCCTTAATACCGCCTATTAGCTTATAATTCAAAAGAATAAAAACTATCAGAACAATTATGCTCCCATATTTAAACTCAAAGAAAGTCATGACACATGCTGCAGTATACGGAATAAAAAGCCGTAGGGGAAAAGCTTCAAGGAATACCTGTATCATGTTGATTTCATCACCCATTCTTCTTTTGCTGAAGAGAACCAGGAAATATACATATATGAAATATGAGATCAGCGAAGCCAGAATTACATAACTATAGCTTGTTTTAATAATCACCGCAAGGAAAAGAGCGATGGATATATTTAGGACAAGTACCGTAAATGCAAGGGCTGAGATTGTTTTTTCCCTGTTTTGTGCCATCAGGTATGCACCATATCCTTCACCATTTGTATATGCAAGCAGAGTAAGCGTAGTCAGGTTGAGAACCTCAAGTGTACCTTTGTATTTTGGAAAGAAAGAAAGAAAAAGAGGAAACACAACCATTGCCACATACATAAAACCCTGTGAAAGAGTAACAAAATTGGTTCGTATAAATTTAAGATTATATTTAATTGCAGTACTGTCGGGTGATGATAACCTATCAATTACTTTTGGCAGCACCAGGAAAGTGAATCCTTCAAGGAAAAGAAGGATGGCATTTGCAATATTGAAGGCGAATGTGAAATAGCCAAATTCTTCGACAGTATAGAAATAGCTTATTATACTTCTTGTCGCGATAACAATAAAATAGAAACTGATATTATATATGAAAAGGTACTTGCCTTTCTTCAGGATAGAATTGGCAACAGACATGTCTGGTTTTGAGGAAAAGGTGGCAACCTTTCCAACAGTGAATACCAATATAGCCAGCAAATGCCCGATTATATAAGCAAACAGCAGGTAAATCAGCAATATTCTGTCCGTTGCGATAAAAAGTGAAATGAAGGTCAGAGCTACAACAATTGACTGATAGAAGGAGATTTCATAGACACGGTTATTCACCCTGTATATTACCATGAAGAGATTATTGAAATGTGAACAAATCCCAATAACACAAACCAGATAAACAAGCCATCCTCCCTGGTATTTCTCAAAAATCGGAATGTCAAAAGCAAAATAATATATGGCAAAGAGGATAATCAGAAATGCCAGAATGCCTGTCAGGAAAAAGGATGTGACAACATATTGATTTCTCTTAGGCACATCATCTTTATACTGGACAAGCAAAACATTCATTGCATGTGAAATGCCAAAATTGAAAAGTTGCAGGTAATTCAACAGCAATAATAAGAAACCCCAAATGCCGAAGTAATAAGGACCTAGCTTCAAAGCGACAACCATTGATACAATAAACTGCACGAAATATGTTAAATACCGTGTTGATAGAAAAAGAAAAATCTTATTTTTTACCAGAAGTCTGATCATTCAGGTCGTTGATTATTGCAAAAATCTATTGAAGAAATGAGTAGTGTTACTCTAGTCAGATATCGGCATGGGAAAAATCCGGAAAAAGAAAAAAAATATCATCTTGCCTGACTTAAAGAATCAAAATATACTATCTGTGCAAAACATTCTGCAAAACATGATCAGGCAGATTATAAAGTAAAGCCATCATCAACAATAATGTTTTGACCATTTATATACTGTGAGTTATCAGAGAGAAGAAATGCCAAAGTTCCCTTTATATCCTTGGGATCAAGCATACCTTTATTAATGCAATTTGCCTTATAAGCTTTCAGGAAAGATTCAGGTTGTCCATCTAAAAGGCCACCAAGGGAAATCGCATTTATCCGGATATTTTTCTTCTGATAGTATTTCGCCATATACCTTGTAAGGTGAAGTATAGCTGATTTTATTGCAGCATACTCAACAGGCATAGTCATACTGGTGCCATCATATATCTCGAATCGCGGGGCAATTACTCCATATATCGATGAAATACTAATGATATTCCCAAAACCCTGGTTACAGTAGTATTTAAGAAATTGTTGCGAGGTCAGAAAATACCCTCCCAGGTTTTTATTTACATTATCACAAAAATCCTCATACCTGACATCCTCGAATTTTCTGCCATAGTTCCTGTTCCGGGGATAAGCGTTGTTCACCAAAGCATCAATTCTTCCATACTTATCATGAATGTCAGAGATCAACATTTGTATTGACCCTGTATCAATAATATCCAATAAGTGAAATTCAGCATTACAACCGGGCAAACTTTGTTTCAATTGTTCAACCAACTGGATGCCTCTTTTCTCATCTATTTCAGCAATAATGGCGGTACCATTGTTTTCCAGGACTGCCCTGACAAATTCCTGGCCAAGGAGACCAGCCCCGCCAGTAATAACAATTATCTTATCTTTTAACATGAAAATTTACAGAATGGATTTATAAAATTCAATTTTCCTGTCCTGTTTAAAAGGAAATGATTTTCGCACAGCTTCAACTTCCGTTAATGAGGCTTCATATATTTTCAGACCTCTGAGAGATTGCACTGGTCTGATTTTTTTGCCTGACGGATCAAAAAGATCTGAACTGCTGATGTACTTTATGTGTCTCCCATCAATTCCTGTTCGGTTCACTCCAGCAATAAACAGCTGATTTTCGATAGACCTGGCCTTCAGCAATGTTTTCCAGTGCTCAATCCTGCTTGCAGGCCAGTTTGCTATTGTAATTATTATATTACATTCTTTTGACAAAGCTTGAAACAATTCAGGAAACCTGAGATCATAACAGATTGTTAATCCAATATTTGCATCCAATATTTTACATGAGGCTATTTTGTCTCCGCCTGTGTAATACTTATCTTCTCCGGAATAAGCAAAAGGATGAATTTTAGAATATGTTGATGCAACATTGCCTTTATGATCTATTATTATCAAATTATTTGTTGCTTTTTCTCCCTGGCGCAATACGATTCCGAAAGCAATAGAAATCTTATTCTGTATAGCAAGCTCGCTAAAAAAACCTATTGTTTGAGAATTTTCAGGATCTTCACTGATAAGGCTTGTATTCATTGAGAAGCCTGTCAACGTCATTTCGGGAAAAATGATCAGATCACTACCGAATTGACTAGCAAGCTTAGCATACTTAGTGCATTGCTTCTCATTTGATTTTTTATCTTCCCAGGTCTGATTCAGTGAAACAAGTGCTATTTTCATGTATTTCAATTGAATGTTCTGAAAACTGGTTTAATAACAGCTCCAACCAGGAATTTATCGATCCCGGATTCCAGAGCTTTGGAGTATGTGTCCAGAGAATTTCTGACTGCGTTCATAGTAAAATCCAATTCATCACTTCTGTGAGCATATGAAATTGCTATCCATGGCATAAGAACACCATTCTTTATCATCTCCTGAGAAAACAGGGTACGGAAAGGCAGTGAAGGATTACCATCGTGATCTTTCGTTGAATAATTTGGAGAACATGGAATTCCGTACGCTTCAAAGTAATCCTGAACACCCAATTGCTTTGCTATAGAATTAATTCCGTTTATTAATTCGTTTCCAAAGGACCATAAATGATCAACCACATTATTCTTTCTATAGTATTCTATTGTGCTGATAAATGCACCAAGACCGCACATTTCAGCACCATGAGTTGTCGAAGTAAGGAAAACTCTTTCGGTTCCCTCTTCCTTAATTCCCCCGATTTTCATGAATTCTCTTTTACCTGCAAGAGCACAAACGGAAAAACCATTTGCCATTCCTTTTCCAAATGTGCATAAGTCTGGTTCGATATTATAGTAAACCTGTGCGCCCTGAAGATGCCAGCGAAAACCAGTTATCATTTCATCCAGAATAAACAATGCACTGTTTTTAACACATAGGTCCTGAACCTTATGCAGGAATCCATCCACCGGATGAACTGAGGTGGCTGGTTCTAATATAACGCCAGCAATCTGCCCGGGATATTTGTCAAAGAGGACTCTTAAAGAATCAATATTATTATACTGGAAATTTAATGTAAGATTTGAAAACTCTTCCGGTACTCCCTTTTTGATAGGAGTGTCTCCGATGAACCAGTCATCAAACGAAAAAAACGGATGATCTACACATCTGGCAATAAGTTTTCGTCCGGTGTATGCACGTGCAATTTTAACAGCAGCAGTTGTCACATTTGAACCGTTTTTTGCAAACTTGACCATGTCCACAGAAGGAATCAGATCTACGAGGAGTTCTGCTGCATTAAGCTCAACCAGGGAGGGACGGGTAAGATTATTCCCATTCCAGATCTCCCTTGTAGCACCCTCTATAATTTCTCTCTGGCTATAGCCCAGAGTTACTGCACGCAATGCCATGCCATAATCAAGAAACCTCTCACCTTCCGGGGTATACAAATACGCTCCATCTCCACGTTCAAATATTTGCGGGGCATTTTGAGGATACTGGTCATCTCCACGGCTATAGGTGTGTGCCCCACCGGGAATTACTTTGTTTAATCTTTCGCTATAATTCATTTTAGAAACCTCCATCCGAATTTTCAATTTTGTTCAATATGTTTAATACCTTAATGTCATCTTCAATACTGTTTGGATATAGTGTTGCATCCTTGATGCCGTTAAGAAAACATCCTATCTCCTCATAATACATCTCTTCACCAATGTTCTTGTTATATCCTGTTTCAGCTTTAATCTCGGGCTGATTGAATTTTATCCATCTGTTATTCTCTGACTCATACAGAAGGAAACAGCCTTCCTCCCATCTCCACTGAATCTGACCGTATTCCATATTAATGATTAGAGAGCGAGTTGCATATCGTGCTGCCACATCTACGATAACTGTTCCAACCATATTATCGTAATTCAAAACAAAAGCATAACTGTCCTCTATATCAGAACCAAAATCAATTGTCCTTTTAAAAACGCCTTTCGCGTCATTTGGCCAGCCTATTGCGTCAACAATCCATGTTACTTCAAAAGGCACTATTTCACGACCTCCGCCAGTCAACCGGTTCGATACATAGAAGTCACTGACCTTTTCCCATGGATGCCAATCCGGGAGATACTGTCCGGAATGATAGGAGAAGTTTGTAACCTTTCCATACTTTTTCCCCTTGATAATTGATTTAATATCCTTAATCACAGGATGAAAGCGCAGAGTGCAGGATGGGGCAATGAATGTACTGTTAGTATTATATTTTCGTATAGTTTCAACCTCCTCCAGAATGACGCTAGCCTCAACAAACGCCGGTATTTTATTGTCAATAGCTAATTTCAGATATTGAGTATGCTGATCCGGAGGCGTTGAAATAATAAAGGCATCAAAACCAGAGTAGTTAATATCACTGATACTATCTGTTACTTCAATACCGTATTTTTCCCTGGCTTCAGATATCCTGTCTTTTCTGGAGTCATAACCAAGTATGTTATTGTATCCAAGAGCGTGCAGACATCTTATCCTTCGCTTACCCATTGAACCTAGACCGAAAATTAAAAATTTCATTTATTCTCCTCCATTTTACTTTTTAGTATAGCCTCGATTGCAATAAAATCATAAATATCATCAATTTCATAATTTTGCCATCTTTCGATATAATACGGAATAATATTATCAGTGTAGAATGAATGTTGTTTGAGAAAGACATCAGTTTTGATCAGATAAGCAACTCCATAAGGGAAATAGGCTTTATCTGCCTGTTGCCTTTGAGTTATTTTCTTCAACCCATCCGTATACGGAGAGATTCTTCCATGCTGGTCAATTTTTTTTACAATCAAGGGATGTTCAAGATGAACCTGTCCCACACTTATAACCCCATCGGCATTTTCATTATTCACTGCAAGCTCAATAGCACAATCCAGATCAGCTTTCTTTCGTAAAGGGGAAGTCGGTTCCAGCAGGAGAATATAGTTAAAAAACTTGTTTTTTTTCTTATAGAAATCTAAGATATAGGCTACAACATCCATTGTTGAAGTTGAATCCTGGGCCAGTTCCGCTGGTCTAAGATAAGGTACATCTACTCCAAATTCTATCGCCACATCTGCAATTTCCCGGCTATCAGTTGAGACATAAACTTCGTCAATGTATTTGCATTCTTTTGCCTGCTCAATAGTCCACCCTATCAAAGGTTTACCACAAAGCCATTTAATATTCTTATTCTTAAGCCCTTTGCTTCCTCCACGGGCCGGGATAATTGACAATATGGTACTATTCTGCAGCATTTGATAAATGTTTAACTATTTCTTTGGCTTTAGTATAATCGTCCTGTCTGCCAATATCAATCCAATAACCTGCAATGGGGCTATGTATTAGTTTCCCTTTATTGGAAATAATTGCATCCATCAGATCGGTTGCATTGAATAAGCTTGATTCAGGAATTAAATCAAGATGCTTTTCTTTAATAAGATATATACCTGCATTCGCATAATATGTGTTCTTTGGTTTCTCCCTGAAACTTGTAATCAGATTATCATTTAGTTCAAGGATAGCATAAGGGATATCAACTGAATATGGTATCGATGCTACGGCCATATCAGCTTTTGCATTTATGAAATTGAGATAGAAATCCTCCAGGTCAATATTGGTAAAGATATCAGCATTCAGAACCAGGATTGAATCCTGATCAATTTTATCAATCATAGACAGGCATCCTATTGTTCCCATAGGAAAATCTTCCTTAATATACCTGATTTCAATACCTTTTGATTCTCCGTTACCAAAATAACTGACAATCTGATCTGCAAGGTAACTTACAGATATAGTGATCGTTTCTATCCCGAAAGATATAAGGTTATCGATGCAATGTTCGATTATTGGCTTATCACCCAAACGAAGCATAGGTTTGGGAATTGTATTTGTTAAAGGACGCAATCGCTCACCCTTCCCTCCTGCCATAACAACAGCATGGATTGGCAGTATCGATCTCAACCTTGATAAATCATATACTTTCTCAATCTCCCCTCTTTCATTAAGTCGGGGAAGAAGTTTAATCCCCCTTTTTTTATCTGCCGCAATCTGGAAACATCAATAGCTCCATATATGTAACTAAAATCTGAATAGCAAAAAAGATGGACAGGGCTATCAAGGGATAATCCTCTGATCAATCCCCGCCTGATATCGCCATCTGTAACAGTACCTATCATTTTTTCCTGTTCATCAATCACAAATAAAGTTTGATTTGATCTCTCAGAATCAAGTTTCTGCAAAGCAGTCAGACAGTTGGAATTTTTATTTATAGTATAATCAGTAAAATTCTTCATAGAGTTTTTTTAACTATGTGCCAGATATTGTTTGCAATGTCCTTCTGAAAATAGATATTACCTCCTTCATATTCTCCTCCTGCTTCTATTTGTCTTACTGCTTTCATAATTAGCTCCCTGTCAAAAGGAACATTAAGCACATTTGGATTCTGAACCCGGCCTTTTTGACGGTCACCCAGATTGATAACCCATTTTCCAAAAGAGGCAGCTTCTATTATCGCACTTGAGGAGTTACCTAACAGAAAAGAACAAAGTTTCATCGCTGAAAAATATGATTGGGAACCAAGATTTTCAATACAATGGATTCTTGGACGGTCTTCGTCCTGAATCTGAAGCATTCTGCTTCGTATGCTTGAACCAAATGTGTCAGCGTTTGGTAAACTAATTATTACCTGATATTCCTTCAATGAAAGAAGTGTGCCTGTTAGTTCATCAGCGTATCTGATGTTTTTTTCCGGATTGATTGTTTCAGGATGAAAGGTCACAAGTATAGTCGGATCATTCAGGTCAATTCGATATTTTAGTATGAATTCCTTTTGAGTCAATAGTTTAAGATCTTTTAAATTATCGAGACTCAAGGCACCGACATTGAAAATATTCTTGTCTGAATCAATGATTTTCGAGACACGCTCAGCATGAATACCGCATGAAACAAAATGAAGTCTGGAAGCTAACGTAATGGAATCCCTGAAAATATTATCAATTGCTCCGAGTGTTTTCTCACCTCCGTGGATGTGAGCAAACTTTATATTGTAAGGAATTCCTGCGATAACAGCTGAAAACATTTCGAACCGGTCCCCAAGGCAAAACACAATATCGAAGTCATTGTGATCCCTCCAGAAATCTGAAAACTTAAGCGAAGTAAGAGCCATTGATGTAGAAACTGCATTCTCCGTATCCCCTGCCATTAAAGATTCAATTCTGAATGCAGGCAGGAATCCATCCGTAAGGATCTGATTCACAGTCATTCCATGAAAAGGTGACAGGTGCGTTCCAAAGACAATGATTGATGTCTTAACCGTGGTGTCCTCTCTCAAAGCCTTCAGCAGAGGGAGGTATATGCCATAATCGGCCCTGGAACTTGTCAAAATACCTATATGCTTCATGTTAATAATTCTATGGAATAACTTCTACATCTCAAAACAAGAAAATAATACTCCAGATCTGCCTTAAATCTCAATTAAATCGTCAGGTTCAAAGTCCCTGAAGGCAATTTTACCGATTATCTCATCCCAAAACATTGGGTTTATTCCAGTGCCGGGCCTCTTTACTGTAAGATTGGCATCATTGAAGTAATCTCCTTTTTCAATATGCGTAGCCGCAACTATACTCTTTCGTACAATTTCAATATTCTTCTTTTCACTGAGACTGGGTTCTTTCACTCCGGTTCCGGAAATTGCCATTTCTATATTTCTTATGGCACACACCATTTCTTTTAATTCTCCCGGTTCCAAAGAAGCCTTATGATCAGGTCCGGGATAATCACGATTCAGGGTGAAATGCTTTTCGACAACTGATGCACCCAATGCTACAGCAGCAATTGGAACTTCATATCCCATAGTATGATCTGAATAGCCTACTTTAACACCTAAGGTATTTTTAATTGTAAGCATAGCTGTCAGGTTAACATCCTTCATCGGGGTTGGATATTCGGTATTGCAATGAAGAACCGTGATATCTCCAGATCCGATCCCATTTGATATAAAAACATCTATTGCAGCTTTTATCTCTTCCATGGTTGCCATTCCGGTAGAAATTATAACCGGCTTATTTTTTCTGGCAATATGTCTTAGTAATGGTTTGTTTGTTATTTCTCCTGAAGGTATTTTAAACAGCGAAATACCTAAATCATCAAGGAAATCTATACTTTCCATATCGAACCCGGAAGAAAGAAAACCAATTCCTTTTTCAATCGCCAGATTGAACAAGTTCCGGTGCCATTCTTCAGGCAGCTCGAGGTTCTTCAGCATTGTAAACTGGGAGTCACTATCAGTTCTGTCATTGTTGATCTGATAATCCGCTTTTTTTGCATTTTTAGTTGTTATTCTCTCTGCTTTAAAGGTTTGGAACTTAATAAAGTCAGCCCCTGAGTCAGATGCTGCAATTATCATATCTCTTGCAATATCCAGACTTCCATTATGATTAACACCAGCTTCGGCAATGACTATCGTGTGCATCTATACTAAACTTTACGTAATGGCTGACCAATATATGTACCACAAATTTCGATATTTTTCAACACCTGCGATCCGGCGCTGACAATACTGTTACCAACAATGTTCTTATTGTTTGCAACAACAGAGTTGCTGCCAATAAAGCAAGAGTTACCAATGCTAACCTGCCCGTTAATTACTGCAGCTGTTGAAACGTGGCAGAAGTCGCCTATGCAAGCTTCATGTTCAATTAATGATGAAGTATTGAGTATGCAACATTTTCCAATGACAGCTTGCGCATTGACAAAAGCATTGTGCATAACAATTGTCCCTTCACCAATAACAGCGGAAGGACTGACATAGGAATTTACACTGGAGATTACAGGAAGTTGTCCACCAGCTGATTTAATCAGGTTGTAAATAGAGATGCGCTTTTCAGCAGATTTAATCTGACCAATGGTGATTAAGAAGTTTTTAATTTTTTTTGCATGCAATACAATATCACTGTCGGTACCAATGATCTCAATGCCTTCTACATAGCTGCCAACTTTATCAATAGTATCCAGTATACCTGCGATTTCATATTTATTTTCTGATCTCAGTACATCAATACATGATATGCAATGGCCTCCTCCCCCGATTAACAAAATTGGATCCATCTCTATAATTTTACGCTGCTTGGTATATTTACCACCCTTTCTTCAAACCAGATGGAATTCATTAGGGTATCAGTCTGGCAATTTTCGAACATGGGTAGTTTACTCATTAAATGCCAAATTGGCCGAGTCATTACACCCTGGTCGTTTGATTCCTTCAGGAAATGATCACGTTCAGCTTCAGAATCAAGAATAATCACATTCAACCAGTAATTGGAAATGCAGTTTGCAGGTTCGCAAAAAAAGGATACCGGTTTGGAATGGAAAAATTCCTTATATGAATCTGCCAGTAGTCTTTTTTGTTTAAGGTAAAGATCAAGATTTTCCAATTGTGCAACACCAAGTGCGGCATTGATATTGGGCATTCTGTAATTATAACCTATATCATCATGAACAAAATTCCACTTGTGAGCAACTTTTGCCTGAGTCGTTAAATGTTTTGCACGTAGTGCCAAATCTTCATCCTGAAACAACAGCATTCCCCCGCCTCCTGTGGTAATAGTTTTATTGCCATTGAAGCTGAGAACTCCTATTTTGCCAAAAGTACCAGTATGTTGTCCTTTATAAAGGCTCCCAATGCTCTCAGCCGCATCTTCAACGAGTTCAATTTTGTATTTTTCACAAATAGAAGCAATTTCGTCAATCTTGCATGGATGTCCGAATGTATGCATAGGAAGGCATGCCTTTATTCTCCTGCCGGTGGAACTGTTATAACATCCATCAGGCTTGATAACTGAGTTTAATGAGAGAAAATCACTCAAAGCAGCAGGACTTAATCCCATGGTTTCTTTATCTACATCTATGAAAACAGGTTTTGCTCCACAATAGCTGATAGCATTTGCGGTAGCAATAAAAGTGAGTGACTGAGTTATCACTTCGTCATACAGCTCAACTCCAACCAGTCTTAAAGCAAGATGCAGGGCATTTGTTCCGTTCACACAAACAACAGCCTTCCTTGAGCCTGTATATTCCTCCATTCGTTCTTCAAAAAGATCGACAAATCGGCCTACGCTTGATACGAATGTTGAGTCAAGGCATTCTTCCAAATATTTTCTTTCATTTCCAATAAAGAGAGGAGAATGAAGGGGAATATTTTTGACATTCTCACTAAATAAAGTCCGGATGTGATCAATGATATATTGATATTTTACCATTTCTAGACGTTATAGATACCTGTTTTAAATTTATTTAAGTTTTCCTGATTTGTATACCATTCACAAGTAAGCTCCATGCCTTCACGAATTGAAAAATTACTGCTAAATCCTGTTAATTCTTTGATCAGCCGGTTGTCGCCCCATAATCGGAAAACTTCTGATTTCTCCGGTCGTAGTCGCTGATTATCGCATTTGAACAGAACATCTGACTTCATTATCTCCTTTATTAAATTTAAGGTATCCAACATAGAGATCTCGTTATTTGAGCAGATATTTACCTCTTTACCTATAGTATTCCCGGATTCTGCAATGGCAATAAAACCAGCACAGGTATCTTTTACGTAATTAAAATCACGTGTTGGAGTTAAATCTCCGAGCTTTATCTCTTTTACACCACTCGCAATTTGGGTAATGATTGTAGGAATGATTGCCCTGGCGGATTGTCGGGGACCGTATGTATTGAATGGTCTTGCTACAGTAACAGGTAGCTCAAATGCATTAAAAAAACTCATTGCCACTGCATCGGCGCCAATCTTTGATGCAGAGTATGGCGATTGAGGTTGCTTAGGGTGTTTTTCATCAATGGGAACATAAACTGCTGTACCATAGACTTCAGATGTCGATGTATGAATAAACCGGATATTGCCGTTTTCTTTCGCGGCCTGACACATGTTTAATGTCCCTTTGATATTGGTGTCAACATAACTGTCGGGTGCAACATATGAATATGGTATTGCAATAAGTGCTGCGAGATGAAAAATCGAATCCACATCTTTCGTAATATATTTACAAAAATATGGATCCCTTATATCTCCGCTTATTATCTCAAGGTGGCTATTGACAGGAATATCTTCAAGCCATCCCCAATAATTAAAAGAGTTATACTGCGATAAAGCCTTGACGCGAAATCCTTTATTAAGCAGCAATTCCACAAGGTGAGAACCAATAAAACCATCAGCCCCTGTAACCAGAACTTTATTATATTTCTGTGTCATCCCTAATATATTGATATAATGGCAAAGTGAAGCAAGATTGATAAAAGGTCAGAGATACTATCAAGGACTTGCTCATATTATACAGACTAATAAGATATCTTAGAAAGTGGAGTCAAGATATTGTAGCTGATTTACAAGTATAACCTGGAACAATCTCCATCATATCCTCCATTATCTCCAGACCTGACTTTTCATATATTCCCCGGAGTGTGTCAGTAATTCTAGATAAGACTAACTCATAATCTTCCTCTGATACACGAGCAATATTAATCTTTGGATTATGTGTAGAAAGTTGTTGTTCCTCACTTGAAAAAAGCTCCTCATAAAGCTTTTCCCCCGGTCTAAGTCCTGTAAAAACTATTTCAATATCTTCATAAGGCACTAGTCCGGAAAGATGAATGAGTTTTGTTGCTATGTCGAGTATTTTTATCGATCTGCCCATGTCAAAGATGAAAATTTCACCGCCATTTCCCATGAAACCAGCTTCAAGAACCAGCTGACATGCTTCTGGTATTGTCATAAAGAAACGTGTTATCTCCGGATCGGTAATGGTCACAGGGCCGCCATCTGCAATCTGTTTTTTAAATATGGGAATTACCGATCCGTTGGACCCAAGAACATTTCCGAACCTGGTTGTCACAAATTGAGTACTGCCTCCGGCCCTTCTGGATTGTGCCTGCACCAGCAACTCACAAATTTTCTTTGTAGCACCCATAACATTTGTCGGGTTTACGGCTTTATCAGAGGAGATCATCACGAATTTCTTTGCTTTATATCTTATAGCTAATTCAGACAAAATCTTAGTACCTCCGACATTAACTCTGAAAGCCTCATGGGGATTTGCTTCCATTACAGGAACATGCTTGTATGCTGCTGCATGAAACACAATATCAGGCTGGTATTCACGGAAAACGTGATCCATACTGATTTCATTTGTAACATCCCCGATAATCAATTTAAACTGACAATCCGGGAATTTGTCCTTTAATTCATTTTCGAGATAGAATGCAGGAGTTTCAGCCTGATCAACCAGAACAAGCTCTTGTAATTAAATTTATTAACTGCCTGACAATTTCAGAGCCGATCGAACCGGCAGCCCCGGTTACGAGAATTGTTTTATTAGCCAACCCTTCCTCAATCCTCATTAGATCCAGAGTAATAGGTTCGCTGCCCAAGAAGATCTTCAAACTCTACTTTCCTCAGTTGTTTTACCTGTAATTGACCATTCAGCCATTTATCGACAGAGGGTGTCTCAAGTATCTCCAGTCCAAGATCAAGAACTGATTCGAGAACCTCTTTCTTTCGTACCGGACTAATATCCTTTATAGCAAAGATGAAAACAGAAATATCGTCTGATTCAACAAATTCCCTGGTCAGAACTTTTATTGAGAATACCGGATAACCATCCAGTTTCTTACCCTGCAGTTTACTATTATCATCAATAAATCCTTTGAGCTGGTATCCGCTTCGCGGATCGCTCTGAAGCATTCTTTTAACAATCAGCCCCAGAGCTCCTGAACCATAGACAAGTACATTTTTTCTGTGACTGGTTGGTATCGAAACAAAGACATAAAACATCTTAATCAAGACCCTGAAGAAGATATGAGCTACTGTTGCAACGCCAAAATGGATCATCAGTATTGATACCGGAACACCAATAACAGATCCGGAATCAAAACTAAAACCCAGTTGCCGGCCAATCAATGTTACAATTAACAGAATAGTAAATGCGGTTGTATTTGTAAGAGCTATTATGAAAGTATCCTTAACAGTTGTCTGTCGGATTAATCCGGAATATGATTTAAAGAGAAGCATGAAAACCAGGTAAACAGCGCTGACAAAAAACGCCTGGTTAACAGCCTGTTGCATATTGAAAGCATTCAGTACCAGGTTAAACCGCAACAGATAAGCAAGAAGAAAAGAGAGAAATACCGCAGAGATATCTATCACAAGCACAAGCCACCTGGGCAGTGAGTACTTCTTGAATACCTGAATTGTTCTGTATTTAAGCCTGTTTATCATTTTGCTAAAGCCACAGCGAAATTAGTTAATATTTGTTAATTCCGCGGAAATAGAATATGTATATTTTAACCTTTTGTCTTTTTGGAGATTAATAAAACAATCTCCTGAAATTTCAGGAAAACCCATGCTTTCGCCATGTCAGTCACATTACAAATAAATGCATGTATCTGATTATATGTTTACTACATTTATAATGTAACAAATGTTACAAATTATCCCAGAACCATTTTACTGCTTCCTGCAGCCCTTCCTCTACATTAAGAAAAGGTGAATATCCCAGTAGCTTCTGTGCCTTATCAATTGAAGCAAGCGAATGAGGTATATCCCCATCTCGTACAGGCCCGTAAATGGGCTCTATGGAAAGGATATGCTTATCATATTTACCTGCCATAGTCCTGATCATCCCAAATAACTGGTTTAATGTCGTTCTTTCGCCATGTGCAACATTATATACCTGGTTAACAGCATCTTTGTCGGCTACCAGTGCCGCAAGGTTATTAGCCTGAACAACATTATCAATATATGTAAAATCACGTGATACGGATCCGTCTCCATTTATCAACGGAACTTCATGCTTCATCAGCATCTTTACAAATTTTGGTATAACTGCAGCATAAGCTCCGTCTGGATCCTGTCGTCGACCAAAGACATTGAAATATCGCAGTCCTACAACCTCAATCCCATATCCTGAAGCAAAGTTTGAAGCAAAAAGCTCATCAACATATTTCGTTATTGCATACGGGGATAAGGGCGAACCAATTTTATCTTCCACTTTCGGTAAACCAGGATGGTCTCCATAGGTGGATGAACTTGCAGCATATATAAATCTTTTTACACCAGCCTCCTTCGAAGCAAACAGCATTTTTACAAATCCGCCGATATTAACGTCGGTAGATGTCACAGGGTCTTTTATCGATCGGGGAACCGAACCCAGCGCTGCTTCGTGAAAAACAATTCCGATATCCTTAACTGCATTTTCACAATCGCTGTAATTCCTTATATCGCCCTCAATAAGCCTGAAATTGCTGTTTTTTATAAACGATTTTAGATTTTCTCTTTTCCCGGTTGAGAAATTATCGAGACAAACCACATAATTATCATGAGCCAGCAAGGTCTCAATCAGATTGCTTCCGATAAATCCGGCCCCGCCGGTTACCAAGACTCTGCTACTCCTAAGATACTGGACCATATATTATATTTTTAACAGGTAATCTGGCACAAACACTTATTTCCCCTCCCGGATAAAACTATTTTTCAAACATCAAGAGTATTTCGCTGAGTATGAATTCGGCCGTCTGTCCATCGCCATAGAATCCAGGGTACTCAAGTGTATGGTGCAGATCGAGAAAGTTAAGGAACTCTTCCTGTATTCTTGAAGGATTTGCATCAACAAGCCTTGCTGTGCCATTGGTTACCAATTCAATCCATTCAGTTTCTCTCCTCAACACTATACAAGGTTTTTTGAAAAAATGAGATTCCTTTTGCACACCACCTGAATCGGTAATAATCATTCTGCAGTTTTTCTCAAGCAGAATCATCTCGAGGTACGACACTGGAGGAATTATCTTAATAAAATTACTCTGCGAAAGGTCATTGAACAGGCCAGGAAGCCTGTTCTTAAGCGAGATTACTGTCCGGGGATGCAGAGGCATTATGTGTGTAATCTCCTTCTCCTCAGCAAGCGATTTAAGAGTGACAAAAATATCTGACAACCGATCAGTTTCATCAGTATTCATGTCCCTGTGAATTGTAACAAGCACAAAATTATCTCTCACAAGTGAAAATCTGTGCAAAAGCTCGCCCTTCTTTTTTTCGGCCAGCTTTGCAAAGAAGAGTGCGTTGTCGAACATGATATCTCCGGTGAGATAGATCTTGGGATTATTGATAGTATAAGGAGGACTGTTCTCAGGTCTGAAACCTTCGCTCATCAGGTTTTTAAATGCTGCATTAGTTGGTGCAAAAAGAAGTGTTGACGAATGGTCGCTGATGATCCTGTTGAGCTCTTCAGGCATTGTTTTATTAAATGACCTAAGGCCGGCTTCAATATGAATTAAAGGAAAATGGAGTTTCGATGCTGCTACTGCTCCGGCCAGGGTCGAGTTTGTATCGCCATAAAGAACGACGCAATCAGGTTTTTCCTTGATCAGAACCTCCTCAATGCCTGTTATCATCAATGAGGTCTGCCTTCCATGTCCTGCTGATCCAACTCCGAGATTGTAGTCTGGCCTGTGAAGTTCAAGCTCGTCAAAGAAGACATCCGACATCTCCCTGTCGTAGTGCTGCCCTGTATGTACCAGTATTTCAATAATCTCCTCGGAGAATTTCTTTCTGATAGCCCTGCTTATGGCTGAGCTTTTAATAATCTGAGGTCTGGCGCCTACAATATTCAGAAGTTTTATTCCTGGCATGAAAGCTCAAAATAATAGAGACTATTTTGCAAAATTTACTGCCCGTGTCTCGCGTATTACAGTTATTTTGATCTGGCCCGGGTAAGTCATCTCGTTCTGAATTTTGCGCGCAATTTCAAAGGAGAGACCTTCGGCCTCTTTATCCGTTACCTTTTCAGCGCCGACAATCACCCTGAGTTCCCTCCCTGCCTGTATGGCATAGGTCTTCGTTACTCCCGGATACTGCAATGCCAGTGATTCAAGCTCTTTAAGACGCTTGATATATGATTCAACAACTTCACGGCGTGCACCCGGACGAGCTCCTGAGATTGCATCACAAACCTGTACTATTGGTGCTATAAGCGTTGTCATCTCCGTCTCATCGTGATGTGAACCGATTGCGTTGCAAATTTCAGGCTTCTCTTTATACTTCTCAGCCAGTTTCATGCCAAGTATTGCATGCGGCAATTCAGGTTCATCATCCGGAACCTTCCCGATATCATGAAGTAATCCTGCCCTCTTGGCAATCTTCGGATTGAGTCCTAATTCAGCTGCCATTATAGAACAAAGGTTCGCCACTTCGCGGGAGTGCATCAGAAGGTTCTGCCCATAGGATGATCTATATTTCATCTTTCCGACAAGCCTTATTAATTCAGGGTGCAACCCATGAATTCCCAGGTCGATTGTAGTTCTTTTTCCAACTTCAAGGATTTCCTCTTCAACCTGCTTACGGGTTTTTTCAACCATTTCTTCGATTCTTGCAGGATGTATTCTTCCATCAGTTACAAGCTGATGAAGAGCAAGTCTGGCAACCTCCCGCCGAACAGGGTCAAAGGCCGACAGGACAATTGCCTCAGGGGTGTCATCGACTATTATTTCAACGCCTGTGGCAGCCTCGAGAGCACGGATATTTCTTCCTTCACGTCCTATTATCCTTCCCTTCATCTCATCCGATTCGATATGGAAAACAGTAACTGCATTCTCAATCGCATTCTCAGCAGCGACGCGCTGGATTGTCTGGACTACTATCCTTTTTGCCTCTTTATTTGCTGTCATCTTGGCTTCGTCGAGTATCTCATTTATGTACGACATAGCCCCCGTCTTTGCCTCCTCCTTCAGCGATTCGATAAGATGATTTTTAGCCTCTTCTGCTGAAAATCCCGATATTGCCTCCAGCTGCTCTACCTGCTGCCGGTGAAGTTTTGACACCTCTTCACTCTTTTTATCGAGCAATTCAATCTGTGAAGTAAGATTTTCGCGTATAGCTTCGGCTTCATTCTTTTTCCGTTGCGCTTCCTCTATTTTCTGTGAGAGTGCCTGTTCTTTCTGCTTAATCCTGTTCTCCGCCTGCCCTATCCAGTTATTCTTTTCATTTATCACCTTCTCGTGCTCAGTTTTCAGCTGAAGGAATCTCTCTTTTGCCTGGAGGATCTTCTCCTTCTTTGTCACTTCCGCTTCGGCTTCCGCTTCGCTAAGTATTTTCCTGCTTTTGTTTCTCAGGGCGAACTGCCACAGCAGGTATGAACCGCCAAAACCCAACACCAGAGCTGAAAGACTGATTATTGCAATCAGTCCACCACTCATTGTTCCTATTATTAAAGTCATTATCTGTCGTATTTATTAATTAAAAAATATAAAAAAACCCGCAAAGTTCCTCCAGCTTTTATAAAACCCCATGTCTGTATGGCTGGAGCTACTAACCCAGGTCGAACGTCCACTGTCCTGCCGAAGCGGGAACCCGATTTCTCGGGGTGAGGCCTGTCCTAGCTGAATCAAGAGTTGCTCCAAAGTTTTAACTGTTGAGTTTCAAAAATGAATGAAGAAACAATGCGGGCAATGTTTATGTCTATTTTAAAGAACGCTGTTACTCTTTCAGTTCAAGAACTGAATCGATTTTCTCAATCAGTTCCTTCAACGCACCGGGTAGATAGTCTTTATCAAGCCTCTCCTCCTCTTCTGTGAGTTTAATCACATATTGCAGCGCAGCCATCGCCAAAAAATCCTGAACATCCTTATCAGAATAGCGCTGCTTGTATTGCAGCACCTTCTCATTAATCATTCTGGCCGCTTTCCTGATCTTCTCCTCGTTTTCCCTTTCTACCTTCAATGGATAATACCTGTCAGCCACATTAACTCTGATCGAAAGCTTATCATCCATTGTCATATCTTATCTGTTTAAAAGAGCAACACATTTATCAATTTCCCGCACCAATTCACCAATCTTCCTTTTCGCCTCCTGTGCATTTTCACCTTCACCCAACAATGCTCCTGACAATTTAATTCTATCGTATTTAGTTTCAAGTTCCTTTATTCGTGAATCCCTTTCATTGAGCAGACCCTGTAATGATCCATTAAGAACCTTAAGATCAGCTATTTCATTCTTCAGGGTATTAAATCTGCCTATCAAATCATCAAGCTTTCTGTTTAAAACAAGCAATTCTTCACTACCCTGACCTGACATATTAAATTCTTTAGTACAAAATTAATATTGTTAATGATATTTTCAAAAAATTGAGTGAAATAGTTTGGCTGTCAAAATGAGAAGTTTAGCTTTGCACCTCTGATAAGAAAGAAAATAGAGTGCAATGCTTTTAACCTGGCTTAAGATTATAGGGATTTTATTCCTCATCGTTTCGGACATTATACCTAAGGATAAAACACTTTTTATATCACCGGTAAGGATACCTCTTCTCCTCTCGGCAAATTTCGGTGAACTACGGCCTGACCATTATCATTCCGGAATAGACATAAAAACCCAGGGCGCCATCGGGAAAGAAGTAATAGCATCAGCCGATGGCTACATTTCGAGGATCACGGTATCGCCTGCAGGGTTTGGCAGAGCCCTTTATGTCAGACATCCTTCAGGATTTACAACAGTTTACGGACATCTCGACAAATTCATCCCTGAGATTGAGGAGTATGTAAAAGAACAGCAATATGAAAAGAAGAGTTTTCTAATCACACTCTACCCTCCTAAGGATAAATTCTCTTTCAGTCAGGGCAGCCTTATAGCATACTCAGGCAATTCGGGCAGCTCAGGAGGTCCGCACCTTCATTATGAAATCAGGAGATCAGATAGCGAAATGCCAGTAAATCCTTTGCATTTTGAGTTTGGCACCGGCGATAATATTGAACCTGTTATTGAAAAACTTGTGATCTTTCCAATAAACAGTCATAGTGAGATCAATAACCAGAGAAAGGTAAAAAAGATAAATGTTGCCGGCGGACACGGGAATTATTATATACCTGCTGATAATGAGATAAGGATCAGCGGAATTGCAGGTTTCGGTATCAAATCATTTGATCTTCTTAATGACAGTTACAATAAATGTGCTGTATACTCCATTGAGCTGGAGATTGACAGTGTCAGACTATTCAGGTACTCAATGGATTCATTCTCTTTCACCGAGTCTCGCTATGTAAACAGCCATATTGATTATGAAACATACCAGAAAGAGAACTATTTTATCGAAAGAGCGTTCAAACTTCCCAACGACAGACTTAGCGCCTACAAAGAAGTCATTAACAGAGGCTTGTATAATTTCAAAGACCAAAGGTTACACCATGTGACACTAACTGTGACTGACATCCATAAAAACAAGTCTGTATTGTCATTCAAAGTCAAGGCTGTACCACCCTCTCCCGGCAGTAATGCCAGTGAGGATTTAAAAGACCTGAAAGTAATGCCATATAGCAGAAGCAACAAATTCGTATCGGACGATATATCCTTATCAATACCTTCCGGAGCCTTATATGATACTTTGTTTTTCGATTATTCGCGGACTCCAGGAACTGCAGGAATGTTATCTGACATGCATCATGTTCATAACAGGTACACTCCATTGCATAAAGCATCCCGTTTATCAATCAGACCTGAAACGATCCCTTCAGGAAAAGAGTCAAAAATGTTCATAGCGTTTTCAGGAGAGAACAGAAAAAGGGTGCCTGTCAACAGTTCGTGGGAAGACGGGTTTCTGACTGCTGATGTAACATCGCTTGGCGATTACTTCATTGACATTGATACAATAGCTCCTGAAATATCACCAGTAGACTTTTCATCAGGTACAGTACTCAGCAATAAAAAGAGCATAAAAATCAAAATTACTGACAATTACTCAGGTATAAGGTCATATGAGCCTGTGATTGACGGAAAGTGGGCACTTTTTGAATATGATCAAAAGAACAACGTGCTGAAGTATGAGTTTGATGAGAAAAGAATAGAAAAAGGGAACAAACATTCCCTTTCCCTGAGAGTGACTGACAGCAAAGATAATTCAGCCACTTATAAATGCTCCTTCACCTGGTGAAAGACAAAAACTTACTGATAAATCTTTGAGGGATAAGTGCCGGCAGCTATCATTTTATTGATGCTCTCAACCACAAAGGGTTTGTCCTCGCGATAGGTGACTCCGAACCATCTTTCATTACTCATGAGTATCTTTATAGTAATCTCTCCGTTTTTGACGAATTTGTCAATTGAAGTAGGAATATCAAGTTCCGATTTAAGATCCATACCGCTTTTATTTATGAAAGCAAGAAACTCAGCACCCAGGAAATCATAGCACGATGGCTTGAAGCCCCACAGGTTCATAGAAACAACCTCGTTGCCCGTAAACTGAAGAATGGAACCATCTGTCCCCGGGGCTGTTGCTCCACTCGGAGTCTTCTCTATCTGCCTTGTTTCAACAATATTTTTCAAGAGACCATCAGGACCTACTCCGCAAACACCTCTGTTTACATGCCCATGTTCTGAAAGAGTGTTTCCCATTTTATAACCGACAATGCAATAGCAATTCGGGTCCTTATCATTAACAAGAAAATCACGCAGGATCCTGAAAGACTCAACTCCGTAATAATCATCCGCGTTGATGACTCCAAACGGCTCCTTTATCTTCTCGGAAGTGACAAGGATTGCATGGCTGGTTCCCCATGGTTTCTGCCGCTCCGGAGAAACATTTACACCTTCAGGCAGATTTGTAATCTCCTGAAAGACATAATCGACTTCAATTTTACCTTTTAGCCGTTTTACAAATCTCTCCTTAACCTGTTCCTCGATATCTCTGCGGATCACAAAAACAATCTTCCCGAATCCTGCCCTTATGGCGTCGTAAATCGAATAATCAATAATTGTTTCGCCTGAAGGACCTACTTCGTCAAGTTGTTTATTTCCGCCGTAGCGAGTGCCCATTCCGGCTGCCAGAACTAAAAGAGTTGGTTTCATAATTAACAGATTATATTAGATTGCAATTATACGTAAAAAATAGTACTTTTATAATAATGAATGAAAATTTGCCGATCGAACAAATATGAAATATGAACTTGAGATTTGCGTCGATTCAGTTGATTCGGCTTTAATTGCACAGAGCGCAGGTGCCAGCCGCGTAGAACTCTGCGCTAACTTAATTGAAGGAGGAACAACTCCCGGCTGCGGAACAATTGTCGCCGCAAGGAACAATCTCAGTATAGGTCTGAATGTAATTATACGCCCTCGTGGAGGAGACTTCCTTTATTCTGACGTGGAGTACGATATTATGAGAAGGGATATTGACATTTGCGGGGAATGCGGTGCCGACGGAATAGTAATCGGCATACTAAGGTCGGGAGGGGCAATAGATGTTGAGAGGACTGCACATCTTATTGAATTTGCCCGTCCGATGAATGTTACCTTTCACAGAGCTTTCGATATGTGCTCCGATCCGATTCAGGGACTTGAAGATGTAATCTCAACCGGGGCAGAGAGATTGCTTACATCCGGGCAAAAAAACAGCGCAATGGATGGAGCAGAATTTATTGCAAAACTTGTGACCCTGGCAGGTGAGAGAATAATAATAATGCCCGGAGGCGGAATAAACATTTCAAATATTGCTTTTATAGCCTCTGCGACAAAGGCAAGAGAGTATCACCTGACAGGAAGAAAGGTTATTGAAAGCGATATGATCTTCAGGCGACATGGTATTTCTATGGGCGGCATTCCTGAAGTTGCCGAGTTCTCCCGCAAAGTGGCTGATGAAGATACAATCAGCAAAATCATCGCGATCTTAGAAGGGCTTTGATACTTTTCATCCCAATTACAAACTGTCATTTTGGAGTTTAAAGGAATCATGATATCTTTGGCACTTCCTTATATTTTATCTTACTTATAAACAGTAAATAAGTTTTAATAATTCCATAACTGTAATATAAACTATGAAAAAAATCTCTGCACTATTGCTTGCAGTATTACTCTCAGGAATATTACCTGAGCAGACTGTAAATGGCTGCACAAATTTTATTATTTCCAAAGGAGCTTCCAAAGACGGTTCAGTAATGATTACCTACTCGGCAGACTCCCACGTGCTTTATGGAGAATTGTACTTCTGGCCGGCTAAAAAATGGCCGGCTGGCGCAATGCTTGATGTATATGAATGGGACACAGGCAAATTTCTTGGCAAGATACCTCAGAAATCGCAGACCTACTCAGTGGTGGGGAATATGAACCAGCACCAGCTTTCAATAGGAGAAACCACATTTGGAGGGAGACCTGAGCTGGCTGATTCCACAGGTATAGTCGATTATGGCAGTCTTATTTATATTACACTGCAGAGGGCTAAAAATGCACGGGAAGCTATTGCAACCTTTTCCCAGCTTGTTTCCGAGTATGGTTACGCAAGTTCAGGTGAGTCATTTTCAATAGGTGACGCGAATGAAGCATGGATTCTCGAGCTTATCGGAAAAGGACCCGGAAAAAAAGGTGCGGTATGGGTAGCCCGGAGGATCCCCGATGGTTATATTTCAGGACATGCAAATCACCCGAGGATAACCACTTTTCCTGTTGCCGACGGTGTTAAATCGATCACATCAAAACAGCTTGGACAAAATAAATAATCCTGAGGTTGAAACAGTTTATTCATATGATGTAGTGGATGTTGCCCGTAGTTTTGGCTGGTTCAAGGGAACAGGATGCGGAGTTCAGCTTCAGCGATGTTTATGCTCCTCTCGATTTCAGCGGTGCCCGTTTCTGCGAGGCCAGGGTTTGGTCGGGATTCAATATGGTTAACAACCAGATGGGAAAATACCTCGACTATGCGATGGGCGAAAACCTCACAAACAGGATGCCTTTATGGATCAAACCCGACAACAAGCTTGGCCCTAAGGAAGTAATGGGTATGATGAGAAACTATTACCAGGGAACACCCATGGATATGACAAAAGATATCGGGGCAGGACCATACGGGAGCACTGTAAGGTGGAGACCGATGCAGTATAAAGTTGACGGTGTCAGTTATATACACGAAAGAGCAATTGCTACACAGCAGACCGGATTTTCATTTGTTGCCCAGAGCCGTGCCTGGCTTCCTGATCCAGTCGGAGGTATCTTCTGGTTCGGAGTTGATGATACCTATTATACTGTCTACTCCCCTATCTACTGTGGAATAACAGCTGTACCTGAGTCGTATGCCGTCGGGAACGGTGATATGATGACATACAGCGAAACATCAGGATTCTGGGTGTTCAATCAGGTGACTAACTTTGCCTATACACGCACCAGCCTGCTTATCGGCGATCTGCAGAAGAAGCAATCGGAACTTGAAGACGGGTATATGAAAGAAGTTATCAACATTGATAAAACCGCATCGGATCTATATAAGAAAAGTCCTGCCAAAGCTGTCAGTTTTCTTACCGACTATTCAGTTAAGGCCGGAAATAGTACTGTAAAACAGTGGAAGGAGTTGTATAATTTCCTGTTTGTGAAATATGTTGATGGAAATGTCAAGGAGAAACAACCTGTTCCTCAGGGATATAAATATGTTGTACCTAAGATGACTCAGCCGGGATATGGTGAGGAATGGAACAGGATGGTTGTAAAGATGACAGGGGATAAGTTCAAGGAGAAAGTAATGGTGTAAAGTTCAGGTCAAAGTTTACAGGTCAAAGATCACAGGTTAAAGAACCTTGAACCTGGAACCTGGAACCTGAAACAATTAAATAATTGTTAAATCTTTTTTCGTTACTATTCAAATTATTAAAATTTATTTTGTAAATTTGCGACCGGATTTTTGAAACAAGATAGAGATCATAAAATACTTTGCGAGATGAATTTAATGGATGTTGTTGAGAAGGAATTTGCGGTAAAAAACGAATTTCCGAAGTTCGGAGCCGGAGATACTGTTACCGTACACTATAAGATTAAAGAGGGTAATAAGGAGAGGATTCAGCAGTATCGCGGTGTTGTGATACAACGCAGCGGTCAGCTTCATACTGAAACCTTTACAGTAAGAAAAATGTCTGGGAACATCGGAGTAGAGAGAATCTTTCCTATTGCCTCACCTTTCATCGATAAGATTGAGGTTAACAAGTATGGTAAAGTGCGCAGGGCAAGAATCTTCTATCTTCGTGACCTTACCGGCAAGAAAGCACGCATACGCGAGAAGAAATTCTAGCTATTTCTGCAGAATTATATAAAAGGCTGTCCTGAAATCCGGGACAGCCTTTTTTGCTTATAAGCTCAAGAACTGTCAAATCTTTTTTACCAGTTCATCACCCCGTAATCTGGCTTCTTCGACAAGCTTTCTTGGCCTGGATATCTGCCTCATTTATCAATTGATTTGCCCTTTTATCAGCTTCCTTTTTCAGGGCATCAGCACCTTTCTGTGCACCCAGCTTTTTCAAGTGAACTTCTTGTTGCATGCATTTTCGATGAGCTTCTTAGCCTGAACGTCTGCCTCTTTTCTGATTGTTTCAGCAGTCTTTGCAGCTTCATCCCTCATAAGCTGGCCCTTTTCTTCTGCTTCCCTGACAAGCTGTGCTGCCTGTTTTTCAGCTTCAATCCTCGCCTTTTCTTTTCCTGATTCAACAGTTTTATCAAGTGTCTGCTGCAGAACCTGGTTAACAGTCTCTGCTTTAATTTCATTCAGCCCGCCAGATGAATTCCCAAATACCGGCACAATTGAAGGTTTTGAAAATGTCCCGGTAACCTTCAGATTCAACTTTAAAACTTCGCTTGGTTTGAAGGCTATGCCTAATGCTGAAGCCTGTGAAGACAGGTTGTCAATAAATGAATTTACAGAACTTCCAAGATCTGACCTGGGGATCTCAGTTTTTACAAAATAGTTCAATGTCTGGTCTATCCCGTGATCGCCGCTTATGTTCATCTTAAGGTTGCCTGTCCTGACATCGAACGGGTTGACAATTATCCTTCCCTTATCTATCCTGAAACTTACGTTCACATCCTTAAAGGTATTTGTATAGTTCTCCCCTAGCTTCAGAGTTTGTTTAACCAGATTAAAAGTCTGCGACTCAACAAGAGTGACCTGTTCTGAATTTAATTTTCCGGTTCCTGTAATTGTGTTCGGAACAGGCATCATATCTTCACCAAGGAGGCTTTCATAATTAAGTATCACGTTTATTTTACCATCAATTCCCTTTGCTGCAGGAGCAAGTTTTTTGACAGTGTTGAAGGTATTGAATGCCTCCTTGATACCCATATTCTTAATATCGAGCGAAGCTTTCGTAAAAGGCTTCAATGTGTCTCTTGTGTCGTAGTCTGCATTCATCGAAACTGTTCCTCCAAGCATATTCATATTTGCGTCTCTGATAGTCATAATGCCGTCAAGGATTTTTATATTGCCTTTCAGATCACGCGCGCTTATCGCCTCATACCTGAATTCATCGACTACTGCAATGAAATCAAAATCAATTTTCCGCGGCACCTGAACTACAGCAAGTGCAGTTGTGTCCTGTAACTCTGTTGAGTCAGTTGTCATTTCTGACATCAGCTCTGATGCGTCTATCAAACGTGATTTCAGAGACAAATTACCCTTTAATACCTTGTCGCTGAACATATATGGTATATAGTTTTCAATTCTGCCGTTCAGATTAAAATCACTATTGGCGCCAACCTTCAGGCTGGTATTTGTCATAGTTGCGTATGCTGGTGTGAAGTCGAAAGCAGACTCAATTATACTGATCTCCGGGTAGCCGGCCATCGCCACCACCATGTTCTTGATTCCCATTTTACCCGATGCCCTCACTTTATCGTACTGCTCATTCTCTATCATTGTCATTCTACCCTCCATATTCAACGACATATCGATTATTCCCGATAAGGCGATACTATCCATTGGAATTGCTTTTGAAAGGGCGGAAAGGTCGATCGTGCCAACCATCGAACCTTTGAAATCAGGGTCGCTAACAGGCGTTTTAAGACTAAAAGTCATATCAAAAGGGCTCCCTGCCAGTTCCATATGAAAAGGATCAACAACGACAGTTGTCTTATCCATGTCTTTCCCGGCAATAAACAGATCGGATTTTATGTTTATGTTTCTGATCTGTTCGGGAAGTGAAGGATAACTAATCACTCCGTTCCGGACGCTCAGAGCAAGAGTTATATCGGGAAGAGTACTGTCTGCATCGCTGTAAACACCTTTGGCTGAACCCGAAAAGTTGAATTCGCCGCTGGCGCTGAGATCCTTGTAGTCGTTCATATATACTGCAGGAATAAGCGACAGAAGAGTCTTGAAACTTGTGTTGTCAGTCCTGAACTGAATATCTGTCTCAATATCCTCTTCCGGCATTATCACAATGCCTGAAAAATAAAGTTTGAGGTCATTTACTGTAATATAGTTCTCCCTGAGTGTAAATTTCCAGGAATCGAGATTTGCCAGCATATCAATCTCAGAATCAAGAACCGCATTGTTAAGGTATTTGAAGCCATCCATAAGGTATGTGAATTCGCCAGCCTTAAAAGCTATCTGAAGATCCGTTTCATTTTCTGTCAAATCACCTTTCATAGTGAAATCAACCTTATTTAGAACAGCTTTGATTGCGGACTCATCATCAGTATATGATATCCTGCCATTCCGGAAAACAACCTTTTTGAGGAGTATTTTCATCGCTGAAGATTCTGTTTCTGCAGCTGTTGTTGCAGAGTCAGCGGTATCTTTCATTATATCCCAGTTAACAGTACCGTCTCTCAGAACGATGGCATTTAAAACTGCCCTGTCAGCAAGGATTGATTTAACTTCATAACCTGACTTCTTAAACAAGCTAGAAAGATCGAAGACCAGGCTGAAAGTTCCGATACTTGCAAGGGTGTCGTTTTGGAATTTATCAATTCCAACTACCGACAGGCTATTAAGAGAAAAAGAAAGGTTCGGAAAGTTTTTAAAGAATCCAAGTTTATAATCGACAAACTTAACGTTGGCATTTACTGATTCATTAATTGTCTTTTCAACTTTAACACGAATTTTATCTTTAAAGAGAAGGGGAACAGAAATCAGCAAAAGTATCGTTGCCAGAATAATGCCGGCAAGAATTTTCAGAGATAAAGAAATCGTTTTTTTCATACTTAAAATAAAAAATAATCACTTATAAGTAACGTAATGGACCATAAGATTGTTTTGTCAAACAAATATATCTAAATATTATGTCAGGGATTGATATAAAAATAAGTTTGGAGTGCCTAGAGTGCCTAGAGTGCCTAGAGTTAAAGAATAATTGTCGGAAAATTCCTCTTTTTAACTTTAGGCACTCCAAACTCTAGTTCACTTTAGGCACTTTTTATTTTTTTTGTTATATTTGCGCTCAATTGATTTAGACCTGTAGCTTAATTGTCCCGATACATCGGGATGGCTACGGACCAGAAGTTGAATATTAGGACCTGTAGCTTAATTGGATAGAGCATCTGGCTACGGACCAGAAGGTTGGGGGTTCGAGTCCCTCCAGGTTCACAAATACGAGAACGCAATTTGCTAATTAAATGCAGGTTGCGTTTTTTCTTCAAATAAAGAAAACCTTAAGTTATGGGATTAATCTTTCAGGCAACGAACAGAGTATCCATTTTTCTTTGTGTTGTAGTAATAGTATACCCCGTCAATATAGCTGCGTAATGCCCTGGCATAGGCATTTATTTCCGAAGCCTCTGTATTGGTCCACCAGAAACCTCCGCTCCCCATGCTCAAAAATGTTCCAGCATAACTACGATAACCACTTGGCATCACTGAAAAACCACTGCTGTTGTTTGTCATCTGGTCATTTCCAACATTGCCTGAAGTTGGATCTATATTCCATCCCGAGACAGACGCCATTGCTTTGCCAATATCGTTTCCACTGCCCTGATATCCAAAGCCATTGTTCTCAAGATATTCTGTTAAAAACGTTAAATCATCATTAGTAGCTACGTGCCAGCCTGCAGGACATACATTACGACTGTCTGTTATTGCATACCATGTATATAATCGTCCATAGGTTGATACATTACCTTCATTTCCGTCATATGCCCATTGATATTTGGGTGTACTTTCGGCACTGATATCCAAAGTTGCCGGAACAGTTGTTCCTATTAAATTGCCATTGCCGTACTTAAGTGATTTCAGGTTCTCAGCCATCCAGATCTGATTGTTTATTTTTACTACAGGATAATTGTTATTATCTCCATCTGTGCAAGCAATGAAATTGAATGCTATTGTTTTGTCAGATGCAGGACTGTCAATTATTATAGTACTGTATATACCAGATATCCCGATAGATATCCCGATAAACTCCAACCTGTCTCCACTCGAATATGACATATCAAAAGTAGCCTGGTCACCTTTCGCCTCACTTTTTTCAGCTTTATTAACACTTGTCTGATTACTGCTGATTAACTCAATTGCAACTTTACCTTCGACGTTTCCATTGCATAACAACTTGCCTGCAGATTGATAAGCATTCCCCACGATGCTGACCAGATAAAACCCTCTTTTCAGCCCTGAAAGACGGAATTCATAAGGATTTTTTTCCAGATATCGATTGATCTGGGTTACGACTTTACCAGACATATCATATATTGACAGACTTGAACTGCCGCAGCTGGAGGATTGATTTTCAGAACAGTAAATTCAGTCATAGGGTTCGGAAAAATAGTTAACTCAGACCCTGGCTTGTTCTCACCCGAAATAACTCCTGTAGTTCCCGTCAGACGCAAAATATCATTTCCGCTTAATGTAAGAGTAGCTCCTTTAGTTAAATTTTCAACCCTGACACTATTTACGGTAGCCGATGCACCAGACCCGGCAAAGCTGATAAGAAATGTTTGAGCATTTACGCCTAAAGTAAAAAAAATGCTTAACAGAAATACTAACTCCTTCACTATTTTCCTTTTGTTAAAGATATGAATAATTTCATTAAACTATGAATAAAACGTCCAACCTTATTCGGTCCTGAAATCTCGCTCTCAGAGACAGCATATACTCAATCATTCCATTTATAATAATTAAGGGCGAAAAGACATAATTTTCGCCCTTAAAAGCTAAATAACCGTTGCCTTGTTAAACGTATTTATCTATTTATGCATTTATGGCTTTATAACTTTGACCACCCGTCTATTCTCTCCTTTTGACAACACAACAATGTACATTCCGGAATGAAGTGATGAAGCATCAAAAACCAGGATATCGCTCTCCACAAGTTTGCTTGCAATCAATGCACCATTCATGCTAAACAAGCTTGCTTTGTAAGAAAAATAATCATCCTCCAGCAATACCTTAATCTCAGTGCTGTTGACGATAGTTTTCAGTGCTGCAGTTTTCTCCATGTCTCGTGATATCTCAGTCGATACAGATTCTACCTTTACTGTCCAGCCCTTTCCAATCAAGTTATTATAATGAACTAATCCTCCTGATGATGGAGCCAGATTCCCAGTTAAGTCCAGTGACCCATTGGACTTGCCCGCAAGATCAAGAGTGTTTAAGATATTATCTACCTGCAACTGAGACAGTCCGCAATCCTTAAGTAGGACATTGGTCAACATTGCTGCGGAACCAAGTGTCAGAGTGGTTAGCTTACTGCCAGACAAATCCAAAGTGGTCAGACTGGATGTGCCACTTACATCTGCACTCGTATAAGAATTACCTGCTGAATTAATAATCTGAATTACCGAACTGTGACATACAAATGCTCCAGTCTGATTATCGTTCCAGGTCAGTAATTCCCTCAACTTGGGGAACTGAGTTAAGGAAGGTATATTTCCAGCTAACTGGGGATTATCTCTTATACACAGATGCCAGATCTCCTGGCCGACAGAACCCCAGTTAATGGTTGTATAGTTATTTATTGCTGCTGTCAGTGTACCAAGGGCAGGACATCCTGACACATCAAGAGAAACCAGTCTGCAGTCTTCCACACAAAGTCTTTCAAGTACAGGATGCGTACCGAGAGTCAGATTTAGGAGATTTTTACAATTAAATAATTCAACAAACTTCAATCCTGAAAAATCCTTAAGGTCCAATTCCGTGATAAGATTATTATTACTTGCACATAAATACTGCAAGCTGCTTTTTGCCAGAGTCAGATTCTGAAATCCAAGCACATTTTGAGCTGGTATTAAAGCAAAAGGACCATATCCTCCGTCACCCGCATCATAGCCCACATTGATTCCTACCAAAGCAGACCAAGGCGTAACCTTTAGATAATTATGTCTGGAGGCTGAACTTCCATAAACCTTTGAAGGGGTTGCTGATGAGCTTGTAGTCCCGTCATTAAAAGTCCACTCAATAACAGGATTACCAACAACTTCTATTACAGGGGCAAACGAAGAACCATTGCTTTGAATATTTATTACATCTGATGGTATTGTCACATATTGCCATGGAAAAACCACCTCTCCCTCTATAGTAACTTTTCCAAATTCTGTGTTATCCTTATAGGCTCCCAAGGCGATAAATCTATCTACTTCAGGTGTCAGGGCACCTGTGTATGTATGCACTAAATTATCAACCGATGACTTGAATGTCATTCCTGTATTTGATATATTCAGATCATAGGTTTCAGGACTATTTGCCTTTACCAGATATCCTGGCAAGTCGGTCATTGATCCATTTACCTGCCAGACACTTCCAAATCCGCGTAAGACTACACCAATATTAACCGACGGATTCCAGGATGTTCCATCATAACCGCCTATATTATTGGTATATAGATTAACATGTACATTTGGTCCTGCTTTTACATTTTCAACAAGAAGCCTTGTACATTTAATTCCAAGTTTCCACTGCATTGCCCGGACCAATTCAGATCCGCCAGTTACAGTTACTGTGCCGTTTCCTCTGACCAATGTTGTTCCCTGTGTCAGATTCTCCCAATCAAGTAACTGAGCATCACTCGACCAGTCATATACAACTTTAATGTGGGTTGCATCAACCCATGTGACCGCCCCGTTCAATCTAAGATCCTGTCCGAATAGAACAATTGAAAGATTGATTAAAACAAGGGAAACTAATGTCCTTTTCATAATGATATATTTTTTACAACAATTTTACACTCAAAACATTCACTTCACATCAACCATAATCTGACAAAGTATTATTGCCAGGTACATTTTACTCTGTGTCTGATTTATTTAACTCAGTTAAATGCCTATCCAAAAATAAGCATTGTATTTAATAACCGTCAAAAGATTTGACCAACAGACTCCAAGCATCCACTAACAGATTTACTTCAATGCAATACATTATTCCAACCATATTTTTTTGTATAGCAGTTACAAGCTCAAGTTACACCGGTAATTGTGAGATAAAATTATTTGCAAAAACACACATACGTATTACACAAATTTTACAAAATGTTACATAATTGCCACATAAGCATTCTAATGGACTTATAAATAATATTAAATATTAATTTTGCCAATAATTATATAAATCACCTGTCATGAAAGATTTCGAATTTCACAATCCGGTAAAAATTTTCTTTGGAAAAGAACAGGTTTCAAGGATCAGTTCACTTATACCTTCGGGAAGTAATGTTCTCCTGCTCTATGGCGGAGGCAGCATTCACAGGAATGGTGTTTACGACAGGGTAAAAAAGGCTTTAACTGAATTCAATGTCACAGAATTCGGAGGAATTGAACCAAATCCATTGTATGAGACGTCGATGAAGGCTGTTGAAATTATCAGGGAGAAGAACCTTGATTTTATCCTTGCTGTCGGAGGAGGATCAGTTATTGATGCTGCGAAGTTTATTGCTGCGGCAGCTCTTTTCAATGACGGTGACCCATGGAAGATCCTGGAAGGCAATGCGATTGTAAAATCGGCCTTGCCAATTGGAGCAGTTCTTACTCTTCCTGCTACGGGGACAGAGATGAACAAGAATTCAGTTATCAGCCGCAAATCGACAACTGAGAAGATGGCTTTTGCATCACCACTCACATATCCCCTCTTTTCTGTTCTTCTGCCAGATGCTGCAGGCACACTGCCAAGGGAGCAGGTCGCAAACGGAGTAGTTGATGCTTTTGTACATGTAATAGAACAGTACCTGACCTATCCGGTAAATGCACCTATACAGGACCGCTTTGCCGAGGCGATTCTGATTACGCTTATAGAAGAAGGACCAAAGGTTTATGAAAATCCAGCAGATTATGATGCAATGTCAAACCTTATGTGGAGTGCCACAATGGCCCTCAACGGCCTTATCCAGTGCGGAGTACCGGGAGACTGGTCTGTTCATTCGATCGGACATGAACTTACAGCCCTTCACGGGATAGACCATGCAAGAACCCTTGCGATTGTCTTACCAGGATTATGGAAAGCCCTGAGGGTAGAGAAGAGAGAAAAACTGCTGCAGTATGGAAAAAGAGTATGGAATATCACTGAGGGCACGGATGAAGAGAGGATCAATTCTGCAATAGAAAAGACAGTCAGTTTCTTTGAATCACTTGGAATAAAGACCAGATTGAGTGATTATGGAATTAAAGAAGAGACCATTGATCGCATTGTTTCGCGTTTTGAGACGAGGAAATGGATCGCTCTTGGCGACAGGGGTCTTATAACTCCAAATGTTACAAGAATAGCTCTTGAGTATCAGAAATAAATGCAAAGAAAAGTTCTCTGCACAGCTGTTATTCTACTTCTAAACATAAGATTACTCTGTGCACAAAGCGGGTCCTCTGTTAATCCTGTTAAAACAGATTCTGCGCCTGTAATAGACGGCATACTTGATGAAGTCATTTGGAATAGCAGTACCGGAATTTCAGGATTCAGGACATTCACTCCCGACTATGGAAAGGAGATGCCTTTCAATACAATAGTCTGGTTGTCTTATGATGAGGAAAACCTCTACTTTGCCTTCAGATGCTTCGACGATGAACCTGACAAAATCAAGGTATCTGTTGATGCAAGGGACAAAATCAGGCAGGACGACTGGGTATGTGTAAATCTTGACTCCTATAATGATCATCAGACTCTTTATTGCATTTATGCAAATGCAAATGGCATCCAGATGGATACCAGATATGCCGCCGGGAAAGAGGATCTTGGGATGGACCTCGTTTTTTACAGCGCGGGGAAAATTGATGATAAAGGCTATACCGTTGAAATGAGGCTTCCCCTGAAGAGCATCAGATTCTCAAACAGAGAACCTGTGATGATGGCAGCGACTTTTGAACGTCATATCAGCAGGTTATCTACACAGGGTACCTTCCCCCCTCTTGATCCTGACCAGGGCATGGCATTTCTGACTCAGATGCAGCCTATAAAGTATGTGGGAGTTAAACACTATACACTGTTTGAAGCTATTCCGGCTTTGACATATTCCTACAAAGGAGTCCAGGATATGGGAAAAATGACCGAAACAGAGAATAAGCCCGATGCAGGGATAACTCTGAAATACGGTATAACATCACAGTTGATACTCGATGCAACTATAAATCCGGACTTCAGCCAGGTTGAGGCCGATGCCGGACAGGTAGATGCCAACCTCAGATACCAGTTATTTTACCCTGAAAAAAGACCATTTTTTCAGGAGGGAAATGAGAATTTTCAATTGGCAGCTCTTACAGAAGATAATCCGGTAATCTCAGCAGTTCATACCCGAAACATTACAGACCCTGTTTTTGGCACTAAACTTTCCGGAAAAATTGGCCCCCGGAACACTATATCATTAATGTATGCAGCTGACCGGATTACTCGAATCGGATTCGGTTTATGGCAAATATGCTGATTTCCCTGTCGTAAGGTACAAGAGAAGCCTTAAAGATGACAGCTATGTTGGCCTGCTGGGAACAGCTGTTGATAAAAATATTAGTTCGAATTATGTTGCCGGAGTTGATGGCCAGTTAAGACTGAATAAGTCAACTTTGTTTGAGTTCAACGGATTACTCTCGTTTACTAATGATACAAGCTCTGGCATCGAAAGCGAACCAGGGAATACTTATAACCTATATCTCCATTCCGAAACAAGGAACTTCGATTACAGCTTCGCCACAGGAAATGTGAGCGAGTATTTTATCACACAAACCGGGTTCGTAAACAGGACAGGATTAACAACTTTTTCAGGTGGAATTGTACCCAGAATCTACCCCGATTCAAAAGTTTTCCGACGGATTGACTTCGGTATTTATTCGTTACAATCGCATGATATTATTTATGATAAATGGGAAACAAACAATGCATTAAGCATGGCCTCTCTGCTTGGAGGTACATTCAGAGTTAATTTAAGATTAAATTATTCGACAGAAATTTATATCAACAACAAATTCAAAACTTCAGGTTACCAACTCGGCTTTACAGGACGATTGGGGACAAAACTCAATTTGTCGTTCACTTACCGAAACAGAAATACCCCTATATATTCAACTCTTGAACAGGGATTTGGAACTACTTTGCTTGCCAACATTCGTTATCTTCCGACTGAAAACCTGCATTCAGAGGCAACTCTTACTTACCAGACCCTCTTCAAAGAATCAGATAACAGCAAGGTTTATGATTATCTGATAGCCAGGGGAAGATTAACCTGGCAACTCAATAAATATTTATTCTTCAGGGGAATTCTGGAATATAATGACTATAAAAAATCGCTTGTCACAGATTTTCTTGCATCTTTTACATATATACCCGGAACAGTTTTTCACGCCGGATATGGATCACTCTATGAACGAAAGGAGTGGGACGGATCGGATTACATCTCCAGTGAAAACATGATGGAAATGAAGAGAGGTTTTTTCGTGAAGATCTCCTATCTTTTCAGGGTATAGCACATTTATCAGGCAGAGTTCCGGGGCACAGAAGTCCTGGGTAAAAAAGATACAATAATTGCGCCAGCCAATGCCATACAAATAACAACGGTAAAACCCAGAAGATAACTCTTTTCTGCATTATTATAAAGTGCACCTACAAGCATCGGAGTAAGCGATTCAGCAAGTCCATCGGCAACAAGAACAATTCCCATTACCCTGCCGAGTATTTTCACACCAAAGAGATCTCCTGCCATTAGTGGGATTATCATATAGTCTCCGCCAAGCCCTATCCCGAATATTACAGCAAAAAGATAAATCCTTCCGGGAAAATCGGGCATAAGGAGCAATGGAATTGAAAATGCTACGATAAGATAAATCAATATCATCACATGCTTCCTTTTCATAAGATCGGCAAGAAAACCCATAAGCAATCTTCCTGCGAGACTCATAAACAACACCAGGGACATTATCTTAGCCGCCTCGATCTGAGAATAGTTAAGGTCGCGAAGATAAAGTTTGAGATGCTGGTTTATACCTCCCACTGCCCCAATTGAGCACATGCTTCCAAACGCAAGAAGATAAAAGTTTCTGTTCTTCAAAATGTCGGCGATCTTCACTGAAGCTGTCTCAGTATCCTTGCTTTCGTGTCTTATATGAGGATCCTTCAGAAAAAAGGAGAGAGGAACTGCTATCAAAATCACAAGAAACCCCAGCGTAAGAAGAGCGAGACGCCAACCAACGTGACTTTCAAGAGTTGCTGCAATAAGAGGTACCAGGGCCCCGCCGGTACCAATGCCAAGGTAAGCAATACCCATTGCCTTTCCCCTGTTCTTTGTGAACCATCGTGAGATAAGTACCTGGCAAGGAAGCGGTCCGCCGAAAACATATCCAAGAGCAATGAAAACATATGCAACATAGAATAATCCCAGCGACTTCATGAGACTTAATGCTATCATTGCTGAGCCGGTCATCAGAGCACCGGCCATAAGCATGCGTCGCGGACCATACCGGTCAATGAGCCATCCGGCAATAAAACCGAAAAGCGGTGCTACAAGCAGTTTACCAAGTGCATTCCCTGATGTAACAAGGGTTCGTGACCAACCGAATTCCTTCATATAGAAATCATAGAAAAAGGGAAGGCCGTAAAGGGCAAAACCTACAATAGCCAGCAAAGAAAGAAATGCTGTTGCCAGAATATATGTATGGCTGCTTCGAGTGCCTGATTCAGGACTTACAGGTTCATCGAGGATTTTAAACATATTGAAACCAGGGTCAGATTATTTTAATTATTAAATGTTGAATCAGCATTTAATTGAGCAGATTATTTCAGCTTTATAAATTTAGGGCTTGTGAAATTAATTTCTTTATTACTATGCGACAACCAGACTGTCAGATCACTGAAATATTCAACAAGTCCTGCCATATTCTCATAATCGAACAGTTTCCCTTCATCGTAAGGGCTATGGATATATTTTGCAAGTGCAGTTGTGGCAAATGTTCCGCTCGGAATTCCCGAGTTAATACCCTCTGCTGTTTTAGCGCGTGAAAAGGAGATATTGTCAGATGAATTGAAGAGATTTTCAGCCATTGCAATTGTATCGACCAGCGTCCATCCGGAGGACCGGTTAAATTCACCTATTAAATCATCCAGTTCTGATATCTTGCAGCCTGTCATATAATAGTTGTTCTTTCCAAGATATTCAGAGTGTCCTGTCATCTCAAAATTGACATTTGCATAGATCTTTTCAAGGGGAACCGGTGAATTGGCAACAAAATACCGTGAACCACGCATACCGTTCTCTTCACCGCTGAATGCGGCAAATATAATTGACCGGCCAGGTTTTAGTCCCGATTCCTTTATTGTTTTCGCAATACCAAGGATTGTACAGGTTCCTGCGGCATTATCATCGGCTCCATTATATATCGAATCAGCATCATTTCCTTTTCTTACCCCTACGTGATCGAAATGCGAAGTAAGGATTATATACTGGTCCTTAAGAACAGGGTCACTTCCCTCCAAAATACCAATGACATTTCTTTCGTTTATTGTCCGCTGCCTTCCGGTATAGGTATAATCCTGAATAAACCCATTGGTAATGAGGGGTTTGAGTCCAAACTCCTTGTATCTCTCAGAGAGCCAGCCAGCAGCCTGAGCCATCTCAGGAGACCCGTTTGCACGTCCTCTCATGGCATCAGAAGCCAGGTAATTGATCCAGCCCTTAAGCTCTTCAGGTTTCACAACCTGAGTTTCCCTTAAAACTGTTTTGAAAGCAGTAATTAAAAGTATAGCACAAATGACGATCAAAGTAGTAAATAGTTTTCTCATTTTTTCATATTGATTTTTTATAACGGCTTCCCTGCCAGCCTTGAAAGGCTATAATAGGCAGCTCCAAGAATTGCAGCATTTGATCCCAGATGGGCTCTTTCAATTTTCACCTCTGCACGGCAATTTTCAAGTGAATTGGCAAACGCGCTTTTTCTTATCATTTCCAGATAATTATTATCAGCGTCTGCCATTCCCCCTCCCAGAACAATTATTTCAGGCGCAAAAATTGTGATAAGGTTGGCCAGCCCTACACCTATCATTTCAGCATTTTCACTTATCACCCTGACAGCCACCGGATCATTTGAATAACTCAGTTCAAAGATCTCCCTGCAGCTAACAGAGGCAGCTTTCCTGTCCCCCTTTTTGGATAGTTCGCTGTACCTTCTGACTACTGCTGCTGCCGAAGCAAAATATTCAAAAGATCCCTTAATGCCGGTATCACTTATGCCCTTGTCATAATTAATAATCATTTGCCCGATCTCTCCACCCGCATTGTTCACTCCTCTGTACAATTTGCCTCCTATAATAATCCCCCCGCCGATTCCGGTGCGAAGGGCAACAAATACAACATTATTATAATCCTTCGCTGCTCCGAACTGGTGTTCTGCGATAGTCATAAGATTGGCATCATTCCCAAGATAGGAAGGCAATCCGGTTTCACGGTTAACTATCTGGGCAAGATGAACATTATTCCAATCCTTTATTCCATGATCAGGACCGAGTACTATACCAAAACGATGGTCGATAAATCCTACGGCTGCCATGCCGACACAGATCGGATTAATCCCCTGAAGAGCCGCAGCCTGCCTTGTCACTTTTATTGCTTCAATTAGTTTTTCAATCAGATAATCACGCGATTGAACTGCTTCAAGAGGGTATGTTTTAGCGCCAATTATCTCGCCATCGATCCTCACCACTGCGATCCTGATCGAGTACCTGCCGATATCGGCACCAATTGCGGCCGCATGCTTAAACATAATCCGGAATAAAATTGTGTTTTACAAAAATAATCTTAAAAATGAGTTTTGCTAATCTGCGAAAAACAATTCTTCTGATCATGAGGTGCTTTTTTTTCTACCTTTATACAGGTATAAAATGGAGGGTTTTATGAAAGACAAGGTAAAGGAGATATTTAGCAGGGAAGCTTCGGCAATCAACAATATCCCGGTCGATGATAGTTACGAAAGAGCGATTGAGTTAATTTATGAACATGTTCATAAAAGAGGAGGTAAACTCATTACAAGCGGTATGGGAAAAGCCGGCCAGATAGCCCACAATATTGCAACGACTTTCAGTTCTACCGGGACCCCCTCGATTTTTCTTCACCCAAGTGAAGCACAGCACGGTGATCTTGGAATCCTTCAGGTGAATGATGTCATTTTAGCTATTTCCAACTCAGGTAAAACCAGGGAGATAATTGAGCTAATCAGTCTGAAAAATAACCTTTATAGTGGTATACCGGTCATAGTAATCAGCGGCAACAGTGAGAGTCCTCTCGCAATGAAGGCTGATTGCCATATCCCGACCGGTGCTCCGGAAGAAGTATGTCCTCTTGGGCTTACACCTACTACATCCACAACTGTAATGACAGTTATAGGTGATGCCCTTGTTGTGCTTATGATGGGGAAAATTGGATTTGGTGCCGCGGATTATGCTCACAGGCACCACGGTGGTTACCTTGGAATGAAGTCGAGGGAAATCTCAGGATAGTTTTTAAATGGCAGGATCTGTCTTATCTCTTGCTGTTTTTGATTGTATCAAGAGTGTGATCTATAGTCTCCTGGAATAAATTGGCATTTTCGATCCATTTGAGGATCTTTTCGCTTGCACCGGGAAACTCAGGGGATCTCATTGAAACTGTGCGATAAGAATACTCCTTAAGTTCGATAACATTGTTTAGAATTTTCTCAAAATAAACCTTAAAAAAGGAGTCAGTTATATAAAAATACCTTTTTCGGTCTGAGGCAAAGGTCTTGTAATCGATTATTTTATTTTGCAGTAAATAATTAAGTGAATTACTCACTGAACTTTTGCTGGCAGAAAAGTATTTCACAAGATCATCAAATGTCTTCTCCGGAGGATCACTTACGGTGAAGTATGCGACAATCCGCCCCTGCATTGGCGTAAGATCAAATTTTTCAAAAACCTTGCCGGATTCCTCAATGACCTCGCGGGTACGTTTATCCTCATTCAACATTATTAAAATATTTTGATTGGTTATCTGTAAACAAATTTAATAAAATCTTTGCAGTTCTATAACTTTTGAACTAAAAAAACAAAAAAAATATTTCTTTGCTCAGTCAGATAAAAAGATTAGTTTTGAAAAATCAGAGTGAATTAAACCAAATTTAAAACACAGGTTATGACTACCAGCCAATCCTCAAGCTCCATCAGTAGAAAAGATTACATTTTTTCTATATCTATTATTGGTCTCTTCTTTTTTTTATTTGGATTCGTTACATGGCTTAACGGGATATTGATCCCATTCCTGAAAACGGCCTGTGAACTTAATGATTTCCAGGCATATTTTGTAACATTCGCTTTCTATGTTTCATATCTGGTAATGGCCCTCCCCTCCTCGTTGCTGCTCAAGAAAACCGGTTTCAAGAACGGTATGTCGATAGGCCTCTGGATAATGGCCGTAGGAGCACTTATCTTTATTCCTGCAGCAATGAGCCGTACATTCAGCCTTTTCCTGCTGGGATTATTTGTTCAGGGAACAGGGATGGCTCTACTGCAGACTGCTTCAAACCCATATATTACAATAATTGGTCCTCCTGAAAGCGCTGCCAAGCGAATAAGCATTATGGGGATCGCCAACAAATTTGCAGGCGCCATTGCACCGATAATTCTGGCGAGCATAATAATGAAGGACTCCAAAATTCTAGAAGAGAAGCTGGCCCAGGCTGCTGATGCAGCTACCCGTACTGGTTTGCTTGATGAACTGGCAAGCAGAGTTATAATGCCTTATATTGTTATGTCAGTTATCCTCGTAATTCTTGGCTTGCTGCTTCGTTTTGCACATCTTCCCGAGGTTGATACCGATGCTGAGGATGAATCAATTGGTGAGTCAAATTCAAGAAAAACAAGTATCTGGCAATTCCCGCATCTTATTCTGGGAGTTGTAGCCCTCTTCTTTTATGTAGGTGTTGAGGTTATTGCAGGCGACAGCATTATACGATATGGTCAGTCAATCGGGATTGACATGGCATCTGCAAAATACTTCACATCACTTACACTTATCAGCATGATTCTTGGTTATCTTGCAGGTATTGCATTCATTCCCAAGTATATGAGTCAGGTTACCGCTCTTAAAATCTGTACAATCCTTGGAGTTATCTTCTCGCTTGGAGCTATAATGACTCCGGCACATCTGGTCTTCAACATGAAATTCATCGACATAATGACTTTTAAGCCAATAGAGCTTATATTGCCTGTTACAGTACTTTTTGTAGCTCTTCTTGGGCTTGCAAATGCGCTTGTATGGCCGGCAATGTGGCCTCTTGCACTTAATGGTCTGGGACGATTCACTAAAACAGGTTCAGCCCTTCTTATAATGGCTATTGCGGGTGGTGCTCTTCTGCCATTGCTTTATGGAAAATTTGCAGTCCTTTTTTCAACACAAACAGCTTACTGGATCTGTGTTCCATCATATCTGGTAATTATGTATTATGCTTTCTGGGGGCGAAATGCAGGCAAATAATATGACTCATAACCTGAAGGAGATATTCGGATACTTTAAAGCTGATGGCACTTTTCTTAAGGGTGAACCTTACGGCAGTGGCCATATACATGATACATTTTATGTTGAAACAGCTGAAGTAACGAAAGATAATTATATCCTTCAGAGACTTAACAATAATGTTTTTAAGAAGATCCCGGAACTCCAGGAAAATATCGAGAGGGTTACCGTTCATCTGCGAAACAAGCTTCGTGAAATTCCCGGTTCAGATATAAAGAGAGAATGTCTCAGCCTGATCCCGGCGATTGATGGAAAAAGCTGGATCCTCGACAGTAATGGCAGTTATTGGAGAATGTATATTTTTATTACTAACCACAAGTCGTACAATATTGTCGATTCTCCCGGCAAGGCATTTGAAGGAGGAAAGGCGATCGGCAGGTTTCAGGCAATGCTTGCCGACATGCCCGGAGGTCCTCTCCATGAAACAATTCCCTGGTTTCACAATATTGAAAAAAGGCTTGAATCCTTTAATTCAAAAGTTAAAGAGGATCCGGCAGGCAGGGTCATATTTCTTGGAAAAGACATTGAAAATGTGCTTCAGCGAGAAGAAAAGATGAAGATCATTTTAAGGTTGGGACGAGAAGGAAAAATCCCATCGCGCATAACCCATAATGACACAAAATTCAATAACATCCTTCTGGATGAGAACGATAAGGCTCTATGCGTAATTGATCTTGACACTGTTATGCCGGGCTTTGTCCATTACGACTTTGGTGATGCTATCAGGACTGTTGCAAACAAATCGCCTGAAGATGAAAAAGATCTTTCAAAAATAGCTATGGACATTAACCTGTTCAAAGCTTATGCAGAAGGGTATCTCTCTCAGGCTGGCAGCACACTTAATGAAGTTGAGAAGGAGTATCTGGCTTTTGCACCACAACTTATTACATATACAATTGGAGTCAGATTTCTGACCGATTATATCGATGGTGACAAATATTTCAAGATCCATCATGAAAATCATAATCTCCAGAGAGCAAGGGCACAGCTGCAACTGGTTCATTGCATGGAGGAGCAGTATGATGAGATGAGAAGGATCATAAACAGGCTGACCTGAATAAGGTACGGGGTGCGAGGTGCGGGGTGCGGGGTGCAAGTTGCAAGTTGCAAGGTGCTGGGTACTATTGAAATCGGGAAATATTAAGTTAAACAATGAAGTGGACAAAAGAAGAAGTTGACTTTCTGACGACTTTGAGCGATCCTGATAAGATTCAGGGCTTTTTGGATTCAATAGAATATAATCCGAATTATGAATGCAGATCTCCCAGATGGGTTATAAGGAAGCGATCAGCTCACTGCTTTGAGGGGGCTCTTTTTGCCGCGGCAGCTCTCCGGTTTAACGGCTACAAACCAATGGTGTTGGATATGAAGGCCTATAATGATGATGATCATGTTATTGCTGTCTTCAAGGAAAACAACCACTGGGGAGCTGTTGCAAAATCTAATTTTACATCACTTCGCTTCAGAGAACCTGTTTACAGAAGCTTAAGAGAGCTTATGATGTCGTATTTTGATTTCTTTTTCAACCTGTATGGCGACAAGTCTCTCAGATCATACTCTCTCCCACTCGACCTGAAAATGTACGATTCGCGCAGTTGGGAAACCACAGATGAAGATCTTGAGTTTATAGGCGATAAGCTTGAGTCGATGCACCATTATAATCTTGTCACTGATAAAATGATAAGGAATTTCTCGAAAGCAAGTGAGATAATGCTTAGAGCCGGGATGCTGGGCTCCAATGAGGCAGGGCTCTTCAAGCCTGAAAAGAAGTGAGGGGGAGAACGGGAGAAAGGGTGAGGGGGAGATTTATAAGGAATTGACTATTTTTCCTCAGTCGAATTTATTTTTTGCATATTTACTTTTTATTCAGCCAATTACAAATAGTGCCCGTTTCGGAGTCGAATGTTGATTTTGTAATTAGCCCTATATTGACTACTTTTGGACCTTTAAAAAACAAAAGGTATGGATCTCTCCGGTAAATATTATAAAACCTTCACCGACAGGCAGGAGGCAATTAAGAAGCAGTACAGTTCCAAACAGGCTGAAAAACAGCATTCGAAAGGAAAACTGACTGCTCATGAAAGGATCAATCTGCTTTTCGATAATGGAACTTTTGAGGAGATTGATGCCTTTGTAACACCTGCTGACCAGCCTGTTGAATTCGGTAAGGTGGATCGGTCATATGGTGACGGTGTAATTGTCGGTCACGGCAGAGTCAATGGCCGTCTGATCTTTTCATATGCCCAGGATTTTACAATCATGGGAGGATCTCTTGGAATAGTACATGCAAAAAAAATTGCCAAAATCCAGGAGATGGCTCTGAAAATGGGGGCTCCGATTATTGCTCTTATCGATTCGGGTGGTGCAAGGATTCAGGAAGGTGTGGCAAGTCTTAGCGGTTATGCTGGCATCTTTCATAACATAATTCATTCATCGGGTATTATACCACAGATTTCAGTAATAATGGGGCCAGCCGCCGGAGGTGCCGTCTACTCCCCTGCTCTCACTGATTTTGTCTTTATGGTTAACCACACCAGCTACATGTTTGTTACTGGTCCGAATGTCGTCAAGGAAGTTCTTAATGAAGATGTCACTTCTGAGGGACTGGGAGGAGCCGAGGTACATGCCAGAAAGAGCGGTGTAGCTCAAATGATATATGACGATGAGGAAAATACAATCCTCGCCCTTAAAAAATTTCTTTCCTATCTGCCCTCAAATAACGTAGAGAATCCTCCTGTTGTGGCGGATGACGGAACAATTACTGACATCAATGAGAAACTCAGAGATATAGTCCCTGAGGATCCGAATAAAGCTTATGATGTCAGGGATGTTATAAATCAGATAGTTGACAGGAATAGCTTTTTTGAGACTGCCGAGCTTTTCGGGGCAAGCCTTGTTACCGGATTTGCCCGTCTCAGAGGAAAGACTCTCGGGATTGTTGCCAATCAGCCAAAGGTTCTTGCAGGGGTACTTGATATCGACTCCTCAGTTAAAGGCGCCAGGTTTATCAGATTCTGCGATGCTTTTAATATCCCTATACTTACGCTTGAAGATGTACCCGGTTTCCTCCCAGGAGTAGATCAGGAACATGCGGGCATTATACGCCATGGGGCAAAAATGCTTTTTGCTTACAGCGAGGCCACAGTTCCAAAAATAACTGTAATACTCCGCAAAGCTTACGGAGGAGCCTTTATTGTAATGAACAGCAAAAACCTCGGAGGCGACTTCAGTTTTGCCTGGCCCTCCGCAGAAATAGCTGTAATGGGACCTGACGGCGCTGTTGCAATCCTTTACAGAAAAGAACTGGCAGAGTCGAAAAATCCTGCTGAACTTAAAAAGGAGCTTGTAAAAAAATACCGCGATAAGATAGCAAATCCATTTATTGCAGATGAAAGCGGTTATATCGATGAGGTCATTGATCCTGCCACGACAAGAAAAAAGATAATCTCAGCTTTCGATGCACTGAATAACAAATGGGTTAAGGTTCCGGCAAGGAAACATGGGAATATGCCGCTTTAAGAAGTTACGAGTTTGGAGTTTGAAGTTTGGAGTTAAAGTTATTACTCAAAATCTAATAGAATTGAAATGAAGATTAAGAGAATTCTGATTGCCAACCGAGGTGAGATTGCAGTAAGAATCATGAAGACTGCGAGGCTAATGCACATTGAAACAGTTGCTGTCAAAACTGCTGTTGAGCCTAATGCATTGTATCTTTCCTCTGCGGATATTATTTTCGACAATACGGACGATTCCTCGGAAATACCAGTCTTTCTTGATATTGAAAAGCTTATTGATATTGCTCTTAAAACAAATGCCGATGCAGTACATCCGGGATATGGCTTCCTGGCTGAGAATGCCTATTTTGCTCAGAAATGCATCGACAACAATATTATTTTCATCGGCCCCTCCCCTGATGCGATCTATAAAATGGGAAATAAAACAATTGCCAAGAAAATTGCCTTCGCAGGTGGAATTCCTATGGCTTCAGGAGGAACAGATAATATAGCTAACGAAGAAGAGGCGGTTGCCGCAGCTGAAAAAATAGGATACCCGGTAATCATCAAGGCAGCAAGCGGCGGCGGCGGAAGAGGCATGAGAATCGTCCGGCGATCTGAGGATATGGGGAAAATGTTCACAATTGCCAGCAAAGAAGCTGAAAAGGCTTTCAATGATCCATCTGTTTTTGTTGAAAAGTATATTGAAAACCCAAAGCATATTGAATTTCAAATACTTGGAGACACAAAAGGAAATGTGATACATCTGGGTGAAAGAGAGTGTTCAATCCAGCGAAAGCATCAGAAACTTCTCGAGGAGGCTCCATCCTCAGCACTTGATGAAAAACTTAGAAAAACGATGGGTGATATTGCAGTGAAGATCGCAAAGGCTGTGAATTATTACTCTGCAGGTACAGTGGAGTTCCTCCTTGATTCGGACAGAAATTTCTATTTCATGGAGATGAATACAAGGATTCAGGTAGAACACCCTGTTACTGAAATTGTTACCGGCATCGACCTCATTGAACAACAGATTAATATTGCAAACGGAGAGACTCTCAAGTTCAAACAATCAGACATTAAGCTGAAGGGTTGGGCAATTGAGTGCCGGATTAATGCTGAAGATGTACAGGCAGGATTTGCTCCCGACCCTGGGAAGATTATCAGTATGAGCATGCCAACAGGTCCATGCATAAGGGTTGATACCGGTGTGCAGGCAGGCTCCTCGATAGTGGCCAGCTATGATTCAATGATAGTAAAGCTTATTGTCAAAGGGAGAGACAGGAAGGAAGCCATCAAAAACTGCAAACTGGCTCTCGATAAGGTGTGGATCAAGGGAACAAAAACAACCCTTCCATTCTTCAGGATGCTGGTACGCAATCAGAAGTTCCAGGAGGGAGATTTTACTACAGCCTTTATTGAAAAAGATCTTGAGAAGTATTACTACTACAGTGAGTATGAGGAGATGCTGGCAGCCTGGCTTGCAACAAAGCTTTTTGTGGAGGAGCATCTCAGCAAAGACAGCATCAATATTGATTTCAGGAACGGCAAGGATATGAGTCCATGGCTTCTTAACAAGCGTATTAATCAGTTTTAAAAAGCTTACAGAAAATGGCAAACGATAAACCTCAGATGAAAAAATTATTTGCTCTGTCTTCGGAAAAGAGAAAGTTCAGTTTTTCCCTGCCACTTAAACACACGATAAAGATCGGAAAAAGGGAATATGATGTACAGTTGAAATCTGATGAGAAGCTTGGCACATATATCCTATGGAAAAACCGCAAGTATCCGGTTGAGATAATTCGTTCGCGTCAGAATAAGTATGAGATACTCTTTAACGATATAAGCTATACCTTCACAGTTGAGACTCCTTTTTCTCTTCAGCGCATGAAGGTTCTCAACTCCAGGAAAGGCAAGGTGGAACAAGAGTTTGTTAAAGCACCGATGCCCGGAAAGATTATTGATGTGCTTGTAAGGGAAGGAGCTACTGTTCTGAGAGGAGAACCTGTTGTTATCCTTGAGGCAATGAAAATGCAGAACGAGATCCTTGCTCCTGTTGGCGGAACTGTTACAAAAGTGTCTGCCAAAGCCAACACGAATGTTATGAAAGATGATCTTCTAATTGAGATCAAGCTATAGGAAGTTTGGAGTTTAATTGCCCGAAACAGGAATTCTGCAAAGCCGCAGTAACAATCCGTATAACAACTATTTTAAAGAGGTTCATCGTTTTGTATCTTTGATCAGCAAAGAGTATTATGTATTTGGATACTGATTGATATGAAACGATTGAATTTGCATATTTCAGAGAAAAGATGCCAACGGTTGACTGAAAACTGCATTTCGTTAGATGGGATGGGGGTTTACATCTTTTTTTGAAGTACTTTGTATTTGCATACCCGATCGTGATCATTTTTTAAAAGGATATTTTTGTGAAGCCGGTCTTCAAACATTTTACTTTTTACAGTAACTATTCTGAAATATCTGTTTTATGCCAAGTAAAGTAAATACAAGTAGAAAATGGCTGGTTTTTGCGGCTGGCATATTTTTTTCAGTTGCATCTGTGTCGGTTTCCGGGCAAGTCGGTTTTAAGAAACAAGAAACCCAGGCAAGTGACACTTCAAAACTGAACAACTATATTCAAAAAGCCCTCGGACAGGCGGGAAAACCTAAATATATTGAACAGATTAAAGCATATATTGATTCTGCAGAATCCATCTGTGTCGACAAGAACATTGAGTTTCCAATACTGCTCAACCTGGCCAGGGCGGAATACTTCTATTTAATTGGCGAATACAATAATGCTTCACAGGAGGGGACTTTTGCCCTTAACAAGGCAAAAAACACTGGTGACGATTATCTCCTTATCAAAACGCTTAATTTCTTCGGCCGATACAGCCTCAGAACCGGTTTTTTTGCTGAAAGTATTGACTATTTTAATAAGAGTATCTCACTTGCTGAAAAGAATAAAATCAAAGGGATTATTCCGAAAAGCTATGACAATATGAAAGATGTTTATAGTGAGTCTGCTCTCAATAATCTCAAGGAATACCGGAATACTCTTTATAAGCTTATAAGTGCTGCACAAAAGGAAAATGACTCCTTATATCTGAAAATGGGTTATTTTCGACTTGGCACTTCATTCTCTGATACGATAAAGGACCCGGATCACCGTCTTGCCGATTCCCTTCTAAGAAAGTGCCTTGAACTTTCATTGATGCAAAAAGATACATTTTTTACTGTCGTGTCGCTTTCAAATCTCGGGTGGAATTACTACGGACAGAAGAACTATGCTTTTGCAATCAGCTATTATAACAGAGCCTTAAGCTATAGTGTACCTTCGAAGAACCACGGGAATTCAGCAAATAACTACGGAAACCTCGGAACAATTTATCGCGACATGAAAGACTATAAAAATGCGCAGATAAATTATAAAAGAGGTCTTGAGGAGGCAGATTTAATCAATGATATTTCTTCACTCTGGTGGATCAACAGGGACATGAGTGACATGTATCTTTCATTAAGAGATACATCGAATGCATTCAAGCGTTATGTTCTATATCAGAAGCACTTTCAGGAATGGGAAAGAAATACCCTGAGCCAGGGCCTCGATGATGCCAGAATCCGCTATGAGGCGGAAAACCACAGGAAGGAAATGGAGCTCCTCTCCCTGCGGCTCAGGAACCATAAGCTGCTTATTTTCGGATCATCCGGACTTCTTGTACTGAGTCTCGTAATAGGTATTCTGCTTCTCAGCAGGGCTCAGATAATGGCCAAACGGAGGATAAGCGAAATGAACCGTAAGATATCGGAGGTAACGCAGGCAAACCTCCGGCAGCAAATGAATCCTCATTTTATTTTCAATACGCTTAATTCGATTCAATATTATATGTACCAGCACGATAAACTGGCAACAAATAATTATCTTACAAAGTTCTCAAGCCTGATGCGAAAGGTTCTTGAGAATTCACAGCATACTTCCGTGCCTCTCAGGGATGAACTGGATGCTCTGAGTCTTTACCTTGAACTGGAGAGTATCAGGTTCAAGAATAAATTTGATTATAAAATAACTGTGGATGATGAGATTGACACACTGCTTTACAAAGTGCCAACTATGCTGATCCAGCCTTATGTTGAGAATTCAATATGCCATGGAGTGGTACCTGGCGAAATTAAAGGTACCGTAACAATTGACCTTAAACTTGAAAAAGATTATATTGCGTGTATCATTGAGGATAACGGGATAGGACGTGAAGCAGCGCAGGCTAAGAAGATAAACAAAGACAGCAATCACAACTCCCTGGGGACACAGATTGTCTCATCACGGCTTGATTTGGTGAATACATTATATGGAACCAGTCTTAAAACAATTTATACCGACCTTAAAAACGAGAATGGAGAACCGGAAGGCACAAGGGTTGAAATCCATATTCCCATACTATCATGAAACACAGGCTTATAACGGTAATAATTGATGATGAATCAGATGCTGTTGATTTCATCACTTCAATAATTGGAGAATACTGCCCGGGGCTGGAAGTAAAAGGCAAAGCTTATAATGTGAAGGAAGGGATAAACCTCATAAAGGAGATCAAGCCTGAACTTGTTTTTCTTGATGTAGAGATGCCAAATGGTACCGGATTTGACCTTCTCACCCATTTTCCGGAAAAAGATTTTGATGTAATTTTCATAACTGCATTTAACCATTACGCTATCAAGGCTATTAAGTTCAGCGCCGTAGATTACATACTTAAACCAATAAATATAAACGAGTTCATTGAGTCAGTAAACAAAGTAATTCATAAGCGCACTACAAATACCTTTAGCGGCAACGATAATTTTGAAGCTCTACTGGAAAACCTCCGCACATCATCTCCTACAAGGCTGGTAATACCCACATCAGATGGAAGGGAATACCTTAACCCGAAAAACATTATCCGAATTGAGGCGGACCGAAGTTATTGCTGGTTCTATTTAAATGACAAACGAAAAATCCTTGTATCGAGACATTTAAAAGAGTTTCAGGAGCTCCTTAACGACCGCAACTATTTTCGTCCGCATAACTCCCATCTCATAAACCTCGATTTTGTGAAGAAATATATCAGGCATGACGGAGGTTATATTGAAATGACCGACGGAGCCCAGGTACCAATCGCAAGAAACAGGAAAGACCTCTTCCTTGCTCATATGTCAAGGTATACAGGATGATCAGGGACTTGATTGCCTCTTCAATAACTTCCTGCACAATAAGTACATATATCCAAAAGTGATGGCAAGAGAAATAGAGCCGTAAATAAGGCTCTCATAAGGGGCTTTAATAACCCAGGCCCATGCTATCCAATAAAATGGCGAGAAAAATGCCAGGTAATTCCAGGGATGATACATCACAAGGCCTACCGGTACAGCAATAACGAAAAGTAAGCATACGGAAGGAAAAATGAACCCCTTAATACTTTTCCCGGCAATACAGCTGGAAAAAATATAACCAAGTGGAGCCTGTAGAGCAAACAGCAAAGCAACGAAGCAGTTTCTGAGCCAGCCCTCCTCTGTAACAGGATCGACTAAAAAGATAAACATCAGCAACAGAATGAGGGTAACCAGTAATACTGACACCACCCTTTTCCTGAAAGACAATTTTGACTTTCGGGGAGGTATTCCTTCCTCTGCATATCCGATTCTATTCAATTCACCCATATGCGATATTCCCAAAATAAGAGTGGGAAATGCAGGGATTAAAGATGCCAGTGTTATGGCAATCAGCGAATAAAACCGGTACAGGTCAAATCCGTTCCTCCTAAAAATGATGTCTTCCAGTAAGGGAAAGGCAAAGAGCATAAGCACTATCAGGATCAGTGGGAATAATATGAGGAGAAAAAGGGACCTGTACTGATATCCCAATAATAAATCTCCTCCTATTTTCCCGGAAATCTTATTCCACATCCTGGCTTTTATTCTTTAGCAGGAATATGCTTTAGGGTCTCCACGAGGAAATCCCAGAACTTACCTACTGATGCGATATTGACTTTTTCGTCAGGGGAATGCGGATACCTGATAGTGGGGCCGAAAGAGATCATGTCGAGATCAGGATAAACGCCTCCGATCAGACCGCATTCGAGACCAGCATGTATTGCCTTAATTTCAGGGACCTTTTTATACATGTCGTTGTAAACCGTACTCATTGTTTTTAAAACGGGAGATGCCATGTTCGGTTTCCACCCGGGGTAGGCTCCCTGGAGCTTAACCTCAGCATTAATAAGGTGAAATACAGCAGCTATTTTCCAGGCTGTAGCTTCTTTTGCCGAATCAACTGAACTTCTGGTAAGATTATGTACCTCAAAAGTGCCATTTGAGCACTTAACAATGGCAAGATTACTTGATGTTTCAACAAGACCTTTCATTGCCTGGCTCATCCTTACAACTCCATTCGGACAAACAAATACTGCTCTGATTATTCTGTATTGATCCCCTTCATTCATCACTTTGGCCGGAACCTCTGCCTTAACTGCCTTAAACGACAGATCAGGCTCTGTATCAGAGAACTCTGCCCTGTACATTTTCTCGTAACCTTTAACGAAGATCTCAAATTCCTCCGCCTTTATCTCCGGTACAAGCAATAAAGAATAGGATTCGCGCGGAATTGCATTTCGAAGGTCGCCTCCGGCAGCTTCAGCAAGCCTGATGCCAAAATCAGATTCAGCCTGCATAAGGAACCGGAACATGATCTTGTTTGAATTTGCCCGTCCCAAAGCAATGTCAACACCTGAATGACCACCCTTCATACCTTTAGCAAGTACCTTATATGCGACCATTCCTTCCGGGGATTTCTCCTCCTTATATGTTTTGGAAGCGCTTACATCAATTCCTCCGGCACATCCGACGTAAAGCTCACCTTCGTCCTCAGAGTCGAGATTCATCAAAATATCTCCTTTCAGCAAACCTTTTTTTAGTCCGAATACTCCTGTCATTCCTGTCTCTTCGTCAATTGTAAACAGAGCTTCAATCGGTCCGTGAGCAATATTTTCAGCAGACAGAACTGCCATTGTTGCTGCCACACCTATACCATTATCAGCCCCAAGGGTTGTTCCGTTTGCCTTTACCCATTCACCGTCAATAATTGTTTCGATGGGGTCCTTTTCAAAATCATGTTTCTTATCACTGTTTTTCTGAGGGACCATATCGAGATGGGTCTGAAAAATCACACCTTTCCTGTCTTCCATGCCCTTAGTAGCAGGTTTCCTGATAATTACATTTCCTACTTTATCGACTGTGGTCTCGAGACCATGTTTCTTACCGAATTCCTTCATGTAATCAATTATTCTTTGTTCTTTTTTTGAAGGACGTGGGATTTGAGTTATTTCATGGAAATAATTCCACAACTGCTTTAGGTTCCAGATTCCGTATGTCGTTCATTTTGAGTGTATTTTAAATTATTTATAAGATCTTATAAAATTAATACATTTTGCCAATATAAACAATTACAATCTGTCAATGAGAAGAGTTGATAATTCAATAATATAATTATCAGGATATTGTTTTGATAAATTGTAACAAAAACTTAACAAGACAATGATTATGTATCTAAGATGAATTATCTTAAGTTTGTACACTGAAAATAAAACAAAAGTAAAATCAGTCTGAGACAAACTATCGCATCGACAATTGATTATAAATAACTATTGCAGCATTATTTTTAAACGAAGCTCTATTCCACGGTGAATATATATCTTGTTTTCGTAGTTATCCTTTTATTACTCGCTGTTTCTGATCTTATAGTTGGTGTTACTAATGATGCTGCAAATTTTCTTAACTCCGCAATAGGCTCAAAAGTTGCTCCGTTTAAGGTTATTCTGGCAATAGCAAGTATTGGAGTTATTGTCGGTGCAACCTTTTCAAGTGGTATGATGGAAATAGCCCGGTCAGGAGTTTTTCATCCCGGAGAGTTCTATTTTTCCGAGATCATGGTCATCTTCCTTGCGGTAATGATAACCGATGTAATACTTCTCGATACCTTCAATACCTTTGGATTGCCAACCTCAACAACAGTTTCAATTGTTTTTGAATTGCTGGGTGCCGCTGTAGCAATTTCCCTTATTAAGGTATTTAATTCAACAGACACCATTGCTGATCTGGGCAAATATATCAATTCTGCCAAAGCGCTAGCCATAATATCAGGGATACTTCTCTCAGTAGTCATAGCATTTACTGTTGGAATTATGGTACAGTTTTTTACGCGTCTCATTTTTACTTTTAATTTCGAGCGCAACATGAAATACTTTGGGGCAATCTGGGGCAGCATAGCCATAACAGCGATTGTCTATTTTATGCTTGGTAAAAGGAGCCAAAGGAGCCTCATTCATGACACAGGAAGCAGTAGAATGGCTTCACTCAAATACAATGATGCTCCTTCTGTATTCATTTATTGGGTTCGCAATTTTGCTTCAGTTACTGGTATTTCTGTTTAAAATAAATATTCTCAGAATTATTGTTCTTGTCGGTACTTTTTCCCTCGCCATGGCTTTTGCAGGCAACGATCTTGTTAATTTCATCGGAGTTCCGCTTGCAGGTTTGGAATCATTTCAGAGCGCAATTAAAGATCCGCTTTTCAACCCCTCAACTTACAAAATGGGAGCTCTGCTTAACCCTGTTAAGACTCCTACCCTATTTCTTCTTGCCGCCGGGATGATAATGGTTATAACTCTCTTCTTTTCAAAAAAAGCCAGAACAGTATCTCAGACTGAGATAAACCTCGCCAGGCAGGATTCTGGCAGAGAAAGATTCGCATCTTCAGCACTTTCTCGTGCAGTAGTCCGTGGTGCAGTTGGAGTTTCAAAGTTTTTGGAAAAGATAATTCCAGCTCTACTTCTCACATTCATTGAAAAGAGATTTGACTGCCGATGATCTGAAAAAGAAGATCAAAGGCAAAAAAGAGGCATCATCATTTGACCAGTTGAGAGCATCCGTGAATATGTTTGTAGCTAGTATTCTTATCGCTTCAGCTACTTCTCTTAAGCTTCCATTATCAACGACATATGTAACTTTCATGGTAGCCATGGGAACTTCTCTTGCCGATCGGTCGTGGGGAAGAGAGAGTGCTGTTTACCGTGTATCCGGAGTAATAACTGTTATAGGCGGATGGTTCTTTACTGCTTTTACTGCATTTACTATATCATTTATTGTAGCAATGTTTTTGAGCTGGGGAGGAATGATAGCAACAATTATTGCACTTTGTATTGCAATTCTTTTTGTCATAAGGACTCATTTCATACATAAGAAAATAGTTGAAAAACATAATAAGAAGGATGAGTTTGATGAAAAAGACACACTTAACGGAGAAAACATTTTTCAGAAATGCAACAATTCAATCACTACTGTTGTTGCTTCAGTTTCGAAACTATATTTCTCCACAATCCTTAACCTGATAAGGGAAGACAGAAAAAAAATGAAGAAGGTGGTAAAGAATACTGAGGATCTCAACCAGTATTCAAAAGATTTAAAATATAATCTCTATCCAACACTTAGAAAACTTGAGGAAGATTCTGTTGAGACAGGTCCCTATTATGTTCAGATACTGGATTATATCAGGGAAATTGCTCATTGCCTTAAATATATTTCGGATCCGGTCTATGAGCATCTTGATAACAATCACCCGCCTCTTATCCGGGAGCAGGTAAAAGAATTGCATGAACTAAATGAGGCCGTTTACTCTTTTTATGATGAAGTTCTGATTATTACAAGGAAAAGAAACTTCAAAGACCTGGATAACCTGATTTCCCAGCAACAGTCGATCTTAAACCTGATAGTCAGAATGAAGAAAAGGCAGATCAAATATATTAAATCAGAAGTGATGGGGACGAGAAATACATTGATGTATCTTAATTTGCTTTCTGAAACCAAGAACTTGATTCTATACACAATTAATATGGTTAAGTCACATCGCGATTTTTCGATTATTGATAAGGCAGTTATAAAGACCTGACAGGCATCTCATGCATATCACCAGGGAAGCCCAAAGTGTTGTCTTAATCCTATTTTAAGAAAAATTTTCTGATCAAATGTAATCTCAAATTTTTTAAATATACTTGTAATAATATTTGTGAAGTAAATAAAAATTTATATATCATATAGTTATATAATCTGATTCACACAATAGACACTTTATAAATTATTAATATTATCATATGACATTTCTTTATATTGTTGTTTCCCTGGTTTTGATCTTTGATTTCATAAACGGATTCCACGATTCAGCAAATTCAATTGCCACTATTGTCTCTACAAAAGTTCTTTCACCGGTTGCTGCTGTAGTAATGGCAGCATTTTTCAACTTTATTGCTTTTGTCATTTTCCCGCTGAATGTAGCCCATACAATGGGCAGCAAGGTTGTTAACCCTGATGTTATTAATCTCACTGTTATTGCATCAGCGCTGATAGCAGCGATAGCGTGGAATTTACTTACCTGGTGGTATGGTTTGCCCTCAAGTTCCTCACATACGCTGACAGGTGGGCTTGTTGGGGCAGCTGTAGCGAGTTTTGGATGGAGTTCTGTGATTATGTCAGGAGTGTTAAAAATTGTGGCATTTATAGTAATTGCACCATTGCTGGGAATGCTGATGTCCTTCTTTATTTCTGCTCTTGTAATTTATATTTCACGAAAGCAATCCCCATTGGGAATTGATAAGCACTTCAGGAGGCTTCAGTTGCTTTCGGCAGCAGCATTCAGTCTTGGTCATGGTGGCAATGATGCCCAGAAATCAATGGGGATAATCTGGGTTGCACTGATTGTATCAGGTTTGGCGACAAAAAACGATCCCATAGCATTCTGGATTGTCATTTCATGCCAAACTGCCATAGCCCTTGGAACATTGCTTGGAGGATGGAGAATTGTAAAGACAATGGGACAAAAGATAACAAAGCTTAAACCTTTTGAAGGCTTCTGTGCTGAAACGGCAGGAGCCCTGACTCTGTTTGGAGCAACGCATTTCGGAATTCCGGTCAGTACGACACACGTTATAACAGGAGCTATTATGGGAGCCGGAGCAAGGAAGGGCGTTTCTGCCGTGAAATGGGGAGTGACAATGAATATTTTCTGGGCCTGGATTCTGACTATACCTGTTTCAGCCATTATTGGCGCATCAATGTTTTACCTGCTTAATTTAATACTTACCTAGATTCACATTATTCCGGTTTAATTAATACAAAGGATATGAATATCGATACTGTTTTGAAGTTTTTTGTACCCAAGGATCACTCCTTCTTTCCTCTTTTTGAAAGTGATGCACAAAACCTTGTTAAAGCTGCTGAACTTCTAAAAGAACTCATGGCAAGCACAGAATACGAGGATCATGAAAGAATTCATCAGGCCATAAAGGAGATTGAACACATTGGCGATGAAATCACCAATAAGACATATGTTCAGCTGAACAAATCATTTATAACTCCTTTCGACAGGGAGGATATTCATGAACTGACTGCCAATATAGATGATGTAGTTGATTCAATTAATGGCATAGCCCGAAGGGTCTGTCTATACAAGCCTAAAAAACTTATTCCTATTTATAAAGAAATGGCTGAATTGATCTACCAGGGTGCTAAGGAGATTGAAGGCGCAATTCATTGTCTAAAAGATCCGGTTACAAATAAGGAAAAAATAACCCTGGCATGTGAAAAGGTAAAGCAAATCGAACATGATGCGGATGAGCTTTATTTCGTTGGTGTTCTCGAACTTTTTGAAAAAGAAGAAGATCCGAAAGAACTGATCAAAAATAATAAGATCCTTGAAAACCTCGAAAGATGTGTTGATGAGGAGGAGGATGTTACAGATACTCTTAAAGCAATATTGATCAAACTGGCATAGTAATTGGTTTCGGGTTTCGGGTTTCGGGTTTAGGGTTTAGGGTTTAGGGTTTTTATTCTTTAGCTGCTTTTGATCATAGTAAGCACCATCTTAAATCTTTCTACTGCTTTGACTGCATGAGGGATATTCGCAGGCATTATTATAACCTGGCCAGTCTCAAGGAAATAAGATTTACCGTCAATTATTATCTCTCCTCTCCCATCTACAACCTGGATCACAGCATCAAAGGGTGCGGTATGCTCACTCAGAGCTTCACCCTTGTCGAATGAGAACAATGAGATATTTCCTGTCTGTTTCTTCAGTACAGTCTTGCTTACAATACCCCCTTCAGAGTATTCAACTGATTCATTGAAACTGAAGACCTTTGCTTTTTCAAATTCGTTTGCTGACATAATATATAAATATTAAAAACCCCGGACTGATGCCCGGGGTCCGTGATTCACAAAGAATCAATTTTTGTTACAAATTCAGTGAGTTTCTCCTTTACTTTTTCACGGCTGCGGTTGCAGTAGCAGCAGCAGGAGCACAACAAGGAGCTGCAGCAGGTTTCACCTCTGCTGTTTTGGTCCCGGTTTTTGTTGCTGTAGCGTCTTTAGCTTCGGGTGCAGTGCCGCATGCAGCTGAAGTGGTTGCTGATGGACATTTTCCGCAATCCATTGTAGATTCTTTTGCTGCTGCAGGCTTCTTAACTTCCTGAGGAGCATTCTGTGCATTTACAAAAAGAACAACTACAAATGCCATTATCACTACTCCTGCCAGACCCAATATCACTTTCTTCATATCTATTCAAGTTTAAGTTTATAATTAAGAACGAAGATAACCACAATTATATTATCTGCTTTATTCAAAATGTTAATTTTAAGTTAAAATCAGCTTTTTCTGATATTTGGAAGCTGTAAGCCGTATCCTTTCTTCTTATCCTCAGCTTTCAGCAAGGAGTGCGAACACAAGAGCCAGCAGACCAAATCCTGCGAATATCATCATTGGAAGTGTATAGTTATAACTCGAAACTTCAACTCCGTCGATCAAGACGGGTTCCAGTAATACAATACTTATTGAGAACCCAGCCAATAAGAGCAGGAACACCCATCAATCCCCAGTTCTGCACCCAGAAAATCAAAGCATATGCCGTGCCAAGCTGTTTTTCAGGAATGATCTTGGGCACTGACGGCCACATGGCTGAAGGAACAAGAGAGAAGCCAATACCGAGAATAACTATTAACAGTATTGCTACAGGGGTTTGGTTAAGAAAAGGTACAGAGAATAAAACATGTACAATAATGAGAAGTATTGAACCAAGTATCATAATGTTCGCTCCATTCCCTTTACGATCGTACATATTGCCAAAAAGCGGGGTAAGCAGAATAGTGCCAAAAGGCAGCAAGGCCGGAATTGATCCGGCCAGTTTGGGATCTACACCGAATTTATTAACCATAAGGTCTGAAGCATACTTCAGGAATGGAAAAACAGATGAATAGAAAAGAACACAAAGTATCGCAATATACCACCATCCTTTATTTGTTATGATTTTGAGTATATCTGACACCCTGAATGATTCTTCCTCCTCTGTTATTCCTGACCTGCTGGCTTCAGCTGCCATTGATGCGTCAAGTTTCTTATCCTTTGCTGCATAGATAAAAAATGAAATCATGCCAATACAAAGCATTATCAGACAAACAAGTATGGGAGCAGAAACATCTCCGAAAGCCTCGGCCACGAAAACTGAAGTTGAAAGAGCAAGAGCAGTTCCAAGCCTTGCAGTGGCCATTTCAAGTCCCATTGCAAGAGCGAGTTCTTTTCCCTTGAACCATTTCACAATAATCTTTGAAACAGTTATTCCAGCCACTTCAACCCCTACACCAAATATGGCAAATCCAAGAGCAGCAATTACAACCTGCCCCTTCATACCAAGAATCGTAACATCATCGAGCGAATTTGTGGAGATGGCCCAGTATTTTATTGCTGTACCTATAACCATAACAATTGTTGCCAGCTTTCCTGTAAAACGCACTCCCATCTTGTCGAGAATTATGCCGCCGAGTATCAGCATTAAGAGGAAGACATTAAACCAGCCATAAGCGCTTGTAAAAAATCCATATTCGGCACTGTTCCAAAGAAGTTCCTTTTCAAGAAGCGGCTTCAACGGAGCCATGACATCAGTGAGATAATAGCCACACAGCATTGTAAATGAAACCACAGCCAGGGCTGACCATCGGGCCACCTTCGAGTCACGCAGTGTATTTGTTACAGTTTCCATATATTCAGATTAAGAGATTTAGGCTGGTAAATGTAGAAAAATAATTAATCAAACAGGCCATCGCCATAAATTCCTGTAAACATTATTTTGGCCTGATTGTTGATATCAAAAAAGAATTCTCTTTATTTGCACATTATTAAATGTAACTATTTATCTATTATGAAAAAGTATATTATTGTTTTATTTTTGGTTATCAGCGCGATTGAAGCCAGGTCACAAAGTACAACAGCTTCAACTGATAAGGATGTAAAATGGTATACAATACAGGAAGCGGAAAAACTTAACAAGCAGGCGCCGCGGCCGATTTTTATCGATGCCTATACCGATTGGTGCGGATGGTGCAAGAAGATGGATAAGGATACTTTCACCCACTCCGTAATTATCGATCTTCTGAACAATAAATTCTATCCTGTAAAATTTGATGCTGAAGGAAAAGTCCCTGTTACCTTTATGGGACAGACCTATATCAACGAAAACAAAGGAACAAATAGCCCCCATCAGCTTGCAATAGCCCTTCTCAACGGACAAATGTCATATCCAACAGTCGTATTCCTCTATCCTCAGAAGGATGGAAAGCTTGCAGCAGCACCTGTTCCCGGATATAAGGAACCTAAGGATATGGAAGTTCTTCTCAGCTTTTTCGCAGATAAGGCTTATGATTCCCAGAAGTGGGATGATTATCAGAAAACATTCCAGGGAAAAGTTAAATAGTTTCGTGTTTCGGGTTTCGTGTTTCGCGTTTCGGGTTTCGTTATTTTCCGATTATATAATTCGCAGGTAGCTGCACCACCTCGCCAAACTGGTAAATAAGCCTGCGTGAATTGAAGAGGATTTCAGGCCCAAAGACTATCTTAACGTTGACTACATCCGGAATCCTGTAATAAATTTTATCGTATTGTTGACTGTTGAGGTGAAGAATTTTTCGATATTAAAGTAAGATCTTTTGTCTTTTGTTCCGGTTCGAATTCTATGGTTACCGGCATTCCTCCTGGTGTTCCAGGCTTCATTGGACCAATTGCTTCAGAGAACTGAAATATCTGAACCGGTTTTCCGCTCATCTCCTTCTCGGGTATTATCTGGAATGTGAATCTCCTTATTTCTGTCAGACTCTTTCCTGTAAACAACTCAGTGTACTCCTTTTCGAGACGGTTCATTTCTATAATCGGCGCATCGCTCTGTGGAAAAACATTAGCCTCACCAGTGAGTATGAGATGTTTTCCCTCTCTCATTTCCATTAGTCTTTTTGCAGCCTTTTCTGCCATCTGAGATACTGACAGCCGTTTTTTGTTCTCCACAATATATGGTATCCTTATAAAAGTGGAATCAAGGGCAACTCGTCTGTATGCGGTGTCGCTCTGCATCTGGTAATACTCATCTGAGCCCAGGTCATAGGCCATAAACCTCTGACCTTCAGCCTCATTTTGACTATTGACTTTGTTGCCGGAAATGAAATAGTCAGGATTAAGATCAAGAATTAAGCCCTCTTTTTTCAATGAAAGCACATTTGTCTGAAAGAGTGAATTACTCTGGATAATATAATATTCTGAAGGATCGGGTTCCTCATAATTTCTAACAGTAAGACCAGTTATGCTCCAAGTCTCATTCTCACTGAGGATTACATCTGACAGTCCCAGCATTTCAGCAGCATAGGCTGAATAAGGTCCGGGTAACTCAACAGTATGCTCCATTTCGACAAAAACTGTAAGAGCTGTTCTCGGCAGGGCATACACAATGCTGCCCTCAACAACTTTAATTGTATCGGAAAGAGGCAGAATCAAAGTATTTGAGTCGGCAACTTTTTTGTTCGCCGAACAGGATGCAATAATAAATACTACAGATGTGAGAAATAAAAATTTAGTTATATTTTTCATAGGGTTTGTCTTTGTTCAAAGTTCTAAGTTCTATGTTCAAAGTTAAAGTTTAAAATTTAAAGTTTAAACCGCCAGCTGGGGGACAAAGTTCCAGAATTCATTTCACAAAGGATTAGTCCGGAGCTTCTTTACCCTGAGCCCTAAGCCTTTGCGCCTTTACGCCGTTGTGCCGCTGTGCCGTTACGCCGTTACACCGTTACGCCTTATCCTGTTAAACGCCTCACCTATACAGTTAATTATATCAGAGGCAATAAGAGATTCATAACACGATCTTTCGGCAGCAATATCTCCGGCCAGTCCATGAAGAAATACACCCAGCAAGGCAGCATTCTCTGACTTGTAGCCCTGAGCAAGCAAAGATAAAATAATTCCGGTAAGGACATCACCGCTTCCTGCAGTCGCCATTCCCGGGTTACCGGTATCATTAAACCTGACTCTGCCATCAGGTGTTGTCACTGAGGTATATGCGCCCTTAAGTATTACTATACATTTAAATTTAACAGAAAACTCAATCTGCATCTTAAGCCGGGCAAAGCTATCCTCCGCTCTTCCGGCCAGCCTTTCAAATTCACGTGGATGTGGCGTCAGAATAGCGCCGGCCGGGATGGAGGAGTACATATCTTTATTTGCAGCAATAATATTTAGCCCGTCAGCATCAATAACTACGGGTTTCTTCCTGCATTTCAAGAGTATCTTATCAAAAACGTTGTTTGTTGACATACTCATTCCCAGTCCCGGGCCTACCCCAATTGCATCATAAGCTTCCATGTCGCCGGCTGAAGATATATTTTTTTCAGAACTATCAGGCACAGTCATTGCTTCGGGTAATCTGGTCTGCAAAATAGTATTACCACCATGCGGGATATGACATGTAAGAAGCCCTATGCCAGTTCGCATTGCCGCTTCTGCTCCCAGGACAACGGCGCCCATACGGCCATATGAACCTCCTATAAGCAGGCCATGACCAAAAACACCTTTATGATCAAATTTGCCCCTGGGTATCAGCAAAGGTGAAATCATGTCATAATCTATAAGTTCATAGGGCGTATATGTTTGCTCAATCACATGCTTGTCGAGTCCTATTGGCAAAACTGACCACTTTCCTGTAAATTTCTCATTTTCAGGAAATAAGAAAGCAAGTTTCGGAAACTGGAATGTAAGAGTATGTTCAGCACGCACAATATTTCCTCTGGAAGCCAATCCGTTCTCCTCACAATAAAGACCTGAAGGCAGATCAATTGATATTATTTTTGCTGCAGAATTGTTGACTTTGCCAATTATCTCCGAAAATAATCCATCAGGAGGTCTTGAGATGCCAGATCCGAAAATGGCATCTACTACAATATCGTCTTTATTTACTATCGGAAAATCATCACTTGCCTCAATTGTTTTTATAGGCACAGAGGTCTCGCCTGCAAGCCTGTTTAAGTTAGTATTCCAGTCATCTGTTGGCAGTGTGTCTGACTTTAAAATAAAAACTGAAGGCATATATCCTATGGAATGAAGCAGCCGGGCAAGGGCCAGACCGTCTCCGCCATTATTGCCCGGACCGCAAATGACCAGAATACTTTGCGAACGTCCATAGCGGGCTACATACCATTCGACCAGGCGCGATGCAGCTCTTTCCATAAGATCAATTGATCCGATCGGTTCTGAGGCAATAGTAGCTGCGTCTATTTCCTTAATCTGCTTTCCTGTGAATATTTTCATTTCAGGATTTCTCTTTATACAAAATTACACTCTTCATTTGTTTTAAAAAAGATTAATATATTTGTTAACGGTCATAATACATAATTATTAATTAAGAAATTGAAACCATGCTAAAGAATCATCCCAAGGGACTACTTGTAGCCTTCTTCTCAAATATGGGTGAGAGGTTCGGATTTTACACAATGATGGCAATTCTTGTTCTGTTTTTACAGGCCAAATTCGGACTTATCGGCTGAAAAAGCCGGAGGAATTTACAGCTGGTTTTATTTCAGTATATATGCTCTGGCTCTTATTGGAGGCATTCTGGCTGACTCAACAAAAAAATACAAACTTGTAATTCTTGCAGGTATAATAATAATGTTTGCCGGGTATATCATCATGGCAGTACCGGGCATGACATTGACAATAACTATAATTGGTCTTTTTACAATTGCTCTGGGCAATGGTTTGTTCAAAGGAAACCTTCAGGCAGTTGTCGGACAGATGTATGATGATCCGCAATATTCAAAACTCAGAGATTCGGCATATATGATCTTTTATATGGGGATAAATATCGGTGCTTTGTTTGCACCATTTGCAGCAACCGGTATGAGAAACTGGTGGCTGAAAACAAACGGGTTTGCACATGATGGAAGTCTGCCTGCACTTTGTCATCAGTATAAAAACGGAACTCTTACAGACACATCGGTATTTCAGCAGCTTGCAAATAGTGTTTCAATGAATGGCGCAGTTACCGATCTTGCAGCCTTTGCTTCGCGGTACCTTGAAGTTTTCTCAAAGGGATATAACTACGCATTTGGAATTGCAGCCGGAACAATGATATTGTCACTCCTTGTATATGTAATTTTCAATAAGCATCTTCCTAACAAAGAGAAGAAAGCAACTGAAGTTTCTGAAAAGATCAGTTTCAATCCTTTGCATCTTGTTGCTGCATTTGCAGCTATGGGTATAACAGCATGGTTACTGCATTTCATCAATCAGGTCGGATGGCTTAATGGATTTGCCTTTGGTCTTTTTGCAGCATTTGTTACCTGGATAATTATGACTGCAAAAAAAGAAGAGATGTCAAGAATTGTTGCACTGATTCTTGTGTTTGTTGTTGTGATATTTTTCTGGATGTCATTCCACCAGAACGGACTTACACTTACACTTTTTGCACGCGACTACAATGTCAAGGCAGTTGAATCCTTTCACAATGCTGTTCTTCAATGTTGTGTCCCTTCTGGCAGTCAGCGGATCAATAGGCGGGCTGGTTTTGCTGCTTAAGAAGGATGTGGAGAAAAAGAACAGGATCATCGGAGGAGCCTTATTTGTTGTGGCATGGTGCTGTCGCATATTATAAGTTTGTGAGTGCCGAGGCATCAAATTCAATATCACCTGAGATTTTCCAGTCGTTCAATCCGCTTTTTGTGGTTTCTCTCACATTTCCTGTGATGGGTTTCTTTGCCTGGCTGAATAAGAAGAACATTGAACCATCTGTACCAAAGAAGATCGGGATAGGGATGCTTGTTGCTGCCTTTGGATTTCTCATACTGCTTGTAAGTTCCCTGAATCTGTCCTCCCCTCACCTGCTTGCCGGATCACCTGTTCCTGATGCAGAGAGGGTTTCTCCATACTGGCTTATAAGCATTTATCTCGTTCTGACAGTTGCTGAACTTTTCCTTAGCCCGATGGGATTATCCTTTGTGTCGAAGGTTGCTCCATCGCGCTTCCAGGGGCTTATGCAGGGTGGATGGCTCCTTGCCACTGCTGTAGGCAATAAGCTCCTGTTTGTCGGAACCCTTTTGTGGGATAAGGTTGAACTATGGCAGCTATGGCTTGTATTTATAGTTTGTTGCCTTGCTTCAGCAGGCTTTATTTTCTCAATCCTGAAAAGGCTGGAGAAAGAAGGTAAGAGTTGAAAATAAGATAAAAGACAAAAGTCAAAAGATGGGAAAAAATAACGGCCGTAATGGAATAAGTCCTTACGGCCGTTTTTTATCATAAAAATCATCATTCGGACAGTGTATAAATATTTTCTTACATTTACATCTGGTACTATCTAACCAGAATTAATATGAAACTACCATCCTCTGCAAAAAACTGGCTGACAATTATCGGAGCAATAATTGCGGTCATCAATCTGGCACTAATCTTTCTGCTATTTATTATCTCAACAATTTTTGACAAGGGCAGCACAAATCTCGGTCTGTTCATCTACTATAATACTTCCCGGATTCCTTGTAATGGGACTTATTCTTGTCCCTGTAGGCATGCTCCGTCAGAGAAGGATAATTCTTAAAAGAGGATCGGATACTTCACGATACCCAAAGATTGACCTTAATGATCCGCATCACAGGAATGGTTTTATTATTTTCACAATATTCACAGTTATAATTCTTTTTCTTTCGACACTTGGCAGTTTTGAAGCCTTTCATTTAACAGAATCCGTTGAGTTTTGCGGCACCTTATGCCATAAAGTTATGGAACCTGAGCACACGGCTTATCAGAATTCACCTCATGCCAATGTTTCATGTGTTGAGTGCCACGTTGGATCCGGAGCTTCCTGGTATATTAAATCCAAATTATCCGGACTGCACCAGGTGATTGCAGTAATGACAAACTCGTATCCTACGCCCATTCCAACTCCACTGCATGATCTGCGTCCTGCACGTGAAACATGTGAAAAGTGTCACTGGCCGCAGAAATTCTATGCCCGTTCACTCTGGACCAACAAATATTTCCTTGCCGACTCACTTAATACTGAATGGGATGTTGTACTGCAAATGAAGACCGGACCTGAATATAGTGGTCTTGGTTTGCGTGAAGGTATTCACTGGCACATCAATCCTGCTATAAACGTTGAATACATATCTGAAAATGATCAGCGCGAGAATATAACTTATGTGAAATACACAAATAAGACAACAGGTCTTGTAACAATTTACAGAAATGAGTCTAATCCGATATCTGACAGCCTGTTAACTGTTTCTTCATCCCGATCTATGGATTGCATTGACTGTCACAACAGGCCATCGCACAACTACAAATCACCTACAGTATATCTTGACAGAGAGATGCTTTCCGGTACTGTATCAAAAGATATCCCGTTTTTCAAGAAAGCAGCCATGGCTGTTCTTTACAATCAGTTCACAGATAAGGATACTGCGATGATGATTATCGATGAGAGCATTTCAGGTTTCTATAAAACCGGGTACGCTGATTACTATGCTAAAAACACTGGAGAAATAAACAATTCAATAGCTTCAGTTAAAAAAGCATTCTCGCAGAATAATTTTCCGCGAATGAAAGTTACCTATGACCGGTATCCTGAGCACATAGGGCATCTGGAAACTGATGGTTGTTTCAGGTGCCACAATGATCAGTTTGTTTCGCCTGAAGGCAAGATAATCTCTAAGGATTGTAATCTGTGCCATACGATTGTGGGACAGGGAAGCCCAGGTTCCATGGAGTATTCTTCGATAAAGGAACCTCTTATGTTCAGGCATCCGGTTGATATTGGCACTGCATGGCAGGAAGTGAATTGTTCGGAATGCCATAAATTCCTGTATTGATTATCATCTTGAATCTTAGATTCTGCTTTACACATTCATTTATCTGAAAAAAGCATCATTATAACAAACAATTTATGCTTTTGATCAAAATTATCCCACGCCTCCTTTTTATCAAGTGAATATTTAATAACTTTCGGCAGAATTTAGGTAAAAAGGTAATTTAAGACATTTGATGCTTTTAGTAAGAGTAAAACAGGCTATTTCTATAGCAGTTTTTCTGCATATTTGTGCATCAGCTTTGGGACAGGCAGGAAAAAGTTACAAATTCCAGCTGGATGGTGATTTGCAGGACAACCATGTCATATACGAAAATCAATCGATCAGGATAAACTACTCGTTATCAGAACTTGAAATCACAAGTATTGAAAATGAAACAGGTTCTTTTTACAGGGTTGCAATACCAGGACACTACAATTCAGTGAATCCCGGGAAGCCTGAACTTCCGGTTTTCAGCAGGCTTATTCAGGTACCTGAGGGGTCAGAATATGAAATCAGGATCTACAATGTAGTCAAGTCGAAACTTAGACCAGGTGCAAGAGGTTTCAGAGGGATGGTATATCCTGCCCAGGAAGGGCTCACAAAATCTTTACAGCAAGACAGAGAAAAACAGAAGTTTGTTTTTGACAGAACTGCATACAGCTCTGATGAATATATCGGATCCGACACTGTAAGAATTGAAAACCTTGGAAAAGTGCGAAACAAGAACCTTGCAAATATTTATATCTCTCCTGTACGGTACAATCCAAAATCAAATACTCTTGAAGTAATAACGTCAATGAGTATAGAGGTCACATTTTCCAAGTCGCTTGAGCCCGGGGTTTCAGAGTCACTCCTTTTCGGGGAATCTGTCAACAAGGGATTGCTGAATTACAGTCCGTCGGATGTAGTTCCCGGATACTCCGACCAGCCTGTTAAGATGATCATACTTACCGATACGGCATTCAAAAAACAGCTTGCTCCATTTTTACGGTGGAAAACACAGAAAGGATTCAAAATCACTGTTCTCTATAGGGGAGCAGGACTTGCAGGCAATACCTATGTTCAGCTCAAAGACACCCTTACGAAGATCTACAGGGCATCATCCCAAACGGATCCGCCTCCGGAGTACCTTCTTATTATTGGTGATGTGAACAGGATTCCCACTTTCTTCAGCACCTATGCCACTGACCTATATTATGGAGAATATGACGGGGACGGGGACTTTATCCCTGAAATGTTTATCGGAAGATTGCCTGCAGCAGACACTGCAGAAGTAAGGAGCGTTGTCACTAAAATAATACAGTATGAAAAGTTCGGGTTTGAAAAGAATAATCTTTTCTACTCAAATGCGCTTGCAGTTGCCGGAGAAGAAGCGGCTTTTGCCAACACCATGAACGGGCAGGTTCGTTATGACATTAACAATTACCTGACAAAAGCAAACAGGATTGATGAACGCCATTTCTATTATCCTCACAATAGTCTGACGGGTACTAAAGATTCAATAATCAAATTAATAAATAATGGTCTGTCGTTTATAAATTACACTGGTCACGGCGATGCTTCAGGCCTCCTTCACATCAATCTGAAAACACCAGACATCCCTTCGTTTCAGAATAAAAATATGTATCCGTTCTTTATCAGCAATGCCTGCCTTACAGGCAAGTTTGATAATGCTTCTTCTTTTGGCAACAAGATGGTATTAACAAAGGAGAAGGGAGCTATAGGATTTATAGGATGTTCAGATGACTCTTACTGGGATGAAGACTTTTACTGGGCTGTCGGAGTCGGAGACATATCGCAAAACCCTACCTACCAGGGTACCGGACTCGGGGCAATGGACAGATTATTCCATACTCATGGTGAACAGGCATCGGACTGGTATTACACAATGGGGCAGGTTAACTTTGCCGGAAATCTTGCTGTCAGTACAAGTTCATCGAAGTGGAAGAAGTATTACTGGGAAACCTATAATCTGGTTGGAGATCCAAGTGTTATTCCTATCATGGGAAAACCAGAAAATTTTAATATAATCCTGCCCGATACCTTGCCAAATGGCATCAAATCATTTTCGTTTAATGCTGATCCATTCGCTTACATAGCAATTTCACATTCCGATACCCTATGGGATGCTTCTTTTGCAAGCCCTTCAGGGTCAGTCGTTCTTGAATTACCAGGTGTTTCAAACGATTCATGCCTTATAGTAATCACAGGTCAGAACAAATTTCCAATAATCAAGCAGGTTTATTTTTCAAAGATTAAAAGTGAGTACCTTAATTTGGCAAAAACCGAAATTAATGATATTCAGGGGAACAAGAATAACAGGGCAGATTTTGGTGAAACATTCTATCTGGCCATTAATATCAGGAATCTTGGATGGACTCCTACAGAGGGTCTTTATGCTAAGATTTCCTCAACATCTGACTGGGCTACGATCGGATCAGACTCTGTTTATATAGATACACTTGACCCTGTTTCTGAGATTGCACTTCTGGATGATTTTGTCATGACAATTTCTGAAGATGTACCTGACCTGGGCTTCATACCAGTTGTGCTTACTCTTAAAGATAAAAAAGCAACTAAGCAGTACATAATTGACATACCAGTCCACGCTCCTGAACTCCAGATAATCAGTTGCCTCCTCGATGACAGGGGAACCGGAAACGGTGATTTTGTAGCTGATCCCGGAGAGACTTTCGATCTTGTTTTCAGGATATCAAATGATGGCAGCAGCAACACATCCGGTCAGTTCCTTGTAACAAGCATGATCCCAGGCCTCACAATTCTTCAACCCAGTGTTAAATCGGGCGAGATTAAATTTGGGGAGATGACTGATATCAGAATTCAGGTCAGGCTGTCAAATGATATCCAGTCAGGAAGTTATTTTGCTGTTTCTTCAGATCTTGTCTGCGATCCTTATGCCATAACAAAGGCTTTTTCGTTCAGGGCGGGAAAGATCAGAGAGAGTTTTGAGACCTCAACATTTCTTGTATTCCCATGGATAAATGCAAGTACAGTTCCATGGATTATTACTGATAATACCTCATCCGACGGAACATTTTCAGCCCGTTCAGGTGCAATTTCCAACGATAAATCAACCGTTCTCTCAATACGGACTATCTATGAAAATCCTGATACCTTAAAATTTCAGTACAAGGTTTCATCCGAGCAAAATTATGATAACCTCACGTTTAAGCTGAATGATAAAATAATCCTGAAGAAATCAGGAGAAGTGGCATGGACCAGGATGAAAGTACCTGTTCCTGCCGGTATCAACATTATGGAATGGAGTTATACCAAGGACAAGTCGGTCTTCCAGGGCTCTGACTGTGCCTGGATCGATCTCATAGACTTTGCAGGAACCGGTTCGGTCAGATATATAGGAAAAGATATCCAGGTTTCGGGAATTGAGTCACCTGTTGACAAGGAGAAATATGGACAGGAGACCATAACAGTAAGAGTACGCAACCATAGCAATACTGCATTAAACGGCTTCAATCTTGCCTTTACTGTTAATGGTGGTGCACCGGTGAAACAGTTCTTTAATACAGTAATTCCTTTTAACGATTCTGTCACTGTGTCCTTTACAAACAAGGCAAATCTCTCAAAATATGGAAAGTATGATATACGGGTCTTTGGAACCGATAACAGCGACGACTACCTTGTGAATGATACTACAAAAACTATTATAGAGCATATAATGCTAAATGAAGGGCTCACTGTTTTCCCGAATCCTTTCAATGATGAATTGACAGTTTTTATTCAATCCCCTGGAGCAGATAATGTTGAATTAGCGCTTACAAACTATAGCGGAATGAAGGTTTACATTACAAAAAGAAATATTGTAAGCGGCAATAACACTCTTGTTATTAATGATTTCAATCTTGCCCCTGGCAACTATTATCTTACAATACGGGGAGAGACAATAAACAGGACGTACCCGCTGATAAAAGTCAAGTAATTTTTCCATACTAACTTCGCTGTGAATATAATGGCAACTACCACTCCTACCCGAGAAATGGCGCTTGAGCTGTTTAAAAAATATAACAAAACAGAGAGCCTCACCAAACATGCACTTTCAGTTGAGGGTGTTATGAGATATATGGCGCGCAAAGCAGGTGACGATGAGGAAAAATGGGGCATAATCGGTTTGATACATGACCTCGACTATGAAATGTATCCAGATCAGCATTGTACAATGACAGAGAAAATACTAAGGGAGAACGAATGGCCGGAGGAGTATATACGTGCTGTTCTTAGTCATGGGTGGGGACTTGCCTCAGATGTTAAACCTGAAACACTTCTTGAAAAAACGATCTATGCCATAGATGAACTTACCGGGCTTGTAGCAACAAGTGCTCTTGTAAGACCTTCAAAAAGTGTATTGGATATGGAGGCAAGATCTGTAAAGAAAAAATGGAATGATAAAAAATTCGCAGCCGGGGTCGACAGGTCGGTGATTGAAAAAGGGGCCGAAATGCTAGGTGTAAGTATTGATGAGCTCATCACTGATTGCATTATGGGAATGCGGGAGGTGGCTGATGAGATCGGTCTCAAAGGAAATCATTAATGTTGCAGAAACGCAATGCATTGCGTTTAACACAACGCATTGAGTAGAAACACAACACATTGCGTAGAAACGCAATGCATTGCGTTTTTACAATAAATATTCCCTGGTAATTATAGTTCCTTTAGTTTGATATTCCTGAACCAGACATCATTACCATGATCCTGGAGACCAATGTAACCCTCTTTTGCAGGATTAACAAACCATTCCCAGTCTTTAAATTTTGATTCCATAACCATCTTTTTCCAGTCTTCAGTCCAAAGATGGAACTCAACTACATTTGCACCATTCGATTTAAATACAACGGTACCCTGATAAACGAGGATGCCAACCTGGTTCCATTCGCCAGCGGGTTTTGTATTCTGGGGAACAGCAGGAATCAGGTCGTACAACGAACCTGCCTTGCGGTTACCATCTTTGCCAAGCATAGCATCGGGATGTTTGTCATTATCGAGGATCTGCATCTCAGGAGATGATTTATATATCTGCTCGTTGGGTATCTCCTGGGCCAGAATAAAAATACCGCTGTTTCCGCCCGGGCCGACTTTCCACTCAAGGGAAAGCTCAAAATTAGTCAGCTTCTTGTCGAAGATAATATCTCCTCCAAGTCCGGCTTCACCGGTTCCTGATTCCTTGCAATGCAATGTGCCGTCAACAACTTCCCATCCTTCAGTTGGAAACGCCGGCTTATTGTAACCACGCCAGCCTGTGGTAGTCTTGCCGTCAAATATAGTGACAAAACCATCACCCTTATCAGCTTCTTTCGTTGCACCTCCTTTTGGTCCGCATGAAGATGCAAAAGCAAGAACAAGTACAAATGACAATAATAGATTCAATTGCTTCATAACATAAAAAAGTTTAGAGTTTAGAGTTTAGAGTTTGGAGTTATAAAAAAAGTTACAGGCTTGGGAGCCTGTAACTTTTTAATTCAGCTTATCATTATGCCGGCATTGCAGGCAATGACCAACCATCGCGATATTTATGCTTCACCATGTCTGCGGCGAACTGCTTGGCACTTACAGGATCTGTGTAAATCTTCTGGAATGAAGGGTGTCCATCTGTGATCGTGAACTTATCCTCCAATACAATTCTTACCTTTTCAGCATCGGTAATATTTGTGAATTCCATTTTTGCACCATCCCATTCAAGTTCCTTATTCAAACTCTGCAGTCTTACAGCGAGAACACCCATAACAACCATTTCGTTGAAAGGTCCTGATTCAGAGAAGTCAGATTTTGTCTTAACCCTGCTCTCAGGAGTTTCCTTGCATGCTCTTACCCAATCCATTTCATGTTTTCCACCTTCAACCCTGCGTTCAGTTTTAGGAACATCAGGTTTGCGGCCCGACAGTAACCACGGGTTAACGCCATAGCAGCCACAGACAAGTGTATCCTTGGTTCCATGGAATAAAACGCCACCGCCCTGGTCATTCATACTTTTTCCTGCAGGCCATCCTGCAGGTTTTGCAGGCTGCAAGCCACCGTCATACCAGGTCACTTCAACCTGAGGCAATTTAATTTTATAATTGGAAGGAGCAGTTCTTTCGGGATAAACCAGTTTTACCATCTGGGCAGATGGAGCGCAATCTGCAAGCAGGAGGGTTGAACTGCCCTGTGCTTTAATTGGATACTGTAGTTTAAGGCCTTTGAAAATCGGATGCATAATATGGCAAGCCATATCGCCAAGAGCACCTGTACCAAAGTCCCACCAGCCTCTCCAGTTCCACGGATGATAAATGCTGTTATACGGACGGGTTGGAGCAGGGCCTATGAAAAGATCCCAGTTAAGTGTTGAAGGGATGGCATCTTCTTTTGCAGGACGGTTTAAACCCTGAGGCCATATCGGACGATCGGTGAAGGCTTCAACTCTTGTTACCTCACCAATTTCTCCGTTCTGTATCCACTCGGTTGTAAGGTTTACTCCTTCTCCCGATGAACCCTGGTTACCCATCTGGGTTGCAACCTTATGCTTTGCAGCAAGTTTTGTTAACAACCTTGACTCATAAACAGAGTGGGTAAGCGGTTTCTGAACGTAGACATGTTTTCCCATAGTCATTGCAGTAGCGGCTATAATCGCATGAGTATGGTCTGCGGTTGCTACTATCACACCATCAATCGACTTGCCCATTTCATCATACATCTTTCGCCAGTCCCAGTAAGCTTTGGCATTAGGGTTAGCATCAAAAACTTTCTTTGAATATGCCCAGTCGACATCGCATAATGCTACAATATTTTCGGTTGGAGCAATAGCTCTCAGGTTTGAATTACCCATACCCCCGATACCAACAACAGCTACATTAAGCTTGTCGCTTGGAGCTCTGTGGCCAAGGCCACTTATAACCGAGCTGGGAAGTATTGTAAGACCTGCTGCAACAGCGCCCGTTGTTCCTAAAAACGAACGGCGTGAAATGTGTTTCGAATCTTCTTTCATTGTCAGGTAGATTAAAATTAAATTGATCTATAAAATTAATAAATTAAAACTAAAGTTTGTATAGCGTCTGATACAAAGTGCTGAAAATATTAGACTAAAGCTCCCTAATCCATATATTCCTGTAAGCAACCGGATTTCCATGGTCCTGCAAAACCAGGCTGCCGGGACCGTGGACTTTTATTGTATACTCAGGAATGCCAATGTATTGAGTTGGCCCTCTGAGGCTTACATTATTCTGAATCAGGACTCCGTTATGCAATACGGTAATTCGCGGCGGGGTATTGTATGTTGTAGAGTCTTTCCCGAATGTAGGCGCAGTATAAATTATATCGTAGGCCTGCCATTCACCAGGCTTCCTGCTGGCATTTACAAGGGGTGCATGCTGCTTATAAAGGCTGCCTGCCTGCCCGTGGCGATAGGTACGGTTATTGTAACTATCGAGAACCTGCACCTCATACAGTTCCTGGAGAAATACTCCGCTGTTGCCCCTGCCCTGACTCTCTCCAACTACGTCAGAAGGAGTTTTCCACTCGACATGAAGCTGGCAGCTCCCGAACTTGCGCTTGGTCATAATAACTCCGGAGCCTTTTACGCATACAAGAGCACCATCCTTTATAAGCCATTTTGAAGGATTTCCCTTGCTATCGACCCATTCATTGTTAATATCAGTTCCGTTGAATAGAACCAATGCGTCAGAAGGAGCATCGCTATTGGTAACTCCTGGCTGGATAATTGTAACTTCCGGATCCCATTTCTCCGTCATGCCGGGAGTCATCCTGTTCGGATCAGCAGGTCTTGTAGGCTGTGTTCCCTGTCCAATGCTAAAAACAAAAGGGAATAACACAAATGCGGTTAAAGCTAGTTTTTTCATATTGAGGATCAGTTTATAAATTAAATGAGAATATATCATCCCATAAAAATAGAAAAATTTAGTTATGTGTGTCGATATTGGGTTAAATATATTATAAAGACCGAAGACGGAAGACCGAAGACGGAAGACCGAAGACCGAAGACCGAAGACCGAAGACGGAAGACCGAAGACCGAAGACCCGAAGACGGAAGTTGAGGTACAAGTAAAATTAAATTATTGCCGGATAAATGAAAAAGGATAAATTGCGTAAAATTATCAGCATGGAAACAAAGCACTTTCCTCTGGGGAGCAGTGAAAGCAACAGATTTGTCAATCTGATCAGAATTATATTCGGAATAACCTGCATAGTCGTCTCCTTTTACTGGCTGTCGTTCAACCTTAAATCACTTAAAAACGACGGGTCTCTCTGGATCACAATAGTGTTCCTGTCTCTCTTCGGACTGTATCTGATATGGGCAGGACTTGGAAAGGCATACAGATTCATCGAAATCGGCAGAGACCAGATAAGGCTGAAGAAGAATCCTTTTCAAAATGCGGTAAATATGGAATCTCACAATATTCAAAGAATAGAACTCTATCCTTTGAATGTTATATTCTTTCTTAAATCGGGAAAAAGAAACCTTCTCCGGTTCGGGACTACATTTTATGAAACCAACGAAAAGATCAAGGACGAAATCATTAAGTTCTCCGGGCTGAACAGCATACAGCTTGATATTATTGAGGAAAAGCTTTGAACAGGGCAAGAGCACATAGTCTCATGGTATCTCATTAAGAATTCTTAACACGGTTCACGGAGTAAAAAAAGATTTACGGAGTATTAAACAGTGTAACTCCGTTTTAACTCCGTGAAACTCTGTGGTTATAAAAAATATTTTAATTATAGTTTTTGCAGTTTTTCCCAGAAATCCTTATTGACAGGAATACCGTTTCGTAGATTTTCATCTCTGATTTTTGCTATATTTTCTCCCGGATACCGTACATCAGATGAGGCATCTGCCGGAACTGATTGTTTAAGGTCGTCAATAATGCTTTTTATGGAATCATTAATGGAGGGAAAATTATTAAGCGACCTGGTATTTATCGCTATAAAAACCTGTGAAACAGCATATTCAGAAGAACAACTTTTGATCTGGTGTGTCGACTGTCCTCCGGAAAGAACTGCGGCCAGTATATCGAGCAGTAGTGAAAGGCCTGATCCTTTCCAAAAGCCTATCGGCACTGGCCGCCACGATTCAAGGATTTCTGCAGGATCATTTGTCATCTCATCCTCTTTGTTAAAACCGCCGGGATAAGGCAGTTTCTCTCCGGCATTTCTGTATGCTTCCATTTTTCCATAAGAAAATTGAGTCATGGCAAAATCAAGAACAATAGCATCATTCATATATGGAACAGCCAGAACAAAAGGATTGTTTCCCAACCGCGGATCCCTTGCACCCCAGGCAGGCATATTCGGACATGTATTTGTCCATGATATAAGGACATACCCTTTTCGTGCAGCATGCCAGCCATAGGTTCCTGCCCGCATCCAGTGGTTAGTATTTGCAAGGGTTAGCATTCCAATGCCATTCTCATCAGCCAGCTCTGTCACCCTGTCTGTTGCAAACATCGCATTAAGCGGACCAGGTCCAAGGTTCCCGTTCCACTGTTCAACCGAACCAAAACTGTGAATAAGAGTTGGTTCAGCTTCCGGCTTCACAAAACCCTCCAACGTATTCTTTATGAATCGTGGAAATCTGTTTACTCCATGAGACTAGACTCCTTCGAGACTGTTCAGTGTAAAAATCTCAGCGCATTTTCCTGACCGCTCTTCACTGAATCCATTTTTTCGAAGGATCCTCGAAAATTCAGCTGACATTGCATCAGCGGTGACCCTGATCATATTATCCATAATTAAAAAAGTAATTTTTCGTAAAACTATTTTAATACAGCATCTGCGAAATCCATAAACCAGTTCCAGTCTTTCAGAAGCATATTATGCACCCCGTCCCTTATATGAAATGCAACTTTACCGCTTGTTACCTGTTTATTGAGAGGCGGCATTGATTCTGGAATATCTGATTTTACCCCCAGCAGTTTAAAGACAGGAACTGCATTATAAAGAGCAAGATAAGATCCCCTGGGATCGCCCCAGAGATCCTCGCTGGCACAATCAACATATAAGGCACGCGGGGCAATAAGTGAAAGCAGCATATGCATATCCACAGGAAGGGAATCTTCATTATTGGAGTATGATCTGTAGTTTGAACAGAACCAATGTGGAAATGCAGTATTGATCCTCCCTACTGTTTCACCATACTTTCGCCGGGCAAGTGCTGCACCCCCGCATCCCGACTCATTCGAAACCACCATTGCAAAACGGGTGTCCTGTGCACCTGCCCAGAGAGAGGTTTTTCCTCCGCGTGAGTGGCCAACAACAGCAATCTTATCTGAAGCGACATCTTTATCAGTAACGAGGTAGTCCATACACCTGCTTGCTCCCCAGGCCCAGGCCGCAATAGTTCCCCAGGCATCATCAGGCCTCGTTCCCTTATCAAGAAGTGCATGAATACCATCTTTGAACTCATCATACTTGTCAGGATCAACATCAGCATTACTGAAGACAGCCATCCCATATCCGCGTGCAATAGCCTCTTCCACCGGCCAGAATTCGCTTTTAACCTTTCTTGAAGGATCTGTGTTGGCCGGACCACGGTTATCGATAAGTAAAAAGGCCGGAGCGGCTTTCTTCACATTATTCGGAGTAAAAAGAGTAAGATGTATTACAAGCGACTTAGTCTCTGCTGTAATTGTAATATCGATCTGTTTAAGAGTAGCGGTCCCTCCTATCGCATTCCTGTCAATAGCTGCGACTTGAAAACTTTGCTTATAAGGTGTTTCAGGCACCCTCCCGAAGACATTTTTCCTGAAGAGTTCAATAATCTCATCACGCCGTACACTCTTCCACAGTGAGGCACTGGCAACTCTCTCACCTGCATTGGTTTTCAGAACATCAGGAAGAATGTAAAGCGGCACCTTTTCTTCATAATAATTGAACTCCGGCTGAGATTTGGAGAGCCTTTCAACCAGTTGAGCCGAAGCCTTCCATCCTTCTTCCTGCTGACCTGAGAGATTGCAGGAAAAACCAAATGCCATGCATACTGCAAAAAGCATCCGGAAGTGATTCTTAATATTTGTTTTCATAGTAACTATTTTAGATTACATTATTTCGATCTCATTTTTCTATTATCAATCCCTGCTTTTTCCCAAGCTTAATATTTTTTGCAGGAGTATCCACAAGCTTAATATTTTTCCCGGATACTTTACTGTCAATTTTGTTACCTGAGATGCTTAAGTTACGGCTGGATACAAATATAAAAGTCGACTTGTTTGCATGAAAAGGCTGGAAATCGTTCGCTTTTTATAATACTATTTCCGGAAAAAGTGAGTCCATCGACAGATTTAGCATATAAAACAGGGAAGTCAAACGGGAAGAAAGTGTTATTCTCAATCGTGATATTACTATGGTATGGTTTATTAATATCAGGTTCAGGAATTTCGGGAAATATACTGATTATAGCCTCACAGAACTGGTACATTGATGTCAGGCAAGGATCGTTGAATGTGTTATTGCGGATAATTACATTTTTTACAGCCCCTGACTCATACCATCCGTTAGCATCGCCCGGAATAAGGATAGCGGAACCGCTGCTTTCAAAAATATTATTCTCAATAATTACTTTACCGGGGGTTGACATTAGTATTCCTCTCGCCCGGTTACTTCCGAAAAAGCTGTTTTTTATAAGAACATCAGGTGTCCAGCTAAGGTTTTCAAGAGCATCGCCGACAGTTAAACCTGATGGAATAGGTTCAGTAAAAGAGATTTCAAATATCTCAGGAGAAAGTGCCCTGAATGAATCAACATTACCATAACCGACAGTATTCATCGCTTCATTTTCAAGGAATCCAACCTTTTCACCGCGTCTGGCCCATATGAATCCGATACTCTGGCCGTGCATAAACTTACAAACCAGGGTTCTGTCACCCTTTCGTTCCATTATCCTGACACTCGTTCCATGTACATTTATCGGATCGTCCATCAGAGCAAGGAAGCGACAACTATCAACTATTACATTGCCTTTACAGTTAGAATAATGAAATCCATCATCATGGCCTGACAATATCCTGTTTTTTTCAGGATTGGGAACACAATTCACCTTTCTGAAAGTAAGATTTTCAGAGTACTGTGAAAGGATGCCAAGTCCTGCATTATGGTACATATTCAGATTTTCTACAGTAACATCCTTGCTGTCAGCAATAAACACACCTGCATGATCCCGTGCACTATGCCGCAGAACAAGCCAGTTTCCCTTGGCCGGCTTCCTTACAAAGGGATATTCAACACGTACAAGTCCATATTTCAAGTCCCTGGCCTGATAGTTCTGCCATCCCCTGCCGAGGCATCCGGCATCGCCTGTTCCCGGTGTTATCAGGTGTGTTTCCCTTTCAAATTCCATTACCCCGTTCCACCTGCTTTTCCAGCCTTCACCTGTAAAAACGATTTTGCCATTTTCAAAAATGTACGGCGATTCCAGGACGTTAATTGCAAGATCCATGTATCCGTCCTTTACATCGATAATCTCAGCCTGTGCCGTTAGGGGAATATCCCAGTCGATGTTCACATTTTTAATTGTGATATTCGAACTTTTGTCGATCGTGAAAGGTTGTATCCTGTCGTGATATATAAAATCGGATCCTGAACAATCGATAGTAAGATCTTTCATTTCTTCTATAAGTATGGCACATCTGCGGAGAGGAATCACGTCAGTATTTGATTCATAATATAGCTTTTCAGTTGCATACTGGGGCCAGAAGTCATATCTTCCTTTCGAAAACACAAGAACCGGTTTGTTCTTTGTTTTACAGATTTCAAGTGCTTTCTGAACTGTCAAAACAGCATTCTGACGCGTATCTGGAAAAAAGCCCAGATCGCTTATCCTTACAGTGTCCTGTGCCGAGATGGAGGAAGGGAGAAATGCAGTTAAATAAAAAACTGCAGCAGAAACCTTTAAGACCATATTGCGATTAAAGATGAATTTGAACATTGCCATTTTATAATTAAAATAGTTATAACTTTATCGGTATACTCACGCAAGTTAAATAATCTGATAACACCACTTTCGAAAAAATGAAAAAGTATCTCAAAATAATTTTCCTGGTTATTTCATTGCTGATTCCTCAGGGTCATATGCTTTCTGCCCAGAAATTCAGGCATCCAGGTATTGATCAGACAACGGAAGACCTGGCCTTTATGAAAGCACAGGTACTGGCATGGAACCAGCCATGGAAAGATGCTTTTGAAAATATAAAGGCAGCTGCAGATCTGAAAGCTCCCGTCACCCCGTTTGCTCATGTACAGCGCGGCCCCTACGGCAAGCCTGACATCGGCGGAGGAGAACTCAGATCTAATGCCAGTCTGGCCTATGATTGTGCCCTGATATGGTATATTACTGATGATAAAGCTTATGCAGCCAAAGCAATTGAGATATTAAATGCATGGTCGAAGGTCCTGTGGGATTTTGACTACAATGATGCAAAGCTTCTTGCCGGATGGACCGGCCATATACTCTGCAACGCGGCAGAGATATTAAGGTATACAAAGTCAGGCTGGCAGCAAAAGGATATCGAGGAATTTTCAAGGATGCTAATGACAGTCTATTACCCTCTTATGCGATTCTACTATCCGCAGGCAAACGGAAACTGGGATGGTGCCATTATACATTCGATACTTGCAATCGCTGTCTTCACCAACAATACAGTTATGTTTGACAATGGTGTTGACCATTTTCTGCACGGGCCGGTTAACGGGAGCATCTTTAAATATATTTATCCCAGCGGCCAGTGCCAGGAGTCCGAAAGAGATCAGGCTCATGTGCAACTCGGCCTTGGAGAATTTGCCGGTGCTGCAAGAGTCGCATATAGTCAGGGTGTTGATCTCTTTTCTGTCGGGAACAACAGGCTTGCGCTTGGCTACGAATATACTGCCCGGTTTCTTCTGGGAGATAAACCGCAGAGCTATGGGGTGATATCTGAAAGGGCAAAAGTGATAAGGGATGATTATGAACACGTATACAGGCATTATAAATCAATGGGTATTAACCTGCCGTATACATCAAGAGCTGCTGATTCTGCCAGAATCAGATCGACCAGAATGACACTGACTGCCTCACGGGCACCTTCGGCACAAAAAACAGGAAGCCAGGTACAGTTGAAAGCAAGCACTATTGGTTACCCTGCCGGAGCTTTAAATAAGGGCATGGCGGCACCTCCTGAAGGAGCGCTTAGAGTTGATCCCGGTCAATCGCTGCAACATGCTCTCGATTCAGCCGCAGGAAAAAGCGGATGGGTCATTGCAAAAGCAGGGATTCACAAAATGCCAGGAACCCTTAAGATACCGTCTGGAGTCACTCTTGCAGGGGAAGGAACGGGAACTGTTATCTTTCTTGATCCGGCTTCAGGAATGAGGGATGCAATAGTCAATGCCAGTCCGCAAATGAAGGATGTAACAATACGGGATCTTGTGATCGAAGGAAATACAAAAACCGATCCCGGTACAGATCCCAATTCATCAAGGTCGTACAGAAATCCGGGAAACCGGGGCGGGATAATGTTTCTTTCAAATAGTGAAGGCGGCATTAAAAATTTAAGTCTCATAAATGTTACAGTAAGGAATTGCACTTTTAACGGTGTGTTTCTTAATGGTATTGATGGCCTCAATATAATTTCCTGTGATTTTACAGAGAATGGGTCAAGTGTTGTTCCCGGACCAAGGTTGCAGCATAATCTGCTTATTACCCGTTCTTCGGGAATAACAGTTAAGGATTGCCGGCTCGACACTTCACCATTCGGCTGCGGCATCGCCCTGGGTCATTGCAGTGAAGCCAGGGTCATAAACTGTGAGGTCGCAAGGAACGGATGGTACGGCATACTGTTAACAGAAAGCAAAAACATTACAATTTCAGGAAATCTAGTTGAGGCAAACGATAAAAGCGGTGTGATGGCTGAATTCCTTTACAGGGGATCAGAGAATCTGACAATAACAGAAAATTACATACAGTATAATAATGGTTTTGGCCTGGAATCATATGCTGTCCATAAAATGAACCAGTCGGGAAATATCTTTGAAGGAAATGGAACGTCAGAAATACAACTGAAAGTAAGTGAGGAGCAAAACCTTGTAATGCAGTAGGTTTTTATTATCAGCTATATTCCGAATCAGATGGAACTTCCGAAACAATCCGGAACTAATACACTGCAGTGCAGAATCTGCCCTCACAATTGCAAAATTGGTGTGGGAAAAACCGGGATTTGCGGTGTAAGAAAGAATACAGGTAATGAAATTGATCTTATAACTTACGGCGTGTTATCGGCCTGCCATCCCGACCCTGTTGAGAAGAAACCTCTGTACCATTTCTTTCCCGGGAACAACATCCTCTCTGCCGGTTCATACGGATGCAATATGAAATGCGATTATTGTCAGAATTATTCCATATCCCAGTTTATTCCGGAAAAGATGAGGGCAGAATACACTCCAGGAAATCTGGCAGAACGTGCCCTCCGGTCTCCTGACAACATCGGCATTGCTTTCACCTACAATGAACCTGTGGTATGGTTCGAATTCATGAGAGATATTGCTTCTGAGGTAAAAAAGTCAGGAATGTACACTGTAATGGTCAGCAACGGTTATGTAAATCCAGCCCCGCTGGATGAGATTATTCAGTTCATTGATGCTTTCAATATTGATCTTAAAGCATTTAATAATACTTTTTACAGAAAGCTCACCGGGACAGATATTACACCGGTCAGGGAAAGTCTTAAGCAGATAGCAAAATCAGGAAGACACCTTGAAATAACAACTCTGATAATTCCAGGACAGAATGACAATGAAAATGAAATGAAAGCCGAGTCGGAATGGATCGCTGCCGAGCTTGGGAGAAATGTACCGCTCCATCTCAGCAGATATTATCCGATGCATAAGCGAAACGACCCTCCTACTTCACAGATCCTGCTCAATAGAATATTTGAAATCGCTTCTACAAATCTTGATTATGTATATATGGGCAACATTCTCTCTGATTCTGGGCAGAAAACAAGATGCCCCGGATGCGGGACAACTGTAACCATTCGTTCGGGGTATGATACACAATTAACCGGCCTTGATGAATCAGGCCGATGTCAGGTATGCGGAAATCAGGTCTACAAGTATTTTACTTTGCCGGGGCGGAAAGGCCACTGAGCCTTGTAAAAAGTTTATCAACACCTTTCAGCAGATCCTTTTCCACAGACTTATAATAAGCCTTAACTATTTTCGGATTGTCTTTACCATCGGGATTATTAACCCTGGCAATAAGATCGTTCCTCAGCCCGACAGCATCTGAAATAATCAATGAAAGCTCATCGGCTTTATCATCAGGATGCATTCCTGAAAAGGCAAAACAATCTGATAATACTTCGTAAACCAGGTAATCGATATCCTTTTTTAATTCTCTAACACTTGCCATATAAAACTTGTTTGAATAATTGAAGTTACAAATATATGAATTTATCGGTCAGTCTTTTCCAAAGTTCGTGAATATTAAGACCTGAAGAGTTTCATACTTTCTTCAGCCTTTTCGAGATAGAGTTTCCTTAACTTTGTCATAAGCGGGTGCGATACGTTAAAACGGACACTGTCGATACAATAAAACGGGAGAACCATCGGAGAGGTCCCTGTCATGAAAACAGCCTCATAATCAGCGATATCATTAACAGCGACACAAGCATATTCCACTTGTATGCCTTTATCCAAGCATATCGCAATTATATGCTTGCGTGTTATTCCGCTTAATACAGCTTTATCAGCAGCAGTAACAAGACTATCTCCCTTCAAAAAAAATATGTTCGACCGGCTGCCTTCAGTGATCCTGTTTTGTTCATTGACAAGAAGGGCTTCATAAGCGCTCTCATGGATAAGCTTGTGGTATATTGCCGACCGGAGCTTATTGTTGATCACCTTTGATTCTGGATCTTTTCTTTCCGCGAAAAAGAGGACCCCCTTCACTCCATTTCTGTATTGTTCATCTGTGGGGTAAATCGATTCGATGAAATAAATCAGGTAGTTTTTCCTGTCGTTGTTGAAGTTAAATACTATCTTGATATTCGTCTCCTTTTTTTTGTCGGACCGGAGAAGCCTGATTATTGATTTTTTCAAAGCCGGGGAATCAGCAAGCTGCTCCCGCCCCTGGAACCTCAGACTCGAAGTAAGCCTTTCCATATGGTCATTGAAGAAAAGCGGAGTTCCTTTCACCATTCTTATGACTTCATAAACCGACTCACCTTCAGAAACCATTGATTGATCAAAGATCTCTGCATCCTGCAGTTCTCCGTTGATTATGAATTTCTTACCGAAACATTCATTCATTAATGTGACCTTTTATGCCGACAAAAATAGTAACAATAAACCAATGCTGCCTCAATTCTGATTATATTCGTCTGTCATTTCTGATTGAGATTTTAAGTGGATGTATGCCATAATAGATATTGAAACCACAGGCGGGAGCGCTGCTAGCGAAAAGATAACTGAGATTGCTGTTTATTTGCATGATGGTGAAAAGATCACAGGTGAATTTGTATCTCTCGTCAATCCGGAGAGAAACATACCCTACTTCATAACAAATCTTACAGGAATAAGCAATGAAATGGTTGAGGATGCTCCCCGTTTTTATGAGATTGCAAAAACGATTGTTGAACTTACAGAAGGAAGGACTTTTGTTGCACATAACGCACGTTTCGATTATTCCTTTATAAGGCAGGAATTTAAATCACTGGGTTTTAACTACAAAAGGAACATTCTTGATACTGTCGCACTAAGCCGAAAACTTCTTCCAGGACACAAATCATATAGTCTTGGAAACATCTGCAAGGATCTTAGTATAATAATCCAGGGGAGGCACAGGGCTGCTGGTGATGCCCTGGCAACAGTAAGGCTGTTTGAGATCCTGATCGACAGAGACCTGGAGTTAAATGGGTCAATATCACCTCTTTTGCGAAATACAAGAATTTCAAAACTTAATCCTCAGCTGGATACTCAGAAAATTAATGAGATCCCTGAAGAGCCCGGCATCTACTATTTCTACAACGAAAAAGGCGATCTGATATATGTAGGAAAGAGCAGGAACCTCCACCAGCGGGTTACAACACATCTTTCGAATAATAGTACTAACCGGGCAATGGAGATGCGCGACTTAATTGCCGATATAGACTGGGAGGCTACAGGAAGCGAATTAATTGCACTACTGAAGGAATCGTCGGAAATTAAAAAAAACAAACCTGTTTATAACAGGGCGCAGAGGAGAACAGGATTTCAACATGCTATTTTCAGTTTCACCGACGATGACGGCTACATTAATTTCAGATACGGGCCGCTGAATGATGATGACACTCCTCTGTCCGTGTTTACGAGCAGAGACAGGGCCAGGGCTAAGCTGAATTCAATGATTGAGAACTATCAGCTCTGCCAGAAGCTTTCAGGTCTTTATGAAACCAGCGGTGCATGTTTTCATTACCAGGTTGGAATATGCAAAGGGGCATGCTGCGGAAAAGAGCTTCCTGAGTTTTATAACGAAAGAGCCTCCGGTGCGACCGAGGAATTCATTTTTACAAGACGCAACTTTTTTATTATCGACAGGGGAAGAGACAATGAGGAACGTTGCGCTGTGAAAATAGTAAACGGCAAGTATTCAGGATATGGGTATTTCAGCATTAACGATATGGGTTTCGGTCTTTCAGCTGTTCATGAATGCATAAAGCCTTCGGCTGATAACCGCGATATTCAGGTGATACTTAAGCAATACCTTAAAAGCAATAAAGTTGAAAAAATCATCGATTTCTGAGTTTGCTAATATTGAATTGCTTTGACTACGGTCTTCCGTCTTCGGTCTTCCGTCTTTCTATTCTTTTTCCTATATTTGTTAAACTACCAAACAATAACCGGCCATGGCTTTATTCACACGCACAACAAGGGACCTGATTCTTAAGATTGATGAATTCTTCGATAATGTAGAAATCGGGTTAGTTGTGTTCAGGGAGGGAATAAAATCCTATCTCGAAAATGACATGGAGGCATTCTCTAGGCATATAGCCAGGGTGGATGCTCTGGAAAACAATGCTGACAGGCTGCAGCGCTCCATAGAAAATGAAATGATAACCCATTCAATATTACCGCAGCACAGGGCGGAGGTCGTGACACTGATTGATGAACTTGATGAGATTATTGATACTTTAAAGAGTTCCCTGATTGAGTTCAGCATTGAATTACCGCAAATACCAAAATCGCTTCATAAAAACCTCCTGAGCATTACTGATGCATCATTAAGTGCTGCCGAAGAGCTCATCCCTGCTGCGAGGGCCTACTTTAAATCACCCTACACAGTGAGAGAGAAATTGCTCAAGGTCTATTATTATGAAAGTGAAACAGACAAGATATCACGAAGCACTAAAAAGATAATCTTCCAGGAGATGAATGAACTTGATCTGGCACACAAGGCTCATTTACGATATATCATACACCATCTCGAAAAAATATCTGACCTTGCGCAGAAAGCAGCTGACCTTCTCGCAGCAATGGCAATAAAAATTGTAATGTGATGATTCTTCTTTTCCTTACAAGCGGTATTTTCCTCGGATGGTCACTGGGGGCGAATGATGCCTCAAATGTGTTTGGATCTGCCGTCGGTTCCAGGATGGTATCATTCAGGAAAGCAGCAATAATAGCATCGGTATTTGTAATACTTGGAGCAGTTTTGCAGGGAGCCGGAACTTCTCATACTCTTGGCAAACTTGGTTCGGTAAATGCTTTAGGAGGCTCTTTCACTGTTGCTCTGGCTGCAGCAATCACAGTTTATACAATGACAAAATTTGCCCTGCCTGTTTCAACTACCCAGGCAATTGTAGGAGCAATTATAGGCTGGAATCTTTTCACAGGCAATCCTACCGACAGCAAATCACTTTCACAGATTGTTATTACATGGATTACAGGACCCATTCTGGGCTCCTTCTTTGCGATCGTACTTTACATTATTCTAAAATACATTAAGAAATCGGCAAGGATACATCTTATCCGGTTTGAATCGCTGATCAGAATCGGACTTATCGTTGTCGGAGCCTTCGGCGCCTACAGTCTCGGCGCAAATAACATAGCAAATGTGATGGGTGTTTTCATCCCGGCATTCCAGCTTCGATGCTCTGAACCTAGGGATAATCACACTCAATTCAGACCAGCAGCTTTTTCTTACTCGGAGGTTTTGCCATAGCAGGAGGCATTATAACCTACTCAAGGAGGGTGATGGAAACCGTTGGAAGTAGTATCATAGAACTCTCCTCTGAAGCGGCTTTGGTTGTTGTTCTGGCTCAGTCGCTGGTACTTTTTATATTCTCTTCTTCAGGACTATCTTCGCTATTCGTAAGGATTGGCCTGCCTCCCATTCCATATGATTCCTGTTTCGAGTTCTCAGGTAATTGTAGGTTGTATAATGGGAATCGGACTTTATAAAGGCGTAAAAAACATAAATTTCAGAATGCTGGGCGACATAGCAGTTGGTTGGATCGCTACTCCAGTTGCTTCGGGATTACTGGCATTTTTTTCACTGTTCTTCATAAAGAATATCTTCAGTATTGATGTCGGATCGTACGTTGTTCCAGGCAGCAGTATAATTCAAAAGCCTGCTGCAATTGCAGGAGGATTTGATCTCTCTGAGGTATTCAGGTATATTCTTCTCGGTATCCTTATTTCAGGTATAATAAGCACAATAATATACTTTCTTTATGACAGAAAGCGAAGGATCAACCTACAGAAGTCTGAGGAGAAGTTCTGGATGAATATGAAATAGGGACGAGCGAACGGCGTAAAGGCGCAGAGGCAGAATGCAGTGAATGGTCGCGACCCTTCCCTACTTCAATTTCAAAATCAGCACCATATCGCTTTCCGACGGTGAAGTTACTGACAAAATGAATCCATCATCTTCTGCAGTTCCTTTTGCATAGCTGTTGTTTACCGGATCAAACCATTCAATTGTATAAGCAGCAGGCAATGGTTTTCTAAGTGCAATAGTCAGTTTAACCGGCAGATAGATAAGTATCGTCTTATTGTCAATAGCCTTCAGCACCGAAACGAATTGGTTGAAGGCCTTGTCTCCAGGTTGCTGAATAAGAAGATCCTGAGCAGGAAAAAGAGTCCACCATTCAAACTTTCTTATAAATTGAGCAAGGTATCCCATTTGTATCGAACCAGGCAGGTTTATTCCCTTTTCCCATGTTGAGGTCCATGGAGCATCAGAATGGTTAAGTATTTTTTCACCTTCGCGAAGCCATGGCCATATTCCGTTTGCGCCATAAGTGATACCTGAGACCGGCGTTGCAAAAAGACTCCAGTAACTTGCATTTCTCACATCCTTATGGGTGATCTGCTTTCTTATCTCCTCATAGTTCGGCTCCATGTTTATAAGAGGCCTTGCCGGCAGTCTTGACCACATCTGGCTCATTGGTCCTTTTGTTATCCAGCTGACAGTGCCTTCTTCGTTGCTGTGGCTGCTCTGGTAACCAACAATATTAAGCCATGGTTCATCCTTATAGACCTCTCCTATCCACGACCTGCCACATGGGTGCTGAGATACAAGTCCCTGGGTCCTGCCATCAAAGACAGCTCTTCCGATCGTCTTCCATCGCTGTTCGTAGGTGCCGGTATAAACCCCATCTCCTCCCAGAGCCCATATCACATGGTTTCCACCATACCTTGCTACAATGTACCTTGCCAGCAAAATCGCCTGGTCATCCGGCAATAAATAGCCCGGACTCAGCTCCCTGCCATTTCCGGTCTGAAGGGCCCAGAGTATAACAGGCACTGCGACCAGCCCGTATTCATTAACTTTATCAATTTTCTCATCAATCAGTTTAAAGAATTCAGGGTTAATCTTTATCCTGCCACTACCCTCAAAGGCGACCAATCCTTCGCTGTTCTTATCGCAGCCGCGCCATTGTGTTGTAACAAGCTGGATCGCGCTATAATTGTTAGCAACCCGTTGTTTAAGATAACTATCCCATTCCGTCTTTGTCGATTTAAGCGCTCCATTCCATGCTGTGCAAGCAAGGTAGAAGAATGGTGTTCCGTCAGCATGCGCAAGATGATAAGTCCCTGGTTGATTCACAATTGGACCATGACTGTAAATGTCCCGTTTATCAGGAATGATTTTGCAAACAAATGATCCTTTCTGACTGTTCAGTCCCTGATTTTTAATATCAGAACATCTGGTCTCGAATGCCCATGCACCGGCTTCATCAGGCATAAACCTTACTTTCCAGCTCTGACCGCCGTCCCAGAATGCATTAATAACCCTGACCCGGCCGGTTGGAGATGTAAAAGTCACCTCCATATTCTTAAGCTCCTGTACCGGATTCTCGTATACGACAGTACCGGTGAACACGAGCTCATATTTTTTCCACATCACCGCATCCGGCGACTGAGAATTAATAATAGAAACAGAAAAAATCAAGAACGCTGTGGAAAGAATAGCAGATCTCATAGTTATTGGTTTATTGTTGTAAGAAATGAATATTTCCTGCCATAGTATAACATCTGACTTAAATAGTCATCGACATATTCAATGGTTACATCACTGATTTTGCCATCGGCGTTGCAAACCGGAATAATCATCGGATTCACAAATCCTGTATATGGCGCCAGGTTAAGTTTAGCATAACGCTCAAGGATTTCTGCATGAAGCAGGGGATCGACTTTTACACCATACTCCTCAATCAATTTTTTTCCTGCCTCAAAATCGCCTTCCGATTTAATCCGCTGGAGCTCTTCAAGGAGAATTCCGAAGAGTGACCTTAGTTTTATATAATCATTTATCTTAACATAACTCTTCCCATTGCGGCTCAGCAGTTCCACTACATTTTCCTTTTTCCCTTTCTCCCAGGCCCAGTGTGAGATCGTTGATCTGCAACGCATGTGAGCCTGTTCTATCTCCTTTCCTGGTTGTATCCTGATGACCTGGGTCAGCAAACCATTACGCAGATAGGAATCATATTCAGCAAAAGCTGCCTCCTTTTCAGGCACAAGACCAAGGTCGAGAAGCTTTTTATCCATCATGTAATAGAGGGCAACAAGATCTGCCCGAGCCTCTTCAAGGGCTGAGGAGTAGTTTTTCAATGCATTCGGATCTGTTCCTTCAGCCAGTTTTCCACTGGCGTGGCCGATGCACTCATGAAGGTCAGTATGCAAGGCATCTGCTATCGAGCCATATTTTTTGACCCGTTCTACCTCATCCTTATCTGCTGCAAATTCCTCAAGGAATCCGTTACCCCGGGCAGTAACATCGTATGCATTCGTTATATTGGCCAGAGTTACAGATTTAGATCCGACTTCCTTTCTGATCCAGTCGGCATTCGGAAGGTTTATCCCAAGAGGAGAAGCGGGATAGCAATCGCCCCCGAGCATCGCAATATTGATAACTTTTGCTGCGATCCCTGTCACCTTTTCCTTTTTATATTTTGCAGGTATCGGCGAATTGTCTTCAAACCACTGGGCATTGGCAGTTATGATCTCTGTACGTTTTGAGGCTTCAATATCGCGGTAGTTGACTATTGCCTCCCAGGTTGCTTTCATACCCAGGGGATCTTCGTAGGTTTCAATAAAACCATTGTTATAGTCAACCATTGCATCTGTATTCTTAGCCCATACAACATTGAATTCATCCCACTTTTTAAGATCGCCGGTCCTGTAATATTCGATTAAAAGAGTAAGTTCCTCTTTCTGCATTTCAGTCTCAGCCACCTCCTTTGCCTTAGCCAGCCAGTATATGATAGTGTCAATTGCAGGGCCGTACTTTCCTTTTGATTTGTATACCTCTTCCGTGACTATTCCGTTATACTTAACAACCTTTGAATTAAGCCCATTCGAGACGGGTCTGGGATCGATGGTATCTGTCTTTGCAGCATAGTACATTTCAACCTCTTTCTGGGTAACACCTTCGTAGAAGTTAACTGAAGATCCTGCGACAATATCCAAATCTGATCTCCGTTCCACTTTCCTGGCGAAGAGGGATTCATCAAATACCACAGGTGTAAGAAAGGCTATGAATTCATCAACAGTCTGTCCGTCACCGATTGGTAAAAGTTTTATATCAGAACCCTTGAGAAGCATGGTAAAATATCCTTCGCTAAAACCAGGTTTAAGCTTATCGCCCGAATAATGATGATGAATCCCATTAACAAAAAATACTCTCCTGGCATAGACCAGGAATTCCCTGAAGTCTTGGCTCGCCCGGTCTCCTTTGTACGTTTCAATAATTGTCTCCAGCGTTTTTCTTATTCTGAGATTATGCCGGAAGTTCTGGTCCCAGAAAATATCTCTCCCGGAAAGCGCAGCCTCACTGAGGTAGTAGATATATAATTTCTGTTCGAATGAGAGCGATTCGAAAGCGGGCAGTTTATATCTGAGAACACGCATATCATCGAACTGGTCAACGAAGTATTCAAAAGTCATATCTTTTTGCTTCAAAGGTCGCAAAGATTTCTTTGAAAAAACTCAAAGTCTGAAATAATGACATTGTCTTTTTCCAGAATTGCCCTTCTTGTTGTACCTTGTAGCAAATAATAGTAAATATTATGGATTATGTTATTGAGAATATCAGGAAAGATCTTATCAGGAATGCAGATGAAAAGATCAAACAATCGGGAGAAAGGTTCTTCAGGGAAAGTGTGAAGATGTATGGATTAAAATCAGCTATGGTTACAGCAATAGGAAAGGAACATTACCGGAACCTGACTGATAAGACCAGGCCAGTTGTATTTGCTTTCTGCAATGAACTCTGGAAGTCGGGATATATGGAGGAATCATTTATTGCCTGCAACTGGTCTTATTACATCAGAAAAAATTATGAGCCGGCGGATTTTAAAGTCTTTGAAAACTGGGTAAAAAAGTACGTAAACAACTGGGCTTCCTGCGATACATTATGCAACCATACTGTAGGCACAATTGTTGAACTATACCCTGAGCTTTTGGGAGAACTCAGAAAGTGGTCAAAATCTGAGAACCGATGGGTTAAACGGGCTTCGGCTGTTTCGCTGATAGTACCTGCAAGGAAAGGCAAATTTCTACAGGATATTTTTGAAATAGCTGATATTTTGCACTCCGACGCTGATGACATGGTACAAAAGGGATATGGATGGATGTTGAAAGAAGCCAGCAAACCTCATCAGGCAGAGGTATTTGAATATGTAATGAAGAATAAGGCCACAATGCCACGGACTTCACTCAGATATGCAATTGAGAAAATGCCTGATGAATTAAAAAAGAGAGCTATGGCAAAATAATCTGATCTCTTTTATACCTTTGAAGCATAAATAAATAGCAAAATGAGAAGATTTCTTATACTATTTCTAATTCTATTTATACCTGTTATATCTATGGCTCAGGACAGAATAACCGGACGCGGCTTTGCAACACGTTCGGAGGTGATTGCACGAAATGGAATGGCAGCAACAAGCCAGCCTCTTGCAACCCAGGCAGCGCTCGATATCCTTAAAAAAGGAGGAAATGCCATTGACGCTGCTATTGCAGCCAATGCTGTGCTTGGGGTTGTTGAGCCAACAGGAAGCGGTATTGGAGGAGATCTTTTTGCAATAATCTGGAGTGTTGAGCGTGGAAAACTATATGGACTTAATGCAAGCGGCCGGTCTCCACGGTCCCTGAAACTTGAATACTTTAAAGAGAATGGCTTTGAGTTTATTCCCTCATACGGCCCGCTTCCTGTTTCTGTCCCGGGATGCGTTGACGGATGGTTTGAAATGCATGAGATGCTGGGTAAACTTGCAATGAAAGATATTCTTCAGCCAGCAATCAGCTATGCAAGGGAAGGATTTCCGGTTACTGAAATCATTGCAGCTGATCTTGCGAGGGGGACTGAGATTCTTAAAGAGTACCCGAATATAAAAGAAGTTTACATGCCCGATGGAAAAGCTCCTGCAAAAGGAGAGATATTCAAAAATCCGCTACTGGCTGCAACCCTGGAGAAGATCGTAAAGGGAGGAAGGAATGAATTTTACAGGGGGACTATAGCCCGGGATATTGAAGCCTTTATGAAAAAACAGGGTGGATTTCTCACATATGATGATATGTCGAGGCACCGTTCTGAATGGGTTGAACCTGTGAGCACTAATTACCGGGGTTATGAAGTATGGGAACTTCCTCCAAACGGACAGGGAATAGCTGCGCTTCAGATACTAAACATTCTTGAAGGATACGATATCGCTGCATTGGGCTTTGGCTCTGCAGAATATGTGCATCTGTTTACAGAGGCCAAAAAGCTTGCTTTCGAAGACAGGGCAAAGTTTTATGCTGACCCCCGTTTTTCAGCCATACCTGTATCACAGCTCCTTTCGAAGAAGTATGCAGCTGAGAGACGAAAACTGATCGACAGGAACAAAGCTGCAAAGATCTATGAACCGGGAGATTTAGAAGCTGCAAACACTATTTATCTTACCGTTGCTGACAAATATGGCAATATGGTTTCCCTGATACAGAGTAATTACAGGGGAATGGGTTCAGGCATGTGCCCTACAGGGCTCGGATTCGTTTTGCAGGACAGGGGAGAGATGTTCACTCTTTCGGAAGGACATAATAATGTTTATGCTCCGGGAAAGAGGCCTTTTCATACAATTATTCCCGCATTCATCACAAAGAACAATAAGCCATGGATAAGCTTTGGAGTTATGGGCGGTGATATGCAACCTCAGGGTCATGCGCAGGTAGTTGTAAACATTATAGATTTCAAGATGAACCTGCAGGAGGCAGGCGATGCTCCTCGCATTCATCATGTAGGGTCATCTGAACCTACAGGTCAGGCTATGACTGATGGCGGCATTCTTCTTCTCGAGAGCGGATTCCGGTCGGATGTTATTCAGAAACTGATGTCAATGGGCCATAAAATTCAGTGGGACCTTGGCGGTTTTGGGGGTTACCAGGCTATAATGTGGGATGATAAGAACAAGGTGTGGTTCGGAGCCTCAGAGTCGAGGAAAGATGGGCAGGCGGCGGGATATTGAAATAAAGACATCCCCCTGCCCCCTTCAAAGGGGGAATTTGAAGAGCTTAGGTCTTCGGTCATTTCTTATAACTTCTTCAGGATCTCGATTGCTCTTGGTTTTGCAATATCATAATGATTGCAGATAGAATCCAAAGGGATGTAATGGCCGATATCTGCTTTTATAAGCTCATCATAAACGCTTTTCTGCACTCCGGACAGGACAACTTTCACTTTATAATGCTTCAGTGTCTTCAACACTTCCTTGAAGTTATGCATCCCTGTTGCGTCGATAAAAGGCACATTCCTCATTCTGAGTATCAGCACCTTCGACTTGATACCAACCTCTTTTAAAACCTCCTTATACTTATTTGCAGCTCCGAAAAAGAAAGGTCCGTTAATCTCATAGACAGAAATACCCTCAGGCAAAGCTGCGTAATCATCAATAAAGTCTTTATCGGTCTCAAGCGAATAGACTTCACCCAGCTTAGCCATGCGCTGCATAAAGAGCATAGCAGCAAGCACCATCCCAACCTCAATTGCAATAGTAAGATCTGCGAAAACGGTAAGAAGGAATGTCACCACAAGCACAAGTACATCGTACTTTGATCCTTTCAGAATAGAAATAAATGATCTCCATTCACTCATATTATAGGCAACCACAATCAGTATTCCGGCAAGGCATGAGAGAGGGATCATAGCTGCATACTTTCCAAAGAAAAGCATTATCAGCAACAGGGTAACTGCATGCACCATTCCGGCAATAGGAGTCCGGCCACCATTACGGACATTTGTGGCAGTACGTGCTATAGCTCCTGTTGCAGGAATCCCTCCGAACATTCCGGAGGCAATATTTGCAATACCCTGAGCGATAAGTTCTGTGTTCGACCTGTGATTTGAACTTATCATACCATCTGATACCACTGCGGACAAGAGCGATTCAATCGCACCGAGCATAGCAATAGTAATTGCAGGCTGGATATAATTGGCCAGATTTCCGAATTCAATTGAGGAAAAATCCCCAAAGCTGATCTTATTCGGAATTATTCCGTAAACACTCTCAATTGTCTGCACAGGAAGATTAAAGACTGCCACAATCACCGTCATTAATACTATAGAAATAAAGGCTCCCGGGATTTTTTTTATGAACTTTTTAGAATAAACGCCAATAATTATTGTCAATGAGGCAATTCCAATGGAGTAAAAATTAGACCTTTCAAGGGATGTAAAATAAAGATGCCATTTCCCTGTGAATTCTGATGGAAGCTTCTGAATCTCAAGTCCAAGAAAGTCATTAATCTGTGATGTGAAAATTATAAGTGCAATCCCGCTTGTAAAGCCTACTACAAGAGGAATTGGAATGAATTTTATAAGGGTACCAAGTTTAAAAAGACCGAACAGAATAAGAATAAAACCGGCAAGAATTGTTGAAATGATAAGTCCCTGGATACCATAAACCTGAACGATACCTACTACAATAACTACAAAAGCTCCTGTTGGTCCGCCGATCTGAACACGGCTTCCGCCAAGAAATGATATAAGGAAACCTGCCACAATTGCAGTGACAATACCCTTTTCAGGTGATACTCCCGAAGCAATGGCAAATGCTATTGCAAGCGGGAGAGCAAGGATCCCAACAATTATACCTGAAAAGACATCTGTCTGAATCTGCTGTCTGGTGTACCCTACTCTTTTATAAAGAGAAAATGTTTTTGGAAGAAAGACCGGTTCCATTGATTAAAAAATATGGTGAACAAAGGTAGAATAATATAGCTTGATAAATCAGGCGAAGATAAAAGACAAAAGACAAAAGTCAAAAGATAAAAGTATGGAATAAATTTCTACTTTTATTGCGTTTTGCTGTTGACTAATACCTGTATAATCCTGGACACCTAAAACATTGTATGATTCTATGAAAAAGGCCGGGCTGATAATATCAATTCTCTTTCTCATTCTTCCTTTTGCCACGGCTGATTATTTTGAAAATCTTCCTTATACAATAACGCAACCGGATGGGAAGACAATCAGTTGTTTTGTAAGCGGTGATGAATTCTTCAATTTCATTCATGACAAGGAAGGATATACAATTATCCAGAGCCAGGATGGATATTATTACTATGCCGAGCAGGACGGTGATTTGCTTAAACCATCACCCTACATAGTCAACAGTGTAAATCCTGCCGGCACTGGTCTAAAGAGATGGTCCAGAATCTCCGAAGTGGAGTATAGGCGAAGGATTAACGAAAGGTTTTCTTATAGGAAATCGGGAAAGGGCGGACCTGAAAATGCGCCCCAAACAGGCTACTTAAATAATCTGGTTATCTATATAAGGTTTGCCGATGACCCTGAGTTTTCCTCCAGCCGTCAGTCTTTTGATGATATGTTCAGTCCAGAAACAGGAAATACCCTGAAATCATATTATAAAGAGGTCTCGTACAATAATCTGACTATTAATAGTACACACTATCCCGTCTCTTCGGCGATAAATAACGTTTCATTTAAAGACTTTTACCAGCGCAGTTATTACCAACCCTATAACGCCACAACCAACACAGCAGGGTATAAAAATGAAAATGAACAAGGGTTAAGAGAACACGCTCTTCTTGCTTCGGCCGTTGACTGGATAAATTCAAATTCCCCTGTACCCTCATCCGTAAATATCGACAGCGACGGCAATAGCTATGTCGATAACGTTTGTTTCATTATTCAAGGAAGCAATGGTGCCTGGGATGACCTCTTATGGGCACACAGGTGGGCGCTGACTTCGAGGGGAGTGTATATAAACGGGAAAAGGGTATTTGATTATACTTTCCTGCCCGAAAACCAGGTATCAGTCAGAACTATTTGTCATGAAATGTTTCATGTATTGGGAGCTCCTGACCTATACCATTATACTAATCAGGGAGTAATCTCTCCTGTAGGATCATGGGATCTGATGGAAAGCGGTGGCGGTCATATGCTTACATACATGAAATGGAAGTACAGTAACAGAAAGTGGATCAAAGATATCCCTGAGATTACAAGCACCGGTTATTATTTTTTAAATCCGGTTACTTCTTCATCAGAAAATTGTTACAGGATAGCTTCAGCATTTTCATCGGATGAATATTTCATAGTGGAATACCGGAAGAAATCAGGCACATTCGAAAGCAGGGTACCCGGTTCAGGTCTGATTGTCTACAGAATCGATAAACGTGTATCAGGTAATGCTGATGGTCCGCCTGACGAAGTATATGTATACAGGCCGGGTGGGACCACCACTATTAATGGATCTGTAAGCAGTGCATATTTTTCTGCAACTGCAGGGAGAACACAAATCAATGACGGAACAAATCCTTCTTCGTTCCTGCAGAATGGAAAACCCGGCGGACTAAGTATTTCAGACATTTCTGCCGACGGTGCCAAAATTTCCTTTAAAGTGACACTACCTGATCCACCCTCAGCCCCTGTTCCCGGGACTCCGGCTAATATCTTTTCAAACAGTTTTACTGCCAGGTGGAACAAGTCTGAACATGCTTCAGGATATAGCCTCGACGTAGCTATAGATATTGAATTTATAGCCAAGCTCACAGGGTATAATGGTTTGATACTCGGAGATACAACTTCCGCGAAAGTAAGGGGACTGAATCCTAAAACCAATTACTACTATCGGGTCCGGGCACTTAACGCAGGAGGGAGCAGTCCGGATTCCGGACCTGTCACAGTAAAAACTCTGTCAGTACCTTCACTTATACCATCCGATCTGACAGCCATTTCTTGCAACGATCTCGTTACTCTCAGATGGAAAAAAAGCTCAGGAGAGGACTTTAAAAAATACTACATATACGGAGGAAAAGCGGAAAATCCGTTTATACGAATTGATTCCTCTGCAAACAATATTTCTGATACAATTAAAGTTCTGGGAGGATTTCCAAGAGGCCAGACCTTCTACTATTTTGTAAGTGCTGTCAACTACGATGGAGCTGAAAGCTCTATGAGCCCACAGGCATCAGCAACGATAAAGACCGGAGTTATCCCGCGAATAAAATCAAAATTTGAAGATATCCTGGTCTGTTACAATCAGGGAGATTCCATAAAAACCTTCAACTGGTACAAGGGATCAGCATTACTTGCTGGAGAAACAGGGCAGTATTTAAAAACAAGCAAGCAGCCAGGAATCTACAAAGTCGAAACTACAGATCAGGACGGATGCAAGAATTTCTCTGCCGCCCATTCGATGGCAGGCACTTTCACAAATACAATCGTAGCATACCCGAATCCTGCAACAGCAAGAACGATGCTGAAACTTGAAAATGACACTTTTGGAAAGACATCAATAAGCCTGTTCAACTCATCAGGTATTAAAGTCATGGAGTTTCAGACTGAAAAATCAGAGAGAGAGCTTACTGCAGAGATAAATCTTGCAAAACTGCCATATGGTTATTACCAGGTTTATGTAAGGATAAATAACAGGGAGACATACTCAACAATGATAATAGTCGGGAAATAACACTTTATGGCAAAGACAATCAATAAGATGAGATTTATTTTCAGATATATATATTTTCAGGTTCCTGCGGTGTTAATCATATTTCTAACCGAATTTACCTCCTTTTCACAGGACGCTGTCAGTGTAGATACAGTACGCTCAAAAGTATATTCGGGAATCAGCTTTGGACTTACAAGAAACAGTTTGATAAGTGGCAGCACAGCCGAGCTCGACGGGCTTTCTTCAACAAGCGGAAACTCATTCCACATCTCATTTGAAATGGGATATTTCTTTTCGAGACATGCCGGAATATCAACTGGGATAGGATATCAGTCCTACAGCAATGAGTTGTCGCTTAATTCATATACCGACAGTTTTCCGTCTATCGACATTGATAATGAGGAATATGAGCGACGTGTGTCGGCATCAGAAATTCTGGAAACTCAGGACATCACCATGCTTAACATACCATTATCATTCACATATCGGATACCTGTTTTCAAAAGTGCAGGGTTCTTTCTGTCTGCCGGAATGAACCTGTCTATTCCAATAGTGAAAAAATACAACAGCAGCGGAACGTATTCATTTACCGGGTATTATTCCTCCTACAATGTTACTTTCCAGGATCTGCCCGAATATGGTTTCGCAGCCGAAACAGAAAGCTATTCTGAAGGCAGTCCTGTAATGGAACCCTATATTCTTGATGTTATAGCTGGTGCCGGAATCCAGATCTCACTGAGCAAAAACTTTCAGGCAGCTCTCGGGTTAAACTACAAAAGGTCTCTGACCGATATCGCAGAACCTGACACCAATGAAATGTTTCACCTATCCTCCGATGTAAATCAGATAAACAGTATGCTGAGCGGACTAAGCAGTTCCCGAATTGAAACAATCGACCTCAGGTTTACACTCCGGTACTATTTCAGGTAGAGAGGTGAGTTTTCCGGACTACTTTACATTAAGCTGCATTTCCTCCTTGACCTCCACCACTTCAAGGACTTTTGTGGTTCCTCCCGTTTCAAGGTTTATTCCGTGGGGTATATTGGTTTTCCATGAACCTCCTGTAAAATCGGGAACATCAATTGATTGTGATCTGTTTGCAACAGACCATTCACTCAGCGGGGCTACGGCACTCCATACGGCTCCGTCGTAGACATCCTGATCGAGCGGTAGTCCGTTTCTTAGACAATCAATCATTCTCCAGTCCATAATAAAGTCCATGCCACCATGTCCTCCGACTTTTTTTGCCATCTCACCTACCCTTTTAATTATTTCCGGAGTATATTTTTCCCAGATAGCTTTCATTCCTTCTTCATCAGACCATCTTTCGCCAAGTGCAATCAGCTGTTTCGGATACTTAACTGCCATACCCTGGTTGCCTTTGACAAGATGAATCCTTGAATATGGCTGCTCTGACGATACATCATGCTGGATCATTATCGTCTTTCCCAGAGTTGTCCTGACAAGAGTAGTATTCATATTACCCCTGAACTTAGAGTCTCTCCATTCTGCATAAAAAGGGTCATTTGCAGAAAGTTCTTTTTCCTTGGGCCCCATAGTGAAGTCATTTGTCGACATCGATGAAAGGTATTCCATCTTATCTCCACGGTTGATGTTCATTACCTGACATATAGGGCCCAAGCCATGCGTTGGGTAAAGATTTCCGTTGCGTGTGGCATTCTCTTTCAATCTCCACATACCTGTATAGGCACCATCAGTCTGCCTTTCATCAAGGGGTTTCTTAAAGTTATACCCCATAAGATTATGATTATAAGCGCCTTCGCCATGAATAATATCGCCGAATAATCCATTGCGCGCCATATTCAGGGTGAGAAGCTCAAAGAAATCATAGCAACAGTTCTCAAGCATCATGCAATGTTTCTTTGTTTTTTCCGAAGTTTCAACAAGCTGCCATGCTTCATCGATAGTCCTGGCAATTGGAACCTCACAGGCTGCATGTTTTCCGCTTTCCATTGCATATACTGCCATTGGAGTATGCCAGACCCAGGGAGTGCAGATATATATCAGATCGAGATCAGTCAGTTCAACAAGTTTCTTCCAGGCCAGGTCATCACCGAAAAACTCCCGGGCAGCAGGTCTTCCAACACTTTTGAGGTATTTTTGCGATCCATCCACTGCAACCTTTCTAAGATCTCCCAGTGCAGTTATTTCAACACCCTCAATGAATGACAGCCTTTCAACTGCACCGCTTCCCCTGTCGCCAAGCCCGATAACCCCTACCCTTACAACCGGCAAGGCAGGAGCAGCATAGCCCGACATGTTGAATTTCTGGGAATGCGATTTCTTGACAGATTCAAGTATTGCTGCAAGGTTCGAATCGGGAAGTTTGGGAGCACATCCTGCTATCAAACCGCTTGTCATTGCACCAGCACCTGCAAAAGTGGCTGTCTTCAGGAAGTTACGACGATTGGTTGTCATTTTGAAATGTTTTTGAGGTTAGACTGGAAATAGTAATTCTTCGCAAATTAATATTTTATTTTTTCTTTTCTCTGGCCTTCATAAGTAATTCCTCAATAATACTCCCCAAAAGGTAACCCATCACAAGTCCCCAGAGAGTGCTTAAATACCAGACAGATTTAATCGGGCAGGTACCCGACTGGCAGCCAATAAATTTCCAGTAGAGGAAACCTCCTGCTGCTCCGGCAATTGTTCCTATTACTATTATCAGATGTTTTCTTAAGTATTCTTTCATCTTATTTTTTTGGCAAATCTAACAATTATAAACGAAATTGGTGCAAGGTGCAAGGTGCAGGTACAAGTTTCGGGTTTCGGGTTTCGGGTTTCGGGTTTCGGGTTTCGGGTTTCGGGTTTCGGGAAGTCACTTACGGATCGTTCGCAGGATCTCACTATATAAATCAATGACGAGTTTGCTTTCATTCTCCCAGTTCAGATCCCCGGAGGCTATTAGTGAATTAGTCTTCATTTCATTCAACCTTAATCTATTAAGGCTTAGCTCCATAAATGCACCTGAGATATTTTCCGGAGTTACAAAAGGTATTATTATTCCACAATTATATCTGTCAATGATTTTTCGCAGCTCCTGAAGATCGCTGGCTATGACCGGGATTCCTGCCCCGATATAATCAAACAGTTTATTAGGAAGGCTATACCTGTAGTTTATATTAGTGTCCTTGTCCAATGTCAGCCCTGCATCTGCTGTTCTTGTGTATTTTAACAGCAACTCCCTTGTAACAGGTGGTATGAAGATCACTCTTTTCCCGAGCCCCATTTCCAATACCATCATTTTCATAGTATCGACAGCATCTCCATCGCCTACAACAAGCAATGATACTTTCTCAGTCATTCTGACTGCGTCAATAAGTTCTTCCCCTCCCCTTTCGACATTAATGCCGGTTCCCTGAAGTATCACAAGAAGGTTGTCCTGCGATATAGCCAGCTCCTCACGTGAAAATGAATCAACGTGTTCCGATACCGGCGAACAATTACGAACTACGATTGGTCTCAACATTATATTCATCCGTATATAGGTCTGCAATCGAATCGCTTACAGTAATCACATAAGTAAGTTTTGGTAAAATGTACTTTTCAATGATTTTCCAGACCCGTCTGACAAGGGGCCTGTCGCGGAGTTCCGGGACACCTGTGAAGTACTCATGTGAGTCATAGACAAGCGGGATTTTTTTCAACCTGCTTACAAGATAATTGGGGAGGAGTGTATCAAGGTCGTTGGCAACCAGAAGATCTGATTTGCTAAACAACAGGTAAATAAATAATCTTATATTAAACCATTTATAAAACAAAAAACCCTTTTTAAAGATCATTCTGAACCTTTTTATTCTGAAAGGAACAATAGTTTTATCACAACAATCACCCTTCCTCCGGCCTGCAATTGTTATATAACAATCAAGACCGTTTACTGTCCCCGCCATTTTCTGTACCCGCTGGTCGTGGCAGATGCAGTTTGTTACGGAGAAGATCACACGGGGCTTATTTTGCTTAAGTGACATACAGTAAAAGTAGAGAATTTTGTGGACATAAGAAGGTTTCGGGTTTCGGTGTTTCGGGTTTCGCGGATCTGCGAGAAAATTTCCAATTGAAAATTTACGGGGTTTATATACTTTTACAAAAAACGGAATGATGGAGACCTTCAGGTATCTTTCTCTTGTAAAATATAACACATTTGGCCTGAATTACAAAGCCGACCGGGTTATCCATTTGCATACAGAGGATGAAACAAGGAAATTTCTAAAGAAAGGGTTGCCTCCGGAGATGCCGGTTCTGATACTGGGCGCAGGCAGTAACATTCTGTTTACAAGCGATTTTAAAGGCACTATACTTCACCCCTGTCTGAAAGGAATTTCTGTAAGTGAGAAAAATGATGATCACGTCATCATCTCTGCAGGAGCAGGGGTTGTCTGGGATGACCTAGTAAAATGGTGTGTTGAAAATGGACTTTCAGGACTCGAAAACCTTTCATTAATACCAGGTATGGTAGGCGCTACTCCTGTCCAGAATATTGGTGCCTACGGAGCTGAAGCAGGTGATTTAATAGAAAATGTCAGGGCTGTAAAACTGGAGGATGGTTCAGAATTTACTTTTACTAATCACGATTGTGAATTCGGATACCGGAACAGCATATTCAAAATCAGAGAGAAAGGTAAATGGCTGATAACAAATGTTTCATACCGATTAAGTACAAATCAGTCAATAAATCTGGATTATGGATCGCTCAGGGATGAGGTTAATAAACTTGGAGCTGTAACACTTAAAAATATACGGCAGGCTGTAATTAGTATACGACAAAGTAAATTGCCTGATCCTGCCATAACAGGAAATGCAGGCAGCTTTTTCAAGAATCCTGTTGTTGAATCGTCACTTGCAAATGCCTTAAAGGCTTCACATCCCGACATGCCTGTTTATGATAATGAATCGGGCGGCACTAAAATTGCAGCCGGCTGGCTTATTGAAAAATGCGGATGGAGAGGCAGAAGGAATGGAGACGTTGGTGTTCACGAGAAGCAGTCACTTGTAATTGTCAACTATGGAAGTGCAACAGGTATGGAGATCTTTAATCTATCAGAAGAGATCAGGGAATCAGTATTAGACAATTTCGGGGTTTCGCTTGAACGTGAAGTTGAGGTGATTGGTGCTATTTAAAGATCTTTCGTCTGTCAAGTTCCTTCTGGTACTGATTGGCATAACGGTTATGCTCGGAAAGGGTCCTTGAGAAGTTGTGATAACCGGAGAAATCGGCCTTTGCTGCAAAATATATATAGTTATGTTCTTCTGCATTCAGTACAGCATCGATTCCCTCAATTGAAGGACATCCGACAGGTCCGGGAGGCAATCCCTTGTGCTTATAGGTATTATATGGCGAGTCTGTCCCCAGGTGCACATACAATACCCTTGTAATAGTGAAGTCATTGAGAGCAAATTTAATTGTCGGACAGGCCTGAAGAGGCATCCCCATTTTCAGCCTGTTGAGATAAACACCTGCAATGCGTGGTTTTTCGTCCTTTTTAGCTACCTCATCGTCGATTATAGAGGCCAGGGTTGCAACTTCGACCGGCTTAAGGTTCTTGGTCTCAGCTTTCTTCAGTCTCTCTTCATTCCAGAAAATCCTGTATTCCTTCAGCATCCTGGAATATAGCTTTGCTGCATCTGTATTCCAGTACAATTCGTAAGTATTTGGTATGAAGACTGATATTATAGTTTCCCTGGTAAAACCATCTGAGGAATAGTTTGAATCATCAGAAAAAAAACTGATAAACTCGAGGGAGTCGGGCTCAAGTTGAGCCCCTATTTTACCAGCCAGCTGTTCCAGTTTTCTGATGTTGTTAAAAGTAAGCCTGACAGGCGTCTGCCGGCCTGACCGCAACAGGTTTATAAGTCCGGCACAGCTCATATCGCTGTTTATTGCATATTTTCCGGGCCTGATATTTTCCGGAAAGTGTTTCTTTTCAGCAACCCATTTCAGCAGGACCGGTTTCTCAATAACAAGGTGTTTTTGAAGAGTATCAAAGACCTGTTCGAAGGATGCACCTGTTGGAATAAAAATGCTGATAGTTTCTTTTCGCGGGCTGATAGAGTTGCCGAATAAACTCCTGTAAATTAAAAAAACTGCAATCAGAGCAATGATCACAAATCCTGAAAAGATTAAGAGTAAGGCCTTTTTCATCAACACATGAAGTAGACAGGCAAAATTACTGATAATTTTGATAAATTTGCACTCATTGATTATCAAACCAACAATTTGAAAATATGTCGACATCTATGCTTCTCATACTTATTGGTATAGGGATTATCACCGGAGTAATGGCAGGAATGCTTGGTATTGGCGGGGCCATAATAATGATACCTGCACTTGTCTTTTTTATGGGCTTCAGCCAACAGACTGCACAGGGTACAAGTATAGCGGTGATGCTTCCTCCGGTTGGGATCCTTGCAGCCTGGAACTATTACAAAGCCGGACAGGTGAATATTAAATTTGCCCTGATCCTTGCGGCCTGCTTTCTTGTGGGTTCATATTTCGGATCAAAGCTTGCACTTAATGTTCCTCAGGCTCTATTGAAAAAAATATTTGGCGTGCTTCTGCTTCTTGTTGCTGCAAGAATGCTTCTGTCCAAATAAAAAAGGACATGCTTTGACATGTCCCTCTATTTATGGAAGTCTGTTTTTCTAGAACATAATACCAACACTCATCAGGAAGGATGACTGGCCATAATCGAGCTGAAAGGTCTGGCTGCCGATAGTTGCAGCATCTCCAAACTGCTCACCAAGACTCCCTGCATAGCGTATATCAAATGTCAGCCTATCTAACAGGTCAATTCCAAGTCCTGCCTGATACCCCCATACGGCGCTTTTGTACATCGACTCAAAATCAGGATCGTCAATCAAAGCTTCAGGTGACCCGATCATTATTGAGGCCGCCGGACCAAGATCAAAGCGGACAGGGCCAAGTTTGATACCTACCAGAATCGGAATTGACAGTCTGTTGAATTTCTGATCCAAAAGTGTTGCCGGAGCAGAAGCAGAAGTTTTTACGTTGTAACTAAAGGTTGTTGAAGCGAATAATGCCTCAGGCTGAATGAAGACAGGTCCCAGCTTAGCCCTCATAAACAGACCGGCATGCCAGCCAAATTCTGAATCTGCAACTGCCTCAATATTATTGGTTCCGGTTGCAAAATCGTAAGTTGGAACTGTTGTGGTTTCAGCCCCTGCTTTTATGCCCCATTTAATCTGTGAAATAGCCGGGATTGATAGTAGAATAATTGCGATAAATACTGTCAGTTTTTTCATCATTTACAGGATTAAGTTTGAATTAAACATATTCACATCTATGAATACATAATCTTATAACGTAAATGAGAACAAAAAAGTTGCATTTTATGCTCCCTTTCTATATTTACTGAATGACCCCCAAATGATTCCTTACGTCATTTTGCTGCGAGTTCTTTAAAGATCACTTCTTTCATCTTGTCAAACTCTTCCCGTTCATAAAGACGCGTGAGAAAAATAATATTTCCCTTACGGTCAATTATTACATTACGGGTAACTCCTGATTCCTTTTTTGCATATAGGGCAAAAATATCAGCACCCGGGTCAAGGACCAGGGGATATGTGACTTTAATGTCTGACTTGAATTTAATGACTTTCTCCTCTGCTTCATCACGGTCAATGCCTAAAACAATCAGGCCTTCATTCTTCTTAGCCTGCCAGATCTCCTTTTCTATGAATGGCATTTCTGTACGGCAAACACTGCACCAGCTTGCAGTGAACTGAAGCATTACAACCTTTCCCTTAAGATCGGAAAGCTTATAGCTCTTCCCGCCAGCCTCCTTTATAGTGAAGTCAGGTGCTTTGTCGCCAACCTTCACCAGGTAATCATTTGCATACACGGGTTTATCCTGAGAGCTGACTGCAGAGCAGCTTAAAAGAATAATAGCAGATAATGAGATTAATGCTTTCATCTGAATCTAATTAATAGTACCTGAAAAGAAAAATTGTCAAACTATAAAGAATTTTTCAAAGATATAAATAGAATCAATACCTCCTTCGGCTCCTGAGCGGATTTGGCTTTGGCACCAGCGCGGTTACTTAAATATCAAGTTAAAATAAGTTAAGAATCCTTTCCCGGTTATGTGGATTACAATAAATCACTACCTTAGTAGCACGACCTATCATTATTAAACCAATAAATATAAGAAATGAAAAAGCTCACACTATTCGTCATTTTCCTGATAATTGTATCTGTAAACCTGTCTGTCGGACAGGCAACTCCAAAGGAAAAAGGGTTACAGGTAATAACAATGGATGCCATTAAAGGACAACTTGAATTTCTGGCATCAGACTTTACGGAAGGAAGAGCCACAGGTGAAAAGGGAGAATATCTTGCACAAACCTTTGTGGCAAGCATGTTCCGGGTGTTTGGTGCAGCACCTGCAGGTGACGCTGGGATGGCAGGCGGATTCAGGATGGGTGGAATGCCTTCAGGTCCGCGCCAGGCTCCATCCAAATCGTACTTTCAGAATTTCACCCTGATCGAAAGTCAGCCGGGAGGCTCATCATCAATCACAATAAAGAAGGGCGGACGTGAATATTCATTTGAGGAAAATGTTGACTTCACCGTTTCAAGAGCAGCCCTGAGTACCAGATTTGAAGGACCGCTTGTATTTGTTGGTTACGGTATTGTTGATAAAGCAAATGGAATAGATGATTTTGCCGGTGTTGATGTAAAAGGTAAAATTGTTGTCAGACTGCCAGGCTTCCCCGGGTCTTCGGACAATGCCTCACCAATGTATAAAAAACTTGTTGGCGACAACCCGAGGTCGGCATTTGATATTTCGAGAAAAAAGAATGAAACACTTACTGCACTTGGAGCAGCCGGAGTGATTGATATCACGATGAACACCGACATAGCAAAAAGATGGGGCGTATACAAGTTCGATAATAATATGTCGCCCGCTGAATCAGGTGCCAGAACCAACTGGACGGGCATGCGCCTGGACGGCAAGGAGATTGCAAACACACCTGTGGCACTCACAGTCACAGAAAGAATTGTCAACCTTATACTTAAAGATAGCGGCATTGATATTGCAAAATATGAAAAAGATGCTGCTGCAGGAACTGTTAAAGCCAAACCAGTGGTTATCCCGGGTGCAAGTGCAACCGTTTCCACAAACATAAAATCAAGAAGAGTCAACGTTCGAAACGTTGTTGCAATGATTGAGGGAGAGAACCCAAATGAGTACGTTGCCGTAGGTGCACACCTCGATCATATGGGAATTGATAACGGGAAAATATGGAACGGAGCTGACGACAATGCATCAGGAACCGTTGCAGTTATGACAATTGCCAAAGCATTTGCTGCAAGCGGTGTCAAACCAAAGAGAACCATTATTTTCTGTGCATGGACAGGTGAAGAAAAGGGCTTGCTTGGTTCAGAATATTTCACTCTCTATCCCGTGGCAGGCAAGATTGCAGATTATAAGTTCTACATGAACTTCGATATGATAGCCAGGGATGTGGCCAGCGACACAGCAAAGAATATGGCTGGTATCACATACACAAAGGCATATCCTAAACTGGAGGAGATTACTAAAACAAATAATGACCAGTATAAACTTAATCTCAAGCTGAATATCAGGAGCGCCGAAGCACCAACAGGAGGAAGCGATTATACTGCTTTCTCTGAAAATAAAATTCCTGTAATTGCATGGATGGCAGCAATGCATCCTGATTATCATCAGCCTTCCGATCAGATAAATCTTGTGAACTGGAACAAGATGCTTTCAATAATAAAGCTTGGTTATCTCCAGCTATGGGAAGCCGCTAACGGTGAGATAAAATAATCACAATCCAAAATAATGAAGAAGAGAGCAATTCTGCTGAGCTATATTATAATGGCTGCCTGTCTGGAAGGATTCAGTCAGGACAGCCCTGCTGAAAAAGGTCTTCAGGCCATCACTATGAACTCAATTAAAGCACAGCTTGGATTTCTTGCATCAGACTGGACTGAAGGACGCGAAGCCGGAGAGAAGGGAGAATTCCTGGCAGGTGATTATATTGCAAGCATGCTTCAGCTATACGGAGTAAAGCCAGCTGGAGACTTACCCCGGTTTTCAAGAGGGATTGCGGCTGCTGAGTGGGGAAATGAGCGTACGTACTTTCAAAACTTTGTGTTGATCAAGACTATTCCCGGGGAGGAGCAACTATTGAAAGTTATGTCGGCTGATGGAAAAACTGTAAGGACAACAAGTTTCTCATATAACATTGATTTCTTTCTTCGTCCGGCAGCGCCCTCTGTTGAAATTGAGGCCCCCGTTGTATTCGCCGGATACGGATTCGTCAGCAGCAAGCTTAAATATAACGATTACAGCAAACTGGATATAAAGGGAAAGTTCATATTGAAAATCTCCGGAACTCCAAAATCCGCCGGTTCTCTGAGCGCAGGCGAACTTTCTGATGCCTCAAGAGAGGCTGAAGCAGCATTGAAATCAATGGGCGCTTTAGGCATTATTGAAGTTAATCCGTCAGCTCTGGTAACCGGAAATCCCGACAGAAAAGAATTCCTCGAGCTGTCTCCGTCAGAGGGAACTCCAAGGAGTGGAAGGCCTTATGCAAGTTATTCTATCCCCGGGAAAACAAACAGTGATGCCTTCCCGCGAATAGCTGTATCAGTAAAAACAGCCAACGAGATCCTGAGGGGCACAGGTGTAGATATTGATGGATATATTAAGCAGTCTGATTCAGGAACAGCTCCGGCATTGCCATCAATGACTGAAAAAAGCATTTATCTCAAGACCACAGTTATAAGTTCACAGGTTTCGGTAAGGAATATAGTCGGAGTCATAGAAGGTAATAACCCTGATCAGGTAATTGTCCTGGGAGCACATTATGATCATCTTGGAATCGGAAACGGTTACCTGTGGAATGGCGCAGATGACAATGGATCGGGGACTGCAGGCATAATGACAATTGCAAAAGCTATTACCGCGACAGGGAAAAAGCCTGAAAAGTCAATACTGATTGCACTCTGGACTGCCGAGGAAGAAGGACTGCTTGGATCAAGATACTGGGTGCAATATCCAACCTATCCCCTCAAAAATATTAAACTTAACCTGAATTTTGACATGATCTCCAGGTATATAAATGAGGAGGAGAAGAAAAAGGTCACAATGACTTACACTAATAAATTTCTCTGGTTTAAGGATATGACTGCTAAGAATCTTAAAGAATATGGTATTGATCTGGTGGTCGACTATCAGCCTTCTGCCGACCCGCCCGGAGGATCCGATCACAGAACATTCACGGCTGCAGGAATTCCTGTCATGAGGTTTAAACCCGGGCATCGTGAAGAGTATCACACACCGGAAGATGAGTTGAGCACAGTCGATTGGGATATTATGGAGAAGATCATTAAGATAGGCTATCTGAATATCTGGGAGCTGGCGAATCGGGAGTGGTAGTTTCGGGTTTCGGGTTTCGGGTTTCGGGTTTCGGGTTTCGGGTTTCGGGTTCGGATGCGGGGTGCGAAACACGAAACGCGAAACGCAAAACAATTCCATACTTAACTTTAATTACTAATTAAAATGTATAGTCAAATGAAAGCACTACTAACATTTCTGGTATGTTTCTGCTTTGTAATGTCAATTCCAGCGAAGGCGCAGGTAAAAGAAGATCAGAAACTGCATATAATTATAATCGGCGCCCATCCCGACGATCCTGAAAAAGCGGGTGGAACGGCCTTTAAATGGGCCCGGATGGGGCATGATGTATTGATGGTATCCCTTACAAACGGTGATGCCGGTCATCAAACCTTATCGTCAGAAGAGCTGGCAAAGGTGAGACGTGAAGAGGCCAGAAAGGCTGGCGAGGCTATCGGGGTAAGGTACATAACTCTCGACAATCACGACGGCCAGCTTATGCCTACATACGAAAACAGGCTTCAGGTTATTAAGCTTATACGGGAACAAAAGGCAGATATTGTCATCTTCCCTAGACCATATGATTATCATCCCGATCACAGGTATACAGGGGTACTTGTTCTCGATGCAGCTTACATGGTCACAGTACCAAAGATACTTCCGGAGGTTCCGCATCTTGACAAGAATCCAATGTTCCTCTTCATGAGCGATAACTTTATCCACCCTGAAGCTTTTAAAGCGGATATCTGTGTTGAAATCGATGACGTAATTGAGAAGAAGATTGATATGTATCACCAGCACAAATCGCAGATGTACGAATGGCTGCCATATAACAGAGGTGATCTTGACAAGGTTCCTGCAGGTGATGCTGAGAGAAGAGCATGGCTGAGCAAACAGAGAAACTTCGAAACGACAGCAAACACATACAGGGATAAGCTGGTTGAGATCTACGGAGCCGAGAAAGGCAATAAGATCAGGTTTTGTGAAGCTTTCCAGGATTCAGGTTATGGAACGCGGCTGACAAAGGAGAATATGAAAAAATACTTTCCCTTTCTCTGACACTATACATGTCGTGCGGTCGTGCGGTCGTGCGGTCTTGCGGTCTTGCGGTCGTGCAGTCGTGCGGTCATGCGGCGCCAGGAATGCGTATTTCTGAGGATTGAAATACAGTGATGGCATGATATTTGATTTACATCAGATAAATTAATTATCATGAAGACTATTCTTGGTACTTTTTTGGCAATATTTGTCCTTGCATCCTGTTCCTCTTCCAAAGAATCAAAAACTACAAAAACCGAGCTTAAGAGAGAGAAAGTTCTCGCTGAACAGGCGGCATTGAAGGAAGCTATTGAGACAAGACAATTTATCGTGAAATTCGACAGGCTGTACTTTTCGCACGGAGGATGGGCACAGCTGAGACCCAGGGCAAATTTTCTTATAATCGACGGAAAGAAAGCTATTATGAGCTCCGCCTATGTGGGCAGATCTTATACTACCCTGCCTGTTGAGGGAATCAAGGTGGAGGGAGAGTATGTTGATTATGAGATAATAAATAACACATCGAAAGGGATGTATTCGATCAACCTCAAGTTATCCAGAGGCGGCGACAGCTTTGATATTTTCCTGACAGTAGGAAAAAATGGACAGAGTACTACTTCGCTTTCGAGCCTCCGGATCGATAACGTGAGTTACTCAGGACAGGCTGTCCCAATTATTAAAAGCGAATTCATAAGCACTCGTGATGTTAGTCCAATCTGAAAACAGTCAGTAAAAGAGATCATCATACTCACAGTCTTGTTTTACTGATAGTCGAGATAACGGCTGTTCACGCTAAGCTCAATAAAATCTCCGCCTGTTTCTCTGTACCCATATTCAAAGCAGTAGTGCGACATCAGACCTTCTGATGTTTCTATAATATGGGTAAAAAAACTAAAGTTATAGCCCAGCGCCAATAAAGCATCGCGGTGAATTTTGATCCTGCCTTCGGCATAGAGATCTGAAAGAATTCTTCTGTTCTTCCTCAGTAATCCGTGAACATTTCTTACATAATTATTCGAATCACGGTTCAATCTGTTGTTGTAATTATTCCTGCACTGATCAGAACAGAATTTTTTATCTGTACGGCCACGCAACGTGTCGCCGCAATCGAGACAGATCTTTTCCACAGCACTAATGTTTTGATAAAGTTACAAAAAAACGTTTTCAAACGGTTTCAAACGACTATAAATGATTTCTAAATGTCTATAAATGATTATTAACCGGAACAGGTTGTCGCGGTGGCTTAAGTTTGCTTTGTATTTAAACTTATGTCGAATCAAATTGGAAAGTCATGAACACACTTAAAAACAGGGTTACCCTGATCGGCAATCTCGGACAGGATCCGGAGACAAAAACAACAGAATCGGGTAAGAAAGTAGCACATTTTACAATGGCTACTGATGACAGTTACAAAAACGCTGATGGCCAGAAAATAGGTGAAACTACCTGGCATAACATTGTTGCCTGGAACGGGCTGGCTGAAATAGCTGAAAGGTTTCTCAAGAAAGGACGTCAGGTGGCTGTTGAAGGTCGGATTGTCTACCGCACCTATGATGATAAGAATGGTGTAACAAAGCATGTCACAGATATTGTTCTTAACGACATCATGCTTCTTAACGATGGGAAAGAACCCGGCAAACATGCAAAGACCAAGGATAAAGAATAGGAAAAACCCACATCATCGCTGCATTTCCTGTTTAATGTAGGGAAGGGTCGTGACCCTTCCCTATTATCTATGGTTGTTCCAGTTGTTTGCGGGCTGTACGAAATAATTGGCAGGAATGGTCGCGCTCCTTCCCTGCTATTTTTTTGCCGGCACCAGGGCAGCTGCTGTCCAGTTTTTAAAGAATCCAAGAACCTTCTTCTTGCTGTAACCCTGCCCCTCCTCCAGAAGTGCACTATCCTGAATATGGATTGGCTTGCCTTTCTCATCGAGAATAATGAAGACAGGGAATCCGAATCGGGTTGGGTTTCCCAGATATTCGTTTGCAGCGATATTCTTATTGGTCGGATCATAATTAAGCTTCACAGGGATGTAATTATCGTTTATCACCTGCGACAGCTCAGGATCTGCTTTGCAAAAAGCATCAAACTTTATACACCAGCCGCACCAGTTTCCACCATACTGAATAAGTATATGTTTATTGCCTGCCCTGGCTAAGGCTACTGCCTCAGTTATCTGCTTCATTCCATCCAGTGAAGGATCATAGAGCTTCTTCGCGTCCTGTCCCTTTGTAGCTGAGATGGAAAACAACATCATTAATACAGCAGCGCTGATAGCTTTAATATTGCATTTCATAAATTCTGATTTTATAATTTGTTCATTTATCTGTTAAGTAATTAACAATAACTTAATTGTCGAAATCAAGCATTTCAACGTTTGTCCGGTAATCACCAAGCAGATGCTCTGCAAAATAATACCACATCATTCTGTCGAAATACGCAGTTGCATCGCCAAAAGGATGACGTTGTCCCGGAAGCATCATGAAGTCAAAACGCTTGTTGGCTTTAATAAGCTGGTCAGCTACCCTGAGAGTATTCCCGGGATGGACATTGTTATCAATATCGCCATGTACCAGGAGAAGATGTCCTTTAAGATTCTTTGCCAAATCCTGGTTTTTTTCCACTTCGCCCTTGAAGGTGATCTTCACTTCCTCTTTTTTCAGGCTGTCCTTCACTTCTCCCTTTGCTTTTACCTTCTTCTCTACCTGCGTAACACCATTATGTGTTTCGCCCCACCACTGGTTATAAATGTTATTATCGTGATTACCTGCTGAAGATACTGCAACATCATAGAAATCGGGATATGAAAGAATCGCAGCAGTCGACATAAAACCTCCGCCTGAATGTCCGTAAATCCCAACACGATCAGTGTCAATGAATTTATACATGTCGGCAAGCTGCTCAATTCCGTATTTATCATCGGCGAGAGCATAATCTCTCAAATCGGTATAACCAAATGTATGATAATAGTTACTTCTCATAGGGCTGCCGCCACGATGGCCAAAGTTAACTACTATGAATCCGCATTGAGCCAGCGCAACATTCTTGCCGCCTGTCACTGTAAAATTATAAGGAACTGATTCTGTCTGGGGACCAGGATATACATAAGAAATTACAGGATATTTCCTTGTAGAATCAAAATCGAATGGTTTATACATTACTCCATACAGATCTGTAACGCCATCTTTGGCTTTCACAGTTATAGTTTCAGGCATTTTCCATCCTGACTTGTATAGCTGTGACAGATCAGCCTTTTCAAGATTAAGGATGATATTGCCGGCATTATCGCGCAGAACCCCGACTGGTTCCTTGTCAACGGCAGAATATGTATCGACGAAATAACGTGACGATTTTGACATTGAGAATGTATGGTTAACAGGCTCCTTTGTAAGAAGACTCATGTTACCCTTATCTATAGAGGCCTTGTATTTCAGGCTGTAATAAGGATGTACTCCGTTCTCCCTGCCGAAAGCCTCAAAATAAACCTGTCTGCCAACAGTGTCAATTTGTTCGACCCTGCCGGTCACAAAATACCCGTTGGTGATCTGATTTTTGAGATTACCCTTTCCATCGTAGAGGTAGAGCTGACCCCAGCCTGATCTCTCCGACCACCAGATAATATCGTTTCCTTCATTAAGAACCGAAAGACGTGAATACTCATTATTGAAATAAGGCCATGTTTCCTCACTGAATAGTACGGTAAGCGAACCGGTCACTGCATTCACAAGACAGACTTCCAGGTTTTTAAGAGGCCTGTCTTTGCGTATAATTATCATTTTGTCTGCACTTTTCTGGGAGGTCCAGGCAACATTGAAAGTCTGATCCTTCCATTTTTTTACATCTACATTAACACGGTTCCGTGTTTCCACATCGAAAACAGCAAGCTCGCCCTGAGGCACAAACTCTTCACCAGGCATCGAATACCTGTAGGTTTCCAGTTTCGGACGCGGTTGCGAAAGTACATTTATCACAAAAAGATCCTTCACTTTTCTCTCATCCTGTCGTTCAGCGTAGAGTTTTTTGGAATTTTTAAACCACCTGACACCGGCCCTGACCTTTTTATTCTTTGCAGTATCTTCCGAACCACCGTATCCGGCAAAGCTGTAGTACCTCTCGCCATCTGTTGTAAGCTGAATCTCAACACTGTCCTTGTCCTTTGCCTTCATCAGGTAGAGGTTATGGTTTTTCGCATAGGCAATCCAAAGGCTGTCTGGGGAGTATGAAGGCCAGGCGGGTTTCTTCTCTTTTCCTATTGTGTCTTTGATCATAAGTTTCTGAGTAGTGATATCAAAAAAGAACTTTATTGTATCCACCATAAATGTCAGTTTCGTAGTGCTCTTCTTTTCAAATTTCAGATCCTTTATAGGAAGGTCAAGGTCATTATAGGGATGACGCGTAAGTTTCTTAAGTTCTGAAGCCATGTATTTGCTGTCGAACATAAGCTGTTTTGTTTTTGCAGCTGCGTTCACATAATAAAAGTTCTTTCCTGCCGATGTTTTAAAACTATACCAGAATATATCGGATTCTTCAATCCAGTTTGCATTTACTGTAAGATCACCATATTTAGGTATAAGGTTATCGCCCCTGAATTTCTCGGCAGCCTTAAAGTCAGCTTTCTGACCATTTGAGGAAAGAAAAAAACATAATGTGACTAAAATTGAGAATAAATGTTTCATAGAGTATAGCTTGGGTTAAAAGTTTCTCAAATAAACAAAAAATATTACTAAAAATTCAATGAAATTTGCCTTCCGGTATTGAGGGCCTTTAGATTACCATTAACTATCTCTTCCCCCTTTTTCCTGAAGAGTTTCCTGATCGCATTCTCGAGGCTCCCGAACGGCATATCAATAAACGCTGATGCAGCTCCCAGGATTACCATATTTCCGGCACGGGCGATACCTGCTTCTTTTGCTATATTATCCGCATCAATAATCAGATGATTCTTAACTTTCCGGATTTCATCAAGTATATCAGAAATGTCAGGGTAATCAGGGATATTTATAAAAGGATTTGAATTAGTTACAAGCCAACCCGATTGTGAAAGCCAGGGAAGGTAACGAAGCGATTCCATGGGCTCAACAGAGATTATAATTGTCGCTTCTCCATAGGGTATGAGATCGGATGAAACCGGTTTGTCGGACAACCTCAGATGTGACTGAACATCACCTCCCCGCTGACTCATCCCATGAACTTCAGACTGTTTGAGGAACAGATTGTTTTCAACAGCTGCAAGGCCTATTACCGCAGCAATTGAAATAATACCCTGCCCTCCTACTCCTGATAATATTATGTCATTTTTCATAATTCTCCTATAAAAGTTATTCATTTGAAGATTCGGATTTTTTCCGCTTTGTCGCTGTCTGGATGCATTCCCTCGATGCAATTATCACAGAAACTCCCCTGTACTCAAACTCTTCTTTCATTATCCGCACATTTTCCTCATGGTTTTTCCTGAGGGGGATCAGGGTCCTCAGGTGGTCTCTTTCCACACCTATTCCTTCACAGATCTGATAAAGTCTTCCTGTTGCCTGAGATTGCTGTCCTCCTGTCATGCCAGTGGTTGAATTGTCGGAAATAATTATTGTCACGGATGATTTTTTTACAACAGCATCAAGCAATCCTGTCATTCCCGAATGAGTGAATGTTGAGTCACCAATAACAGCAACTGAAGGAAATAAACCTGCGTCGGCAGTTCCGACAGCCATTGTAACTGAAGCTCCCATATCAACGCATGAGTTTATGGCATTATAAGGAGGCAGGGCAGCCAGCGTATAACAGCCAATATCGGAAAAGACCTTTCCAGGGCCATACGATTTTATTGCCTCATTCAGGGCATTAAACATGTCGGCATGTCCGCATCCCTTACAGAATGAAGGAGGCCGCATCTTTACGATATCCGGCACTTTTCTTCCAACACTAACCTTCAGTCCCAGTGCCTTTCCAACAAGAGCAGGATTCAGTTCACCATCCCTGGGCACAGTTGAATCCATTCTGCCCCAGACTTTAATTCCGTCATCAAGAATTCCCCTGAGTGCCTCTTCTATAAAAGGGGCTCCCTCCTCGAGCACCAGAACCTCCTTGCATCTGCCTGTAATATCTTTGATGAGGTCGCGGGGGAAAGGGTAGCTGGAGATTTTCAATACAGGAAACTCCGCAGGCCGACCATCAAGATTCTCCATGAGGTAGTTATATGCTATGCCGCAAGCGATCACACCCAGGTCACGTCTGGCTCCATCTGTAAAAACATTGTATCTCGACAACCTGTTCTCATATTTCAATAATTCCCAGGACTTCAACAGTGCTTTGTATTTTTTTCTGGCCACCGAGGGAAGCAGAACAAACTGCATCGGATCGTCAGGCAGAACAAGCTTCTTCTGAGGCAGCGGCAACTTTGTCTCTACACTCGCCCTCGAATGCGCAAGTCGGGTTGTTATCCTGAAAAGCACCGGCAGTTTATATTTTTCAGATAACTCAAATGCATCAAAGATCATATCATATGCTTCCTGTTGACTGGATGGCTCATAAGTAGGAACCATGGCAAATTTTCCATAGAAGCGTGAATCCTGCTCATTCTGACTTGAATGCATTGACGGATCATCGGCTGATACCACAATGAGTCCTCCGTTGATCCCGGTCAGAGCTGAATTAATAAAGCCATCAGCTGCCACATTAAGTCCAACATGCTTCATGGCAACCATTGCTCTCTTTCCTGCATATGACATTCCGAGGGCAGCTTCCATTGCTGTCTTCTCATTCGAAGACCAGCTGCGGTGAATGTTTTGTTCCGAAGCAAATGATGAGGCCTGGATATATTCCATTATCTCAGTCGAAGGTGTTCCAGGATAGGCGTACATTCCGCTTAAACCTGCATCGAGGGCAGCCTGTGCTATTGCTTCATCTCCCAGAAGAAGTAATTTTTTCATATATAACTAAATAATAAGCTCCTGATCAACGTTTATAATCTGAATCCGAAGTGGTTGATATGACAAATATTGGAATATTTTCCCTATTTAAAAATGATCTTTGCTTTTAATGCAGAAGTTAAAATATGGTTAAATGTTTTAGAGTTCCATTCATTAATGCTTATTTTGCATTGCAGCAAAGCATTTATTATAAAGGCATACTTTGAACAAAACATATATCACAATTATATTTTTTTTTATTGCTTTCATTACCCTCAAGGGGCAGAACAATGAAAGAGACAGGTTTGTTCAGGTAAGCGGTATCATTACAGATATCTACTTCAGACCTGTGCCGGGTGTGGCTATAATCTCAAAGAAACTAAGAAAGGGAGCAATAAGTGAAACAACCGGCATTTACTCGATAACGAGCCGTCCGGGTGATACTGTATTTTTCAGGGCTCTCGGTTATAAAAGATACCACACAATCATTCCTGTTGATTATGCTGAAAGACATTGCAAGGTTGATATTGCCCTTGAAATGGATACAATTCAGATGGAAGAGGTATCAATTTTCCCCTGGAAAAGTTATAATGATTTTATCAGGGATGTCACCAAAGAGCATCCTGTTGATCCGAGAATTGAAAACATGAATCTGAACATTGCATCGATCTATGTTGCAATTTCAAACGATATAGGAGTCTCGGTATCTCCTGAAGCAGGATACAAGTATGCCATGGAGCAGAATTTCAGTGCAATGGCAACAAAGAACCAGTATCCTGTAAATAATCTGCTAAACCCGCTGGCATGGGCAAAATTCTTCAAAGGGATGAAATCAGGAATGCTTAAAAATAAGGAGAGCATAAGCAAGCCTTCTTACTCCAAAGTCAGGAAAAAAATAAAGAATCCCGATAAGGATTAATGCAGCATTCAGGCTCTAAAAGCTGGCTGTGTAAGTCTGTTTCGGAATACGATTTCAAAGACTTGCTTCCTCGGCCGGCGGACTTCATCCTTGGCAGCCACCTCCTGAGGCAATGAGCTCCCGTCACCCAGATATCCAAGAGCCATGACAGTTATTGGAACCATATCATCTTTAAGGCCAAAATGATCAACAACTTTTTCAGATGAGAACCCACCCATCTGGTGAGCGTATATATCAAATGCCGCTGCCTGAAGCAAAAGGCTTGCCACAGCCATTCCGGTATCGTAGACTGCAAAGCGGTTGGGCTTCCCGTTATATGTATATTTTGTCCTTGCCATAATAAGCACCAGGGCATAAGCATTTTTAGCCCATACTTTGTTGGAATCATCGAGAAATCCAAGGAATTCTGCAAATTCCATATCATCATGCCTTGTTGTATATACAAAAACCCACGGTTGTTCGTTCCTGCTTGATGGTGCATGTCCTGCGGCTTCAAACATAGCCTTCAGCCTGAAATCTTCAATAGCCGATGGTGCGAAGGAGTATGGGCTCCACCTCTCCTGTATTATTTCAAGAATTAACTCTGTCTTCATGTTGTGATTTCTTATATGAAAAAAAACAATTAAATAATTTGATAGCCTGAGACTTCATGCAAAAGTAATTATTTATAATTTCGCACGGTATGAAAAAGTCAGAAGGAAGATTGGTGGGAATACTTGGTACCGTTATAATTCATCTTATTGCGGGTATTTTATTTATGTCGTTCCAGATCAGGTCGCTGAAAATTAAGGATAATGATGAATTTGTTATTGAGTTTGCTCCTGAGGAGGAAAAAGTGGAGGTGAAAGAAAAACTTATTGAACTACCGGCCTCAACCCTTGAGAGAATCCTGCAGGGCGATGCTGAGATGCTTAACATAGCCAGGAATCTTGCAAATAAAAGTGAAGAGAAAGTCAATCCCGACGATTATATCGATATGGTAAAGGAAGAACTTATCAAAAGCGGCAAACTAAGTGAGGATAACTATATTGATGAACAGAAAAGGAATAAGGAAAATACTGAAGATGATAATATGGCATTTGAGAAGGAAGTGCCGGTGAAAGAGGAAAAGCCTCTTGAGTCGCAGGAAATGGCTGCCAATTATAAAGGACCCACACGGATATATTACAATCTCACCGGACGCACCCATACATATCTTCCAATACCTATCTATAAATGTCAGGGAGCTGGCAAGGTGGCACTTAAAATTGAAGTAAACCAGAAAGGAGAAGTCGAGAAGGCGCAGGTGATAAGCAGCGAGAGTACAACAACAGAATCATGCCTCATTGAGACTGCGGTGAATTCCGCTTTGATATCGCGGTTTAATTCTGATGTTGGATCGCCAAAAATTCAAACCGGAACACTCACTTATCACTTTGTGGCACAGTAAAAAAGGCGTAAGGGCATAAAGGCGTAACGGCGTAACGGCGTAAAGGCGCAGTGGCGTTCTTCAACTTCTGACTACGGTCTTCGGACTTCCGACTTCTTCCTAAAACAACAGATTATCCTTCTGCCATGTATATGGCGCTATAACTGCAGCGAGTGTTCCTGTTTGCATTCCTGTTATTAATAAGAGGACCAATTGTATGTGCTTTCAGGATTTCTGAAGGATATGGAGCAAGCATTTTCATCAGGTCAGATTCTGAAGTCGATAAATCAAGCCATGGAAGCTCAAGCTTTCTGTCAAGAACTAAAGGCATTCTTTTTGCCGAATTATGTATTTCAGCCATAAGCTCATTTGCATCCGTTGTAAGTATTGAAAATGTGGAGATCACTCTGGCCTGTGCCCGTTTCAACCCATTCATCATATATTCCGGCAAGTGACATTATCTCATTATCAGAACGATAGATATACCAGGGAATCTTCTCTTTTCCTGAATGCTGCCATTCAAAGAATCCTTTAACCGGAACAATGCATCTTTTTGAACTGAATGATGAGGAGAATGATGGTTTCTGACTTACGCTTTCCGAACGCGCGTTAAAGGTCTTGAACCTGATCTCATTTGCAGCTTCAATGTTCCTGGTCCAGGAGGGAATCAATCCCCATTTGAGCATATTCAGCTTTCCCCGGTTCCCTGAACAGAGTACCGGGAGATCAGGTAACCCGAAAGCATGGTAGTAATAACTGGGCCTGTATTTATCAGGATCGATCAATGTCGCACCGTACCTGTTTTCAAGCTCTTCTTTAATAAGATTCAGATTAACAGTAAAGCACATATTTACCAGGATGAAAATTCTGAAACTGAAGAATCGAGAGGTACAGGAAGAGAATAAGAGAAAAGGTCAATATCGGGCCACGGAATCATCTGCCTGATTGCCCTCGCCATCATATTGTCGATATATGAATAGATCTCGGGACCGTTCCAGGCGCTTGTATTAAAAAGGACAACCCAGCATATTCCGTCAGATTGTCTCTTCATCATGCCTGCACTGCCTGGAAAAGAACCGGTACGCCACCATGTGCCGTTATATATAGTGGTCTTCCATCCGACAGGTGCATATCCATTATCATTATCGGTCATAAAAGTTATGCTCTGATCACTTAAAAGGTCAGGTTTTGTACTGAAACCATCAACTCCGAGAAGCAGTCTCATAAGGTCAGGGGCCGATGCAAGCCATGCACCGGCACCGCCAAGTGTTCTGATATCGTTTCCTCCATAGCTTGGGGGTACCAGCTCTCCCGTGCCATAAATAGATGGCTTTAAAACAAGATCGGTTGTTTCATAATATGTCACTTCGTTCGGAGCTTTTTCTGAAGGGAGGTTTCCGGCTATTTTCATATCATAAATACCAAGCGGCTCGAGTATTGACTTTTTGCAGTAATCCTCATAAGGCAGACCTGAGACCTTTTCGATTATCAATCCTAGTATTGTATACCCGAGATTTGAGTATGAACGCCCTGATCCGGGAGTATAATGGAGTCTTTTATCGAGTGCAAATCTGACAATCGTTTTTGCATCGACAGGAGGTTTGATACCCATCTTTTCTGCAATGAGCACCGGCATGAACATCTGATCGCCATAACGCTGTGTCCAGCCTGATTCATGACTGAGCAGATGAGCTACGGTAATGTCAAATACTCTCCGGTCTTTAGGGTTGGAGAAAAAAGGATCGTTTAATAACCCTTCCGGCCCGAAGACCTTATCGTCCATTGAAAGCTTTCCTTCCTCATGAAGTTTCATTATTCCTACTGCTGTCACAAGTTTTGAAATACTTGCAACCCTGAAAAGATTATATGGTTGCACTTCTCTCTTTGAAATAGTGTCAGCATAGCCAAATCCCTTTGCATAAGCGAGCCTGCCATCCTTTGAAACAGCAACAGATGCACCCGCTATTGACCATTTTCGAAGAAATGAATTGATTGTTTTTTCAAAACCTGCATACTCAAAATCCACTGTGGTACTATTTGTCAGACGCACATTACCGGGAGTGAGCTTCTCAGTAATATGAACCCTGTTTTCAATAGCTCCCGGATGGAAACTTATTAAAAAAATCAGAATAACAGCAATCAATATCTTTTTTCTTCTGCTCAACTTAAAATCTCCTTATGCCGGCAAAAGTATAAAGTATTTTTCTGACTCAAAGCTGTTCCTCCAATTATTCTATTTATGATTCGAATTGATTTTGGCATTAATTATGCTGCAGATATGAATAACCTTTGAAAAATAATTTGTCTCTTTGCAGATATGTATCTTATCAGAGTCACTCTTATAAGGCTGGCAGTCATTTCTGCCCTGTTTCTTACTCCATCCCGCTCTTCCGGACAATGGACAATTGAGGATGTCAGGCTGGCGGAATTATTGAGCAAGTCTATCATTGACACATCAGATTATCTGCCCTACACAAACAGCCATGCCATACATCTTAATCTCATGATAGCTGCCTCTAAAGGTTATGTCAAGGAAATTGAACGACTTATTGGTAAAGGAGCAGATGTGGATGCAGCCACTCTCGAAGGGGCAACTCCACTGATATTTGCAATTGAGAATAACAGGCTTGATGCGGTAAATGCTCTTCTTAAGCATAATCCTGAACTTAATCTTGCTACAGCTAATGACGAAACTCCGTTATTAATGGCAGTAAAAATGAGAAATTTTGAAATCGCGGAGTCACTGATACGTGCCGGTGCTGATATCGAATATTCCGACAGATATGGAGCAACCTGCCTGCATTATGCAGCGATAAATGGTTACCTTGAAATGCTTGACCTTCTGCTTTATTATGACGCCTATACTGATGCAATATCGAGGGATGGGACAACTCCACTGCTCGCAGCTGTATATGCCGGAAATGCCGTAGAAGCAGATTTGCTTTTACAAAACAGCGCTAATCCAGAGCTTGCTGACGACATGGGGTTCACTCCTTTTCTTCTTGCAGCAGTCTATGGTGATACCCTGATAATGAGCATTCTTATAAGGAAGGGGGCTGATATCTATGCCAAGACGAACAACAGGCATAATGCACTCACCTTGTCGATTATGACAGGCGATACAGTAACGACAAGCTTTCTTCTAAGGAAAGGAAACAAGTGGACAGAAAACGGGAATAACTTTCTTGACCCCTACAAAGTGGCTTCCAAGTACAGGAGGCAGGATGCCATTGACATTCTCAACAGGAATAATATTCCAGGACTTGTTGATTATGAGATAGATCAGATGGGATTCACAATTTCATCAAAGTTTAATTTCAGTGACATTTATACAGGATTGAGTTTTTCGTTCAAAGAGCCATATTTGAATCTCGGTTTCATTACGGGACTGGATATGAAACTATGGGATACCAGAGTGCTTATCAAAGAATCTGAAAACCTGTTTTATCAGTATCACCATAAGAGCTACACTGCATATGCGGGAATATTCAAGGATTTTTCATTGACCGATACGCCTGGAACGTGGAACACAAGTTTTTCAATATCCCTGATGGCCGGATATTCATTTGCAAATACCCTGAAGGGCACCTCCATTACACCTGAAGATAAGTTTAAGCTTATTCCGGCTGCTTCATTCAAGTTCACAAAACTGAATTATACAGTTTATTCAGGATTTGAGTATTTAAAGACCCCTTTCTATAAAAATGGTCCTATATGGGTGAGAATTGGTTTGACCTACAACTATTTCTTCGACGACATAAGAATGAAGGCAAAACAGATAAAATGGTATTGACTTTGACAAGACACACATTGAGGATTTTATTTTTTACCCTGCTTGTCCCTCTTTTTTCATGCGAGGAGACAAGGTGGATGTTTGATTGCCTCGATTGTAATTCAATCGAGCCGACAAGCGGCTATATCGAGCTTAAGATTGATCCTGGATTTATACCTTCCAATGTAATTAAAGTATATGAAGGCAATATTGAAGACAACATTCTGATAGGAACATACACTGCTAACAACGAAGTCTTTAATCTTAATCTGACCCTTAACAGGAAATATACATTTACTGCCACCTATTCAAAAGATGGAGCTCTTTATACAGCTATTGATTCAACCCTGCCGAGGGTAAGAGATATGAAGGATAAGTGCGATGACGTATGCTTTCAGGTATATGATAATGAGTGTGATCTGAGGCTTAGGTAGGTGCGGGGTGCGGGGTGCGGGGTGAAAGGTGCAAGGTAAATGGTATCGAAAAAGGCAAAATGCAAATTATATAATTGAAGTTTAATCCGGTATTGGTGAAAAGGATATTAAAGATAGGTTTTTTGCTGATTTGTGTGCTGATATTTTCATGTGAAGAGCAGGGAACATTTGCTAATTGTGATGATTGTACGGCAAATGAGCCTTTTACTGCATCTCTGGAGTTTACGCTTGATAACTCGCAATACACAAGGGGAAAGGTCTATGTGTATGAAGGCAATATTGAAGACAGTATTCTATACGCCTCGTTAAGCTCATCCAGTGCACATTTGTCAATTACAGTCAATCTCAACAAGCTCTATACGGCAGCAGCAATTTATTATATCCCTGGTGATTACTATATAGTTGTTGACTCGGCAACACCGAGGGTCAGATTCACTGAGAGTCAGTGTGAAGAACCCTGCTACTACGTCTATGACAGGAAGCTGGATCTGAGGCTCAAGTAGAGTTTCGGGTTTCGGGTTTCGAGGTACGGGGTGCGGGGGAAATCACGAAACACGAAACACGAAACCCGAAACACAAAACACTAAATAATCAGACTGCCGGAAATTTGAACATTGGGATCCCAGCTAAAGCCTTCTTCTTTATGCTTTCGATTTCATCCGCCTTTAATGGCTGCAATTCGCCTGTAAGGCCCAATGCCGCTCTGAAGAGTTCCTCCTCACCCGGGGGTACAGCTGCGGTTATTGGATGAGAAAGTGTGAAACGCAGTCCCATTTTAATATCTTCCCTTGAAACAAGAGGTTCATACCAGCACTTTGGGAATTTTGATCTGTCAGCACCAGCTTGCCATGGGCCTTTTGCCATTGCCTTGAGCGCAAGGATACCCATCTTCTTCTCCTGTGCCCTGGCAAGAACCTGAGGTCCGAAATTACCGGCATGCCATGTGGTATAGTTGAAAGGGAAAAGTATAGAATCAAAATCAAATCTGTCCATCAAAGCCATGGCAGCTTCAACAGAATGTGCAGAAAACCCAAGAAATTTTACTTTTCCTTCCTGCCTGGCTTCCTTAAAGGTCTCAATTGCACCGCCAGGACCAAGAATTGTATCAACATCAGCCAATGTTGTCACTGCATGAAGCTGGTAAAGGTCAAAATGGTCGGTTCTCAGTCTTTTAAGCGATTCTTCAAGCTCAGCTCTGGCCTCCATCCTTCTTTCGTTTGCCTGTTTTGCAGGCAAGAAAAACATCTTTGCGGTATGGCTCAAGAGCCGGACCAAGTTTAAGTTCTGCATCGCCATACGAAGGAGCTACATCAAAGTAGTTGATCCCCGAATCAAAAGCAAATTTTACCACCTCCGAGGCCTGTTGAGGAGTTGCATCTTTTACAACAATGCCTCCGAAACCAATAATTGAGAGCATTGCTCCTGTCCTGCCGAGTGAACGCTTTTCAATCTTTCCGGCCACGGTCATTCTTGATATTGCTGACAGATCAGCCGGGAAAAGGCTCATCATTGGTGCAATAACAGCGGTTGTTTTGATAAAATCCCGTCTTTTCATGGTTTACTTTTCTTAATTAACATCTGACTTTGCTGAAAAGTTATGAATTATAATGAAATAATTCAAATAAACTTTTTTATGCTTAACCGGCATTTACTAATATCAAATCCGCCAACCCTGAATACCGACTCTCTGCGATCTTTGTGCAAAAGCTTAGTTGAAATTTGTTATTTTAGCAGAATATCATCAAAACGAAATGAAAACAATCATTATTTCAATCATCCTGATATCGACTCTCCTGGCATGCAGCAGAGACGGGAAGAATGGCACTAACAAAGCCGGAACTGAAGTGAATCTGAAGTCTGAGGCTTTTGACATTGCAGTCAGCTATGCAATGGGAAAATTTGCTGAACCTAAAAAAGTTGTTGATAAGAGTGGAACAATAACAGTTTCAGACAGCAAGCTTTCCCTCATTATAGAGCCTGTAGAATATATTATTGAACCTTCAGCGGTTGTTACTGGTCTTATAGATGATGACCAGTATACCGATGCTATTGTGTCGGTTGCGTCATACAAGGGCCAATATCTTATACCTTCCGATCACCTTATCATTACAGGTACAATAGACAAGCCTGTACTAAACAGGGTAGTGGAATCCGATATGAGGATTCTCGGAATAAAAGACAGAATAATTACAGTTGAGATACGTACTCACAAACCAGGTTCACCTCTCTATAATTGCGATGCCTGCAAAGAGGTTATAAAATATAATTTCCGTCAGGGAGAACTTGTCAGGGCAGAATAGGCTTATTAAGTTTAAACACCTCAACTTTCGACCTGTTAATCCCGGCTACAACAAGCGACGTATCCCCTTTTATAAAGAGCAGCGACTGCACCATACCATTTATCAGCAATCCGCTTTTCGATGGTGGAAGAACAGTAAATGTTGACTTGTCTCCATTATTAATAAGCACCATCCCTTTATTTGCATCGAAATTTCCTGTAGCAACATCGTACGAATAATCATTCCCTGCAAGAAGCAGATCAGGAAATTTATCGCCGTTAAGATCAGTTGAGATCATCCTTGTGATCGGAGAAACCTGCAGAGGTATGGTCATCTCCTCGAAGCGCATTTTTCCGGCATCGTTCCAGATAATATAACTTGATGTTGTATTCACATTCAATGTGAATTCCACCCTTGCCAGTATATCCTTATCGAAAATCTCTGCGAGAGATGCCTCGCTGAATGCCTTATAGCTGTTGAATTTGCTCTGAAAAAACCTTGTCTGCGCACAGAGCTCATCAAAATAATTAATCGGATACTCCTTCATCACACTTTCCTGATCGTTCCACCAGGCTGTAATAATCGGATCAATATTCCCATCATTGTCTACGTCAATGGCATAAAGGCTCATAGGGTACTTTTCACTTACATGGAATCTATGATTATTTCCAAGATTTCCTGCCGCATAATCGTCGTCACCATCCTGGTCAAAATCACCGGCAACAAGCGAATACCATACTCCCTGATGCTTTTCAAGCTCCGGGATAATCTGTGCTGAAAGATTTTTTCCCTGCATATTTTTATACAGCGCAATGCTGTTCCATTCCCGGGCAACTAAAAGATCCTCCCACCCATCCTTGTCATAATCAGTCCATATTGCATCTGTGACCATTCCAAGATTCAATTTTGAATTATCATCAGCAGTGAGTTTACCCTTGTCATTAATTATCAGCCAGGAGCTGGTTGCATAAGGATACATTCCTTTTCTGATCCTCGATCCGATAAAAATATCAATATCGCCATCATGGTCAAAATCAAAGGGCCTCACAACAGAAGCGGAGAAAGGAGATACAGGAAGGGCGCTTCTTACAAAAGCACCATCCCGGTTCTCATACAGATAGTGAACGAACTCGTTTTCATTCTTGTTTTCATACCCCCCTGCCACAGCCAGCACATCATTATCACCGTCACCATCGATATCTGCAATAGCCAGGTCGGATTCTGTAAACTCTTTCTTTGTTGTTAATCCTTCAATATTTGCCTGTTCATACCAGCCTCCCCTGTTTAAGAAAACGGTTGTCGGATTAACATTTGTCGAACCAATAATCAAATCATTCAAACCATCCTTATTCAGATCTCCCTGAGCTATTCTTGGTCCTATCTGCGAAAACTTATGGGGTATTATGTTCTGGTTCAGAAAGAAGTCAATAAAATCAGTCTGCTCGTGGGTATAGTTTATCACTCCATCCGTCTTTTCAAACATGTATTTACTAACAGGCACTGGCTCCGATATATTATTCACGGAAGCTGATGATGCTTCATCAATTTCAATTGTTTTGTTTACTTCCTGATTTTTCAAAACTGTCACATTCAAGCCAAGCGGCCATGTTACTTTTAATGAATCTATGACAAGGGCATCACCAACACCAAAATGAGTCACCGGATCAACTGATGATGCATAACCTCGTGTCATGAAATGTTCTGTAAACTGATAATTGCCCTTGCTCCACAACTCTATCTTTGCTCCGATGGCCATAGTGTTTCCATCTTTTCCCAATAGCTTTATCCGGATAAAATTTGCAGGTTTCTTCGATTTTTCAACAGAATAATTCCTGTAAACAAAGGCCTTGTCATTAAGATTGTTTGTCACATAGTCGAGGTCGCCGTCATTATCAAGATCTGCAAAAGCAGCGCCATATGAATATGAAGGTAAATCCGGAAGCCATTCTTTCCCTTTTCTTTCGAAAAGCAGATCCCCTTTATTCTCAAATGCAATATTCGGGACCTTAACAGACGGGGCCATCTCTATAACCTGCTGTACTGAAGCTACAAAACCAAAAACATCTGCTTTATACTTTGTCCAGTCCTTGTCAGTCATGTCCATCGGAAACCCGTTTGTAACAATCAGGTCTTTGTCGCCGTCGTTGTCATAATCAGCGAAAAGCGGAGCCCAGCTCCACTCCGTCTGGTAAATACCTGCCATCTGCCCCACCTCGCTGAAAGGAATCATCTCTCCATTCAAAAAGCCATTATTGACATGAAGCATATTCCTGAGATACTGGTGCTCATAATCATACTTGGCATCATTCACATAGAATATATAGCTAAAGCCGTTGATAGTCTGCTTCTTCTTTACATATGATTCCGGCATCATGTCGAGAGTGAACATGTCAGGATTGCCATCGTTATTCACGTCGGCCATATCATTGCCCATTGAGGATTTCGTCTGATACGACATATATTTCCTGATCTCATTACGGAATGTGCCATCTCTCTGATTTATATAAAGCAGGTCGTTCGATATATAATCATTTGAGACATAAATATCAGGAAACCCATCTTTGTTTACATCCCCTATTGCAAGGCCAAGTCCGAAGCCTTCGCAGACAATGCCAGCCTGAATTGTCACATCGGAGAATCTGCCATTTCCGTCATTACGGTAGAGCCTGTCGTTGTTCATTGCACTTCCGTCCGTTATCTTTGGCCTGTAAGAAGTGTTCATTCGTTCGTTGACTGTATTATTCAGGACATACAGATCCAGATCGCCATCAAGATCATAATCAAAAAAAGTTGCATTTACAGACTGACCTTCTTCGTTTATTCCATAGACTTCAGCCATTTCATTATATGCAGGATCTTTTCCGGCGGATGAACCAGAGCTAACCCATAATCTGTTCCTGCATTTTCCCGGATCTTTGTTTGCCGTCGATGTCAGATATACATCAAGCCATCTGTCGTTATTAATATCCACCAGAGTTACACTGCTGTACCATTGTTCATTTGTTAGTCCTGCAAAGTTAGCTGTGATATCCCTGAACCTGAATCCTCCTTCATTGAGATAGACCCTTGGAGTAACCTGGTTACCGGCAAAAATAATATCCTGCAAACCATCATTGTTTAGATCGCCGATTCCAACTCCCGCACCGTTGTAGATGTATTCATAGCTCATCACGTGGAAACTGTCGGTTTCCGTAATTATATTATTAAAGTCTATGCCTGTTTTTTCAGGATCAAGAAGTTTGAATTTTGGTGATTCCTGACATGCGACTAATAGTGCGGCTAATAGTATAACAATGAATTTCTTCATACCTCGGGTAAGAATTAATGATTGTTTTTCAACAGAGCGTAAAAATAAAAAAAAGAGGCATACTTGCGCATGCCCCTTTAATATTATAATTCAAAATCGATTATCTGTTCTGAATCAGTTTACCATTGCTGAGGTCGATCTGACGCTGCGGTATCGGGAATGTAACGTCTTCTGCACCAACTGTAGCGTTGCCATACATCAGGTTACCCCATGGCATGGTTTTCTCATAGGCAAGAACCCTTCCAAGTTCAGCAACTGTTATTCCCCACCTGTTAAGGTCGAACCACCTGTGGCCTTCCATACCGAGTTCAAGTTTCCTTTCCATGCGAAGGGCAAGACGTGCATTAGCCTGTGTATCGAAAGGTGCTCCTGTTGTCGGATACTGGTTAATAACATAGTTTGCAGCATTTGTTGTTCCATCAGCTTCCTTAACGAAACCGGCAGGATTTGCAGCTCGGGCACGGATCAGGTTGATATTTGTACGAGCCCCCGGAAGATCACTTGTCTCGATCTGGCATTCAGCAAGAAGGAGAAGGATGTCAGCATAACGGATCATACGATAGCCGTTTGCTGTCCAGCCTGATGTCCAGTTACCAACTTCCGTGTACTGTCCTTCCTGTGATTTCTTGTATACCTGCTTTTTAGGACCAAACGGGCCTGCATATGTCTGGTCACGAACCCAATCAGCTCCGGTGTGTACGCCCCAATCCCAGTAAGGAATTCCACGCCTTCCAACAGTCCAGTCGAGTCGTGGATCGAGCGGTCCGGCATCCTCAACAAAAGCAGCACTAACTGCAATACCCTGGTCGCTTTTCACAGGCTGGCTGTTGTAGGAGTTATCAAGAAGAGGTAGTCCGGCAGATGTTCTGAATGAGTTGACAAACTCCTGGGTAGCCTGGAAGAAACCGCAGCATCCGCCCGGAGAACCGCCGCTCTTGTAAGGGAAGTTCAGTACTTCACCCCAGCCGGCGTTATATGCACCAGAACCATCATTAACTGAATACTGAACTGTGTAAACCGATTCAACACCATTTCTGTTAACAATATCAAATACTTCACCGTAAGTTGGAGCGAGACCGATAGGCTCACCATTGGGCTTAGTACCTGCTTTAGCTTCAGTAAGGAGGGTTTTTGCGCCGGCATAATCCTTGTTCATCTGCATAATTGCCTTGGCAAGAAGAACCTGTACAACGGTTTTGTTAAACCTGCCGACCTGTTTCATGTTGGTTGGAAGTTTTAGCCCTTCTGTAAGGTCAGCAACAATAAGTGGCCTGATGTCGGCTTTGTTATCAACAGCAGCTCCGTCAGTTTTCTCATCAACGTATGGTACTTTCTCCCACATTCTCCATGCTTCGAAGTGATACCAGCCGCGAAGTGCGCGGGCCTGTTGTATAAACTGGTCAGCTTTTGCCTGATCAATTGTTTTAGCAGCGAGAGCCTGGTTTGCAACAGTTATAACAGAGTTGCATCTTGAAACTGCTTCATAAACTGACCTCCATTTAACATTCAGGTAAGGGTTAGTAGCTGCTTCAGAAAAACTCTGAAGCGGATTGATATCAGGCTGGTCGCCTGAATCAGTTCCCTTGTTGCCAACCATCCCGCGTATATCGCCATAGACCCAGTTCGAGGAAGCAGATTCCCAGCCGAACTGTGATGAAACGCCGTCAAGCAGGGAGTAAGCACCGATCAGAAGACCGTCGACCCCTTTCTCGTTTGCAAGCACAGACTGATCAAGGCTCCCTTTAGGTGTAATTGTAAGAAAATCCTCATTACAGGCACTCATAATCCCGAGTGCTGCAAGGACAATGATCATTAATATTCTATTCTTTTTCATATTTTGATAGTTTTTATATTACAGACCTAAATTGATACCGAAAATGAATTGCTTTACAAGCGGATAGTTACCGGAGTCAATTCCAAAGTCAGTGTCGCTACCGCCAAGTTCAGGATCAAGTCCTGAGTATTTTGTGACGGTTAACAGGTTTATGCCCTGAGCATATACTCTGAGAGATTTAACCTTTATCTTGCTCAGCACACTTTCAGGAAGATTGTATCCAATCTGCAGGTTCTTTAGTTTCATAAATGAACCATCCTCAATATAATAGCTGGATGACTGGGTATTAGTTGAAAAATTCGACTTGTTTGAAGCTTTTGGTGTTGTTGCTCCTGTATTTGTCGGTGTCCAGCTGTTGTAAAGGAGATCCTGGCTTTTCTGCCCCTGGAATGAAGGCCAGAAATCAATCCACCATTTATTGAAGTTGAAAATATCATTGCCATATGAACCTGTGGCAAAAGCAGTGATATCAAATGCTTTGTAGGTCAATGCCAGGTTAAGGCCATAAGTGAATTTAGGGTTGGGGTTGCCAATGAAAACCCTGTCCTCAGGTGTGATTGTACCATCAGTTTTAAAGTCGATGAACCTGAAGAAACCTGTCTCTGCACCATCCTGGGTCTGGGCATTCAACTCAGCAGCAGTCTGGTAAAGGCCAAGGACTTTGTAACCGTAGAATGATGACATAGGCTGTCCTACTTCATTCCTTACAAACGATCCTATCCTGGAGCCGCCTGAATCAAAGAAGTTTACACCTTCGGCAATCTTAGTGATCTCATTGCTGTAGGTAGTGAAAACTCCGGATGCATTTAATCCGAAATCGCCCCAGTTATTCCTGTAAGTAAGTTCCATGTCGACACCTTTGTTCAACATGGAAGCAATATTAATATAGGGAGCTGTTGCAGCGCCTGCTGTACCAGGAATTTCAGGATTAAAGAGCAGATCCTGTGTCTTTTTCGTATACCAGTCAAACACAACGAGTATTTTGCCGTCGAGCAAACCGGCTTCAAAACCGATGTTCGTTGTGATGTTAGTCTCCCACTTGGCATCAGGATTACCAATGCGGACAGGGCGGAATCCCTGAAGTGAAGAAGTTCCTGTACCATTAAGGTCATAGTTTGAGGTTGAGGCATCACCGCCGAAAAGGAAGAACTGGTTCTGCGGTGAAACGGCAAGCTGGTTACCCATTGTACCGTATGATCCCCTTATCTTAAGATCGTTGATGAAATCAACTCCATCCATGAATGATTCATCGCTTACACGCCATCCTGCAGAGAATGAAGGGAATACACCAAACCTGTTGTCGGCACCAAACCTCGATGAACCGTCACGGCGGACAGTTGCGCTAATGAGGTACTTGTCCATAAAGGCGTAGTCGGCCCTGAGGAACATTGAAACAAGAGAAGTGGGCGTATTCAAATATGAATCGGCGGCAGATATTGTAGCACCATTTGTAAGAGTCCTGTAATCAACTGCATCTGAGAAGTAACCCGACCTTGTGCATTCATACTACGGCCCATCCCATATTTGACAGCCTCATAACCACCTACTGCAAGGATCTTATGCTGACCGAAAGTCTTGTCAAAGGTAAGAGTGTTTGTCCAGACCCAGTCGCTCCCATAGTAGGCATTTTCACTAAGGTTCGGAGTTGCAGTGTTTTCAGAGTTCTCATAAGTGGCCATCGTATAGTTAAATCCAGTAGCCATTGTACCATGTGCCTCCGATTGTACTTCTGAAATTCAGGCCTGTCAATATTTTTACATCTACAAATGCGCTTCCGATCATCCTTATATTATAGTTCTGATCATCTTTATCCCTTTCAAGGTTCGCGAAAGCGTTAGAGTTATTTCCAAGACGTGGAGCAATACCGGTACCGCCATATTCGCCGGGAACAAAATTATGTGAAGTTCCTGTTATCGGCGTCGTGATTATTGCGGGAACAATAGACTGAGCCCTGTAAGGACCCATCTGTATCGGTGATCCTTCCCCAAGGTTTGTAACACCATGATTGGTTGTATAAGACATAGTCAGGTTTTCTCCTACCTTGACAATTCCGTCAAGTATTGTGAATTCAGAGTTAAACCTTGCTGTATATCTTTTTGTATCGGTATATACAACAATACCTTTCTGATCGAAATAGCCGAAGCCTGCGAAGAATTTAGCATTGTCATTTCCGCCTGAAAGAGACAGGTCATGGTTCATGATTCCTGCGGGATCAGTTACCTGGTCATACCAGTCAGTATTTGCAGCCCAGCTCGGCATTTTTGGAGCTGGCTGCGATGAAGGGCCATAAATCGGGTGAGTTTCTGAAGTTCCGTCGTTCTTATAAACAAGCCACTGGAGGTTTGCATATTCCTGAGCGCTCAGGAGATCTGCTGTCGGACCGCTACCAGGTGCCTGAGTACCTGCATACATGTCGTAAGTTACTTTTACGCCTTTTCCCCCCTTTTTGGTAGAAACGATAATAACACCGTTTGATGCCCTTGAACCATAAATTGAAGCGGCACCGGCATCTTTAAGCACGGAAATCGATTCGACATCGTTAGGGTTCAGTGTGGAAATGTCCTGTGTAGGAACACCATCAACAATATAGAGAGGATCGTTATCCTGGAAAGAACTGAATCCCCTTATCCTTACTTTTGATGTGGCTCCCGGCTGACCGCTTCCGGTAACTGTAACCCCTGAAGTACGTCCCTGAAGCTGACTACTAACGTTTCCAGTCGGAATTGCTGTGAGTTTTGTTGGCTCAACAACACCAACAGCACCGGTGAGGTCTCTTTTTCTCTGTTGGGAATATCCGGTCACAACAACTTCGGAAAGAGCTTTCACATCCGATTCTAGAAGAATATCGATAACTGTCTGGCTACCGACTGTCACCTGCTGGGTAACATACCCGATGGATGAGAAAACCAAAACTGCTGCAGGCCCTGGTACTCTAAGGCTGTAGGCTCCGGAGATATCAGTTATGGCTCCAATCGTTGTCCCCTGGACTGTCACGTTGACACCAGGTACAGGTCCCTCGCCCTCAGCAGAAACCTTCCCGGTAATGGTCTTCTCCTGGGCAAAAAGCACTCCAGTTGAAAGGACCATACTGAACATTAACAGCGCAATGCGCTGCACTTTGGTAAGAATTTGCATAGTCAATCAGGTTTTTTAATGATTAAGTTAAAGTTAGTTAAAGTGTAAGCGATTAGTAAATTTAATATTCGTCAGGCATATCAAAATTAATGAAAAAGATTAAAAAACAATTAAAATATGTTAAAATTTACATAAAAATTTAAATAAATATTTTCCGGAGTTGGTAATAATAGTGGCAATATTCATTAAAAGCTATGATAATCCAAGTTTTAAGACATACCATTTAGAATTATAGAAAATTGAATTAAGGCCAATGTGCTAATACCTTATATATAACTAGGTATAATGTTCATTTTAATTATACTCTGATCTTTTTGAGGCAAGTAGAATTCAGTTTGGGAAAATTATTCTAAATTGCAAGTCTGGCAATTAGATCAGCAATATTTTACCAGAATAATTTTTCTGTTTTGTTAAATCCAATAATTTCATAAATGAAAATACTGGTAGTAGAAGATGAACCAAAAGTTGCCTCCTTTTTGAAAAGAGGACTTGAGGAGAGCCATTATGCTGTTGAACTTGCATATGACGGGCTTTCGGCAGAAAAACTGGCACGCCAGTACAAATATGACCTCTATATTCTCGATCTGATAATTCCGGGAATAGGAGGACTGGATCTCTGCAAAATAGTTAAGAAACTGAATCCCAATATCCCTGTACTGATGCTGACTGCACTGGGGACTACTGATGACAAACTTCTGGGATTTGATGCAGGAGCTAATGATTATCTTGTTAAACCATTTGAATTCAGGGAGCTGCTTGCGAGAGTCAAGGTTCTGCTTCGAAGTTCGGCATATCCCCCTGAACCTATGAATAAACTTATTTATGAGGATCTTGAACTTGACCTTGACAAGAAAGAGGTTATTAGGGGAGGTACCCATATTGAGCTGACTGCCAAGGAGTTTTCGCTTCTTGAGTATTTCATGAGGAACAGCGGCAGAGTATTATCCCGCACCGATATCGCTGAAAAGGTATGGGATGCCAGTTTCGACTTCAGCACCAATATTGTTGATGTCTATGTAAACTTCCTTAGAAAAAAAATCGACAGAAGTTTCAGTAAAAAACTAATCCACACGAGGGTGGGTTTCGGGTATATTTTTGGAGATAACTAAAATGAAGATAAGGACAAGGTTAACACTTCAATTCCTGGTGATCGGAGGAATCATAATGATGATAGCTTCATTTGCTATATATTATGCTTCTGCAAACTTCAGAAGGCAGGATTTTCACAACAGGCTGAGGAATAATTCACTGATTGCGGCAAAACTGTTGCTCGAAGCAGATGATATTGATGCCACCAGGGTTGAAAAACTCGAAAAAGACAATCCTGTAAAGCTTTATAATGAAAAGATAGTTATTCTTAATTACCTCAATGATACTCTATACAGTTCAGATAAGAGCGGGATCTTAAAGATCAGTTATGAGACCCTTGAGAGAATAAGACAATATGAGAACGTGGGTTACAGGGATGGCGACTATACTATCTCCGGAACACTCTATACATCACGAAATGACCGGTTCGTTATTCTGTCGGCAGCGACTGACGACGATGGCCTTGTTTTTCTGAAAAAACTTCAGCTGATACTCTTCTTTGTAACTCTGATAAGTCTGGCTCTGTTTTCGGTTGCAGGATGGTTCTACGCCGGCAGGGCATTAAAGCCAATCTCGGATGTCATTTCGAAGGTTGAGGATATCTCTATAACAAGTCTTAACCTGCGATTAAATGTAGGAAACGGGAAAGATGAAATATCGGGTCTGGCAAAGACTTTCAATAAAATGCTGGCGCGACTGGAGACAGCCTTCGCTATGCAGAAAGACTTTATTTCAAATGCATCCCATGAACTAAGAACTCCCCTCACTTCAATCAACGGACAGCTTGAGGTTCTTATGATGAAGGACCGCTCAACAGAGGATTACAGGATAGCAACTGCTTCGGTTCTTGAAGATATCAGATCTCTTATTAATCTTTTGAACAGGCTGTTGCTTATGGCACGTACAAGCTCTGAAAGCGAATCAAACAGTGACAGAAAAACCAGGATAGATGAGCTTTTGTGGCAGATCCGGGAAGAGATGAGAAAAACAAATACAGAGGCACGCATTGGCATATCGCTCGATGAGTCACTCTCTGATGCTGAACAGATGGTTGTTGCCGGTGATGAATACCTTCTGAGAGTTGCACTGTCAAACCTTATTGAAAACGGATGCAAATACTCAGCCGGCAATTCTGTGGACATTACCCTCAGACAGCTTGAAAACCGGATAGAGATTGTCATCAAAGACCAGGGAATTGGAATACCTGAGAATGAGATCAGAAATGTTTTTGAACCTTTCTTCCGCGGATCGAATGCCAAAACGATACAGGGTACAGGTATTGGTTTACCGCTTGTCAAACAGATCCTCAATAAGCACCATGGTACTATCGAAATCACTTCCATTATAAATAAAGGCACTACTGTTCTGGTAAAGCTGCCTCTCTTTGCCTGAGACAATTATTTAAGCCTATCCTTTTCTTTTTAACCACAGATTTACACAGAGTTTAAACAGAGTAACACTGTTGAATACTCTGTGTAACTCGGTCTTAACTCTGTGTAACTCTGTGTTAAAATATTTTTGGGATTGATTATTCAAAGTAAGTTAATTTCTGTGCTTACTTTTTAATTCCTTTTTAATCTGCCTTTAATTTCCGCTTAATTGTAATTCCATAAATTAGCCAGCCGTACCAGTAAGATAGCCAGGTCTGTAATTTCACCTGTTATTTGTTACTGGCAGCAGGATAAAAGATTTATGCTTTTGAATTTAAACAACATATAATATATGTTTTATAAAATCATCAGAAGTTGCTCTCTCGGATTAAGCACCGCATTAATTCCATTGCTTTTAATTTCAGGCTGCCAGTCGAACAGCAAAGAGGCAGGTGGAAAGAAGAGTGCCTCTTCACTCCCTGCAGCAGACGATAACTATTTCCAGGAAATTGGCATTGGAGCAGGTATTGATTTTGTTCATTCAATAGGATCAGAGCATCTCACAAATATTATTGAGTCAAGCGGAGGGGGAACCGCCATGCTCGACTTTGACAAGGATGGCTTTATGGACCTGTTTGTTACCAGTGGAACCTGGATAGAAGGATTCAGCTCAGGGGAAAAACCATCCAGCCTGCCAGGCAACAGGTTATACAGGAATCTGCGTAACGGGACTTTCGCTGATGTTACCAAAGAGGCCAGAATAGATGAAATTGCTTACAGCATGGGAGTAACGGTGGGAGATTTTAATAATGATGGTTACCCCGATGTTTATGTCACTAATTACGGACCTAATATTCTTTACAAAAACAACGGCAACGGCACATTTTCTGATGTTACTAAAAAGGCCGGCGTAGGTGGTGGAAAAGAGTGCAGCGCGGGCTCCGTATGGCTCGATTTTGATAATGACGGATACCTTGATCTTTACGTCGGTAATTATCTTACCTACGATCCGAATTATAAATACTATTATGCTCCTGACGGCTTTCCCGGTCCTATGGCATACGAAATGGAAGCTGACTGGCTTTTTCACAACAAGGGAGACGGAACTTTTGAAGAGGTCTCAGAATCAATGGGAATCAGCGATATCGATGGAAGGGCGATGGGTGTTGGTGCCGCTGACTACGATTCAGACGGATTCGTAGACATTTTCGTTGCAAATGATCACTCTCTTAATTATATGTGGCATAATGATGCCGGGAAAAAGTTCACAAACACCGGAATAATGTCGGGGACAGCTTTCAGTCAGGCTGGAGAGGCTACTGTGAGCATGTCAGTTGACTTTTCAGATTATAATTCAGACGGACTTCTTGATATGTTCCTTTCAGATGACACTTACTGCTCCTTATATGAAAACAAAGGCAATGGAGTATTCAGTGACATATCAAACCAGTCAGGCATTGCGACAGCTGCTGCTCAGTTTGTTGGCTGGACAAGCTCTTTCCTCGATTATGACAATGATGGGGATGCTGATCTATTTAAGACAAATGGAGCATTGAAGCATTTGTACGGACATGAAGATCAGCTTTTTGAAAACCAGGGCAATGGAAAATTCATTGATAAATCAAATGGCCTGGGTAGTTATTTTAATGAAGAATATGTTGGCAGAGGAGCAGCTCTGGGTGATTATGACAATGACGGCGATATTGACATCTATATTGCGAACCTTCACAACCGGGGCATGTTCCTGAGGAACAATAAGGGCAATGAGAATAACTGGATTATACTTAATCTGGAGGGAACCATCAGCAACAGGGATGCTATTGGCTCAAGGGTGAAGATTACATCAGGCGGAAAAATGCAGACAAGCCAGAAGAAGAGCACTACAGGCTATTTATCCCAGAACGACAGCAGGCTCCATTTTGGTCTCGGGAAAAACACAACAGTTGAAAAAATAGAAATAATCTGGCCATCAGGCAGAGAACAAATACTCGAAAATGTGACAGCCAATCAGATACTTAACATAACAGAACCAAAGTAGTATTGAACGAAGCAGATGAAAATAATATATCATAGATTATTTGTCTTTATACTCTCATCAGTGATGCTGTTATCTTCGTGCGTAAGGAAAGCTGATAGTAATGTTCTCATAACACTGGGCCCAAAAGGAATTGGCAGTTCTGTCAGGCAAATTCCGGGAGAAACAGAAAAGTCAGTCAAGACTGCAATATATTTAATAAATCAAGGAGATAAAGTGCTTACTCCGGTCAATCTGACCACTGATTTCTTCAGTGCAAAATCGCCTGTAGCGTCATACGACGGAACCCGTATGCTTTTTACAGCTCAAAAATCGGCAGGCGACAGCTGGCAGATCTGGGAGATGGATCTTGGAAAGAAGAAATCATATAAAATCATTTCTTCAGATAATGATTGTACAGATCAGACATACCTTCCAGGCGGCAGAGTAGCATTTATCATGCAGATGAAGAATGATTCATTAAAGGCTGAACAGGCTCTCTTCACATGCAATACTGGCGGCACTGATCTCAGAAGGATCACTTTCAATCCGGGATATTACCGGTTCCTTACAATAATGAAAGATGGAAGGCTTCTTGTCGCTGGCGGACAATCATACCCCGAAAGAGGCAAGGAGATCCTGATTGCAATGCGACCCGACGGAACAAAGTCTGAAATGTTCTACTCGCCGGATGATGGAGCCATTCTGCTTTCAAAGCCCTGTGAATCATCTGACGGGATGATACTCTTCTCCCAAAGCTCATCAAACGGAGGCTCTGGAATTCTTACTGCAATATCTTACAACAGGCCTCTTCATTCACGAAAAGATCTTTCTGAAGCTGTTACAGGTAGTGTCGAATATGTTGCTTCTTCTCAAACAGGTTCAGTTCTGGTGTCAGTTACGGAGAATAACGATGGGGGCTTTCACCTTTATGAATTTGATATTAAGACTGGACAAACAGGGAAAAAACTCTTTTCGGACAACGAACAGATAATCCTTGAAATAGCAAAGGCAGAAGCCAGTGAACGCCCTAAAAAACTTCCCAGCGAAGTTGATATGGAAGTAAAAACAGGGTTGTTGCTTTGTCAGAATGTAAATCTTACAGGAATGAAATCGCCTGAAAATATTGATAATTCCCAAGAAGCAACCAAAATTGAGATCTTAGGGGTCAGCGAATCTCTCGGGCTCGTTGAAGTTGAAAAGGACGGATCCTTTTATCTTAAGATTGCCGCAGACACACCGTTCAGGATAAGGTCGCTTGACAGCAATGGAAATACGGTTAAAGGACCAGGAACATGGCTTTACATAAGGCCAAATGAACGGAGGGGTTGCGTCGGTTGCCATGAGGACCAGGAGATTGTACCTGCAAACAGGATGTCACTTGCCGTAAGCAAACAACCTGTTGGAGTGCCGGTAAGACTGGATGCAATAAAGGAAAAAGAGGTAGAACTTGAATAGCTATGACAAAGAGGTCATTTATCCTGATATTTATAATTTTTACAACCGGGCTGGTGGTTTATTTTCCCGGAAAGAAGTGGGCGCGGGGACATGTCAATTACAAGACAGCTGTTGACGACCACCCTCTTTTGTGCACTAACTGCCATCTTCATATAACAAAAAACAAGGTTATTCGGAAACTTGTAAACTCAGACTATTATTCCCCTTTAAATCTGACAGTTTCAGATGACGGCAAAATGCTGCTCATTGTCGCCGCTGACCGTGATGAACTGGTTGTTGCCGATGCAGAAAAAAGTAAAGTTATCAAAAGGATTAAAGTAGGAAATAAACCTCACTCCGTTATCCTTGACAAAGAGTGCAAAACTGCCTACATCAGCAATCAGTGGTCGGATAACATTTCAGTACTCGATATTGAGACTCTTTCTGTCAAAGATACACTGCCATGCGGAAGCGGGCCTGCCGGTCTTGCTATCAGTTCAGACGGAAACTACCTTTATGTTGTAAATTCATTTGCATCTGATCTTTCTGTAGTCGACATAAATAAAAAAACTGAGATCAAGAGGTTAACCACAGGTAATAATCCTACCGGAGCCCGGCTCTCTCCCGACGGAGCTGAAGTTTATATTTCAGCCAGACGGGCCAGGATCGACATGTATGGAGAACCTCTTGTCACAGAGCTTACAATAATCGATGACAGTATTCAGAGAATCAGGAAATACCTCGATGTCCCTTCTGCTTACCTGATAGAGAATTTTGCCTTTACTCCAGGCGGCGACATGGCATTTTTCACAATGATACGTCCTAAAAATATGGTACCATCCATTCAGGTTGAAAGAGGCTGGATGATGACTCACGGCATAGGGATAATAGAAAGAAAGGAGAATGGCAGGTTAATACAGCTGCTTCTGGATGAGCCCAATATGTACTATCCCGATCCTTTCGATATTGTAATTTCGCCAGATGGCAAGCGTGCATTTGTATCAAACAGTGGTGTTAATATCATAACAGTTGTAAACATCGATTCAGTAAGAAGTCTTATCAACAGGTCCACCCCTGAAATGCTCCAGATATGGCCAGATCATCTCGGAATCAGCAGCAGTTATGTGGAAAAAAGGATCCCGACCGGATCGAATCCAAAGGGGCTTGCTCTCTCTCCGGACGGAAAAATACTCTATGTTGCAGAGCATCTCCAGGACCGGATAGGAGTAATCAGCACTGAGACACTCGAATCCACAGGCGGTATAGAACTGGGAGGTCCGTCGAGGTTAACTGTAGCACGGAAGGGAAGAAGGCTGCTGAACAATGCAGGACATACCTTCCAGACCCAATATTCATGCTATACCTGTCACCCCGATGAGCATGAAGACGGGCTGGTATACAATATGGCATCAAAAGATATGGGACGCAACCTCACAAATACACAGTCGTTGCGTGATATCGGCGATACACCTCCCTTCAAATGGAATGGAAAGAACCAGACAGTTTATAAACAGGATGGAATGAGATTCTCGACTGTTCTTACAAGGACGGAACAATTCTCATATAAAAACCTCGATGCAATATCAGCTTACATAATGAGAGGTATCCCCTACCCTCCCAATCTAAAATTCAATCCCACAGGGAATCTTACAGAGGCACAACAGCGTGGGAAAGTTGTATTTGAAAGGACAAAAGACAATTCTGGCAGAGAGATCCCTGAAATTAACAGATGCATTACATGCCACCCACCTCCTTACTATACGAACCTGAAAACAGCTGACGTAAGCACTCTGGCTGCGAGTGATGACTCAATGCTTTTTGACACACCTCATCTTAATAATATTTACGCATCGCCCCCGTATCTTCATGATGGAAGGGCTAAAACTCTTGAGGAAATATGGACACTCTACGGCAAGGATGACAAGCATGGTCTTGCCGGAGACATGAATAAAAACCAGCTCAATGATCTGGTAGAATACCTGAAGTCACTGAGAAGTCCAGATTACGAGAAACAGACGATAGAAACCTACAAAGCATCGGTAAACCATTAATGTCATTAGATATGAGAAAGAATAACCCGAAGAAACTACTGATTAAGGCTGTAGCACTAATAGTTGCCGGGATAACTATTCCGTCGTGCAACCAGGGAGGAGAAGGTAAAAAATCAGGCATTACCTCTTCTCAGAATGGCTCTGAACAAACGCTTTCTCAATCTGACGGCAAGGTATCAGGAAGTTCAGAAACAGAAAAAGTACCTGTGTATGGTAACTGGAGAAACTTCACTACAAAAGATGGCCTTCCTTCCGATAAAGCATACTGTGTCAGAATCATTGGAGAACAGGTTATGGTAGGAACTCATGACGGACTTGCAGTTTATGAAAAAGGAAAGTGGAAAACATACACCACAAAAGACGGTCTCGCTCACAACGGCGTTGTTTCAGTAGATTACAGCGAACTTACAGGTGATGTCTGGATCGCAACACTCGGGGGACTCAACAGGTGGTCGGCAGGAAAGTTCGAAACGTTCAACCAGTTCAATAGCGGAATGCCAAACGACCTTGTTTATAATGTCATCTGCGAAGGGAAAGATGTATGGGTAGCCACAGGCGGCGGAGCAGGTCACTATGACACCTTCTCAAAGGAATGGGAAATATTCACAGAAAAAAATGCACCAATGCATGAACCCTGGACTTATGGTATCTCTGCCGGGGACGGAAAGATTTTCATTGCAGCCTGGGGCGGAGGAGTAATAGAGTATAATACAAATACAAAGCAATTCAGGGATTATACCGATCCTGACGGTTTCATGGAGATAGACCTTCAGCCAAATGATGGCGTTGTTCACGATATCACTACAGCAACCTCATGGGCAAAAGGAAAACTATGGGTTTCAAGTTACTTCGGGATGAGCATGTATGACGGGAAATACTGGAAGGGTTTTTTTGATCATGACAGCGGCCTTGCAAGCAACTTTATAAATTTCATAAGGGCTGAAGGCGATGTAGCATTTGCCTGCAGTGACCGGGGCCTGAGCAGTACAAACGGAGAGAGCTGGGTGACCTATAAAAAATTCGATAACAGCGAGAACGGTGTTGCTATTGTTACAAAGGGACCAGAAAAAAAAGAAATACAGCTTACACCTTCGATTGCTCACAACTTCGTAATAGGAGTTGATGGAGAGAATGATGTCCTTTGGGTTGCAACATCAAGGGGGGTAAGCCGCGGTGAAGTTCTAAAAGGAATAAACTATTAAAAATACATAACCAGACAAAATAATACTATGATAATGACTGACAAACAACTACTTATTGATCTTTCAAACCTTACAGAGGGTGAACGCACTGAGATGAAAAAGCTTGGCCTGTTATCAGGTGACAATAAGCTTGCAGAATTTGTATACCCAGCTTTTCACAACGATCGTCCGCCAATAGAAAAACATGTTGTGCATGCCCCTCATGTTATAAACGAAGCATATAACTACCAGAAACCATCATCCTTTTCCAGAGCACTCAGGCTTGACTTCGGCGATTATAAAATTCTTCTGATTTCGGGAACTGCCAGCGTCAACGAAGAGGGTAAAGCTGAGCATATAGGTGATTTCAAGGCTCAGTTATGGAGGACTTACCGTAATATTACCAATCTGCTGGCAGCGGAAGGGATGTCATGGCATGATATTGTCAGAACAACTAATTACCTGAGAGACATAGAGAGGGATTATGCTGAATTCAATAAAATAAGAACCACCTTCTACAGGTGGATGAATCTTGATCCTTTGCCGGCAAGTACAGGCATACAGGCAAGGCTTTGCTGGGAAACACTCCTTGTCGAGATCGAGGCTTATGCTGTCTGTAAAATCAAATAAAAAATAAATGAAAGCATTACTTAAGAATTTTAGTACAATGCTGTTATTTCTGGCCTTTACAGTTCTGATAGCTGAAGGTCAGCAGGCAAATCCTAATTATGGGAATATCCCCGATGAACTCGTCGCCTACGACAGGTACCAGAAAGCATACAAGTATCATTTCATGGAACCGATGCAGTTTTATGGAGCGGGCCGTGAGAAACTTCCGCCCACGGACCTGAAGGAGGTAAGAATCGGATTTCTCGGACCGCTTGAAGGCTCAATCCTGGTAAATCTGGGCAAGCAGATGAAACAGGGTGCTGAAATGGCTGTTGAGCAAGCAAATAAGAAAGGCGGTTACAAGGGGCTTCCTTTCACAATGATGCTTCATAATGATGCAGGTCTGTGGGGAGCTGCAGCCAATGAAATCGTGAAAATGGATGATGAGGGTGTCTGGGCCTGGCTAGGGTCGATCGATGATATAGTATCACATGTTGCAATAAGGGCTACACTGAAACTTGAAATCGCGAATGTCAATACCGGTGATCCTGATCCTACATTCACTGAAACAAACATCCCCTGGGTGATAAGGGTAATTCCCGACGACAGGCAAAGCAGTTATGTACTTGTCAACCAAATCTACAAAATTGACCGTCACTCAAGAGTGGCTGTGATGAGAGCAAATAACAGGTATGGCCGTGTAGGTACCCTGCATTTCAACCGCTCTGCCAGCAGGATTGGATATCCTATCATAATCGAGGAAAGGTTTAATGATGGAGAAACAACATTTGCTTCGCAGCTTGAACGCATTAAAAAGGCAAAACCGGATGCAATTCTCGTCTGGGGAAATGCACAGGAATCAGCTCTCATTTTAAAGGAGATCCGCAGTATGGGAATGAAGCAACCGATTTATGGTTCTGACAGGATGGTGAGTCAGGAATTCCTTAGTGCTGCCGGAGATCTGGCAAATGGCATTAAGACTACCTGTCAGTATAATCCCGACTCAAATGATCCAAAACTTCAGGCTTTCAGGGCTGAGTACAGAAAAAGATATAATATGGAAGCTGATGTTTTCGCAGCCCATGCATACGACGGTATGAATATAATCATTGAAGCTGTAAGGAAAGCCGGACTGAACAGGGTCCTGATCAGAGATCTGCTTACCGACTCGAAGACATTCAATGGTTATGAGGGAGTTACCGGCAAGATAATCCTTGACGGAACATGGAATAATATAAGGCCTATATATTCGGCTAAGATAAATAATGGTAAATTTGAATTCTCTCCGGCTCCGAAGTGGGAAAAGGATGACAAGATTTACAAGAAATCCAGGGAGTATTAAGAATAAGTAAGAAAAAACTGTGATGGAGACATTTTCGTGTGATAATCCTGTTAATGATAAATTTAAGATTCCCTCTAAAGTCAGCCGGAACAGAAGATCAGATAATACTGTTGTCGAAGTAAAAGGAGTTGAAATAGGCGGATCTGAAGTAATTATTATAGCAGGCCCCTGCGCTGTTGAAAATAAAGAACAGCTGTTTGAAACTGCAAGAGCTGTAAAAGCCGGCGGTGCCAGGATATTGAGAGGTGGAGCTTTCAAACCACGCTCCTCCCCCTATAACTTTCAGGGAATGGGCGAAGAGGGACTGATACTTCTGCGCGACATAAGCAGAGAAACTGGTATGCCGGTAGTTACTGAGGTTATGGACACAAGGCAGATGGAACTTGTTGCATCATATGCAGATATGATACAGATTGGTTCGAGAAATATGCAGAATTACCCTCTGCTCAAGGAAGCAGGATTGTTACGTAAACCAGTACTGCTTAAAAGAGGCATGATGGCAACAATCGAAGAGTTTCTTCTGGCAGCCGAATATATCCTTAGTCAGGGTAATGAACAGGTAATTCTCTGTGAACGAGGTATCCGAACCTTCGAAACATCAACCCGTAATACCCTGGATCTTAGCGCTGTGCCTATGCTTAAGCATCTGACTCATCTGCCTGTAATTATTGATCCCAGTCATGGTACGGGGCTCAGATGGATGGTGCCTTCAATGGCAAAGGCTGCTGTTGCAGTAGGAGCTGACGGTCTTATTATTGAAGTTCATTATAAACCCGAAGAGGCGCTCTGCGATGGACACCAGTCTCTTAATATTATGGAATTCAACACAATGATGGCCGATCTTGATAAGATAGCCTCAGCCGTGAACAGGAAGACATCTCTTACTTAACTTTATCCTCCGGGGGAGATTTATTACATGATTTTTCTGAACCTGCTAATTCCTGCCTGCATTCTGCTGGGCAGTATGAATCGCACCGATTGCACTGTACTGATTCAGAAGGAATCCCTATATCTCAACGGCAAAACCAGGATAGGTTTATTAATCGACAATAAAAGTTCTCTTGCAGCAAAGCATGCCGCAGAGATGGCAATCAGTGAGGCCAACAATAAGGCAGGTGCAACAGGCATGAAGTTTGAGCTTGTGGTCCGCTCTATGGAAGGCCCCTGGGGTACAGGATCAAAGCAGACAGTAAACCTGATTTTTGATGAGAATGTTATTGCAATAGCGGGTTCTCATGATGGCCGCAATGCCCACCTTGCTGAGCAGGTTTGTGCAAAATCGGGGGTTACCCTTATTTCTGCCAGGGCCAGCGACCCCACCCTTTCGCAGGCCTTTGTCCCCTGGTATTTCAGCTGCGTCCCAAACGACGACCAGCAGGCTTCAGTCTTATTTGAAGAAATTACTCTCATGGCAAAAGAGAGTGAAGTACTGCTGATATCAGAGAACTCATATGATGCGAAACAGGCCTCAAAAAGTTATATCAGAAAAAATAAAAGCAAGGGATTGAAGGAGCCCGAAGTGTTTTCATACAACGACTATGACAATGATCTTTCGGGATTAGCAGCCTCTATAAAAAGAACAGGAAAGAAATGCATTGTAATCTTTGGTAAACCTCCTTCAGCTATAAAGCTCCTGAAGGAGATCCGAAAAATAAAGCCCGAAATAATCATGTTTGCATCACTTTCGATAATGGACGAGAACAAACTACCGGTTAATGAGCTTTACCAGTTCGAAGATCTTTATATTGTTTCTCCCGGCCTGATCAATTCTCCTAAATGGACTGAATTCAGCAAGGAGTATCAGAGACTGTACGGATATGCACCAGGAGCCATAGCTTCATTCTCCTACGATGCAATGAATGTAATTATTGAAGCTATAAATGAGACCGGACCAGACCAGGAATTGATGCAAAACACAATTGCGAAAAGGAGATTTAACGGAGTAACCGGACCTATAGAATTTGATGAACATGGAAACAGGAAATGGCCATTTGGAATGATTATCATAAAAAACGGGATTCCAACTCCTGTCAGGTGATAATGAGGTCAGTTTATGCATATATTTCATAATTTTGAGAGCATGAAAGATTTATTAAAAATACTGGTCGCACTGACCTTCATTCTAAGTCTTGCAGGATGCAGGAACAGGGCTGATAACGGAGGAAGCAAATCAACTGACCTGATATCAGTCAAAACACTGGGACTTGCTTACCTTGAGGAATTTAAACATGAAGAAGCCGAAAAAGAGTTCCTGAAATTTATAAAGCTGGCTCCTGAAGATAAATTCGGATACGCCAACCTGGGACTGGTATACCTCAGGCTTGCCAGGTATAAGGAAGCAGAAGAACAGCTGTTCAAGGCAATAAAAATAGCACCCGAAGATCCGGATATCAGGCTTATTCTGGCAACGGTATACAGGATGAACAATGAGAGTGATAAGGCAATCTCTGTACTCTCAGAAGCCCTGAAATCTTCTCCTGATCATGCTAAAATGCTCTATGATCTGTCGGAGTTGTATTTAGCATCACCGAACCAGGAATCTGATATAAAAAGGGAAGAGTGTCTTAAAAGACTCGCAGAAAAAGCCCCTGGAAACCTTGTACCCCTTCTTAGTCTTACAGAGATCTTTATTAAAAAGGGATTGTATGACGAAGCTGTGGCAGAACTTGAGATCATAAAGAAACAATTCCCTGAATTTCCAAAGGAGGCTAACGAATATTATGAGAAGACACTTTCACTATTGAGAAAGGGAGATAAGGACAATGCTCTTATCAGCTACACCATTTTCAACAACTACCTGAAGGTTACAAATCCTTACCAGGCAGGCATTATTGAACTTAAAGGCCCTGGCGGAGCGCTTATTGGATTTCCGGTAATAACATTTGCTCCGCAGACATCAACCCGGATGGCACAGAATGAATCTCTTCTCGATATCCTGGTCTTCACTGATGCCACTGTCTCTTCCGGACTCTCAGTTATTCCCTCAGATAGTACAGGAGATAAAAACGGGCAAAGCAATTCATTCACTGCTCTCAATGATTATGACGGTGATGGTGATACAGACATTTATTCCGGAAGTTACGATAAGAGCACTTCAACATATAAACATTACCTTCTGAATAATGAAATGGGCCGGTTCAGGGAGATCTCGGCCGATGCCGGAATTAACATGACCGGTGTTGAAAATGGCGCATCTTTTGCTGATTTTGACAATGATGGTTTTCCTGATCTGCTTATACTGCGATCTGATGGAAATAAACTTTATAAAAACACGGGAAAAGGGAGTTTTGAAGATGTTACAAAGAGCTCCCGTATGCCTGAAAAATCTACTGGCAAAAAGGCCCTCTTTTTTGACCCCGATCATGACGGAGATCTTGATCTCCTCGAGACAGGATCATCAAAGATTCTCGTGATGAGGAATAATGCAGATGGAACGTTCCTTGAGAACTCCGGAGCAATGGGGCTGGCAGGTGAAAACGGACCGGCAGGTGATGCGGCATTCGGCGATTTTGATGAGGATGGGGACATCGACCTGATAACTGCAGGTGAAAAGGGAGGCATAACTCTTTATTCAAACCAGCGTCAGGGCATTTTCAAAAACATTACCGAAACCAGCGGGCTCAGCAGCGTTGCCGGCTCAACTTCCATATCGGTCGGGGACTATAACAACGACGGGTACCTCGATCTTTTTGTAACTCCTGTTAAAGGCGGTGACTATAAGCTTTACAGGAACCTGCGAAACGGAAGCTTTGAAGCTGAAACCGGAACAGAGGATATGTTCAGTGCCCTCAGATCTCTTAATGCTTTTGATGCAGCCTTTATTGATTTTAACAACGACGGTTTTCTTGATCTTGCTGTGGCAGGTGAACAGCTGGAAAATACCGGAAGGGGTCTCTTTCTGTACTGCAATGATGGAAAAGGGAATTATTCAGATGTATCCCGTCTCCTTCCGGAAGAGATAGGATCTGCCAGGCAGCTTAATCTGTTCGACTATAATGATGATGGCGACATCGATCTTTTATTAACAAAAAGCGACGGAGGTGTGTGCCTGCTGAGAAATGACGGAGGCAATGAAAACCATTATATCACAATGAAACTTGTAGGCCTCAGGGCCGGAAGTGCAAAAAACAACCATTTCGGGATCGGGGCAAAAGTGGAAATGCGGGCCGGTGAACTCTATCAGACCCTGGTTGTAAATGATCCGAATATTCATTTCGGAATTGGATCACGTGCATATGCTGATATTATAAGAATAACCTGGACAAACGGGGTGCCACAAAACATTTTCCTTCCGGGTTCAGGTCAGAGGCTAATAGAAGCCCAGACTCTCAAAGGATCATGCCCTTTTCTATATGCCTGGAATGGGGAGGAATTTCAATTCTCAAAGGATATTATGTGGAGAAGTGCATTGGGCATGCCACTCGGGATTATGGGAGGCACAACTGCATACGCCTTTGCAGATGCATCGGACGACTACATTAAAATTCCCGGCGAATCACTGAAAGAAAAAAATGGTAAAATTCCTTTGCAGATAACTTCAGAATTATGGGAAACAATTTACACCGATAAAATCGAACTTGTAGCTGTTGATCATCCTGAAACAGTCGAAGTTTTTGTTCCGGAACAATTCTCTCCCCCACCCTTCCCCGGACTGAAAATCACTGCCATCGCAGGTAAAAAAATACCCGTATCAGCTTTTGACGGGTACGGGAATGACCAGCTTAAAACCCTGTCCGAAAAGGACGACAGATATGTTGCAGGATTCAGACCCGATAAATACCAGGGTGTGACTGAAATGAATGAGCTCATAATTGATCCGGGGAAGTCAGGAAGAGATGGAAAGCTGCTGATGTTCATGAACGGCTGGATCTTCCCGACAGACGCCAGTATAAACTATGCCATCTCTCAATCTTCTGCTCTCAGTGTTGTTCCGCCAATCATTGAGGTACGCGACGGAAAAGGCAACTGGGTAACAGTAATTGACAACCTTGGTTTTCCTATGGGAAAAGACAAGACAGTAATTGCCGATCTTACCGGTAAATTTCTTTCCGATGACCGCACAATAAGAATAAGGTCCAATATGGAGATTTATTGGGATCAGATATTTTTTTCTGACGCGATATCCACTGCAGAGTTAGTCTCAACTACTTTATATCCGGTATCTGCAGACCTTCATTACAGGGGCTTTTCGGAAAGCTACAGAAAAGGGGGACGATATGGTCCCCACTGGTTTGACTATTCAAAAGTTGAAAAGGGTCAGAAATGGAGAGACCTTACCGGCAACTATACTCGTTACGGTGACGTTCTCCAATTACTTGAAGAGTCTGATAATATGTATATCATATCTAACGCCGGTGATGAAACTACTATCGAATTTGATCCGAAGCTCTTACCTGAACTGAAAAAAGGATGGAAGAGGGATTTCTTCATTCACTCAGTCGGCTGGGTAAAAGACGGTGATATAAATACTGCTTCTGGAAATACAGTTGAGCCGCTGCCATGGCATGGTATGAAGAGTTACCCTCCGGCAGAAAATGATAAGTATCCAAATGATCCTGAACTTAAGAAATACCACAAGGAGTACAATACCAGGGTTGTCACCCAGGAGGAGTTCATTAATGCCATTAAACCAAAAACCAATAAATCTGTCGTTTTTACAGATGTGACTAAGAAAGCAGGGATTGATTTTAACTACACAATAGGCGACAACTCCTACGTCAACATTCTTGAAAGCAGTGGTTCAGGTATAACTGTCTTTGACTATAACAACGATGGGCTCATGGATATCTACCTCATGAACGGAACATATCTTGAAGGTATTTCTGACCCTGACGGAAAAATTTATAAAGACACACCGGACAGACTTTACAGGAACGATGGTAATGGACGGTTTTCTGAGGTATCAGCTTCTGCAGGCCTTGATGACCGCAACTGGAGCATGGCTGCAGGGGCAGTTGATTATGACAATGACGGCGACCAGGACCTGTTCCTGTTGAATTACGGACCCAATAGGTTCTTCAGGAACAATGGAAACGGAACCTTCAGCGATATAACTGCAGCAACAGGTCTCGCAGGTCCCGGTAAATTAAACGGATTCACCAAATGGAGCATTGGCGTCTCTTTTCTCGATTACAACAGCGATGGCAGGCTCGACGCCATGGTTGGCAACTTCCTGGCTTTTGATCCGGCGTATGTATCAACTGCTGGTCCGGGAATAATGCCACACCCTTCAGAGTATAAAGGACAAGCGTCTTTATTGTATGAACAACAGCCTGACGGAAGCTTTACTGATGTCACAAAGCGAATGGGGCTCTTTTATCCCGATTCAAAATGCATGGGGCTGACAATTTACGATTATGATGAAGATGGAGACCTCGATATTTTCCAGGCAAACGATCACCAGCTCAATTATCTTTTCAGGAGAGATAAGGAATTTTTTACAGAGGTGGCTGTCGGGAGCGGTGTGGCTGCAAACAGCAAAGGAATCGGGACAGGATCAATGCATGGGACAATCGGAGATGTTGACGGTGATGGTCTTGTCGATATACTTGTCACTGACCTCGAATATGGAGCTCTGTACAGAAACAAGGGTAACGGACTTTATGAGGATATAACAGAAAAAAGCGGGATTGCATCTCAAATAGCCGGAAAAGGAAGCTGGGGGTCAGCACTGTTTGATTATGACAACGATGGCGACCTTGATATGGTGGCTGCCAATGGGACTGCAGAGGAACTTATATTGCAGTATCCTGTACTGCTTGAAAATGACGGCAAGGGAAATTTCAGGAATGCAGGGCCCGAAGCCGGCTCATATTTTTCAGAAAAACGGTCAGGACGAGGCCTTGCGGTACTTGACTATGATAACGATGGCGACCTCGACCTTACTGTTTCTCATGTTGATAAAAAAGGAACTGCAGTCCTGCTCAGGAACGATGGTGGCAATAACAATCACTGGATCGGCATAACGCTTAAAGGCAGAAATGGAGTTGCTCCTGCTATCGGGGCAAAAGTGGAAGTATCATCAGGAGGGAAAAAACAGGTGCATATTAACCAGTGGTCAACAAGCTATCTTTCAAATAATGATCCAAGGATGCATATAGGACTCGGGGAAAGCGAGAAAATTGACCTCCTCGAGATAACATGGTCGGATGGCATGAAAGAGTCTTACAGAGACATAAGAGGCAACCGGTATATTATTCTTACTCAAGGGAAAGGAATAACAGAGTAAAGTTTGGAGTTTGGAGTTTGGAGTTTGGAGTTAATTATTAATACTTATATGGATATGAACAATCAATATGTCAGCAATGTGATTGATCTCACTGAGCCGGGGAAAAATGTAATATACAATATGACCCACGAGGAAGCAGTCAATATACTAAAGACCGGAGATACTGAAGGAGTGAGGAGAATCGACGGTAATTTTTCCCTGGTCTCCGTTGAAGGAAAGACAATCAGGATGGCAAGGTCAATCGGCCGTCCGATTCGATATTTCATCGCTAAACGGCCTGCCGGGCCGAACCTGGTTATTGCAGAACGTATCGATACGATTTACGATTATCTTAAAAAAGAGGGACTTGAGGATCAGTTCCATCCATCATATACAAGAATGGCGCCAGCTCATTATATAACAAAGATTGAGCTTCTTGGCTGCCCCGATCCGAACCCTGTATACAGCAGGTTTTTTACTCCTGAGCGAAACAGCCTAAACGCTGAGAACCCGGCTCAGATTGGTGAAAAATACATGTCTGCTCTTTACAACGAAATAAAGAAGTGGCTGAAGAAGACTGCAACAACAGGACCTGTAGGCGTCACATTCTCAGCCGGCGTGGACAGCGGATCAGTGTTCCTCCTTACCTATCATGCTCTCAGGGAGCTAGGAGAAAGTCCTTCCCGGCTAAAAGCATTCACCCTGTCGATAGAAGGTGAAGGAGCTGACCTGATACAGGCCCGAAAATTTCTCGAAGCGCTGAACCTTGAAATGTTCCTTGAACCAGTTGAGCTTGACTATACCGCTCTCAACTGGAAAAATGCCGTCAGGATTGTAGAGGATTATAAACCACTCGATATTCAGTCTGCCACAATGAACCTTTCACTTCTTCAGGGAATCCGCTCACGATATCCCGACTGGAAACATCTTATCGATGGAGATGGAGGTGATGAGAATCTTAAGGACTATCCCATTGAAGAAAATCCGGAACTCACAATCCGCAGCGTTCTTAATAACCTGATGCTTTACCACGAGGGCTGGGGAGTTGATTCAATAAAACACTCTCTGACCTATACAGGCGGGCTTAGCAGAGGATACATGCGATCGTATGCAACAATGGATAGCCTCGGCTTTAATGGATTCAGTCCATATACACTGCCAAATGTTATAGAAATTTCAGAAGGTATCCCATATATTGATATGACCGGCTGGGATCACCAGAAGCTTTATGAGCTGAAAGGAAAAATCGTAGCTTATGGAATCAAGGCAGTGACCGGCATGGATATGCCTCTCTTCCCAAAAAGACGTTTCCAGCATGGTGCAGCATCACCTGAAGATTTCAGATCTGCCTTTCCTGCAAAGGAAACAGAATACAGGAAGGAGTTCCTTTCAGCTTATGAATGAGGAAAATCAGCTGCTTATCACCGACAGGTGGATAATATCGGCCAGGGGAACAAAGAATCCTGTTGACACCAGCAGGCCCTATGGCTGTATGGTTGAGAAGGAACTAACAGCTTCAGGTAAACTTGAGGATACTGCCATTATCTTCCTTACCAATATGGAATGCCCTTTCCACTGCCTGATGTGTGACCTTTGGAAGAACACTACTGACCAGCCTGTTCCGCCTGGTGCCATCCCTGTGCAGATAGAATATGCACTTGCTCAGCTCCCTGAGGTAAAGCATGTAAAACTATATAACAGCGGTAGTTTTTTCGATACAAGGGCTATTGCTGAAAATGAGTATGAAAAGATTGCCTCCCTCCTTTCGGGTTTCGACACTGTTATTGTTGAAAGCCATCCCCGGTTTATAGATAAGAAGTGCGTACGCTTCAGGGATATGATAAGCGGTGAACTTGAGATAGCAATCGGACTGGAGGCAGCTGATGATGAGATGCTCAGAAGGATTAACAAGAGGATGACAACGGATGAGTTCAGGCAAGCGGTCAGATTTCTTCGTGAAAATGATATCAGAACCAGGGCATTCATTCTTCTGAGGCCACCTTTCCTTTCAGAGGAAGAGGGAATTGAAATGGCCGAAAGGTCATTGCGTTTTGCATTCAGCACCGGAGTTGAATGCTGCACTGTCATTCCGGTAAGGCCGGGAAACGGGGCCATTAATATTCTCCGGGAAAAAGGATCTTACACACCCCCGGATATTGGCTCGCTTGAGAGGGTACTTGAATATGGGATCAGCCTTGGTGCGGGACGCGTATTTGCAGATACATGGGATCTGAAACTCTTTTCGAAGTGCGGTAAATGCCTCGGTCGTAAAACGGACAGGATCATAGAAATGAATAACACTCAAAAGATAGCTGACCCGGTAGAATGTATGTGTAATGTTGAGTCTCCTGGTCTCAGCAGACCTTAATGGTAAATTAAAAAAATATTCTAACTTTATTTTGATCTGAAATTATGCAGGGTGGCAATAATTCCATAAGTTCACATTCTTTTTAGTTATTCATTAATTGATGATGTCATTCAGGGAAATATATAAAATACCTGTTCTTATAATCTGCCTGCTTCTGGCAGCAGCCTGCAACAGGGATATCAGCAGGGATGCAGTTCCCGTGGAACGCAAACCGGTTCTGGAACCCGATTATACAGACGTGACTATTCCCCGTAATATAGCTCCCATGAATTTTGTAATTAAGGAGGAAGGAAAATCATTTACATTAGTTGCAACATCGGAAAAAACAGGAAAAACCATTAAGATAAACGCATCAAACGGGAAGGTCAGGTTCAGTGAAAGATCATGGAAAAACTTACTTGCCGGATCAAGTGACGATACTATCAGGTTCCAGGTATATTCATCAGGAGGATCTGGAAACAGCAATGTGAAGTATAATCCTTTTTTTATGGCTGTTTCAGGTGATCCCATTGACCCCTGGCTTGTTTACCGGTTAATCCACCCCGGATACTATAGCTGGTCAGATATAAAGATTGTCCAGAGATCGATTGAAAGTTTCAGGCAGCAGTCTGTTGTCGAAAACCAGGTTATTGAAAAAAACTGTATCAATTGCCATTCGTTTAATAATAACAGTGCTGACAGGTTCATGATCCACATGAGGGGCTCCAGGGGCGGTACATATTTTGTTGAGGATGGAAAGATTACCAGGACAGAACCAAAGACTGATGCAATGCCGGGCGGAGCTACATATCCGTCGTGGCACCCCGAAGGGCGATTTGTTGCATTTTCGTCGAACCAGGTGAGGCAGAGTTTTTATTCTCAGCCAGAAAAGAACATTGAGGTCTTTGACCTTGTATCATCGCTTGTTTTATACGACAGAAAGGATAATAAAACTATCAGCATTACCGATAATGATACCACAAAATACCTTCAAACCTTCCCGTCGTGGTCACCTGACGGCAAATACCTCTATTTTTGCAGAGCGCTTCAGATAATTAACAGTTCAGACCCGGGGATTGAACAGATAAGGAATACTCATTACGACCTGGCAAGGAAATCCTTTGATCCTGAGACCGGGTCCTTCGGTGAGACAGAAATTGTTTTTAATGCAGCAGGAATAAACAAGAGCGCATCTTTTCCGAGGATCTCTCCTGATGGAAGGTCACTTGTTTTTACCCTTCACGACTATGGTACCTTCCCTATATGGCACAAGGAAGCTGATCTCTATACGCTTGACATGCAAAACGGAGGAGCAAGAAAGATGGCTGTCAACAGTGATGAGACTGAAAGCTATCACTCATGGTCATCCAATAGCCGCTGGCTTGTATTCAGCAGTAAAAGGGTTGATGGAAGAAGTGCCAGACCGTATTTTGCTCATATCGACTCTGCCGGCAACCAGGGGAAGGAATTTGTTCTTCCTCAAAAGGATCCTGAGCTTTATGACAGGATGCTGGAATCCTTCAATATTCCTGAATTGGTTAACGGAAAGATTAAAATAACACCCAGGGACATAGCTAAAGCATCAAGGCAGGAAGCTTTAAAAGCTAAGAACGGTAATCCGGTAAATGGTGTAAAAGAAGCACAGCCCGAGGTAAAACTTAAAGTCAACGAAAGAGCAATTCATTAATGAAGAAAATGATTATAAAAACAGAAATCCGGGAAAGGGATATCTTCTTGTCGCTGGGAGTATTCTTTCTTGCTGCATTTGGATACTTCTGTTTTATTTCCAACTACGTTTTGTTCTTTCAGGAAACACAGTCACTGTTCACCTTCTCTTCTGAATATCTGCAGAAATCGATGCAGAAACCCGGAGGCCTGCTTGAGTATGCTGCAAGGTTCCTCATGCAATTCTACCACGGGAAGATAGCCGGGTCTGTTATACTTGCCGTCATCCTTACATTACCCGGATTAATACTGCATGCAATAAACAAACGGTTGATTCCGGGAAATCCTTTCAGGCTTTTATTAATGCTAATTCCCTCCTTAATGCTGCTCCTGATGCAGGGGAATTATTTTCATCTTATGGAGTATAATCTTGGATTTGTGATGATTCTGGGTTATTATCATTTTTCATTACCCTCAGATAACAGACTTCGTCAGATCATTGTAATAATACTATTTCCCATATTCTATTTCATCGCTGGTTCCTTTGCACTGGTCTTTATGATCATGTATCTCATCCACAATTTCTTTTTAGTGAAAAGCAGGCAACAGCGTCTTTTTTCAATTTTCCTGACAGCAGTAGCTGCTCTTTCATTTCTGATATTATGGAAACTAATTCTTCTGCAACCTGTTGAACAGTTCCTACTGTCGCCATTGCCTCTGCTGAAAAATAATTTATACAGAGCAACATTCATCATTCTTGGCGGCTACATAATTTTTTACCCGCTGATATGCATAATTGCAAGCAAGTCAAAAGACAGCTGGTTTTCCGGTCCGGTATTCAGACTGATATCAATAACAGCTGTTTCTGCTGCCACTATTTTCATTTTATTCAATACGTACAACACTCAAACGTCCAGGGTAGTAGAACTTCAGAGATTGATTTTTGAAGGAAAACCGGAGGAAGCTTTAAGGTTCCATGAAAAGAAACCATCAAGAAACCTGATCGGACAATATTTCTACAATATTGCACTTTCAGAGACTGATCAGCTTTGCGACAGAATGTTCAGCGGAAATCAGGATTTCGGAACCGGCGCCCTCGTTCTTCCATGGGGAGATGAGCATCTGAACAGGGGAGCCTATTTCTATTATTCGATTGGATTGATAAATGAAGCCCACAGGTGGGCCTATGAAGAGATGGTTGTATACGGCCAGCGACCCCAGAATATTGAGTTGCTTGCAAAAACAAGCCTGATCAGTGGCAAGTATACCATGGCCAGAAAGTATCTCAATATTCTTAAAAGAACAGTATATTACCGGAAGGAGGCACTGGAACTTGAAAAACTGGCAGACAATCCAGAGCTGATAAGGTCACATCCTGAGTTGGGATCGAAGCAGAGTATCCTTCCCAGGGAGAGTTTTTTCATACAGTTCAACGAACCTCAGACCAATCTTCCCCTCATACTTCAGGCACAACCGGATAACAGAAAGGCTTTTGAGTACTATATGGCGGGACTGCTTCTGACAAAGAATGTAGAGACTGTCATGACTAATGTCCCCAAAATGAAGACCATAGGCTATACCAGGATTCCCAGGCATATTGAAGAGGCTATCCTGATATATTTCAATAGCACCAGAGTGATGCCTGACCTGGGAGGAATGACCATTAATCCGGAAACGAAACTGCGCTTTGATCATTATTTTGCTTCCTATGTTGAAGCCAGAAAAAATCCATCCACGCTGAAGGAGAAGATGCAAAAGCAGTTTGGAGATACTTTCTGGTATTACTTTCATTTCAATTAGGACACCCCCTCATACAACATCAATAAAAGGATCTTCTTTTAAACATGTAAGGGCGCAATATTTTCGCCTACAACATTAATGAAAAGGATCTTCTTTTAAACATGTAAGGGCGCAAAATTTTGCGCCCCTACAACATTAATGAAAGGATCTTATGTAAAACATGTAAGGGCGCAATATTTTGCGCCCCTACAACATTAATGAAAGGATCTTATGTAAAACATGTAGGGGCGCAAAATTTTGCGCCCCTACAACAATATTTAAAAGGATCTTCCTATCAATATGCAGGGTCCTGTACAAGGACACCTTTCTGAAGGTCGATCTGATCCTGTGGCAATGGCCAGAAATCATTCTTGGTCGGATTGAAGACAGCGCCAATCATGAATTTCCTGAACTGTGAATCCTTGGCAATATAAGCAGGAATAACCGTTCCCAGAAGGTTCCATCTCCTCAGGTCGAAGAAACGACGGTTTTCTGTAGCAAATTCAAGCCTCATCTCCTCACTGACAGCCTTTCGGGCTTCAGCCTGAGTAGCGAATGCTGCTGCTCCCGCCGGGTAAGGTTCAACCTTATAGTTAGCTGCAGGCTTTGTGTAGTCAACAACAGGGCTATTAGCAAGGTTTGCATATGTTGTGCAGAGGCCCATTACAGGGGTGCTTGTTTTGGCACGGTTACGGATCTGATTCACAAGTGTCCTTGCAAGTTCAAGATCAGCAGGAGTTCCTGCTTCTACAGCAACTTCTGCTCGCCACAGAATAATATGAGCAAGACGGTACATCCTGTAATTTTTACCGTTATCAAAGCCTGTTCCGCTGGCATTCAACGACTGCTCTTCCTTTTTGTGCATGTATTTCTTTGTCATATAAGGACCGCCGTTATTCTGTTCACGGATCCAGGAGTTTCCAACATGAATTCCCCAGCCCAGATAATCAACGCCGCGACGGGCAATTGTCCAGTCAACGCGTGGGTCCAGTTCTGCTGTTGTAGGAACGAAGTTATCAGCGCTTCCTTTACCCATATCATTGGCAAGTACAGCTCTGGCAGAAGGATCAAGTATTGGCAAACCGTTGGCATCTACCTGGTAAGCTTCAAAAAGATCCTGTGAGGGCTGAAAGAATCCCCAGCCGCCGCAACTTGCAGGACCGGCCTGGTGCATGCAGGGACCTGCAAGCATCATAGCCTGCTGGCTTGTACCTGTTGTTGCGCACTGCAGTTCGAAGATAGACTCTTTATTGTTTTCGTGAGTCATATCGAAATTCCAGTAGAAATCAACAAGTCCGAATGCTGTATTTGCCAGGATGTCATCAAGCAATGGCTTTGCAGAACTGAATTTATTCTGTGCCATAAAAACATCGGCCTTAACTGCTTCGGCAGCATACTTTGTAATACGACCCGCTTCGTTCTTGATTTTTGTAGTCGGGAGGTTGTCAATCGCAAACTGAAGGTCAGCTTCAATCCCGGTCCATCCCCGATCAGTGTTAGGAACCTGCTCAGGCAGAGTAGTACCTAAGTTCTGTCACAGTTTTGATATAGGGGATATTCTCGAATACCTTGTTAGCCTCGAAGTGGAACCAGGCCCTGAGGAATTTTGCTTCAGCTTCGATCTGTTTTGCCCTTGTATCATCAATAGGCGCTGCAGTTTTCTGAGTTGCCCAAAGTGCTTCAAGAACAACGTTTGAACGGGCGACACCGTTATAGCTATCCCTCCATCTTTCGCGCATGTATGGATTGCTTGGCAATGCTTCATATCTCTCGACTTCGTTGTAAGCGCTCTGGTCGCCTGCTGATGTACCTTTGTAAGCATCATCAGAAGCGCCGCTTGCATAGGTCCAGTCCGTTCCCATTGCTGCTCCAAACCTGCCGGTATCCTTTGTAGCCTGGTAAGTTGAAATCAGGAGAGCTTCAACACCGTCCTTTGTATTCATCTGTGAAGCTGATGCTACCCCCGGAGGCTCCTTTGTAAGGAAGTCTTCACTGCAGGAATATGTCATCAGCAGACTTGTGATGAACAGGACAGTAAACAATAAATTGATTTTTTTCTTCATAACTCTAATTTTAAATGTTTAAAACATATTTGTTATAAACCAAAGGTGATACCGAACATGAACTGCTTCGGCGTTGGCCAGGCACCCTGATCAACTCCCATATTAATACCGGCACCTGCAATTTCAGGATCAAGACCGGAATAGTTTGTAAGAGTAAACAGGTTGGAGCCCTGGAAATAAATCTGAACAGTACTGAATTTGTTATTCAGAAGCCTGTTAATATCATAACCTACCCTGAAATTCTTCATCCTTAGGAAGGAACCATCTTCGAGGAAGGCTGTTGATGGCTGCTGGTGAGGTGTATCGTTGGAGTAAATAACCGGCATTGTTGCCTTGGAATTGTCTCCATTGAGGTACGGGCTGCCCCATGATTCATAAAGCCTTCTGTTACTCTTGCCTGATTCGAACTGAGTATAGTCGATAAAACGGCTAACATAGTTTACGATTTCGTTTCCGACACTTGAATAGAGAGTTGCAGACAGGAAAATTCCCTTGTAGTCGACATTGAATGAAAGACCAGCTGTGAAATCAGGGTGAGGTGATCCAATGTAAGTACGGTCCGCTGCATCGACCCATCCGTTTCCATCAACATCCTTGTATTTGTAATGTCCAAGGTCGTTATATGTACCAGTGGCTCCGAAGGCCTTTGGCCAATTATCAACCTCATCCTGCGTCTGGAAAATCCCTTCGACCTGGTATCCGAAGAATTCAGGGAAAGAGTGACCACTTTGAGTCCTGGTATAGATCATCTCACGATAGGTCGAACCTGCATAGAAGTCACCCAGGTTGTCGGTAAGTTTCACAATCTCATTTTTATAATGAGAGAATACAAGGTCAACACCCCAGTTGAGATCACCGTTCAATGAACTCTTGGCATAACCAAGGGTAATATCAAAACCGGTATTTTTCATCTCACCGATATTTATCGAAGGCTGTGATGCTGTTCCATAGATAAGAGGCAGCCTGTTTAGGATAAAGCATATCACTTGTAACACGCTGCCACAGGTCAATGTTCATTGTAAGACTCTTGAACAAAGTAGCATCTATACCAAAGTTTGTTGTTGCAGTGGTTTCCCATTTTACATCAGCGTTGCCGAATGTGGTCTGGGCGAATCCGGTTGTACCTGCTGTGCTGTTTGAACCGCTGACCGGGTAAAATGCAGTATTGAAGTTAATTGCATATTGTGAGTAGCTGTTGTAGTTACCCATGCGGTCGTTTCCGACCACTCCGTAACCTGCACGGATCTTCAATTCATCCAGCCAGCTTTTTGTAGAGGCCATGAAGTTCTCCTCTGAAATCCTCCATCCAAGGGAGACTGCAGGGAATACACCATACTTCTGGTTACCGAAACGGGAAGAACCATCACGGCGAATTACAGCCTCGACCATGTATTTATCGGCATATGTATAGTTTATACGGCCAAAGATAGAGAACAGGCTATATTCACTGATTCCGCCTCCTGAGTTGTTGATTGAACGAAGACCTGTATTCAGGTTCATATAAGTAAGGTCAAGAATAGGATATTCTGATCTGTTGGCACCAATACTCTCTCCATTGCTTTCAAAAGCCTCGGTACCTGCAATTGCCTTGAGATTATGATCACCTGTGATCAGAGAATAATCAATTGTATTTGTCCAGGTCCAGTTTGTTCCCCAGCCTGCGCCCTTTCCAAAATAATCATAAGTTCCTCTTTCCGCAGCAGCTACTTCAACAAAGTTGACATCCTGTGAGTTATACTGGTACTGGTTTATACCGACGCGTGTCTGAACAGATAAGCCTTTCATAAGGTTGAGTTTCAGATAAGCGTTTCCGGTAAGGTTGATCTGTTTTGTAAAATCATACTGGTTCTTGTCAAGAAGGAATACAGCGTTCTGAGCATTTCCCATACCGGATGACCTAGATCCTCCATATGTGGTTCCTGAAATATCATATAGGGGAACCATGGTAGGAAGACGGTAGGTCCAGGAAACTATTGAACTTTCAGAGTTATCGCCCTGGTGTCCGTAATCATTGGTATAGTTACCACCGATATTGGTACCCAAATCGATCCACTTTGCAGGGGAAGTGTTGATGTTTGCACGGAAACTGTACCTGTCGAAACCTGTGTATTTAAAAACACCTTCGTCCTTGGTGTAGCCAAGAAGGAATGCATATGTTGTATTGGCACTGCCGCCTGTTACATCAATTGTATACTCTTTAAACTGAGCATCACGCTGGGCTTCTTCCATCCAGTTTGTCCCTGGGCTAGATTTGGCAATAAGATAGGTGTCGGTACCATCAATGGTAGCCAGTTTATTGTCATATCTGGCAGGATCTACGAGCGGAGATCCTTCTGCAGTTTTTGTTGGGAATATATAGTCAGGAATAACAGGCTCTGATCCGGTTCCAAACTGAACATGATTATAAGTAAGGACAGGAGCTGCACCTACTGGATTTCTTTGCCAGGCCCTTAAATTTTTATTATAAAGGTTCTCTGTTTCAAGCCACAACATGTCTCCCCACTCCTGGGTATTTAAAAGGTCATACTGGTTAGAATTCCTTGTGATACCCTGCCTGACGTTAACGGTCATGTTTACTTTCTGGTTTTTCTTACCCGATTTTGTTGTTACAAGAACAACCCCGTTGGCAGCCCTGGCACCATAAATTGACTGGGCAGCAGCATCTTTAAGGATTGTGATTGATTCAACATCATTTGGCGAATAGTTACCGCCGGGAATACCATCAACAACGAACAGCGGGTTGGCATCGTTGATTGTTGTCATACCACGGATCCTCAGGGTTGAGCCTTCACCGGGGGTATGCTGGTTCAGAACCGATACCCCTGCCACTTTACCCTGGAGACGCTGAACCGGGTTGGAAGCAGCACTTTCGGCAAGAGCAGCAGAATTAACAGTTGAAACTGCACCGGTAAGAGATTTCCTTGTCTGGGTTGAATAACCTACAACAACGATCTCATCAAGTGCGGTTTGTGTTTCAACAAGGGTTACATTAATTAAGGTCTGCGTACCTACCGGAACGTCGACTGTGGTGTAACCGATAAATGAGAAGGTCAGCACTGAGTTGCCGGAGGTGACAGAAATAGCATATGAGCCGTTACCGTCGGTAATCTTCCCATTTGTTGTACCTTTTTCGATAATATTTACCCCGACAAGTGCGTTGCCTTGATTGTCAACAACTTTACCGGAAATATTTATCTGCTGAAAGTCATCTGAAGAGGCAACACCTGCCGCTGTTGCGGTGAGTTGTGCTGTCCCTATCAATAAAAACAGAGAAAGGAGCCTCATCATGGTTTTGTGCCTGGTGAAGCACATCACTAACAAAGCTGCCTGCTTTAATTTCTTAGTCATACTTTTAAGGTTAGAAGGTTAGAATTTTTTTTAAATAGATTAATTTCTAATAATAAAAAAATATTCTCCGGAAGGTCAGAATACTTCCGAAAAACAGTTTTAAGGTTAATAAGAGTTGTGCATAGGCAATTATTTTTTAGGTTAGGTTAGAAAGTATAGGTTAAAGTCAAAAGTCAAAAGTCAAAAGTCAAAAGTATCAAAAGATCAATCCGCCATGAATGACAAAATTCGGACTTTTTAAAATTATATAAAATTATCTAATAAAAACAAGTCATTAAACAAAAACTTTCATGCTTAATATCACATTCAAGGGTGAAATGGCTACAGGTTGAAGACCGGATTTGTCTGATATACAATCTCCTCATTCCTGAAATAAACCCTTTCGAGGAATAATCCGCTCGGAGGGGCTGTCAACTTGGCCGGAATATCTGTTTTAATCTTGAAGAAAGAAGCAACTTCCTCATTTGACAGGTTTCCCCGTCCGACTTCAACAAGCACACCTGTCATTCGTCTTACCTGCTTCCAGAGAAAATGTGAACCTACTACATGGAATACAAGCAGGTCTCCAAAGTCTTCAACCTTTGCATGCATTATCTCAGTTTTGGTTGAAGCTTGTTCCTGCTCAGGGTCGGTAAAATACCTGTAATCTTTAAGACCGGTGAAGAGTTTTGCTGCATCGTTCATTTTATCTGTGTCGAGAGAATCTTTTATCCACCAGACATATTTCTTGCCAAAGGCAGTTCTTCTGCGGCTTATCTGATATATATAACTCCGCGCGGTAGCATCGTGCCTGGCATGGAATTTAGGATGAGCTTCCTCAACATTTGTTATGCAGATGTCGGGAGGAAGGCGGTCATTGATTCCATATCTGATCCTTAGCGGCAACAACTCTGTTTCAACACCCAGATGGGCAACCTGGCCGATGGCATGCACCCCGCCATCGGTACGGCCCGCTCCAAACAGATCAATATCGTCAACTTTAAAGAGTTCGCGGCAGGCATCAAGTATTTCACCCTGCACTGTCTTGCCACCCTTCTGTATCTGCCATCCGGTGTAACGTGTTCCTTCGTATTCAAGAGTAAGCTTGTATCGTCCCATATAATATAATGTATAACTTATGTAAATATAGGATAAAAGTTTGGAGTCCCTGGGTAAGCACTTATATAATTATCTTCAGAGTATGAGATGCGGATTGCTTCGTCACCGTCCGCCAGCCGGCGGACGGGTTCCTCGCAATGACGGTGACTGTAAGTATCTGATTCCATTACGCCATTACGCCTTTACGCCATTACGCCTTTATGCCGTTGTGCCTGAATTCTTCTGTGAAAAAATTAACACCAATCCATTGCAGTTTCAAATGATTTCATATTTTTGCATAAAATGCCATAGACAAGTATCATTTATGAATTTCAGTAAGACAGCTTCTTATTCACTAAACATTCTGAGCTATATGGCAATAAATGAAAATGTGCCTATGTCTGCTGCAGTTCTCCATGAAAAGCTTTCAATCCCCTACCCTTATCTCAGGCAGATACTAACTACTCTCGCAAAGAATGATTTTATCGGGAGCACAAGGGGCAGAGGCGGCGGTTTCAGATTCAGCAGGGACATAAGACACCATTTCCCTGGCCGATATCATTGATGCAACAGACGGACTTGAAAGCCTGAATAAATGTTTACTGGGATTCAGTGCTGTCCCGTTCAACAATGAGTGTTCAATGCACTCTGTCTGGGAATCAACACGACAGAATATTGTTAAAGTACTGAAAGAGACATCACTGGCTGACATAGCAAAGAAGAGATAATTTTTTTATTTTTAATTGAGATAAACTTATATCATTTAACATTAACAAAAAAGGAGGTCCTATGGTTGACTCAAAAATGGTCCTCACAGGACAAACACTGGCTTATACGCTTTACTGTATTGCCATGATATTGCTTGTCGCCTGGTTCAGTTTAAAGGTGACAACAGAAGGAAAGGGGAAATTAAAGGGTATTAAACCTGCATGGTTTTACACTCTTGTCGGCTTCCTGACAGTACTCGGTTTTTCACTCCACGTTATCACCTACAATACAATCCCGTGGGCTGAAATGGATCTGAAGCGGGCAGCTTATACCCCGGATAAGACTTTTGAAATAACTGTTAAGGATCATAAGTTCAACCTTCCCTCAGAAAAGCTTGTGATAAATGTGAACGACAAGGTTCTGTTTGACGTCACGTCAGAAGATCTGACCTACGGGTTCGGGTTATTCAGGAGCGATAACAGCATGATGTTCCAGATGCAGGTCGTACCAGGCCACAGGAATGATATTCTCTGGCTCTTCGATCGCGAAGGGGTCTACTCAATACGATCGACCGAGTACTCCGGACCAAAAGGAGTTGCTATGATCTTGCGTGATGTAGTACAGGTGGTTCCTGCAGGAGGAATAAAATAATCTCAAAAACATTTAATAATCAGACTTATGAGTTTTATAAAGACATTCATGAACGGTGAAGAGGGTCATTTCAAATCAGCTACTCTCACTCCAATGCAGAAACTTACACTCCGGTTTGTTGTAGTAGGGCTTATCTATTTCGGATTCGTAGTGATAGAAGGCATGATTATGAGGCTATACCAGGTCACGCCTCTCTCTTACATAACTGAACCTCAGTATTTTGCTATACTTACGGCTCATCCCCTTGTCGGAATCTTCGGATCAACATATTCAATTGTATGCGGCGCATTCCTGTTTCTGGTTCCTTTTCTGATGAAGAAACCACTGTGGAGCATCAAACTAGGCAACTGGACCTTCGTTCTTATCGCTGCAGGGACCTTTATTTTCTGGTTTGCAGGTTTTGTAAGTCATTACTCACCGCTCTATACCCTCTATTGGCCCCTTCCAGCTGACTTCTCACAATTCAGTGTCTGGGGAGGTACCTTCTTTATAGTTGGTATTGCCATAGTCATGGTTGGAACTGCTTTTTTCATAATAAATATCTTTAAGACAATAACCTATACTCCTGAAGGATGGGACAAACAACCTGCAGGTGCATTGCTTAAATCAGCTCTTGGCATTACCGGATTTACAAATATCTTTTCTAAAGAGAACAAGGAACATCTTGTGCCTCTTCCTGTTGCCGCAGTGGCCAGGGGAAGTATCGACATGGCATTGAATACAGCCACGATCCTATTTACTGGTGTACTGATACTTGTTTATATGGTTGGTTCTATTCTCGGATTCGACCTTAAGGAGACAGCAGTTGATGCACTTCTGTACAAAAACTGGTTCTGGTGGGGACTTGACCTGATTGCCGATGGACTTGTACTGATCTTTGTGGCCGGGACCTGGTACCTTCTGGCAATGATGATCACCGGAAAGCCACTCTTCATGCAGAATATTGCCAGAGCTGCCCTTCTTGTCGAACTTATAGTATCATGGACGGTCTGGTCACATCACCTTCTTTCTGATCAGGCGCAGCCAGGGGTACTTAAGGTCCTTTCAGGTGAACTTGTTACAGCATTTGAACTGATAACACAGGGGCTGGCCTTCTTCATTACTCTTATTACCCTTTGGAGCGCCAGGCCTCTAAAAATGACAAATCCGCTGAAATTCCTGCTCGGCGGACTTCTTGGTTTTGCACTTGCGGTACCTGCAGGAATAATGCAGGCTGATGTTGGCCTGAACAGGATCCTTCACAATACCCAATGGGTTGTAGGACCGCATGTTCATGTTGCAGTTCTGGTTGGGCTTACAATGACACTCTATTCCGCAATCTACCTTCTTTTCCCAATCTTGACGAATGGAGCTAAAGTCCATAGTCAGAAACTTGTAAATCTGCACTTCTGGTGCCATCTGACAGGCGGAATAGGCATGGGTGCGTTCATGGGAATGGCCGGACTAAACGGAATGCTGAGGCGGTCTATATACTATGAAGGCGAATTCAATCTCCTGATGATTCTGGCTGCGATCAGCGGAGCCTTAATCCTGATCGGTTTCCTTGCATTCTTCTATAATATAGTAATGAGTGTAGGCCTGAATGGTGTGATTGGCATTTTCACTCCAGCGAAACTTAAAACAAAAGACCTGGTTCCCGCTGAGTAATAAAACATATTTCTTACTTTTGAAAGCACTTACTGATTTCAAAAGTTATGAAACATAAATATATGAATCCATACCTGGCAGGTACTATGCTGGGTATGGTTCTTTTACTGGCGATGTTCCTGTCAGGACGTGGCCTGGGTGCCAGCGGAGGACTAAAATATTGTGTGGTTTCGATAGTAGGAGCCGTTGACAGGCCTCACGCTGACAAATCAATTTACTACAGCAAATACTTTGAAGACGGGAAGAAACCATTAAAGAACTGGCTCACTCTGGAAATACTCGGAGTTGTTGCCGGAGGTTTTCTATCCGGAGCACTATCAAAAAGACTGAAGTTCCGGATCGAGAAATCGCCGGACATTTCAAATTCCAGACGATTGGTCTTCGCTTTTCTGGGGGGAGTCTTCTTCGTTTATGGGGCCCAGCTTGCAAGAGGCTGTACCAGCGGCGCCGCCCTTTCAGGAATGGCAGTACTTTCCGTTGCGGGATTTGTCACAATGATGGCAATATTCGGTTCGGCTTATATTTTTGCGTGGTTCTTTCGTAAAAACTGGATTTGAAGAAGGCGGTAAATGCGTAAAGGCGGTAAATGCTGTAAAGGCGGTAAAAGGAGCCGCGGTGTTAATTGCCTTATAAAGCCCTTAAAGCCTTTAAAGCTTTTTAAATCATCTATGGCTGTTGAATTTATAAATGATTAAACTCTTATAACAACATGGGACCAATTTCATCACTGATAAACATGCCTGAGTGGCTCGATCTGCTGATTGCATTATTCATAGGCATCGGTTTCGGTTTTGCCCTTGAGCAGGCAGGATTCTCCTCGAGCCGGAAGCTTGCAGGAATGTTCTATGGTTATGATACGACTGTGATTAAGGTATTCTTCACAGCAGCTATAGTAGCCCTTATAGGATCGCAGATACTCAGCTTCCTGGGTCTTCTTAACCTTAACCAGGTGTTTGTTAATGAATTCTATGTTACTGCTTCAATTGTCGGAGGAGTGATAATGGGAGCTGGTTTTATAATGGGTGGTTTCTGTCCGGGAACAGGGCTGAGCGCTTTGTCGATAGGCAAAATTGATGCAATGGTTTTCTTCGGCGGAGGTCTTACAGGCGCATTCCTTTTTGCAGAAACCTATCCATATATCGAAAAAATAGCAAACAGTTCCTATAAAGGACCTGTTAAGATCGACGAAGCACTCGGGTTGTCAACCGGACTGTTCATTCTTCTTCTTATTGTTGCGGCAGTTATAATGTTCTGGATTGCAGAGCTTGCTGAGAAACGGTTCGCACGGCCTGACATTACAAATGAAATCTAATATCCTCACTATGAATCCCAGGACTGCAATATCGGCAATTCTACTGAGTTTCGGACTTATACTTGCCCTGCTCCCACTTACAGCCAACCGCTCTTTTAGCGGAAAACCTCAGACAGTACTTGAAAAATCAGGAGCTGAAGACAGATATCTTACTGCCGATCAGGTGGCCCGGTTTATTATCGCTGAAGACACTACAATTCAGATAATCGACCTGAGATCACCTGAAGAGTATATGGCGATGAGCCTTCCGGGGTCATTGAATCTTCCATACGATCAGATGCTGACGAAGGACCCTGCTTATATATTCGACAAAAAAGGGATCAAAACGATATTGTATTCTAATGGTGACCTGAAAGCCAGCTATGCTCTTGCGATTGCAGAAGGATTGAATTATGATAATGTCTATATCATGAAAGGCGGTCTCAATGAGTGGTTTAAAACAATAATAAACAGCAGCTTCACCGGAGAGAAGATCTCTGCAAGGGAGAATGCGCTATTCGAGACAAGAACCAGGGCCAGAAGGCTTTTCAATGAACTTAACAGTCTGCCTGACAGTCTTAAGATAAAATATCTTGCTGCTAAACAGGGTGAAGCTAAGAAGCTGGATGGGGGATGTGAATAAGAAGAGAATTTGAAAATTTGAAAATTTGAAAATTTGAAAATGGCTTAAAAATTTTTAAGCTTTGAGTCGTGAGTCGTGAGTCGATTGCCATGAGTCAAAATTTATGCAGTTATGGAAATAGTTAAGAAATATAAATGGGTCATTATAGTAGTACTGCCGGTGCTGATACTCGTTGTTATCAGGTCGACAGGCATTTACCGCTTCAGGAGTGATGCCAATAAATGGGCAGAACCTTCGGTAAACAGTTCAAATATCATCAGCAGTGAACAATTAGCAGAGATAAAGGGAGATGCGATTATAATTAACCTTGACGGAGAAAAAAGAGATTTCAGATCAGAGGGTTTTAAATCAATAACAATTTCTGAAGACTCAATCCTCATCAAAGCAAACCTGAGAATAATCAAAGGTCATTCTGGTCCGGCGCTGCTCTATTCAGAAGATCTCAGCAAGCAGGCCCGTGTATGGATGGTACTGAGCCAGCTGGGCAATAAAAACATCTTTATCCTAACTGATAAACAGGATGATGAGGTCATGAAATACAAATTCCGGCCCGACACCATTGTCAGACCGGAATTGTAAAAACGCCATGCATGGCGTTTTCGTCGTACAAACGCCATGCATGGCGTTTTTACAAATCATTTTACCACCGTAAAATCATTGACGTCAGCATAGGTGAACGGCAGCCACGAAAGAGCTTCCCTTTGTTTGATCATCTTATCGTGCATGAAGCTGTTATTACCGTATCTGAGGGTTCTGGCATCATAACCAAAGAGTCTCAGGTAGGCAGTGGCAAATCCAGAGTTATGGCCTGTTCCGCAGTACACAACAACTATCTTATCAGACGGTATCGATGCCATCTCCTCTGTAAATCCAAGCGTAGATTCCGGTTTATATCTGATTGCCCCGGGAATATGTCCATCTTCATATTTGTCCTTTCTCTCGAGGTTGATTATGAAATATTTCCCCGGATCAGCAAACACTTCTTCAGCAGTTACAAGTATATTAGCAGTACCTTCTTCAAAGAGTTTCTTAAACCTGGCAGATCCTATCTCCTCTCCTGTTGTCAGTCCGGTTTTAAGGTCAGGCATTGAAACAGCAGCAGGTCTTTCGTTCACTTTGGTTTCGAGCTTTGCTTCAAACTGCCCCGTGACTCCTTTCATCCAGCCTTCATCGGCATATTTCTTATTCCAGGAGCTCATTCCCCAACGCATGGCAAATACATTACCGTAACCCATCAATCGCAACAAGCTTGTGGTATAGCTTGATACCTGTCCATCCTCACAAACCATGATAATCTTTTCGAACTCAAAGGGTTTTATACCAGATTCAAAATAGCCGGGAAGTTCTTCAAACTTCCGGTTAACTGCTCCTTTAATATGACCTGACTTAAACCTATCAGCAGATCTGAGGTCAATCACGAGAATATTGGTTCCAAGGCTCTGGTTAACAATTGACGGCTTAATCAGTGAAGGGAAAACAAGGCTGTTTACATAATCACCATTTTCAACCAGATCCTTTAGCAAAAGAGCTGTTTCATTACCAATGACAACAGGTTTTTTTGAAACAGGAGCAGGCGTAGCTGCCTGCTCCATATTCTTCTCTCCACTGTTTCCTGCACATCCTCCCGATATTAAAACCGCAATGACGAAAACAGCAGAAATGCTATGACGGAATTTTTTCATTAATTGAAATGTTTTTTCCATTATTCTTTTACAGCCACCCTGTCCTTATCAAAACGGAGGGTTTCAGTGCGCTGACCTGATTCGTCATACTTGTATTCAGTTATGGCAACACCATTTTCAGGATTATTCACAACATTCCTGTCCTTATCCATGCTTATTGCTTCAATAAGCGCTCCGTGCTCATCATATTTATAAGCTGTGACAGGTACCATTTTACCACCTACATACTCATCATCCTGATCATAATAAACAGTCTCTAAGGGATATCCGTTAGCATCGAATTTACTCACTCGTTTCGACCATCCCCAATAAAGATTTGACATCTGTCCAATTACATTGAAAACAGCAAAATTTTCAACATCGCCTTGTTCATTGGGATTAAATGTGAAATATGAAACCCCTATATCGCCGCAGTTTTCAGCTGTGCAGTTATAGAGAGTGTCGCCCATATAGTTTGCCATTCTGGTCACAAAACCTTTATCGTTATAGGTAAACCTTAATTCGTAGAATGGGCAGAACTGATTCATTACTACTTCTGAGTCAGCAAGGTTATATCTTAATTCCCTGATCATTCCGTCGGGAAGAACACTCCATTTCCATGAGTGAATTTTATTCCTGTTCTCCACCATTGAACTGTCTTTTCCAAGGAACATAAGCCCGGTCCTGAGTCCATTGTCATCGAGTGTATATTCAGCAAGATAGACTCCTCCAGATTCAATCCGTTCATTCTTGTTATTGAAATATCTCTTGAGTTGTTTGTTTCCTGTATACTCATAAGTGATCTTTGCGGCGCCCTGCATCGATGAATAACCAAGCAGAACATCATTGCGGACAAATTCGACTGATACTACCCTTCCTGCATCATCATAAGTAAATTTATAACTGTTTACTGTTTTAGCCTCATCCGCAGTCAGAGGGTGAGTTCCCTTTTCAGTGTCGTACGGAGTTTCGCTGAATTGCAGGCTTCTGAAATACGCAACTTCCTGTTTCTGGTCTTTCTGGCTCTTATTGCCGGTACATGATACAACTGCCAGTCCAATAACAAGCGAAAGGACAGCCATTACTGTGATTTTACTCAATTTCATACTTTAATCGTTTTTAAGTTAATTTTTTTTGCAAAGGTAATACTAAGTTTGAGACTACATATTCATAGTTCAACAACTGAGTAACACATAACCTGGAGAATTGTTTAGAAGGTGGCGCAACGGCGCAACGGCTCAGAGGCGCAATGGCTAATGGCCAAATTGTTCCGCTAAGCGAAGTTGCAAACTTCGCCGAGCATCATTAATTGCATAGCTGCGCCGTTGTGCCGTTATGCCGCTACGCCGCTTTGCCGTTGTGCCGTTGTGCCATTGCGCCGTTGCGCCATTCTTCCTATATTTGTTACCACTTAACCTCACACATTATGGAAACACCATTCCTCGACTCAAATCTATTCACCTATGGACTATTGCCGGTACTGATCTTTCTTGCAAGGATTTGCGATCAGTCAATCGGCACCCTCAGGATCATCTTTCTTTCCAAAGGAAAAAGAAATATAGTCCCCGTTCTTGGTTTCTTTGAAGTGCTTATCTGGATAATGGCCGTCAGTAAGATAATGCAGAACCTCGATAACTATGTCAACTATTTTGCTTATGCAGCAGGCTTTGCAACAGGCAACTATGTAGGAATGATAATTGAGGAAAAACTTGCTATGGGCTACCTGATGATAAGAGTATTCGCCAACTCAGGAGGATCAGAAATGGTTCAGACACTTAACAGCAATGGTTTTGGGGCCACAGTTGTAGAAGCAAGGGGTGCCCGGGACAAAGTAAACCTTATTTACACAATAGTACAGAGAAATGAGCTTGAAAAGGTACTTGGACTTATTACTGATTTTAATCCGAAAGCATTCTACACAATCGAAGATGTGAGGTCAGTTAATGAAGGGATCTTCAGTCAGAAAAAGCCAAATTCGCTTTTTCCGTTCGTAGAAATACTAAGAAGATGGAGACGGGGGCTGTAGGCAAAAGGTGCAGGTTGCAGGGTACAGGGTACAGGGTGCGGGGTATGCATTTATAGTTCTCACCACGCAACTCGCAACTCGTACCCCTAATCATTCAAATTAAATTTCTACATTTGACATTCTAAAAACCCAAAACCTATTAATATGGACCAGTTCAGCAACCACCCACTCTACGGCAAACACAACATTGACAGTGCAATGAATTCCCTCTGGGATTTTTACAAAAGCAGGTTCCTTTCACTTTTCCTGATCTCCCTGGGGATGTCTCTCGTGGTTCAGTTCGCCTCCTCCTTCATCGACATGAAGGATTTACAGTCAACCACTGATCCTGCCGAAATGCTTATCAAGGTTAAGGAGATGATAGTTCCTATTCTGGCTGTCTCATTAGTCAATCTTTTCTTTGCTACTATCCTTCAATATTACATCCTTTATAATCCACTTGACAAATCGAACAATATTCTTGTCTCTTTCGGAAAATCGATGAGGTATTTCCTTCCCTTTCTGATTATTATGATACTCCTCGCGTTTTTTGGAGCAGTTGCAATGTTTCTCGGATTGTTTGTCCTGATAGTCGGAGCCTTTTTTGCCCTGCTTTATGTATTGACGATCTACCTCATCATACTGCCTGTACTAATGTCAGAAGGGCCCTCAATTGGTAATGCAATCAGCAGGACATTAAGCCTTGTTCACAGGAATTTCTGGTCGAATATCGGATGGGTTGCAGTCTTTTTCATAATACTGATAGTTGTATCACTGATCCTTTCAGGTCTTGTTCTGCTTCCTTTTGCAGGAAGCTTCTTCAGAACACTTTTAAACCCGGAAGAGGCCAGCAAAATGCTCGATATGGCTACAAATCCGGTCTTCATTGCAGTTTCTTCACTGGCAGGAGCTATCACTATGCCTCTGATGCCAATATTTGCCCTTATCCTCTATTTCAATGGCAGAGCAAGAGAATTAACGGGCATTAGTGAGAGCGAGGGCGAGAGTGGATTTAAGAATGACAACGGCAGTTCGGTAAAGCCTGATGATGGCAGGGTAAGGGTTGAAGATCTGTATGCAAAACCATATTCAGATGATCATCCCGATAATCCGGATAAAAATGTCTGATTGTCTTGCGGTCGTGCGGTCGTGTTGTATTACAATCATGAAGTCGGCTGCAAGACCTCAGGACTGCAGGACCGCACGACCGCAGGACCGCAGGACCGCAAGACAATTAAACATCATTCTCCCCTTTTACATATCCAAAGTTGGCAAGTATTCCACCGTCGACATAAAGGATATGTCCGTTTACGAAATTGCTTGCTTTTGATGCAAGGAAGAGGGCAGCATTGGCAACATCTTCCGGTTCACCCCATCTGCCTGCAGGTGTACGGGTCATAACAAGGTCATTAAAAGGGTGACCATTCTCACGTATAGGTGCTGTCTGCGAGGTAGCTATATAACCCGGACCAATTCCATTGATCTGAATATTATATTTTGCCCATTCGCATGTCATGCTTTGTGTAAGCAGTTTAAGCCCTCCTTTTGCAGAAGCATAGGCTGAAACGGTATTCCTTCCATAGATGCTCATCATTGAGCACATATTAATGATCTTGCCGCCTCTTTTTCCGATCATTCCGGGTGCAACACGTTTAGATATTATAAGCGGAGCTACAAGATCGACATCGATTACCTGTTTATAATCGGATATAGCCATGTCGAGTATTGGGATCCTTTTAATTATTCCGGCATTATTGACAAGGATATCGACTGCACCAACACTTTTTTCAATCATAGTTATGCCTTTATCCACATCTTTCTCATCTGTCACATTGAATCTGAGTGTAAAGACATCAAGACCCTCTTTTTTATAACTCTCTTTGCAGCTAAGCAGCTTGTCCTCATCCAGATCGTTTACACACACTCTGGCTCCAGCCTTGCCAAGAAGCAGTCCCACAGCCAATCCTATTCCATGAGTGCCGCCGGTTACAAGAGCCACTTTTCCGCTTAAATCAAATAATTCTTTCATAAGAGTTGGTATATAGTATTTATCTACTTTCTGTTAATCGTTACTTCCCTGAATTAAGAGTTGCAGGGTGCGGGGTGAAGATATTGCCACAGACTTCTATACTTAAACACGAAACCCGATCCGCCAGCCACCCGACGAAACACGAAACCCGAAACCCGAAACCATTCTATTTAAGAGAATCAGGGTGTCTGACATCCATATCACTGTAATCGAGGTTTTCACCGGCCATTCCCCAGATGAAGGTATAGTTTGAGGTACCTGCAGCGCTATGAATACTCCATGAGGGAGAAAGCACAGCCTGGTCGTTTTTCATCCAGATATGTCGGGTTTCATCAGGATCGCCCATGAAATGGCAGATCCCCTGTTTCTCAGGAACTTCGAAATAAAAATAAGCCTCCATTCGTCTGTTATGAGTATGTACAGGCATCGTATTCCAGACACTGCCGGGTTTCAGTTCTGTCATCCCCATCTGCAGCTGGCATGTTGGCAGCACGCTGTTTACAAGCAGTTTATTAATAGTTCTGTGATTCGAAGCCTCCATACTTCCCATCACCACAACTTCTGCATCTTTCAAAGTAACCTTTCCTGAAGGATACTTATGATGTGCAGGTGCCGAGTTGATGTAGAGCTTAGCAGGTTTTCCACTATCGGCCGATTTCAGAACAACATCCTTAACCTCTTTACCAAGATAAAGAGCCTCCTTATGTCCCAGGCTAAATGTCCCCTCCCCTGTTTCTATTACTGCAGCTCCTCCGACATTAATTATCCCCATCTCCCGTCGCTCAAGGAAATATGAGGCTTTCAGATCGTCGGCCGATTCGAGTTTAAGTGCCTGCTTAACGGGCATTGCACCCCCCACGATATACCTGTCGTACATACTGTATACCAGGGATATTTCATCAGGGACAAACACCTTCTCAATAAGGAATTCCTTCCTTACTTTATCGGTATCATACGTCTTAAAATCCTCAGGATGGACGGCGTATCTAAGTTCTAGTTTCATATTTTCAGGATTGGGTTGCTAATATAATTTTTGTTTCCAGGTGCGGGGTGCGGGGTGCGGGGTGCGGATTATTAAACTTCACCTCGCAACCCGAAACCCGAAACCCGAAACTTGAAACCCTAAAGAATCCCCTTATCAATCAGCCTGGTAATCTCCGATCCTGCCATTAGGAAGCCTCCAACACCATAAACCTCTGTCATTTCGCGGGTGACAGCCTTGGGATCAGCTCCGATTGGCTGGATAAACCCTACTTTGCCATCGGGCCATACGGAAGCCACCATCGATTTCCAGCCTTTTACAACAGCAGGAAGATATGTCTCTTTGTCGAGATATCCGTTTCCAATACCCCATGCCAGACCGAAAACAAAGAAAGCTGTTGCACTCATCTCGGGATTAGGATAGCTTGCAGGATCAAGAAGGCTGGCATGCCAGTATCCGTCGGCCGACTGGAGTGAAACCAGTTTTGCGGCCATTTCTTTGTATATTGTTACAAAATAATCCTTGTTCTCATATTTCGATGGAAGCTCCCTGATTATTATTGGCAGACCGGCAAAGACCCATCCATTGCCCCTGCCCCAGAAAACCTTCTCCCCATTTGCCTCTTTCCTTGTGAAATAATTCGAATCCCTGAAATAGAGATCTTCTTCTTTATCGTAAAGATAATCAGTAGTAACCTTGTATTCACTGTACATGAAATCCAGGTACTTCTTCTTCCCGGTCACATTTGCCATTTTAGCCCATACAGTGGGTCCCATGAAAAGAGCATCGCACCACGACCACCGCTGTGTTGACCAATACTCCTTTGTATTGACAAACTTCAGGTCGCCTTTCGCCGGATCTTTCAACATCTGGTCGAGATAGGCCCTCATGGGTTTTATCATTTTCTTGTCGTTATACTTCCTGTATAATTCGATATAGGTTTGTCCTACACAATAATCATCCGCATGGTATCTTCGAAGCGGGTTATCATGTTTATAATAATCCCATGACAAATTCTCACCTATTTCAACAAGCCATTTGTAATAAGAGTCGTCGCCGGCAATTGAGGCCCAATCAACCATACCTGCATAAAGAGCCGCGCTGGTCCAGTCTGCAGGGTTATGATTAAGGGGACTTTTAACCTGCCAGTCTGCTACTGCCTTAAGCACGGTTTTGATATCCTTTTTATTAAGATCCGAACTAAAAGGAGCACCTGATAACCCCTGGGAATAACCGGACAGTGTGAAAGGCATTAACAGGACAAGCAAACTGATTTTCCAACAGGTCTTGGTATTCTTCATAGATAAAATTTTAAATAAGTTCCATTCAATAAAAATAAGGCTGAAATTGTGATAATTATTAATAAAGAGATCAGAGAAAATTTGATAAATTGATTTGTAATATTTATTTTCGTGATCGTTAACGATTCAGTCTCCTCAAATTTAAATAAATTTATAATCCCACAGATAAGATGAAACCATTTATTAATGAAAATTTTCTTCTAGGGAATAAAACAGCGGTTGAACTCTACCATAATTTTGCTGAAAATCAACCAATTGTGGATTTTCACTGTCACTTGTCTCCATCGATGATTGCAGAGGACCGGCAGTTCACGAACCTCACTCAGGCCTGGCTGGAAGGAGATCATTATAAATGGAGGGCCATGCGGACAAACGGAATCAATGAAAAATATTGCACGGGAAATGAACCGGATGTTGAAAAATTCAAAAAGTGGGCAGAAACCGTTCCTGCTACAGTTGGCAATCCTTTATATCACTGGACGCACCTTGAACTGGCAAGGTACTTCAATATAACAAAGCTTTTGTCGCCTTCAACAGCCCTTGATATTTACGAAGAAGCTTCGGCTCTGCTCCAGACCAAAGAGTACACAACAAGAGCAATGATCTTAAAGATGAAGGCTGAGGTAATATGTACCACGGATGATCCGACTGATACTCTGGAGCACCACCTGAAACTCAGGGGCAGCTTTCCATCGAAGGTACTCCCGACCTGGAGGCCCGACAATGTAATTAAAACTGAAGATACAGTAAAGTTCCGTGCCTATATTCTCAGGCTTGGAGAAGTATGCGGCACGGAGATAAAGGATTTTTCAGGACTCATTGAGGCTCTTGACCAGCGTCACAGGTTCTTTCATGAGACAGGTGGCCGACTGTCAGATCATGGGCTTGAACGATTCTACTTTGCGCAGTATACATCCTCTGAAACAGATAAGATCTTCAAAAAGCTTCTTAAAGGTGACGATATTTCACCTGAAGAGACTGAAAAGTACAGAACAGCTATAATGACTGAGTTATGCAGGATGAACCATAAAAGAGGCTGGACTCAGCAATTCCATGTAGGGGCGTTAAGAAATAACAATTCACGTGCCTTCAGACAGATGGGACCTGATACCGGCTGGGACTCTATAGGAAACTCTCAGGATTCAGTGAAAATATCAAAATTCCTGAGTTCTCTTGATGACAGTGATTCACTTGCAAAAACAATACTGTATAACCTGAATCCTGCTGATAATGAAATGATGATCACTATGGCCGGGAATTTTAATGACGGATCAACGGCGGTAAAAGTACAGTACGGGGCTGCATGGTGGTTCCTCGATCAGAAAAACGGGATGGAGAAACACCTGAAGGATCTTGCATCACTGGGACTCTTAAGAAGGTTTATCGGTATGGTAACTGATTCAAGGAGCTTCCTCTCCTACCCGAGGCATGAGTATTTCAGAAGGCTGGCATGCAACTTTGTGGGAGAAGAGGTAGAGAAGGGACTTATTCCCGACGAGGAGGAGCTGCTTAAACCATTGATTGAGGGTATTTGTTATACCAACGCAAGGAATTATTTTGGATTTAATAAATAAGTAAGACTATATGAATGATCTGAATCTTAAAGGCAAAGTTGCCGTTATAACAGGGGGAGCAGGGATCATCTGCTCAACAATGGCAAAATCTCTTGCCGCCCAGGGTGTAAAAACCGTTATACTTGATCTGAACAAGGAGGCCGCTCAGGAAGTTGCCAGAGAGATTGAGAAGGAATTTAAAACCCAATCAATAGGAGTCTCCGCCAGCGTCCTTGACAAGGCGTCACTTGAGGCTGCAAGATCTGAGATAAATGAGATCCTCGGTCCAGTTGATATCCTTGTAAATGGAGCAGGTGGCAATTCACCTGCTGCCACAACAAAGGTTGAAAAGATGGAGGGTACCGAAGATGAAAATCCGGCTGACACCTTTTTCGGACTTCAGATTGAAGGCTTTGACAAGGTCTTTGATCTTAATTTCAAGGGAACCTTGCTGCCTACAATGGTTTTTGCATCTGATATGGTTATGAAGAAATCAGGGGTGATAATCAACATCTCATCGATGAACTCTTACAGGCCTCTCACAAAAATTGCAGCCTATTCTGCAGCCAAAGCTGCTGTTAATAATTTCACACAATGGCTGGCTGTGCACTTCTCCAAAACAGGGATAAGGGTAAATGCAATTGCCCCTGGGTTTCTCCTTACAAATCAGAACAGATTCCTCCTTATTGATGAGAAAACCGGAGGGCTGACTCCAAGAGGTAAAAAAATCATAAACGGAACCCCGATGGAAAGGTATTGTCTCCCGGAAGAGTTAACAGGAACACTCATTTACCTTGTCTCCGACCTTTCGAAATTTGTCACAGGAATTGTAATACCTGTCGACGGGGGGTTTAGTGCATATAGTGGCGTATAGGAGTAGCGGCGTAGCGGCGTAATGGCGTAATGGCGTAATGGCTTAGTGACGTAATGGAATATTGGTAAAAGTATTATAAGTAAGGATTCTGAATAAAAACACGAAACCCGAAACCCGAAACCCGAAACTAAAAACTATTTGAGATGGCTAGAAATGTAATAGTTGCACAATCAGGGGGGCCATCCCCGGTCATAAACAGCTCGTTAAGGGGCATCATCGAGACCTGCAGGATGTTTCCGGATAAATTTGGAAAAGTCTATGGCGGATGGCATGGCATTGAAGGGGTGCTAAACGAGGAGCTTCTGGATCTTTCCTCACAAAATGAGGAGGAAATAGCGCTTCTGAGAAATACCCCTGCAGCAGGAAGTATTGGTACCTGCCGTTATAAACTAAAGGATAAACAGCAGAAGGATTTTCAGAGAATTATGGAGGTTTTTCAGGCTCACGACATTGGGTATTTCTTCTATATCGGGGGAAATGACTCGCAGCATACTGCTTTTAAAGTCAGCGAGCTTGCAAAGACAAAGGGCCTTGATCTCATTGCTGTCGGGGTTCCGAAAACAATTGACAATGATGTTGGCGACAATGAGTTCAAACTCATCGACCATACTCCTGGTTATGGCAGTGTTGCAAGATACTGGTCGCATATAATCCAGAATGCGAATGAAGAAAATATGGGATCTGCTCCGGCAGACCCTGTGCTTGTTATACAGGCGATGGGAAGGAAAATCGGTTACATACCTGCAGCAGCAAGGCTTGCCGATCCTAAAAGGGAAATGCCCTTGCAGATCTATATGGCTGAGTCAAAGGTTTCAATTGAAACCCTTGCCGACAATGTAAATAATCAGCTGAAGGCAGATGGAAGATGCCTTGTTGTCATAAGTGAAGGTTTTGACGTTGGGACGATCGGTGAGGTAAAGGATGCTTTTGGACATACCTCTTTTGGCTCGAGCCAGAATTCCGTCTTCCAGACTGTAGTCAACTACCTGAACAGCAAAGGACTGAAGGCAAGGGGAGCTGCCCGCGGACAGGTTATGGGCACCGATCAGCGTCATACCACGGCATATGCCTCCATCGTCGATCTTGATGAAGCATACAAGGTTGGACAGAAAGCTGTTGAAATAGCACTATATGAAGGAAACGGCTGGATGGCAACAATACTCAGGGAACCGGGCTTGATTTATAATGTGCGCTACGATAAGGTACCTCTTGAAAAGGTTGCTCTGTCTGAAAGGACCTTCCCTGAAAAATGGATAGCCCCGAACAGGTACGATGTAACGGACGAGTTTCTTGCTTACGTCAGGCCACTCGTCGGAGAAGACTGGCCATCGGTTCCTATGATTAACGGAAGACAGCGATTCTCGCGGCTCGAAATGAAATTCGCCGATAAAATACTTCCATCCTATAATCTGGAAGCCTATGAGAAACAATGATTAAAATTATTCGGTCTTCGGTCTTGACTTTTGTCTTTTCACTTTTATCTTTTTACTTTTGTACTTTTATCTTTTGTCTTAAAATATCATATGAACCCACACGATCAATTATTAAACCTGAAACCCGAAAAGGAGTTTTTCATCGGAATTGATTCCGATGGTTGTGCATTTGATACTATGGAGATAAAGCAGAAAGAATGTTTCTGCCCAAACTTCATAAAATATTTCAAAATGCAGCCTGTATCAAAATATGCCCGCGAAACATGGGAATTTGTAAACCTCTATTCAACAAACAGGGGCTGCAATAGATTTCTTGCTGTAAATGAAACACTTAAGCTATTGTCTACCCGTCCGGAAATCAAAGCGCGCAACTTTTCGGTCCCTGATCCTGCTTCTCTTATTGAATGGACAAAGAAGGAGACTAAACTGGGAAATCCTACTCTTAAAACCTATGCTGCAGAGATAAAAGATCCCTTCATCTCCCAGACCCTCGAATGGTCGCTCAGGGTAAATGAGGATATCGAAAAGATGGTATTCGGGATAACTCCTTTCCCGTTTGTAAGAGAGTGTCTTGAGAAAATGAAGCCGAAAGCAGATGCAATGGTCGTTTCGCAAACTCCTTATGATGCTCTGAAAAGAGAGTGGGAAGAGAATAAAATTGATCATCATCTGAGAATGATAGCCGGTCAGGAACATGGTACAAAAACCGAGCACCTTAAATATGCAGCGAAAGGAAAATATCCCGATGAGAAAATTCTTATGATTGGAGATGCAAACGGCGACCTGAAAGCCGCAAAATCAAACGGAGTGCTCTTCTTCCCTATAAATCCGGGTAAAGAAGAGGCATCGTGGGAAAGATTATATAAAGAAGGTATGGACAGGTTCTTTGCCGGCACATACAAGGGTGCTTATGAGGATGAGCTGATAAGGGAATTTGAGACCTATCTGCCGGAGCATCCACACTGGAGATAGCAGGGTGCAGGGTGCAAGGTGCAAGGTGCAGGGTGCAGGGTGCAAGGTGCAAGGTGTAAGGGAAGAAAGGAAGGACATTTAATAATATCAAAGCTATGATATACTTTAAAGCAGGATCTGAGAACAGTGTGATTGGCCATAAAGATCTGGAGGCAGGTCTTTATGAGGCGCTTGAAAAGCTCGGAGCAAGGAAGAAAGTACTTGTTGTTCCTCCTGATTTCACAAGGTTCCACTCGAGAGCCGGTGATATCACCTCTTTAATCTACAATTATTACAAAGATGGATTAAAGGACGTACTTCCTGCTCTCGGAACTCATGCACCTATGTCAGATTATGAACTTAATGAAATGTTCAGAGGTGTTCCGAAGGAGCTATTTCGCATTCACGACTGGAGGAAGGATGTTGTTACTGTTGGCACCGTCCCTGGCGAATTTGTATCAGGTATTACTGACGGGGCTGTTGACTACTCATGGCCTGCTCAGCTAAACAACCTTGTTTATAACGGAGGGCATGATCTTATTATCTCTGTTGGTCAGGTTGTCCCTCACGAGGTGATAGGAATGGCAAACTATAACAAGAACCTTTTTGTGGGAACAGGTGGTCCCGAAGGAATCAATAAGAGCCATTTTATCGGAGCCGTATATGGCATGGAGCGAATCATGGGAAAAGCAGACAATCCTGTCCGGAGCCTTCTGAACTATGCTTCAGCCAATTTCACAAAACATCTTCCCATTGTCTATGTGCACACTGTAATTGGCCGTAATGAGGCTGGGAAGCTTGTAATACGTGGACTTTTTATAGGCGACGACGAGGAAGTTTTCAGACTTGCTGCAGAGCTCTCCATCAAAGTAAACTTTACTCTGGTTGAAAAACCACTGCAAAAAGTTGTTGTATATCTCGATCCTGCAGAATTTAAAAGCACCTGGCTTGGAAATAAAAGCATATACAGGACAAGAATGGCGATGGCTGATAACGGGGAACTGATAGTGCTGGCCCCGGGTTTGAAAGAGTTTGGAGAAGATAAGGAGATCGACAGGCTGATAAGAAAATACGGTTACTTCGGAACGCCTCAAACACTGAAATCGCTTAAAGAAAATGAAGAGCTGAGATCTAATCTGAGCGCTGCCGCTCACCTTATCCATGGCAGCTCGGAAGGAAGATTCTCGATTACATATTGTCCCGGCTCTCTCTCTGAACAGGAGATAGAATCAGTGAATTTCAGATATCACGATCTTAAAGAAATGATAAGTAAATATAATCCTGAAAAACTGAATGAGGGATTTAACACGTTGGGTGACGGCGAGGAGATATTTTATATTTCAAATCCGGCCCTCGGACTATGGACCTCAAAAGAAAGACTTACATAACATAAAGTATCATAGGAGATTTCCGGAATGATAAACTGGGGTATAATAGGCTGCGGCAATGTCACCGAGGTAAAGAGCGGTCCTGCATTTAACAAGATCAGGGATTCCAGACTTATTGCCGTAATGCGAAGAGACCGGCAGATGGCTGAGGATTATGCCAGCAGGCATAATGTTCCAAAAGTTTACTCCGATGCATCAGACCTTATAAATGACAAGGATATTGACGCGGTTTATATCGCGACACCTCCGGGAAGTCATGCCGGATATGCAATTGAAGTTATCAAAGCACGAAAACCTGTTTATATCGAGAAACCGATGGCTGCCAGTTATGCTGAATGCCAGATGATAAACCTTGCGGCGGAGAAGCATAATGTGCCGGTCTTCGTTGCCTACTACAGAAGAGCTCTTCCCGGATTCCTGAAGGTAAAAGAGCTTATCGAGGAAGGTAAGATCGGGAAGGTGCGCTTTGTTCAGATCGAGCTGTTCAAACCAGCTTCAATTGAAGAAAAATCCGGAAATCCTTCGTGGCGTGTTAATCCCGAAATTGCAGGAGGGGGACATTTTTTCGATCTGGCATCTCATCAACTGGATTATCTTGATTATCTTTTCGGACCGATTGTAAAAACAGCATCGGTGGTACTTAACCAGGCCGGACTTTATGAAGCAGAAGACATGGTTGCTGCCAGCTTTATATTTGAAAATGGTGTAGCAGGATCAGGGATATGGTGCTTCAGCGTTTCGCCTGAATTGCGAAGAGACACAATCGAGATTATCGGGGAAAAGGGAGCAATCAGTTTTTCCACATTCAGTTTTGAATCAATAAAGGTTACAACTGAAACAGGGATACATGAATATGAGAACGAACGGCCTGAGCACGTGCAATACTACCTGATTGAAAAAATCGTTCAGGAACTTGAAGGCAAAGGGAAATCACCGAGTACCGGGATAACTGCTGCAAGAACAAGCAGGATAATGGATGAAATTGTGAAAGAATATTACAGGGGAAAAAGACAGTAGACTGAAGACCGAAGACCGAAGACCGAAGACAGAAGTCAGAAGTAAGAAGTAGGAAGTAAAAAGTAAGAAGACAAAATAGAAATCATAAATTATTAATTATGAACAAATTATCTGATATTGGTTTAGTAGGACTTGCGGTAATGGGTGAGAATCTTGTACTCAATATGGAGAGTAAGGGCTTCCAGGTAACCGTGTATAACCGTTCAACCCAGAAGGTTGATGAGTTTCTTGCAGGCAGGGCAAAGGGCAAGAAAATAATTGGATCTCATACAGTCGAAGAGCTTATAAGCTCCCTTGAAAAACCGAGAAAAGTTATGCTGATGATAAAAGCAGGAAAGGCTGTTGACGAGATGATAGAAACACTTATCCCCCACTTGTCGCCCGGCGATATAATAATTGACGGAGGCAACACACATTTCCCTGACACAAACAGGCGTACTGCATATGTTGAGAGCAAGGGTCTTCTCTACATTGGCACCGGGGTATCGGGAGGTGAAGAGGGTGCACTGCTTGGCCCTTCAATAATGCCGGGCGGGTCAAAGGCAGCATGGCCTGTAGTGAAGCCGATTTTCCAGGCTATAGCAGCCAAGGTTGAGGATGGATCTCCATGTTGCGACTGGGTCGGTGAGAATGGTGCCGGCCATTTTGTAAAAATGGTACATAACGGGATAGAGTATGGCGATATGCAGCTCATTTGTGAGGCGTACCAGATAATGAGAGACTTGCTGCATATGAGCGCTGACGAAATGCACGTGGTCTTCCGCGAATGGAACAAGGGTGAACTTGACAGTTACCTGATTGAGATAACGAGAGATATACTGGCTTATAAAGATACCGATGGGAAACCGCTTGTTGACAAGATTCTTGACACTGCAGGACAGAAAGGGACTGGAAAATGGACAGGTGTTGCTGCACTTGATCTCGGTATTCCTCTTACCCTTATAGGTGAAGCAGTATTCTCAAGGTGCCTCTCTGCCGTAAAGGATGAAAGAGTAAAAGCATCAGCAATACTCAAGGGACCTTCATCTGAGTTTAAAGGTGACAAAACAGCTTTTATAAACGATCTCAGGGATGCCTTATATGCTTCTAAAATAGTCTCGTATGCCCAGGGTTATGCCCTTATGCAGGCTGCAGCTGAAGAGTATAAGTGGAAGTTGAATTATGGAGGAATTGCTCTGATGTGGAGAGGAGGATGCATAATCAGATCAGCCTTCCTTGGTAAAATAAAAGAGGCTTTCGATAATAATCCTGACATAACAAATTTACTTCTTGATCCATTCTTCACAGAAAAAGTTGAAAAAGCACAGAAAGGATGGAGAAATGTCGTATCGGCAGCTGTCAGTAACGGAATACCTGTCCCTGCAATATCTTCAGCTCTGGGATACTTCGACGGATACCGCTGTGAAAAGCTTCCTGCAAACCTCCTTCAGGCACAGCGTGACTATTTCGGAGCGCACACATACGAGCGCACAGATAAACCACGCGGCGAATTTTTTCATACAAACTGGACAGGGCGCGGAGGAACCACTGCATCTTCAACTTACAATGTCTAAGCTCATAAACTAATCTAACCCGGATGACAGAACTAAACAAAAAAATCAGTAAGTACAGGTGGACTATCTGTGCACTTGTATTCTTTGCAACGACTGTAAACTATCTCGACAGACAGGTTCTCAGTCTCTTAAAGGATACTCTGGAAGTACAATTCAACTGGAGTGATTCAGATTATGCCAATATTGTTTCAGCATTTCAGTTTGTCTATGCAATTTCAATGCTCTTTGCCGGCCGCTTCATAGACTGGCTTGGAACAAAATGGGGATATGCCTGGTCGCTGATAATCTGGTCGCTGGCAGCAATGGGACATGCCCTTGCAAAGAGCACAGGCGGATTCATGATAGCCCGTGGTTTTCTCGGATTTGGAGAATCAGGCAACTTCCCGGCTGCTATCAAGACAACTGCAGAGTGGTTTCCCAAAAAAGAAAGAGCACTTGCAACAGGAATCTTTAATTCCGGCACCAATGTCGGCGCTATCCTTGCACCGATTGTTGTCCCATGGATAGTCGGTCATCTTGGATGGGAAGCAGCATTTATAATAATCGGAGCCATAGGATTCACATGGCTTATATTCTGGTTCTGGCTTTACGAAATACCGACAAGAAGCAAACGGGTTAGCAAGGCTGAATTTGACTATATCCATGCTGACAATTTTGATGAAGCAAACACTGCCATTCCTGAAAATACCGAAAAGGTACCCTGGTTCAAGCTTCTGAAATTCAAACAGACATGGGCCTTCAGCTTTGGTAAATTTATGACTGACGGAGTCTGGTGGTTTTATTTATTCTGGCTGCCTGCATACCTGAAAGCTCAGTATGGAATGACCGGAATGCAGGTTGCATTCCCGCTGGCAGTATTATATACAATGTCAACAGTCGGCAGCATCACAGGCGGGTGGTTTCCCATGTACTTCATTAAAAAGGGCTATGACCCATATACCGGACGAATGAAAGCAATGCTTCTAATAGCAGTATTCCCTCTTCTTGTTCTTCTCGCCCAGCCTCTGGGAAGCATAAGCTACTGGATGCCTGTTTTGATAATCGGAGTTGGAACCGCTGCTCACCAGGCCTGGTCAGCTAATATATTTACCACTGTTTCTGACATGTTCCCGAAAAAGACAGTTGCAAGTGTTACAGGAATTGGCGGCATGGCCGGCGGTATCGGAGGTATAGTAGTAAACAAATCAGGAGGCTGGCTTTTTGACAGTTTCAGGGCAGGTGGAATAGCAAAATCCTGGATTGAGGCCCAGTCGCAAAACCTTGGTGAGTATGTGGATAAAATAAGATCCATGAACCTGATGAACAAGTATGATGATGTTATCAATCTGGATAAAGTATCCCTGAATAATCTGCCCTCGGAAGTTGTGCAGCAACTGCAGGCCGTTGATCCGGCTATGTTTGATAAACTTAAGGCGATACAGGTCCCTATAGTACAGAGCAACATGACAACTGCTTATACTCTTGTCTTTGTCTTCTGTGCTTTGGCATACCTGATTGCCTGGGCTGTAATGCATTTTATGGTCCCAAAAATGAAAAAAGTTGAGATCTGATTTCCTGAATGAAAATGTTAAGCATCCGGTTGATATTTCAGCCGGATGTTTCATTGAAAACATTTTTTATTAATTCAAAATGCCTCCCAAAAAAGCAAGGATAAAAGATATTGCCAGGCTTGCCGGTGTTTCAATAGGTACTGTTGACAGGGTGCTTCATAAAAGAGGTGAAGTTGCAGAAAAGACACTTGCCAGGGTCCAGAAGATTCTTAAGGAGACCAACTATTCCCCAAATGTAATGGCCCAGGTGCTTAAATCAAAAAGAAGTTTTCACCTGGTTTCCATACTGCCCAAGCCGACAGAGGATAACTCCTTCTGGAGCAAGCATCCTGAAGGAATGAGGCGAGCCATTTCAGAACTTGATCCATTTCCGGTTAGTCTCACCGAGATTACTTTTGATATGCAGAGTGAAAAAGACTTTCAGAAAAAAGCCTCTTCCCTTTTCGGTCTGAAACCTGATGGTGTAATCCTTGCTCCCATTTTTAAATCCGAATCAATTGTTTTTGCAGAGAGGCTGGCGAAGGAGAACATTCCCCTTGTCTTTATTGACGGATTCATAGAAAACACTGAATTTCTTGCTTATATAGGTGAAAATATTTTTTCAAGCGGCAGGGTGGCCGGACAGCTTATCGACCTGGTAACACCTGAAACCAGGGATATCCTGATTGTTAACATAGCAAGAAACATCAGAAATGTTCATCACCTCGAAACCCGTGCCATGGGTTTCCAGAGCTTTTTCAACGACAATCACAACAGCAAGGGAAAACGTATAATGATTATGATACCTGATCCGTCAGTTCAGAGCATTAAAAAAGCAATGGACAATGCACTGAAGGAAAACCCTGAAATAGGATCAGTTTTCCTGACAGGATCAAGGTCGTATCTTATTGCAAATTACCTTCAGGAAAAAGGAATTGATACAATTAACCTTGTTGGTTATGATCTTCTCGACGAAAACATCGCGCCGCTGAGGACCGGAATCACCAGGTTCCTCCTAAACCAGCGTCCGGATGAGCAAACCTATAAAGCTGTAAAGAAGCTCTTTGAGTATCTGTCGATGCATAAGGTACCTGATAAAATTGAATATCTTCCGGTAGATATCGTAACTTCGGAAAATGTGGATTTCTATTTATAGTCCAATTACCCAAAACATCACCAATGACCCCCAATTACCAATGACCAATTACCAATCACCAATCACCAATTACCATTACCAATCATAAATCACAATAAGAAAGATGAAAACACTTGGCAAATATTCCATAGGAATGGGCGACAGATTCGGACACCAGGCAGGAGCCCAGCTTGCAGCGATAATAAAAGCAGCCGACAATGGGGTCGAAATAACCCCTGTATGGAATAAATCAAACAGGGAACACACAACAATCGGGACTCTCCCATGGGATGTCCGGATTGAGGCTGATGCAGCTGTTAAAAAGGCAGGATACAGAAAACCATTTTTCGTCGATGCCGACCATATCAATTTTGATACAGTTGACAGGTTTATTGAGAGTTCTGACTTTTTCACCATTGATGTTGCATCTTACATTGGAAAGACAGCCGAAGAGAAGAGTATTTCAGCATTTGTTGAGAGTGTGGAAAAGTATACGGGCGAATTGAAAATTTCGGGAACCATGTCACTGAATACGACGAGGGAACAGATAAAATCGATAACCGGGAAATATCTTTTTGCTGCAATAAGGGCCGGAGAGATCTTCAGAAAGATTGAGACGATTAAAGGCGAGGGAAAATTCGTCACTGAAGTATCAATGGATGAGGTGCCTGAACCTCAGACTCCGGTTGAACTTCTTTTTATTCTAAAGATGCTTTCAGATGAAAACATTCCGGTTCAGACAATTGCGCCGAAATTCTCCGGAAGGTTTAATAAGGGAGTCGACTATGTTGGCGATCCTCTTAAGTTTGCTGAGGAGTTTGAGGCAGACCTGCTGGTGATCGATTTTGCCGTGAAGGAATTCGGGTTGCCTGAGAATCTTAAGATGAGCATACATTCAGGTTCCGACAAATTTGCAATTTACCCGCATATTGGTTCTGTAATCAGGAAATATGACAAGGGAATTCATCTGAAAACCGCTGGAACCACCTGGCTCGAAGAGGTTATAGGACTGGCTGTTTCGGGAGGAAAAGGACTTGAATTTGCCAAAGACATATATATCGGATCGCTTGAGGATATTGAGGAGTTATGCGCTCCATATGCTGACGTTATAGATATAAATACAGGCTTGCTCCCGGCAGCAGCTGACGTTAAATCGTGGAACGCTGAAAAGTTTGCCGATAGTCTGCGACATGTTCCGGGAAACAAAAACTATAATCCGAACATGAGGCAGCTTATTCATGTGGCATATAAGCTGGCAGCTAAAAGGATGGATGAATATTTCGCCCTGCTCGAAGCCAATGAAAAAGTAGTGTCACAATGTGTTTTTGAAAACATCTACGACAGACATATCTGCCGCTTGTTCGATATCAGTTGATAAGAATCACCCATAGTTACGCTGGCGCGGATTTGTAATCCGTGCCTATTAATTTGGCCCCGATTACAAATCGGCGCCAGCGGCAAACTATTTATCAAGCTCGATCGCAGCCATTATGAAGGGCCCGACTCCCTTTGTATCGTTGATAAAGCGCTTTTCGTTGACATAATATTCATATGAACCGTCACGGTATGGATTGCCTCCCAGACCACAGCCTCCGCATATGTTTCTGAAGGTAATCAGTCCCTTCGCATCGACAGTTATAAGTTCTTTAACAATGCCATCGAATGAACTTTCCGCAATAGTCCGATACTTTTTGTCGAGATATCCTTTCCTCGCTCCTTTGGCGAAGACATAGGCATACATTGACGATCCCGATCCCTCAAGGTAATTGCCCTCCCTTCCGCCTTGATTAAGTACCTGATACCAGATGCCTGATTTTGGATCCCGCACTTTCAAAAGCGCATCGCATGTCTTCTGAAGAATGGAGATGAGCGCCGGCCTGTCAGGATGATTTTCGGGAAGGTAATCAAGGATCTCAACAATGGCCATTATGTACCAGCCTGTCGCCCTGCTCCATGGATAATGAGATTTTCCGGTTGCAGGATCGCACCACTTCTGCGACCTGCTCTCATCCCATGCGTGCATGAGCATGCCGCTCGACGGATCAAGAGTATTCTCATAGATCATCTTTGTCTGTGCAGTTGCAACATCAAACCACTGGGGTGCATTGAACTCCTTTGCATACTGAGCCATAAAAGTCGATGCCATAAATATACCGTCGAGCCACATCTGCCAGGGATAAATCTTCTTATGCCAATACCCGCCGGTCTTAGTCTTTGGATGACTTTTAAGCTGTTCAATAAAGCCGTCGATGGCAATTTTATATCTCGTCTCAGGATTCCTCATATGAAGAGTCATCACATTTCTGCCCGGAAAGATCCTGTCAAGGTTGTATTCCGACATTTTGTAATCAAGTACAGAGCCATCGGGTCTGACAAAATGATCAACCCAGGTTTTCATGTATTCATTATACTTCTTATCAACAGTTCCCAGCCTGTCGATTGCCATTCCCAGTAAAGCTACGTCATAAGCCCACTTAGGATTTTTGTCAACGTAGTAGATCAGGCTGTCGGAAGTTGCAAGAACTGTATTTGCCATCCGTACCGACCACCTGGGTTCAGTTTTATCAGACTCCGTATTTGCAGCATTAACACCGATTAATGCCGAAGCAAGATAAACGGCAAGAATAATCTTCTGGAATAGGGAATTTCTTTTCATTTCAATATCGGATCAATCATAGTTTTCTTACCTGATAAATTTTTTGCCTCAGTCTGATGAAGATCGAAAACAATTACCTCATTCATACCATCTTTGAGGAAAGAAGCCGGGCAATATAGTCTGGTTTGCGGCCCTATGTTCCAGTATCTGCCAATATTACGGCCATTGACCCAGACAAGGCCCTTTGTGTAACCCGACATATCGACGAAGATATCGGCAGGCACAACACCAGCCGCAGCTGAAATTATAAAACTCCCTTTAAAGAACTGGCCAGGCTTTCCGGCAGATTTGCCTGATGACCTGAGGTTATAAATGAACTTCCTGTCCATAGGAAGGTTATACACTTTCCAGTTCATAAGCGTCATCCCGTTAAGAGTCACCCTGTCGGTGATCCCCTTCCTGTCGATCAGATTCTGTGCAAAATTAATTCGCCCCATTGCTTCGACAAGAATCTCAAGAACAGGCATTTCAACATCGCTGGCCGGAATATCAATTGAATTGATGCCCTCCCTCCTGTCAAGCTTGCCTATATACTTTCCATTAAGAAAAACAGTTGCATAATCATGCAGTTCCGTCACTGTCAGCTTTCCCTTTTTATGCCCGATAAGTTCTGTTTTATAGAGGATAAAACCATAGTCCTGGTTATACGCCTCAAAAGGTTTTGGCTGAACAGAAAGAACAGGCTGGGGAAGGTTGTCCCATACGCTTGTAAAAGGCTGCATTGGCAGATATCCGGTTTCAAGCGACAAAACAGGTTCAGGAACAGCAGGAAGCTTCTTCCCTTTAGGCAGATATGATTCCAATAATTTACGAAGAGCATGGTATTTGGGAGTTGCATTTCCCTGCTCATCTATCGGGGCATCATAATCATAGCTCGTAATATCAGGTTCATAACCCTTTCCTCCAGAGTTTGCACCGGCAGTATATCCGAAGTTTGTGCCGCCATGGATTACATAGAAATTGAATGATTTCTTATTATCCATGAGGAATTTTACCTCTTTAAGCAATTCGGAAGTGTCGGGCCTTGCCCATTTTTCGCCCCAGTGTGTCAGCCAGCCAGGGTAGGTTTCGCTGCTGAATACAGGAACTCCGGGATTCATCTTTTGGGCGAGTTCCCAGTGTGCAAGGGAGCTTCCTGAATCGAGACCAACGGCACTGCCTGGAAGGGATCCCGCCTCAAGCATATAGGCAGTCGGACCATCGCCTGTAAAAGTAGGAACATCAATTCCCAGGGATGTCCAGACCTCCTTCAGTCGGAAAAGGTAGTTCCGGTCATTTCCGAAACTGCCATATTCATTCTCAATCTGCACCATGAGTAAAGGACCTCCATTGGTTATAAGAAAGGGTTTGAGTTCCTCGGCAAGGCGGGTTATATACCGTTCTGCAGCAGCCATGTATCTCGGATCCATGCATCTCAGTTTAATATCAGGTATACGCAGGAGATAAGGCGGGATTCCGCCAAGTTCCCATTCAGCACATACGTATGGTCCCGGCCTTACTATCAGCCACATGTCTTCATCCTGTACTATTTTAAAGAACTCCTGAAGGTTGCGGTTTTCTGTTGTGAAGTCAAATACTCCCTCCTCCGATTCATGGTAATTCCAGAAAATATAGGCAGAGATTGTATTACATCCCATTGCCTTAGCCATTTGTATCCTGTGACGCCAGTATTCTGACGGGATCCTTGCAGGATGCATCTCCCCGCTTATAATCTGATAGGGTTCCCGATCAAGAAGAAATTCAGTGGTTCCCAGAGTAAAAGTATGATTGGCTTTTTTCTTCTGAGCATTAAGAGAGAGAGGCACGATAATCAGCACCGCCAGAGCGAATATTACTTTTCTTAACATAATATAATCTTTATTGAATAGTTTTCACAAGCACCCGTCAATTCTTCAAAATTACATAATTACCCGATTCATCAATACCTTGTAAGTATTATCCTTGTCCTGCTGTAGTAACCTTCCGATATCACTGTCATTATATACATGCCCGAAGAGAGTCCCTTCATCTTCAGATCGAGTATTGCTTCTCTGCCTGTCGTTACGGAAAATATTTTACGTCCGGTAACATTATAGAATGAAACTTCAAAAACAGCAGCAGGATCTCCTTCGGTAACAGAAATATTCAGAAGACCTGTTGTGGGATTCGGATAAACAAGAAGAGCGTTATCATTATCAGGATCAGGAGGTTCTTCGCCATCCGCAACATTGTCTGCAAAGGGATTACCTCCTTTTTGCAACGATTTAGTCCAGTAGCTGAAGTCCCCGGGATCGGTTGATCCTCCTGCAACATCAAAAGCAAGCGAATATCCATCACCATCTGCTGATTGCGGCCATGGTGATCCATCATCATAGACAAAATTGAACAAATGGTTTTTATCCTTGTCACTGAGTAAAATCTCTTCCCCTGCATTGGAAAGGTTCCCGCTGAAGTTACCCGAAGGAAGCATACCATGGAAATCAAAAAAGCTTTCGGGTTTGGACGCAATTACATAGAACCTCTGAGGAGGAAGAAGGGTATTGACTGGGAAAATATAATGAATTGCTGAATCGAGTTCCAGGTTTGAAAGGTTAACAGAGCTTTCCCCGGTATTTTTAAACTCCAGAAATTCGAGGTCCTTTCCATCGATAGTATCGGGCCCAGTAATAATGTCATCCGGATGGTAATTTATTTCTGTCACCTTCAGTCCGGAAAAATCGCTCTCTTCCATTATGAAGTTTATTTCCCGTAAAGCGCTCCAGCTTCCATTGTTATAAATCCTTGTTTTAATAACAGCTGACCTGTTCAGTGTCAGCTTTATTGAAGAAGAGCTGAAGACCGCACCAGGAAGGAGATCTCCTCCGATCTTCCTCGGATCCATGCCATTGAGAGTATAAACAACTGATCCCGAAGAGTTGGGATTTTTAATCTCGATTGTTTTGGAGGAAGATATCTCTATATTCCTGCTATAGATATCACCTTCAGAAGTTGTTATAACAGGCCCGTCGAGTTCAGGATAGAGCCCTTCACTCATGAGCTGGTTGATGACAATATTACCCCTGTAAGGGATGAAGTAATTTCTTATCTTGTTTACCTCAGGAAGCCATGTTGCATCCCTGGTATATGGCGAGCCTGTGGAACGTTTAGAATCACCCCACCTTGCTGATTCAGCAATTACGGCCATTTCAACTTCCTTAATCCTTTTATTAACCCTTGCCAGGGAACTTGCAGGAGAAAATACCGCACCAGGCATAAAATGGTTGTATGCCCTGCTCGAGAATCTGTCTCTGTACTCCTTGTTTCCGGATAGTTTATAATGAAGCCACTGAGGGTGAAATTTAGAGAAACCCGATACTTCCATCTTCAATTCATCGGTACGCGATGCAATATTTACCCTGTTCTCATTTATGCCTATCCCGGGAGGATGCGCTTCATCAAAGAGCGAGTGTTCAGAGTCGTGGGTAAAAAATACAAAACCTTTCGATCTGTCTTCCCTGTTATCAATTGCAATGAAGTTGTTGGTGCCTTTATTTTTCATGAATACAGCAGTAGGAGCATCAAAGTTCCCGGTATAAAAAATGACAAGCATGTAATCGATAAGATTATCGATGTCAACCATGATTTCACCTCCCCTGACTGGTTTTCCATCCGGATCCTTCCCCTCCAGCTCGAAATAATTTCCGTTTGACCAGAATCCTGTTGTGCATAGGTTCCAGAGCCTCTGCCATGAATCGAGATTTCCATCCGTCGCCTCAAGAGAATAAGAATAATTCTCAGTATTTACTTTTATCACATCAAAATCCTCATCCTTGCCGTCGAGATAAGAAGAAGCAAAACGTGCTTCTGACCTCTCCTGAGTCTGGTAAAGTCCCCAGTACATCCCGTTAAGGTAAAGATGGTAATACCGGCTTCTCGTATATGGCTGACCCATATCGCGCTGTGTATCACGCGAAAAGACCTCCCTTACCATTGAATTACTGGATGAGCCGTTACTCCATGCATAGTTCTGTTCGCACCTGAGGTCGATCTTGTCAAACTCGTTGGCACCTTCTTCGCCGAATAAGGGATAATAGAGCTTATCCGACCCATATTCCTCCCTGAAGAAAAGCCTGAAGGCATGTTTCGGGAAGGTCTCATTCCTGCTCCAGCCGCCTCTTATTCTAAGACCTGCATTTATATTAAATCCTTCTGATCCATCGGGATTAATCAGTTCTGCAGAGCAATCCTTCTCCCAGTTAATTCCATGTCCCTCCGCATTAACATAGATGCCTGAGGCAGGATCGAAAAGGTTTTTAAGGTCTGTAACGACCGAAATTGAAGGAATATCTTTCAATGAGGCGATGAAGAGTGATGAGTAGGCTGGATTTGTGACAACCCTCTGATCAACTTCCAGGTCGATCAGCTGGCCGTTAACCGGTCCTGCAGGCCAGCCTCCTCCCGGCCAGCCCTGAATCTTTACCTTTTCCGGAAATATATATGTCCGTGACACAGGTTTTGATGGCTTGAAACCTGGTTTGGAGAGAGAAGCCCTGATAATGAATGAAGGTGTTGCGGGTCGTCCGGATGATGAGGCAGGATCAACATTTATAGTCACCGGAGATGCCGAATAAAAACCGGAAGTTGAAACAGCAGGATTACTTCCGTCAAGAGTATAGACTATCTCTGCATCCTGAGTTTCTGATGAAAGAGTCACTGTGAAAGGTTCATCAAAAAAACCTGAATTGACTGAGAATTTTACACCGTTTGTGTCGATGAACTCCGTCAGGTTGGTTTCGCCGGTCAGGGCCATGTCAAAGTAGAAATCCGTACTTGAAAGAGAGACATTGAAGCACTGAACGGCAATCGAATTTTTACCGTCTATAAGATTCAGAGTATGCGCATCTGCTGAAAATAATTCTCCTGTACCCGATTCATGGTTTCCGGGAGCAAAAGAGTTATATAAAGGTGAAGCCGGCGCATTCGAGCTGAATGCTCTTACGCCGTTGATCCACACGATGAAGCCATCATCATAGTCAGCAGTAAGCGTTAGTTTATCTATTAACTGACTATTTGCACATTCAAATGTTGACCGCAGGTAGAGTGTCGGATATCCATTCAGCATGTCGCTTATTTCGACGCCACCTGTGCCATCGCCATAGCGGAAAGGAGCATTCCCTTTCATCCAGCCTGAATCGTCAAATGACTGGTTCACCCATCCCTGATTCAGGGAAGCAGCATCTCTGCCTTTCAGGTATGAAAATGTTGAGTGATAAGTGAATGTGATCTGTCCATCCAATCCAGAGCGACCTGTCATAAAGAAAACAAGCCAGAAAACTAAATATTGTCTCTTTATCAGGCTGGTCAGATGCATCTAATAAATAATCGTTATTTCTTTGTTTTAAATATATGAACTATATTGCCTGAAAGCCGTGCAGCTTGCGGTAAAAGCCATCTTCGTGCGACATGAGTTCTGAATGTGTTCCTGTCTCCACTATCCTGCCCTCATCAAGCACAACAATAATATCGGCATGCTGGATCGTTGACAGGCGGTGCGCAATTATTACAGATGTCCTGTTCTTCATAAGGTTCAGAATAGCATCCTGAACAAGCCGTTCCGACTCAGTATCAAGTGCTGATGTTGCCTCATCGAGGATAAGAATCGGAGGGTTTGCCATTATTGCACGGGCTATCGATACCCTTTGCCTTTGGCCGCCGCTGAGTTTACCTCCCGAATCACCAACCAAAGTTTCATATCCCGATTCCGATTCCATTATAAAATCGTGTGCATTGGCAATTTTTGCAGCATATTCGACATCGGATTGCACCGGTGTTTTAACACCAAAAGCTATATTCTCCTTATAAGAGGTATTGAATAGTATAGGTTGTTGGCTTACAATTCCCATGATGCTTCTTAAATCCCTTAATTTAAGATCTTTAATGTCCTTTCCATCAATAAGGATTGTTCCGCTTTCCACATCCATAAAGCGGGGAAGAAGGTCGGCAAGCGTTGATTTTCCTGATCCCGACTTACCAACTATCGCAATTGTCTGGCCTTTTTTAATAGTTAAGTTGATGTCTTTAAGAACTGCTTCAGTGTTATATCCGAACCACACTCCCCTGAACTCAATGGAATCGTTGAAACCTGATACTGGTAAGGCATTTTCATTCTCCAGGATTTTATCTTCGGCATCCAGGATGTGGTCAATCCTGTCAATGGAAGCCATTCCTTTCTGGATCGTGAAGTAAGCAGTGGTAATATTCTTTGCAGGCTGAATAATCTGTGAAAATACAAGAAGGAAAAGGATGAGTTTTTCAGGGGTCATGCTCGTCGACCCGTTAAGCGCGAGATTCCCTCCGACCCAAAGGATCACCATCACTACTATTGTAGCAAGGAACTCGCTGAGAGGTGATGCCAGGAAAGCTTTACGCAATACCCTCTTGAAGATCTTTGAGTATCTCACATTCGATTCAGCGAATTGTTTCTGCATCTTCTCTTCAGCATTGAACCCCTTTATTATCCGCAAACCTGAGAGAGTCTCTTCCACCACAGAGAGCAGACGTCCAAGGTGTTGCTGCCCCATGAGAGAAGAGGATCGGAGGGTACGGCTTGCCCTTGCTATGAGCCAGCCGCTTACAGGCAAAAGGACAAGGGCGAAAAGGGTAAGCTGCAAACTGGTAACAAAGAGATATGCCATGAAGATAAGGATATACATAGGATCCCTGAAGAGCATTGTAAGCGACATTATCACTGAGATTTCAACCTCCTGGACATCATTCGAGATCCTTGTCATTACATCTCCCTTCCTTGAGTCGGTAAAGAATGAAAGTGGAAGTGTAAGCACCTTGTTATATACTTTCTGCCTCAGGTCCCTTACCGTTCCTGCCCGTATGAAGGCAATGCTGTTGTTTGCCAGAAAGACAAATCCATTTTTCAGAAAACTTGCAATTATGACGATGATCACTACCAGAAGAAGAGCACCTGCCTGTCCATTCTTTTCAATAAACATATCAAGGTAATACTTTCCCGACTGTTCAAACCACGTTGCTGAGAACCTGAATTCCCCGGGGTCAACTATATCTGTAACCTGTTTGAAAAGGATTTTAAGGAAAGGTACCACCAGAGTAAATGAAAAGAGAGCAAAAATTGCACTTAATATGTAATATCCGATGCTTCTGATTGCTGACCACCGGAAAGGGGCAAAATACTTCAGCAACAGTCGTAAACTTTTCATAAGTATTTGCCTTTGTTAATAGCCGGTGTAATTGAACGGAGTAATATCCCTTAATTCTTCTTTTATCTCCTCATTCAGGTCAAGACTATTTATGAATGTTGCAATAGCCTCGTGCGTAATTTTCTGATTTGTCCGGGTAAGCTCAAGCAGTGCCTCATATGGCTTAGGATAACCCTCCCTCCTGAGAATGGTCTGGATTGCTTCTGAAACGACTGCCCAGTTGTTCTCAAGATCACTGTTTATTTTGTCAGTGTTTACAATAAGCTTATTGAGTCCCTTCAATAACGAATTAAAGGCAATGAGGGTATGCCCTACCGGCACACCAACATTACGGAGAACAGTTGAATCTGTGAGATCGCGCTGAAGGCGTGAGACAGGTAACTTCATCGAAAGGTGCTCTAATATTGCGTTGGCATATCCAAGATTGCCCTCTCCATTTTCGAAATCTATGGGATTGACTTTATGAGGCATTGCTGATGAACCTATCTCTCCCTTCCTTATCTTCTGTCTGAAATAGTCCATCGATATGTACGCCCAGATATCCCGTGACATATCAATGAGAATTGTATTTATCCTTCTGATGTTGTCAAAAAGAGCGGCAAGATTATCGTAATGCTCAATCTGAGTGGTTGGGTAAGATCTCTCAAGACCCAGTTCCTCGTTTACAAAATTATTTGCAAATGAGATCCAGTCAATATCGGGATATGCAACCTTATGTGCATTGAAGTTGCCTGTAGCGCCTCCGAATTTTGCAGAATATGGTATCTGTCCGAAGTATTTTATCTGTCCGTCAATTCTTGCAATAAAGACCTCTATCTCCTTTCCAAGCCGCGTAGGAGAGGCTGGCTGACCATGTGTCCGGGCAAGCATCGGAATATCTCTCCACTCATCGGCAAATCCTGCAAGGGTCTCACGCAGCTCATAAAGAAGAGGAAAATACAGATTTACAAGCGCATCTTTAATTGAGAGTGGTATAGCGGTGTTGTTAATATCCTGTGAGGTAAGGCCAAAATGGATGAATTCAGACCACTTACCCAAACCAAGCAGAAAGAATCTCTCTTTAAGATAATATTCAACAGCCTTCACATCGTGATTTGTGATCTTCTCCTTCTCCTTTATCTTTTCGGCGTCACTCAGGTTAAAATCTTCATATAACGACCGCAGGTCATTGAAGCTTTCCTTCTTAAAATCTTCAAGCTGCGGAAGAGGGATCTGGCAGAGGGCAATAAAGTACTCTACTTCAACCAGAAGACGATATCTTATCAGTCCGAATTCTGAGAAGTACAGATCAAGCTCATCGACCTTCTGCCTGTATCTCCCGTCGAGCGGCGAAATGGCGGTTAGTAAGTTTAAATCCATTTAATAAACAGATTGAGATTTCAGTTGTTGTTACAATTATGACAAAAGTACTATTTTAGATGTAGTAAAAAAAGGGTATGGATAAAATCAGGATCTCAGCTGTCAAATATGCAAATACGTATCCATTCATATATGGTATGATGCAAAGCGGGTTTGACAAAAAGGTCATACTCGAAACAGACCATCCTGCTGATTGTGCTTCCAAGCTTTTAAGCGGGAAGGTAGACATTGGCCTTATTCCTGTTGCAGCCCTTGCTCTTTTCAGCGATTACCATATAATCAGCGATTTTTGCATAGGGGCAAACGGAGAGGTCAGAACTGTTATGCTCTTAAGCAATTCACCATTCAGAGAAGTAAATACAATTTATCTCGATTACAGATCGCGGTCCTCTGTTAACCTGACAAAGGTTCTTGCAAAGAATTTCTGGAAAAAGGAGTACCGATGGATCAATACATCAGAAAGCTTCGATTTTAAGAAAATCGGACCGAATGAAGCAATAGTGCTGATCGGCGACCAGTGTTTCGAGTATGAGAACTTCTACAGGCACCGGATTGATCTCGCCCTTGAGTGGAAGAAATTCACAGGTCTTCCATTTGTATTTGCATGCTGGGTATCGAACAGGAAACTGAATGAGGATTTCATAGCTGAATTCAACGGGGCACTTGAAACCGGGGTATCAGATATAGATGCTGTTGTAGGGAAGATGGGGCAATCAGGGTTCATAACAGGCGAAGTGCTTAAAAATTATCTCTCAAACAATATCGACTATAATTTCGACGATGAAAAAAAGAAAGGGATGAATCTCTTCCTTGAATTACTGAAGGCCCTCTGAATATGAACTAAAAATTTATTTACCAGGTATGGAAATGATTTTTATGTTCACTTATTTATAATTATCTTTGAGTTCTAAGCGCATTTAACTTAATGTACGAAACTAAAGATCGATAATCATGCCAAAGACAATTACCTTTAACGAACTGCGTAAGATCAAAGACCAGTTGCCCTCCGGTAGTATGAGGAAAATTGCTGATAAACTGGAGCTTAATGAAGAGACAGTGAGAAACTACTTCGGAGGGAGAAATTTTGACAAAGGACAAAGCGTAGGTATTCATTTTGAACAGGGACCTGACGGAGGAATTGTCACATTCGACGACACAACAATACTCGATCTGGCAAAGAATATGATCAACCGTTAACTGATCATCCGGAAGCCTGCTCAAAAGCAAAAGGCCCGGTCTTTTGCTTTTTTTTTGCCATCAATGACAATGAACCGAAATATCGAATCTGCTGAACTTCAATTCAAACAGATCCTTGAAGAGTATTTTGTATCTGTCTATGACGAGAATTCTCTTTTCTCCCATGGGCTCAATCATCACCGCAGAGTATGGAACTATGCCAGGGAGATACTCTCTCTTACTGAAGATAATGGAAGAAAAGCTGACCCGGCTCTGCCTTACAAACTGATAATTGCAAGCTACCTCCACGACATCGGCATGTCTGTTGATCCGGGGATAAGGCACGGCATTCACAGCAGAGAGCTTTGCCGTGGTTTTTTCCGGAGTTACAATCTCCATGAATCAGCCTACTCTGATGTTCTGCTTGCTATTGAAAATCACGATAACAAAGAGTACAGGAATTCTGCCGGCGATTCAGAGCTTCTGACATTGCTTTCCGTTGCTGACGATCTTGATGCCTATGGATATGCCGGAATTTACAGGTATTCTGAAATATATCTTAAAAGGGAGTCAGACCCATCAAGGATTGGTTATCTGATCAGGGATAATGCCGCGAAGCGGTTTGGAAACTTCAAAGCCAAATTTCAATCTCCGGATGAGTTTTTTGTCAGGCATAAAATGAGGTATGAGCTCCTTGATAATTTCTTCTCCGAATATAATAAGCAGATTGGCTCTTATAAGTTTGGAAGCGGCAAACCCAACGGGCATCCGGGAATCATAGAAGTATTTCTTGATGTAATTAATAGCGACAGGGTGCTTAAGGAGTTAATTGAGAATCCTGAAATTTTTTCTCATGATCAGATAATGTCAAATTATTTTAGAGGCCTTAATGATGAACTATACTGAATCGATGATACCCTTTCCTTTTAACCCTGAGGAGTTTCGCAAGGAAGGACATAAAGTGGTTGATACATTGGCTGATTATCTTTCCGATGCTCTTTCGGGGAAAGAAATGCCGGTACTGCCATGGAATGATCCTGAGAAACTGACAGAGATCTTTTCCTTTGAGTCTGAAGGTGGCAAAAATGAGTCTGTCGATTCATTTGTAAGAAGGATACTGGCCTATTCAAATCATCTTCATCATCCGAATTATATCGGACACCAGGTCACCTCTCCCCTTCCGGTAAGCGTGCTTGTCCAGTTTTGCACTACCCTGCTTAACAACGGAGCTGCCATATATGAAATGGGTCCGGTCAGCATGGCTATGGAAAAGAATGTAATCAGGTATATTGGGTCCATGATCGGCTATAATACATTCTATGACGGTATTTTCACTCACGGAGGTACAGCAGGAAATTTAACCGCCATGCTGGCCGCCCGGCAGGCAAAAACAGATTACAATGTCTGGGAAGAAGGAGTACATAGCGATTGCCGTCCGGCATTCATGGTATCGGAACAATCGCATTACAGCATAGGCAGGAATGTGAAAATAATGGGACTTGGCGATGATTCAATTATCAAGGTTCCATTTGATTCAAACTACAGGATGAAGAGTTATATGCTGGAAGAACAAAAGAAAATGGCTGAGGATAAAGGACTGAAGGTAATATCTGTGGTAGCCAATTCATGTTCAACTGCAACAGGATCATACGATGACCTCGATCAGATTGCCGGTTTCTGTGAAAAACATAATTTATGGATGCATGTCGACGGAGCACACGGCATGGGGGTTATATTTTCAGAAAAACACAGAAATAAAGTAAAGGGGATAGAGCGTGCCGATTCAGTGGTTATCGACTTTCACAAAATGCTTCTCGTTCCTGCCCTTAATACACTTGTGATGTTCAGGGATGGAGAAAGATCTTATGAAACCTTTGCCCAGAAAGCATCCTACCTCTTTAATAAATCGCAGCAGAATGTATGGTACAACAGCGCTGTCAGAACCATCGAATGCACAAAGAGTTCCCTGGGAGTTGTTGCCTATACTGCCATTAAATACTATGGGTCTGACTATTACAAAGAATATATCGACGGCAGGTACGATCTGACTGCTGAATTTGCATCTTATCTCAAAGCTGATGAACGGTTTGAACTTGCCACAGAACCGGAGAGCAACATTATTTGTTTCAGATATTGCCCTCCCGGGTACAATAACGAGGCGATCAACAGGTTAAATGCAGCAATCAGAGAGCGGATAATCAAGGATGGAACTTTTTATATAGTACAGGCTGAACTTGCAGGAAAGCTTTTCCTCCGTCTTACAATTATCAATCCGGTAACCTCAATGAAGGAACTTCATAAACTTATTCTTACTATCGAAATGCTCGCCCGGGAGCTGACAGCATAGGACTAATTGCATAGACCTCAATATGTATAAATACCAATACGTTTAGGGCAAAATTGCCATTGAACATATCAAACGGCTTTGGTACTTTTGCAGAAATTGTAGAGTCGCATGAAGCTAAATGAATTAAAAGAGGAGTTGAAGGGATTAACGATTGCTGCCAGGCTCGGTAAACTGGCTGATGTTTTTCCCGGGCAAATTATATTTACAACAAGCTTTGGAATTGAAGACCAGGTAATTACACACGAGATATTTAATAATAATATCAATATAAAGGTTGCAACCCTCGACACGGGAAGGCTCTTCCCTGAAACCTATGATGTCTTCTCCCAGACTATCCTGAAATATGGAAAGAAGATAGATGTTTACTTTCCCGACTATCTGGCAGTTGAAAAAATGGTTACAGAAAAAGGGCCATTCAGTTTCTACTCATCAAGGGAGAACAGGCAGGAATGCTGCCGGATCAGAAAAGTGGTTCCGCTGTCCAGAGCTTTGGGAGGGATGAAATGCTGGATCTCGGGAATTAGAGCCGATCAATCGGATAACAGGGGCCAGATGAGCGATATTGAATATGATTTTGACAGGAGCCTCTTCAAATTCCATCCTCTTTTTGACTGGACCCTTGAGCAGGTTGAAAAATATCTTAAAGATAATAATGTACCCTATAACTCTCTTCATGACAAGGGATTCCCGAGTATTGGCTGTGAGCCCTGCACCAGGTCTGTTATCCACGGACAGGATTTCCGCTCGGGGAGATGGTGGTGGGAGAATGACGGCCCGAAGGAATGCGGTTGTCACATAAAATAAGGCACAATGGCTCAACGGCTCAACGGCTCAGCGGCTTAATGGCGTACTGCGTACACCGAAGACTTGGCGAAGGTGTATTGGCGCAATGGCAAAAAATTTAAACAGAAACAATGATTAATATTAGCGACGAACATTTGAAGGAACTTGAACATGAGGCTATCTATGTGATGAGGGAGGTGGCTGCTCAGTTTGAGAAGAAGGTGTTACTCTTTTCAGGCGGGAAGGATTCAATTGTACTTGTGCATCTGGCACGAAAAGCATTCTGGCCTTCAAAAATACCGTTCAGTCTGATGCATATCGACACGGGACATAATTTCGAAGAGACTCTCAAATTCCGCGACGATCTGGCGGAAGAATTCGGTGCAGAGCTTATTGTGAAAAAAGTTCAGGACTCTATCGATAAGGGACGGGTGGTTGAAGAGAAAGGCATCAACGCAAGCCGTAACAAGGCCCAGTCGATAACCCTTCTTGATGCGGTTGAAGAGCTGCAGATAGATGTGGCAATCGGCGGAGGCCGTCGTGATGAAGAGAAAGCACGTGCCAAGGAACGTTTTTTCTCGCACAGAAATGAATTCGGACAGTGGGATCCTAAAAACCAGCGTCCGGAACTCTGGAACATATTCAATGGAAGAAAACATCCCGGTGAACATTTCAGAGTCTTTCCAATTAGTAACTGGACAGAGCTTGATGTTTGGCAGTATATCCTGAATGAGAATATTAAACTCCCGGAATTATACTATACACACAGGCGGAAAATATTCTGCAGAAACGGAGTCTATCTGGCCTGGGCGCCTTTTATGCAGCTGAAACCCAATGAAGAAGTTTTCGAGGCTGATGTCCGGTGCCGGACTATAGGCGATATCACATGTACCGGTGTCACTCTTTCAAAAGCACAGTCGCTTGAGGAGATAATATCAGAGATAGCTGCAACACGTGTAACAGAGCGTGGCGGCAGGTATGACGACAAAAGATCGGAAGCGGCAATGGAAGACAGGAAAAAGGAAGGATATTTTTAAGATGACGCAAGGCACAAGATTCAGGGTGCGGTGTGTGAGTGTGAGTCATAGTCAAATCTAATCGTTAAAAATGACAGTTAACGGAAAAAGCATATATAAGAGCCTTCTGAGGTTTACAACAGCAGGAAGCGTTGATGATGGAAAAAGCACTCTTATCGGCCGTCTGCTATACGACAGCAAATCGATATTCGAAGACCAGATGGAGCATATTGTTCAGTCGGGCAAAAGGCTGGGAAGAGTTGAACTCGACCTGTCGCTTCTGACAGACGGACTGAGGGCAGAGCGTGAACAGGGGATAACAATCGATGTTGCATACAGATATTTTGCCACACCTGCCAGGAAATTCATCATCGCTGATACACCCGGACATATCCAGTACACACGCAATATGGTAACAGGCGCCAGTACAGCCGATCTTGCCGTGATCCTGATAGATGCCCGCAAAGGTGTTCTGGAACAGACGATAAGACATTCATATATTGCGTCACTTCTCGACATCCGCCATATTATATTCTGTATAAATAAGATGGATATGGTCGACTGGTCACAGCAGGTATTCAATGACATTGTTTCAGAGCTTTCAAAACTTGTAAGCAAGCTTGAAATTGCAGATGCGCGGTATATACCCATCAGCGCAAAATACGGCGATAATGTTGTGGACAGGTCAGAAAGCATGAACTGGTACTCAGGAAAGACCTTCCTGAATATGATAGAGACAGTTGAGATCCTGAAGGATAAAAATTCTGAACACCAGAGATTCCCGGTACAAACGATAATTCGTCCTCACAAGAGCGAATTTCACGATTACAGGGGTTATGCCGGAAGAATTGCCGGAGGCACATTCAAGCCGGGTGATGAAGTAATGATACTGCCCTCAATGATCCGGACAAGGATAATGAGCATCGATATGTTTGGAAAGACATTCTCAGAAAGTATTGCAGGTGATTCTGTTGCCATCTCCCTCGAAGATCAGATAGATATCGGCCGGGGAGACATGATCGTAGGAGCTGACGACATCCCTCAGATAAGTCAGGATATCAATCTTATGGTCTGCTGGTTCAATGAAAAGCCTCTGAAATTGGGCGGAAAGTATCTTATCCGTATCGGGAGCAATGAAGCCGGTTGCATCATAAAGTCAGTTCACTACAGGATGCATATCGACACTATGGAAAAAGACACTGAGAACCTTACAGTGAACATGAATGATATTGCAGATATATCAATCAAAACATCAAAACCAATCTTCTTCGATCCCTATAAAAAGAATAATATCACAGGAAGCATGATCTTTATTGATGAGGGCACAAATGAGACTGTGGCGGCGGGGATGATAGTATAGGTGCGGGGTGCAGGGTGCGGGGTGCAGGGTGCGGGGAACCGGTACTCATTCTTCAAAGAGATGCAGCTGTCTGTCATCAGGCTCTTCGTTCTCCATTCCGGAGACAGATACTCCCAGTAACCTGATCTTTTCGCCTTCAAGTTTAAGTGCTCTCCTTAGATTTGTAACCTCCCTGTGAAGCGTCTCAAAATCACGAAGATATGCCTGAAGAGTCCTGCTCCTCGTAATCTGTCTGAAATCGGCGAACTTCACCTTCAGGGTTATTGTTCTGCCAGTAGTACCTGCATGTTCAAGACGCTCCATGAGCTCCTTTTCAAGCTTGTAGAGTTCTGCAATTATCTGAAACCGTGTGGTAAGATCCTTCTCGTAGGTCAGTTCTGTTCCGACTGATTTCCTCTCCTGGTAAGGCTCAACAGGACGTTCATCAATACCTCTTGCAATATCATGGAAGAAGATGCCGGCTTTACCAAAATTACGCACGAGAGATACCCTGTCCCATCGTTTCAGGTCAGAGCCATAATGGATTCCAAGCTTGTGCATCCGCTGGGCTGTAACTTTGCCGATCCCAAAAAACTTTTCAACGGGCAGTTCTTCAATGAATTTTTCAGCCTCTTCAGGTCTGATTACAAACAGCCCGTCGGGTTTATTTATATCTGAGGCAATCTTTGCAAGGAATTTATTGAAAGAGACTCCTGCCGATGCCGTAAGACCTGTCTTTTCTTTAATCTCGTTACGGATAGCCTTGGCAATGACAGTTGCCGATCCAATCTTCTTTATATCAGATGTCACATCAAGAAAGGCTTCATCGATTGACAAAGGCTCTATTATTTCAGTATACTCCCGATATATATCAAATACCTGACCTGATACCTCATTGTACCTTTCAAAATTGTGTTTTACAAATATGAGGTCAGGGCAAAGCCGTTTCGCAATTACTGATGGCATTGCCGATCGCACTCCGAACTTCCTTGCTTCATAGCTGGCTGCCGCAACGACGCTCCGGTCGCCGCTTCCTCCAACGGCGACAGGCTTGCCTTTAAGCTGCGGATTATCAAGCTGTTCCACTGATGCAAAAAATGCATCCATGTCAATATGAATAATTTTCCTTAACACAGAAGTGATACAGATTGATACTAATTTCACTATTCATAACAAATCTAAGAAATAATGCTTTGAAAATTGAGCTGTAATGACCAACATTGCAGGATAATCTAAATGAAGGATTTTGGAAACCGGGTCAGATAAAAAACTGAAGGTCTTTGCTCTTGTTCTTACACGCCACAGAATATGGGGATCGGTATTGCTTCCCTATATTATTAAAAAGGAAAGTGGAAGGAATTATTACAGATTATCGGAATGTCTCTCCCCATTTCCCAATATTGACACCTTAGGCACACTGACTTCAGAGGAAAGAGATCTTGTAAAGATAATTAATGAGTATACCGACAGAAGTCTGTTCACCTTGTTTTCGAAAGATAAAACTGTCAAGGAGTTTCTTGAAAAGGTAAGTCCTGAGAAACTCGAAAAGTTCATCAGGCCATACATAGAAAGAAGACTTTATAAATGTTTTTCTATCTCAAGAGACGAGAGCATTCCTGTATATTTTCAAAAAACCAAGGAGGCTGCCCTGCATTCTGAAGATCAGCTCAGGCTGAGCTCTGAAAGCGCAGAACCTGTTTTCAGATTTGACAGGAATGCCGATCAGGCAACCTACAAGCTCAGCCTTGAATCGGGAGGTAAAAAGATAGACCTGAAAAAGAATTCAATTGATATCCTTTGCATGTCGCCATGTGTTATAAGAGACGGTATCAGGATATTGTTCGTCTCGGATGTAGAGGGATCGAAATTAAAACCCTTCATGTCGAAGGAGAATATCATTATTCCGAAAAAATCTGAAATCAAATATTACAGCAGTTTTGTTCTCAATGCTGTAAATAATAACAAGGTCGAAGGTACCGGATTTGAGATTATAGAATTTATCCCTGAGAAAAAGGCTATACTTGAGATTGAAACAGGCATGAAGGGTAACACATTACTGATATTAAAATTCAGTTATGAGGGAAATGTTGTTTTGTCAAATGAGCCTGCTATTTCGGTAACCTCGTTCGAAAGCAGGGGCGAAGATTTTATCTTCAGAAAATACCTTCGCGATTATTCCTGGGAAAAAAAATGCATAGATAACCTGGGGGAACTCGGTTTTTTCTCTGATGATGAAATCAGTTTTTATCCGGTTTCATCCGAAGGCAAACAGAAGGACCAATTCTATAATCTGATTGAAAGCGTAAACAATAGTTACAACGATTTAACCGGTTCAGGCTTTGTTCTTACAACCCGTCTCATTCAAAACTATAATCTTAAGCCTGTGAGCATTGAGATGAGCAGCCATATTGAGAATGACTGGTTCGATCTGCGTGCACGTGTTAAGATCGGAGAATGGGAAATTCCGTTTACCAGCTTCAGAAAAAATATTCTGGAGGGCATAAGGGAGTACATATTGCCTGACAGTTCGATAGCAATTTTGCCTGAGACATGGTTCTCAAAGTACAGGAACATTTTTGAGTTCGGAAAGAGCACCGGAGACTCTCTCCGGATTCATAAACAGCATTTTCCCCTGATTTCCGATACTTTTACCGACAAGACGCAAGCGGGTTTTGAAAGACTAGAAAAGTTGCTTGTCCCCGACCAGATACCTGTTCTGAAACCTCCGTCAGGCCTTCATTGCACAATGAGGCAATATCAGGCTGAAGGTCTTAACTGGCTTGGCTTTCTCCAGACTGCCGGATTTGGAGGTTGTCTGGCAGATGATATGGGGCTGGGAAAAACAATTCAGACTCTGGCTCTGCTTCAGCATAACAGGGAAAACTCAGTCGCACAGGAGATAACACTGAACCGCAAACTGAACAGACATTGTTCGAAAATCCAATAGCAAAACTAACATCACTCATTATTGTTCCGGCCTCTCTTATCTACAACTGGGAAAATGAGATAAAAAGATTTGTCCCTGAAATGAAGGTTTACAGTCATAAAGGCAATCAGAGAAAAAAAGCAACAACATGGTTTCCTGACTATGACATGATCCTGTCAAGCTATCATACTGTACGACAGGATATTGAATTTATTTAGCTCGTTCCCCTTCCATTATATTATTCTTGACGAGAGCCAGGTAATCAAGAATCCGGCTTCAATGTTATACAAAACGGTAACGCGGCTTAAATCGGAATTCAAACTTGTCCTGACCGGAACTCCGGTTGAGAATTCACTGACCGATCTCTGGACACAACTTAATTTTGTGAATCCCGGACTGCTTGGCGAGCTATCCTTCTTCCGAAGGGAGTTTGCACAACCTATTGAAAAAACGGGTGATGATGAAAAGGAGGTAAAGCTAAGAAAGATTATACAGCCGTTTATTCTCCGGAGAACCAAAGAAATGGTTGCCCGCGATCTTCCGCCTGTAACAGAACAGACAGTTTTTTGTGATATGACGGAAGAGCAGTTCAAAATATACGATGAAGAAAAATCGTCTTGTAAGAAACAGCATCCTTAAAAACATGGAGTCGAACGGTTTGGAAAAATCGGCAATACTTGTTTTACAGGGACTTATGAAACTAAGGCAGATTTCAAATCACCCGGTAATGACATATGATGATTATGCTTCAGGATCAGGAAAGTTTGAAACTGTTCTTCAGGATATTGACAGTGTTATTTCGGAGGGACATAAAATACTTGTATTCTCATCATTTGTAAAACACCTTGAGCTATTTGCCGCTGAACTTAAAAACAAAAGAATACGTTATGCAATGCTTACAGGAGCAAGCACCAACAGGGAGAGGATTGTAAACAGCTTCCAGGATGATGCTGAGAATAAGGTATTCCTTATTTCGCTTAAAGCAGGCGGTGTAGGTCTGAACCTCACTGCTGCCGATTATGTGTTCATACTTGATCCCTGGTGGAACCCGGCTTCCGAAATGCAGGCCATGAACCGCGCTCACAGGATAGGTCAGGATAAGAGTGTATTTGTTTACAGGTATATTACAAGCGATAGTATTGAAGAAAAAATTGTCAGGTTGCAGGAGAGAAAATCAAAACTGGCAGATACCTTTATATCGAGTAATAATCCATTTAAAGATTTAGATATACAGGAAATTCTGAACATATTAGACTAAAAACAGGAACTATGAAAGTACTTGGCATTAATTGCAGTCCCCGAAAGGGAGGAAACACTGAGATCCTTATTAAAGAAGTCTTTAAGGCTCTGGAAAAAGAGGGAATTAAGACTGAATTTTTCCAGGTTGGAGGCAAGAAGGTAAGTGGATGTATTGCATGTATGAAATGTAAGAAGAAGGAAGACGGAAGATGCCATCAGAAAAACGATATAATTAATGAATGCATAGTGAAAATGGTTGACGCCGATGCGATAATCATCGGATCACCGGTATATTATGCTGATCTGACAGCTGATGCCAAAGCTCTGATTGAGGTTGCAGGTTATGCCCTCAGAGCAGCAGGAAGTCCGTTGAAACATAAAATCGGGGCGGCAGTTATAGCAGTCCGAAGGGGAGGTGCAATTCATGCTTTCAACAGCATAAACAATTTTTTTCTCATCAATGAAATGATCATACCCGGATCATCATACTGGAATATAGGAATTGGAAGGGAAAAGGGTGAAGTCCTGAAGGATGAAGAGGGAATGAAAACGATGAAGGTTCTGGGGGAGAATATGGCGTGGCTTCTCAAAAAAGTAAAAAGTAAAAAGTAGAAAGTAGAAAGTAAAAAGGACTGCAGGACTGCAGGACTACAGAACCGCAAGACAAAAAAAGACCGACAATTTGCCGGTCTTTTTGATGGTTGGTTAGTAAGTCAGCTTAGCCTAAAAATTATCCCTTTCAACATAATGTGTATGAAGCAGACTCATGTGATTTATGGCTGTTGGGCATCGAGAAACTCCTTATAGATGGCAATAACTTCAGGATTCTGATGTGACTTACGAAGCACCATATGCTCATCCTCTGAATATATTGCTTTCATACGGTTCTTCCTGATCTCCATGCTTGTTGGTATAGGCTGACCGCCGCCACCGATGCATCCTCCGGGGCAGGCCATTATTTCAACAAAATGGTAACTCGATTTACCTTCCTTTACACTCTTCATTATCTTGTTGGCATTTACCAGTCCATGAGCAATTGCAACTTTCAGTTCAGCACCTTCAAGGAATTTCCATTCTTCAAGGCATCCTTCTATTTTCACTGTGGCTTCTTTAACTCCATCCATGCCTCTGACAGGAGTTATATTCAGGTTTTTAAAAGGAACTTCACGTCCGGTAACAATCTCATAAGCTGTACGCAGTGCAGCTTCCATCACACCTCCTGTTGCTCCAAAAATTACTCCCGCACCTGTTGAATCGCCCATTATCGAATCGTAATGTGCTTCATCAAGGTTCCTGAAATCAATTCCGGCCTGCTTAATCATTACTGCAAGTTCACGTGTTGTAAGAACATAATCAACATCCTTATATCCACTTGACTCTCATTTCGGGACTGTCAGCTTCAAATTTCTTGGCTGTACATGGCATAATTGACACGGAAACTATTTTTGAAGGGTCAAGATTCCGTTTCTGTGCATAGAATGTTTTTGCCAGAGCTCCAAACATCTGCTGCGGTGATTTACAGGTTGACAGGTTTGGAAGATATTCCGGATACTTATGTTCTATGAATTTGATCCAGCCCGGTGAACAGGAGGTAAACATCGGAAGAGAAATCTTTTTATCACCGTCAACAAGAGCTTTTTTAAGCCTGGTAAGCAGTTCAGTTCCCTCCTCCATAATTGTCAGGTCAGCAGTGAAGTCAGTATCCAGTACTGAATCAAACCCAAGCTGTTTAAGAGCATTGACCATTTTACCTGTAACTCTTTCACCGGGATCATATCCGAGGTCTTCACCGAGTGCGATCCTTACTGCAGGAGCTGTCTGAACAACAACATGTTTCTCAGGATCATATATTGCATCCCATACCTGGTCGATATATGTCTTCTCAACAAGTGCACCGGTAGGACAGCGGTTCACGCACTGGCCGCAGTTTGTACAAACAACATGGCTCATTGGCTTGTCGTGGAATGAAGATATCTTCTGATGCGCATCCTTTGTTTGCAACAGCTATTGCAGAGATATACTGAAGTTCTTCGCATGTTCTGACACACCTCTGGCAACGTATGCACTTGCTGTCATCCTTGATAAATGAAGGGGATGATCTGTCGACTGTATAATTATGGTCTTCGACAAGATCAAGGAAGATTGTATCTCCAAATGCAAACTCATTCGCCAAGTGACTGAAGTTCACAGTTCTGATTTTTATAACATTTTGTGCAGTCTGACCTGTGTTCTGTAAGAAGAAGTTCAACAATATGTTTGCGTGCATTACGTACCTTAAGTGTATTTGTATGAATATCCATACCTTCAGCACTGGCATTGCACATGCAGCAATCAGTGTTCTTGCACCGGTCTGCTCAACAACGCAAACACGGCAGTTCCCTGCTACACAAAGGTCATCGTGGTTGCAAAGAGTTGGAATATTGATCTTCAGCCTTTTTGCAGCTGCAAGCACAGTTGTGCCCGGTTCTACCGAAATCTTCTGGTTGTTTATAATTAAATTTATCATAGTTCTCCTGTTTTTAATTAATGATTAATAGATGATCTCCTCCCTGAAATTGCCGACAATCGATTTAAAGGCATTTCCTACCGACTGGCCTAAACCACATTTGGCAGCAATCTTCATGGAATCAGCCAGTTTCACTAGTTCGGTAAGGTAGGTTGATTTGACTTCGCCTTTCTTAACCTTTTCAATACCCTTAAGCAGTTGCTGGCAGCCGACACGGCAGGGAGTACATTGTCCGCATGACTCTTCAGTAAAAAAATCGAGGTAATTATGAAGTACATTATACATCGATCTTGAACTGTTGAAGAGCTTCATCGATCCTCCTGTCGGAACACCTTCAAAACCAATTATTGTTTCTGCAAACTTCTTTCTTGGAACACAAAAACCTGATGCACCTCCAACCTGTACTGCTTTGGTATCACCATCTCCAAACTCGTTTACAAACTGCTGAACAGTCATTCCCAGTTCGAGTTCAAAGATACCCGGAGTAGGAGTATCGCCTGAAACGGAGAAAACTTTTGATCCTCTTGAATCATTGGTTCCATAACTTGCGAAGTTCAAAGCACCATGATGCATTATCATCATTGCTGTAACCAGAGTCTCAACATTATTAATTGAGGTTGGTTTTTCGAAAACCCCCGATACCGTAGGATAAGGCGGCTTATTCCTTGGCTCACCCCTTTTGCCTTCAATCGATTCAAACAGAGCACTTTCCTCACCGCAAATATAGGCACCGCTGCCCATGCGGTATTCGATAGTAAAATCGTAACCTATCTCCTTTATCATTTTATGAAAATCTTCAAGTTCAATCATAAGCTTTGGCAGCATGTACCGGTACTCTCCCCTCAGGTAGACAATACCTTTTTTTGCTCCGATTGCTTTTCCTGCAATAGCCATGCCTCCATGTACCTTTTGTGATACTCTGTCGAGAATTTCACGATCTTTAAAGGTTCCGGGTTCTCCTTCGTCAGCATTACAAACAATATACTTATCAGGGCTCGTTTCAGCCGCAGTATATTTCCATTTCAAACCGGTCGGAAAACCAGCGCCACCCCGTCCTTTAAGGCCTGAATCGAGCATCTCCTGGATTATCTCTGCGCTGCTCAATGTGAAAGCCTTTTTAAGAACCTCCTTTGAATCGATTTTCTCGAATATAAGGTCAACCTTGTTTAGTCCTTTATTTTCCATTATCTGACGCTTTTATTTTTGCATGTAATCTTTAATAATCTCTGTAACTTTCTCGGGAGTGAGCTCAGTATAAGGCAATTCATTGATCAGAATTGCCGGGGCCTTATGGCACCACCCGATGCAATTTGTCTCAATAAGACTGAACATCTTGTCAGCTGTAGTTTCGCCTACCCTGATCTTAAGCATATCTTCCAGTGTTTGAATAATATCACTCTTTCCTTTCATAGAGCATGTAATTGTCTTACAAACCCTTATGACATATTTACCCTTCTCCTGAGTGTCGAGAAAGGTATAAAATGATGCTGTTCCGTAAACTTCCGCAGCGGAGATATCGAGCTCCTTAGCCACCTCTACCATAGCCTCGTCAGTGAGATAATTATGCCTCTGAACAATCTCCTGAAGGATAGGCATAAGGCTCTCCCTTACGCGCCCATGTTTATCGGAAAGTTCCTTGACCATGTTTCCTACTTGATACATTTCTTATTGATTTTAAGGTAATTAAACAATTATTTTTACACTTATATAGTTAAGATAAACACTAGATAAAAGTGCTGTTAATTTAATAACAATAGAATTTAAAACAAGCAGGAAATGTCATTCCTGATAATTTAGAATGGGTAAAAATAACGGCGTAACGGCACAACGGCATAGCGGCGCAACGGCGTAGTGGCGTTGAGCGGTGTAAGGGTGTAAAGGCCTAACGGCATCGTAAGACCGCAAGACCGCAGGACCGCAGGACCGCCATCCTTCGCCAAGGCTTCGGCTGGCAAAGCAAGACCAATCTGACTTTAATTAACCTTCACAATTGGAATAGTGCTGAGAAGTGAGATATTCTGAATATTGGAATAGCTGTACTGAAAAAGCCCCTCATCGCTGATAAGTACAAGTACGGTTCCGGTAGGTATCACATCGTAGGCCTTTATATTCGGATATGAATATAAGAGATTGCTTGTTATGGTTTTGGGATTTGAGGCATCATAAACCTTCAGGCCTGCAGTTCCGTCGCATATGAAAAGCAGATTGTCGTCCTTTCCAAGTCCGTGGGGATTAACCATCGGATATGACCACACAACCTTAGGACTTGACAAATTTTTAATGTTCACAACATCGAGCGCATTAATACTGCCACCGCAGTTTGTACCTGTCCTCAAGGTTACATAGGCAAGTGTGTCATCGACAACTACAGGATCGCAACTCCTGAGATGATTATATGTTGAGAGCCTTACCGGAGTGAGCGGATTTGCTATGTCATAAATAATCATACCCGTTGTTGTTCCGAGGAACATATTTTTATTAGTCAGAAACATCGTTTCAATTCCGGATCCGGCAAACATATTAACAAGAAGACCGGGGGATGATTTCACCGTGATGTCAAAAATTCTCAGGTTGCTGTTATCGAGAAGATACAATACTTTGTCCTTGATCCCAATCCTTGCCATCGAACCACCAAATCCAACACCGCTGCTGCTCACACCACCTGACGACAGGCTTGTAAACTTCACAAAATCCTCTGTCATGGAACCTGTTCTGTAATAAGGATAGACTTCAGGCTGATTATAGATTCTTTCCTTTATGACTTTTTGTTCCCATGCTGCAACCAGACCTTTATCCTTATCAACATAACCCATCGGAAGGTCGTTATCAGTCGGAGGTACAGTATAGGGCAGAATATCCTTTAATCTTCCAATCTCCCTGATATTATTTACATCAGATACATCTATAACAACCAGGTCGACAAAACTGTCGGCATAAAGTGCAGATCCTGAGATAGCCATATCGACAACCCCGGGTACTTTAATGAATTTCTTCTTAACAGGCGATGCAGGGTTGGTGTTGTCAAACACATGTATTCCCTTAAGCTCCTCAATAATAAAAATATAATTATCCTTGAAGTAGATCTTGCCTGTATTTTCCAGGGCAACGCCATCCACAGCTGTTACAGAAGTCCTAAGCTCCTCGTAAGTAATATAGACTGGCGAATTTCCGTCATATTCCCGGTAAGTAGAATCCTCGCATGACAAAAAAAGTGTAGAAAAGAGAATGTAAATAGCAATTATTGGAATGATTTTTGCTTTCATGAGGGTTAGTTTTAGTTATTTTTATTTACACAAAAATCATGCTAAACTCTACCAACCAAAACCAAATCTTATGAGAAATTTTCTTTTTTCGCTCTTATTGCTCTTTATTTCATGTTTTTCCCTTTCGGCACAGAAATCAAAAGATGCACTCTATCTCAAAAACGGCAGCATAATCTATGGAAAGCTGTTTGAAGTATCAAATGACAATTATAAAATGAGAACTGCTGATGGCAGCATCTTTATCTTCAGCGCTCAGGAGGTAGATAAGTTCACTCAGGAGTCTCCCCTGTATGATGGCAGGAAGAGCGACGGTTTCAGTTTCGCCCTGGAGGCCGGGCTGCTTGTCGGGGCACAAAGCACCGATTATGAAGCACCTTTCAGCTTCAACTTCCTGCTTGGTGTTAAGGAGTAAAACAAAAAACATCATCAGTTTTGGATCAGGGGTGGAGTATATCGGGAAACCGTATACTCCATTCTTCATCGAGTACAAGTATCTGACAAACACTAAAAAAGTTGCACCCTTCATATTCGTCAGGGCAGGTGCACTGGCCCAGATAGGAGGAGATGACGATCCTCCAACCGACAACTACGATTATACACCATATAATTATAAGGGAGGTGCCACATTTGCATTCGGATCCGGAATATCCTGGGCAAAGGAAGATATTGAAACTTACCTCAGCTTTGCCTACAGGTATGCACACACAAGTTACCAGCAAAAAGAGTATAACAGGGGAGTAATCACATATGAAAGCAATTTAAACAGACTGGAGGTTAAATTCGGTTTCAGATTCTGAGACATTTACTTTTCGATTGAGCACTGTTACGAAAATATTTCCTAACTTTAAGGAGAGATGATAATTCTATTTAACCTTTAATAAAAGATTCAGGAGGTATATCATGGCTAACCAGTATCTATGCAAAGCATGCAGAGGTCACCTCATGGTGAAAAGTTCGATCGTCCTTTCAGCTCAAAAGAAGAACAGTACTATCAGGGGACTTGTATTCCTCAATCCTGAGTTGGGCAACTACACAAAGACAACACACCCTACTTTCAGGATAGTTGAAGGAGAAGAGTACATCTATACCTGCCCGATCTGTCACTCACTACTTAACAGTGCAAAATACGAGCATCTTGTAAGAATCATTATGGTTGACGATGATAAAAAAGAGTATGATATCTACTTTTCTGAGATAGCCGGAGAAAAATGCACCTATAAACTTAGTGAGGGAGAGCTGGAAATTACCGGGAAAGACTCGAAGCTCTATAATAATTACTTTGATGTGCCGGAGGAAGACAGAAAGTATCTATAGATATCCTGTAATAGCAGGATCAGATAAGGGAACCCATATCTCTACCCTGGTCCCGGCTGATGATTTTTTCTCATCATAAAGATCGGTTATCGAATACCTGATTTTTTTCTTTGTAATCCTGTTCAGGATATCGTAATACTCTTTTGTCAGATTGAGCCCCTTTCCGGTCGAGGAGCTATGTCCTTTTGCTGCTTCCCTTCCAATACCGTTATCCTCTATTGACAGGAACAGATTATATGGCTCCTTTAAGACAGTTATTCGGAGGATGCCTCCTTCCTCGCGCGGCATTATGCCATGTTTTATTGCATTCTCTGCAAATGTTTGCAATACCAGTTTCGGAACCTGCTCGTGCCGGGTTACCCCCTCTCCTATCTTAATCTCATAATTAGAATTTATCTCCGAATCTGAGCTTTTCAAGGTCGAGGTAAGTAGTAACAAACTCCAGTTCCTCTTCCAGACTCCTGTAAATCCTTTCAGCATCGTTTAAAAGTCTACGTATAAGCTGTGTGAACTTGTTAAGATAATCATATGCTGCTTTCCTGTCATCCATATATACGAGTGAAGCAACAGAGTTCAGTGCATTGAATGTGAAATGCGGATCGAACTGTGATTTAATTCCTTGAAGCTGAAGAGTCAGAAGTCGTCGTTTCATACTCTCCCTTTGCTCTATCTGCCTGGTATTTACTCGCTTTATGATTAAAATAAATAAGAAAAACAGGATATAAATGCCTGGATACATGAGGTAGTTCAAGTAATAGAACCTGTTAATCTTCAGCTTAAAGAAATAGCCATTTCCACCTGACACCATATGAAGCTTATGCTCATGATTGTCTGACCAAAAGTTTGAGAAGGTCCAATCAGAATCGTTTGAGGAAAACGTCCAATTCACAATATTTCTGCAATCCAGCATTGTAAACTGCAAGCTTTTTCTCATTCGGGGAATAAAGGAGGAATTCATTTTCACCGTCTGCGTTTATATCAATCAGCAAACGGAATTATTTTTGAATTAAATGGCAGAGAGACGGTTCTGAGTTCTTCCAGGTTATCGAATTTAATTCGATGAACCTGTTGTTATAAAGGTAGATCCTGTCTTTCTGTTATGCTTCACGACAAACAGCTTAAGATCCAAAGAACTGTCAAAATCCTTATTGGACGGTATCTTGATAGCTTTCCCCGGAATTTGAGTATAACATTATTCTCGACTCAATAACGGAGGTGTCCACCGCCGCCTTTAACATAATTGACAATAAGATAATTTGAACCGAATCGCCATTATAGGCATTCTGGCGTATAATCCAAATTGGCAAATCCCGGAAATTCGACAGGAGGAAATTCAAATTCAAGTCTCTCATTAAACACCATGAGCCAGGCACTGCTGTCGGAGTAAGGCATCCAGGTCTTGTAGTTTCCGGAGGCGCCGTACATGTCCGAAGATCTCTGGCTTCTTGTCATCATCAATGTCGGCCATCATGGCCTGGTACATATAACCCCCGTGAAACTGCTGATTGTAAACTTTTTATTGAATCAAATCAAAACTACATTGACTTCTTGGTTCAAGACCAAACCCGGTCTCGAGACCAAAATATAATTCATCATGTACCATCCCCGTTCTCATCAAAAAAACCGACCGGACGCAGAGTGGTAGTGACCATTCCCTGCAACACGCTTATTTTGCAGATGAATTCCCGTTCGAATCTCGTTCCTCCCTTTTCGAAGAACTCATTGACATTCAGGAATAAAGAATCTCCTGAATGCGAGAAGATATATATTTCACTGAACCGGTCGTGATCAAAATTTCCAAAAAACAAACCGGAAATATTTGTGATCCAGAGTATCTGTTAAGATTCCATTGGTCATGCACCATCAGATCGTTGCTTCTTACAAGGACATGCCAAAACGGAACAATCTTTGCCAATGCTGACTAATTCCGATATTGAGTCAGAATTCAGGTCAGCATAGCAAAATTCGTAATCGTAGGATTTGCCAGGCTCAACAGACAGGCTATACTCTTGAACCAGCGGATGGAAGAAAAATAAAGATAATCAGAGCCGGTATCAGAGCCAGAAACCATGTGGAAAATCCAATATTTTCTTAAACCGGCTGCTCCTTTCATACTCAAATCAGGTCAAGATCCTTGAGATGCCTCTTTGAGATCTTCACTTTGGCAGACTGTCCGTTTCTGACAAGAGTAACAGAACTCTCCTTTCTGTCGAGAAAACTGATGTATTCAAAATTAATAATATAGGACCTTCCAATCCTGATGAATCCATTTCGGGGGAGCTGCTCCTCAAGTTTTCCTATATTCATTGTACACAGATGCTGCTTCTCGCCGGTGCATATTTCCGTATAATTACCCTCTGCCTTGCAATAGAGTATAGTTTCGGGATTTACGAAAAGCGTGCCGGTTCTTGTATTTATTCGTATCCTGTCGATTTTTTTCGAAACAGCATCATGGCCATCGTTACTTTTTGTCGAAGTTTTCGCGAGTCTCGCTTCGATGAACCTTACAATACAAAGCTTAAGTTCTTCCCTGTTGACTGGCTTAAGAAGGTAGTCGAAGGCATGGTTCTTTATTGCCGCTATTGCATACTCTTCATGCGCAGTCACGAAAACAATCCCCGGCATTTCCTTTTTAAAAGGCAGTTCACGAACAATTTCGAAGCCGTCTTTTCCCGGCATCCTGATATCGAGGAAAATCAAATCAGGTTCGAAACCGATCAATTCTTCCCTGGCGGAAGCAACTGACCGGGCAAGCCTTATATCAGAAAAAAACAAGGTCTCCTCCAAAAGCTTTTTCAGCAGCTTCCTGGCTCCATTTTCATCATCGACGACCAAAGCGGATAGCTTGTGTTCCATACAATCCAAGAGTTAGACTAACCAGCCTAAAAATACAAAAAGATATCAGATTCTTTCCAATCTGCAAAAATGAAATTTTAACAGAAGTATGCTGACCAATAACGTAACTATAATTTAATCGTCAGCAACCTGCTTTTTCTTTAATTAATAATCATATTTTTGTTGTCAATAACCTAAACTCAAATTATAAAGCAGATGAATATTGAAGTAAACCACAGAGCAGCTGACAATATCAGAATCCTTGCCATGGCCATGGTGGAAAAGTCAAAATCGGGACATCCGGGTGGTGCAATGGGAGGAGCTGATTTTATTCATATACTTTTTTCGGAATTCCTGAACTTCGACCCGAAAGACCCATCATGGATTAACCGCGACAGGTTCTTTCTTGATCCGGGTCATATGTCGCCGATGCTCTATTCAATACTTACGCTTACCGGTCACTTTTCAACTGAGGAATTAAAGAATTTCCGCCAGTGGGGAAGTCCGACTCCGGGTCATCCTGAACTCGACATAATGAGAGGAGTGGAAAACACTTCTGGTCCTCTTGGACAGGGTCACACGATGGCTGTTGGCGCAGCTATTGCTGAGAGGTTCCTTGCAGCGCGGTTTGGCGAGCTGTTTGCACATAAGATATATACCTTCATATCTGACGGAGGAATACAGGAAGAGATCTCACAGGGGGCAGGACGACTTGCCGGGTTCCTTGGGCTCAGCAACCTGGTTATGTTCTATGACTCCAATGATATTCAGCTGTCAACTGAAACAAAAGCCGTTACGAAAGAGGATACAGCCATGAAATATACTGCATGGGGCTGGAATGTAATCAAAATCGATGGAAACAATCAGGCAGAGATCAGAACAGCTCTCAACTCTGCAATTAATGAGAAGGACAAACCAACCATTATTATCGGTAAAACAATAATGGGAAAGGGACTTCTCGATAATGAGGGAAAAAGTTTCGAAAGAAAAACATCAACACACGGAATGCCTGTCAGCGAGGCAGGAGGATCATTTGAAAAATCCCTGGTAAACCTCGGCGGAGATCCCGTGGACCCCTTCGCAATATTTCCTGAGGTGAAAGAACTATATTCAAAAATCCTGGAAGGCAAATCGAAGAAGGCTTCAGAATGGAAGAACAGAAAAACCGAATGGTCAAAAGCAAACGTTGAGCTTGACAAAAAACTCAATTCATTCTTCAACGGGGAGGTTCCGGCAATAGACTATAAATCGATCGTTCAAAAGGAAGGTTCGGCAACAAGGGCCGCATCAGCAGCAATGCTGAGCATTTATGCCTCAAAAGTTGAGAACATGATCGTTGCTTCTGCCGACCTTGCCAACTCTGACAAAACAGACGGCTTCCTTAAGAACACCCATCCTTTTATTAAAGGCGACTTTACAGGAGCATTCCTTCATGCCGGAGTATCTGAACTTACTATGGCTGCCGTAATGAACGGCATGGCTCTTCATGGGGGTGTAATTGCTGCATGCGGAACATTCTTTGTCTTCTCAGATTACATGAAACCTGCCGTTCGTCTGGCCTGTTTAATGGGACTTCCTGTAAAATATATCTGGACCCATGATGCCTTCCGCGTTGGAGAAGATGGGCCTACGCACCAGCCCGTTGAGCAGGAGGCACAGCTCCGTCTGATGGAACATCTGAAGAATCACCACGGCGAAAACAGCATGTTGGTTTTAAGACCTGCTGATTCTACCGAGACAACCGTTGCCTGGAAGATGGCTCTGGAGAACACCAGTACGCCCACTGCACTTATCCTTTCAAGGCAAAACATTAAAGATCTTCCTTCTGACAAAAATGACCGTTATTCTGACGCACTAAACACTGCCAGGGGAGCCTATATCGTATCTGATTGCAAAGGCACACCTGATGTCATTCTTATTGCCAGCGGTTCTGAGGTTTCAACGCTTGCCGAGGGTGCAGTCCTTCTGAAAAAAGAAGGTATCATGATAAGGATCGTATCAGCTCCGTCCGAAGGTTTATTCAGATCTCAGCCAGAGCAGTACAGGAAATCAATACTTCCTGAAAATGTACCTGTATTCGGACTTACTGCAGGTCTTTCCGTTACCCTCCTCGGCCTTGTGGGCCCTGGTGGTGCAATCTGGGGTATGAACAGTTTTGGGTATTCAGCGCCTTATAAGGTACTCGATGAAAAATTCGGCTTTACAGGAGAAAATGTCTACAACCAGGTAAAGGAGTATCTTGCATTCAGGAAAGGCTTTTAAGTTGGCAGTAGGCAGTTGGCAGTTGGCAGTTGAATCGGAAACATTTTAGTTGGTTTGGTGTTTATAGCATTACTTAAATATTTGCACTTAAAATTTTTATGTATAAAATCGTTACCCTCCTTTTTCTCTTTCTGGGAGTTTTTCCTGTACAACTTTTCAGTCAGCACGACTCTGTAGATTTTGCCTATAGTCTTAAACAGGAAGATGTTGATCGACTAAGACTATTCGAGAGAGATGATCTCCTTGACATAACTCTGAAATTAGACATCTCATTTCTTAAGAAAAAGAAGCCTGATGTTGATTACCTCGATGCTGTTCTCAGTTATTATACAGAAGATACTGATTCTGTTGTAAGCAAGATAAAACTCAGGGCCCGCGGCAATTTCCGAAAGAATCTCTGCGATTTCCCTCCTGTAAGCCTGAATTTCAGTAAGAATGATTCGGCAGGAGGAGAATTCAGCGGTGTTGACAAGCTTAAACTGGTAACATATTGCAAAAAAGGATACCAGGAGTATGTTCTGAGGGAATACCTTGTTTATAAACTGTATAATATACTAACTGAGAATAGCTTCAGAGCCAGGCTGTTAAGAATTACTTATATTAATACTGCCAAAGCAGACAAACCAATTACCGAATTCGGCTTTGTAATTGAGCCTGTTGAATCGCTTGAGAACCGGACAAAGACCGCTGAGATCAAAAACGTTTACTTAACCCAGAAAAATGTTGACAATGAAGTAATGAACAGGATGGCTATTTTCAACTATATGGTTGGAAATACCGACTGGTCAGTCCCTATCAGGCATAATGTACTTATGATGACTATGCCGGGATCTGTAAACCCAACCCGTGCTATTGCTGTGCCATTCGACTTTGACTTTTCCGGAATTGTTGGCAGCGATTATGCATCTCCCTTTGAGGGGCTGGGTATTGAATCAATAAAGGACAGACGATACCTGGGAGTATGCAGAAGCAGGGAGGAGTACGTCAGGTCACTTGTTGAGTTTAAAGAAAAGGAGGAAGAATTTTATAAAACAATTAATGAGTTTCCCTACCTTAGCTCAAAATCGAAAAAGGAGATGATTTCATATCTCAAAGGGTTCTTCAATAAAATTGATAAGAAAAATACTATTGCCGATTATCTGCTTAATGATTGTCTTGACTTTTAATCTAACTAAACTCTTAAATCATGTTCATCGAATCACTTATTTCAGAACAGAATCTGGTCAGTCTGCTTATAAGATTTACATTTAACATAGTTGTACTGTTTATTCTTATAGGATTAATATATTACAGGTATTCAAAGAAAGCCGAATTTCTTTTTTCCTTTATTATTATCGGGATAGTAATATTCTTTATCTGCTCAATTCTTGACAGTGTTACAATCGAGCTTGGCATGGCTCTGGGGCTTTTTGCCATTTTCTCGATACTCCGTTTCAGAACAGTTACTTATACGGCAAAGGATATGACTTATGTTTTTGCTGTTATCGGGGTTTCAGTTATTAATTCACTTGGAAATGTTCAACCTCCTGTAATTAGTGCAATAGCAATAAATTCTCTGATTATAATATTCACCTTACTCCTTGAGATCTTCCTTTTCAGAAAGGCCTACAGTACTCTTGTTGTTATCTATGACAACCTTAACCTTCTTAAATCAGAAACCAACCCTGAACTGTTAAAAGACCTGTCGGAGCAGACCGGAAAGAAAATTGAAAAAGCAAAAATTCAGAGATTTGATATAAGCAGAGGGATTGCAGAACTGGAGGTATTTTATAAAGGTGAATCCATATAATAATACAATATATTCAAAGGATTTTCGTCTTACAGTTTTCTTTTTACCTTTGCCGCTCAAATCGAGTATATGCAATACGATATAAAACCGGGAGTAAAGGCTTTGATCTTTGATCTTGACGGAACGCTTGCTGACACAATGCCTTACCATTTCAGGGGATGGAGTCAGGCCTGCAGAAAATACGGAGCAGAAATAGATACAGCTTTCCTTAGAAAACATACAGGTTCACCAGGCTGGATAATAGCAGGTGAGATCATCAAAAAATGCAATCTGGACGGAAGTGTGACAATTGAGGAGATCCTCGCAGAAAAACTCAACTCATTTTATTTCGATCAGCAACACGTCAAGCCCATTCAGCCGGTTGTTGATATTGTTAAAAAGTATTATGGAAAACTTCCCATGTCAGTAGGAACGGGAGGTCACAGAGGAGCTGTTGAACGCACACTTGAAATTACCGGTCTCAGGGAATATTTTGAAATTATCATAACAGCAAATGATGTGGAAAACTTCAAACCTCATCCTGAAACCTTCCTTAAATGCGCTGATTTGATGGGGGTTGATCCGGAATTCATTGAGGTATTTGAGGATGGCGATCTGGGCATAGAAGCAGCCATTGCAGCAGGAATGATACCCACCGACGTAAGAGGGTGGTATGATTCGAGCTGGTAAGATGGTTTCGGGTTTCGGGTTTCGGGTTTCGGGTCTTCGGAAAATGGGCTTCATGGAGTATGAAACAGTGATATAATGTTCCAACTCCATGAAAACCAATGATTAAACTATACCAGAATCTTGGTAGTAAGATTTTCAAAGCTTGTCTTGATAGCCTCAAAAGGAAGTCCGTCTTTTGTACTGTCCTGTTCCACTATCATATACTTCATTCCGGCTATATCCTTTACCGCCAGTATCTCTTTAAAGTTAATAACTCCTGCTCCCACCGGGGCAAAATCAGTCACACCATCTGTAGTGAAGAATGGAGCCTCCTTGGTGAACATGTCTTTCATATGGAACAACTGGAATCTGCCCGGATATTTCTTGATTAAATCAACAGGATTCTGTCCGGCTTTGGTTGTCCAGAACATATCCAGCTCCATTGTAACAAGGTCCTTATCAAGTTCAACCATGAATACATCAAAGAATGGGATTTTTCCATCTACTGTTGCAAACTCGAAGTTGTGGTTATGATATCCGAACTGAATGCCGTTCTTTTTCATGATGCCTCCAACTATGTTCCAGTCAGCAACCATTTTCTGGTAACTGGCGATCGTTGTGCGGGCTTCAGGAACTACCCAGGGCTGCAGGCAATACTTAACGCCAAGCTTGGCATGATCTTCAGCCATCTTATTGGCATTATCAAGTGTAATACCCTGTGCTTCAACCTGAGTATGGCTGCTGAGAATCTCCATTCCCAGATCTGCAACAAGCTTCTTGAATTCTGCAGGCTCATATCCATAGAATTTTCCATCGGCATATCCGGCCAGTTCAAGATATGTATAACCAATATCCGCTACCTTTTTCAGAGAACCTGGCACATCAGTTCCCATTGCATCGCGGATAGTGTACAACTGTAACCCAATTCCCGGAAGTTTTGGTTTACAGGCATACTGAGGCAATAAAACAGCTCCTACAGTTGCGGCTGCTGATAATCTGAGAAAATCTCTTCTAGTCTGATTTGTTTTCATGCGTGCATTATTTAGATTTAATTGGATCAGTTAATTCTGTGTCGAAAATAGCGAAATAAAAATAATATAATACCTTTAAGTAAGGAAAAAAGACGGAAGACCGAAGACGGAAGACCGAAGACGGAAGCAAAAGAATGGGAGATGGGGAGAACGAGAACCTTGAACATTGAACATTGAACTTTGAACTTTAAACTCTGAACATTTGAACTTTGAACCAGATAGTAAAAACCTCAGATGGATCCGACACGATCTTCGTTCCCGAGCTGAACGAGCACTACCACTCGATCCATGGGGCTGTTCAGGAATCAGGGCACATTTTCATCAGCAACGGATTTGATTTCTGCAAAGCTGATCCGCTTCGGATTTTTGAGATTGGATTCGGAACGGGACTTAATGCATTGCTTACTGCGATGAAAACCAGCACAGGAAGCAGGATTGTTAATTACACTTCAATTGAAAAATATCCACTCGATGAGAGTATTACTAAATCACTTAATCATCACTTGTTTGCGGGGGAAGGAAGCAGGGAAATTTTCTCATCAATCCATTCATGCGGATGGAACACGAGTTCCGAAATCTGCAAAAACTTTAATCTCACTAAAATAGATGGAGATCTGCGATATGAAACACTGCCGGGAATCTACGATCTGATATATTTTGATGCATTTGGTCCCGATAAACAGCCCGATATGTGGACAAGAGAAATCTTCACCAAGATCTCAGAAATAACAAAACCCGGGGGAATCCTGCTCACGTACTCTGCAAAGGGCGAAGTAAAAAGGAACCTCAGAGCCTGCGGATTTGAAGTAATGCTTCTTCCGGGACCTCCCGGGAAAAGGCATATAATCAGAGCAGTAAAAAAGTAAAATAAAAAGCACTATGGCTTTTTTACTCTATTCAAAGTATTATCTTAGCGGAAATTTTAAAAATTAAAAATGTATCGTATGAAAATCAAGGTATTCATTGTTATGATTGGCGTAATAGCCTTAATGCTTGGCTCTTGTGCAAAGAGCGCTTTAAAAAATGCAAAAATTTCAACAAAAGAAGATTCTCTTTCCTATGCATTCGGGATTGTTAACTATAATGCACTTACGAACGATAGTCTTAATCTGGAACCTCTGATCGTAGCTAAAGCCATGCAGGACGGTAAAGATGCAAAACCTATCATGGATGATGAAGCTGCACGTGCTTTTATTATGGCATATATCAACGAAAGAGAAGTTGCCAGATCTGCAAAACAGGCTGAACTCAACAAGACAACTTATGCTGATCATATTGCTGCCAACGAAGCTTATCTTGCCACAAATAAAACTAAAGCGGGTGTTACGGTTACGACCAGCGGACTACAATATGAAGTTATCAAAATGGGAACCGGCCCGAAACCCACAGCTGAAAGCACAGTTAAAGTTCATTATGTCGGAACTACTATTGATGGAATCGAATTTGATTCTTCAATTAAAAGAAATGAGCCTGCACAATTCCCGGTCTCAGGTGTTATAGCCGGATGGACAGAAGTATTGCAGCTTATGCCAGTTGGTTCTAAATTCAGAATTTGTCTTCCTGAAGCAATTGCTTACGGAGCAACCGGGGCTGGTGAAGTTATTAAGCCATACTCTACTCTTATCTTCGAAGTTGAACTTCTTGAAATAGTACAATAATTTTATGACTGCAGAAATTCAGACCGTAAAAGGTACAATGAAAGTCACCTTTTTCGAAGAGGATGCTCCTGCAACTGTCAGCAACTTTGTCAAACTAGCTGAACAGGGTTACTACGACGGGCTTGCATTTCACAGGGTTATTCCGGATTTCGTGATACAGGGCGGATGTCCTCTTTCAAAAGACATGAGCGATCCCCGGGTTGGAACCGGAGGACCCGGATATAAGATCAACTGCGAGTTAACCGGAGGAAACCAGTACCACGACAGAGGAGTTCTGTCGATGGCACATGCAGGAAGAAACACCGGCGGATCGCAGTTCTTCATCTGCCACAGCAGAAACAATACAAAACATCTCGACAGGCAGCATACCTGCTTTGGAAAAGTATATGAAGGTCTGGATGTTATCGATGCAATCCGACAGGGTGATAAAATTGAGAAAATAACAATTCATAAAGACCAGGACTAAATGGCATTTGAAATTACAGGAAAAATAATTGACATATCTCCTGTTAACCAGGTTAGTGATAAATTCAAAAAAAGGGAGTTTGTCATCGAGAAGAAGGAGACAGGCGGATCTGCTGTTTTTATAGACTATATTAAGTTTCAGCTTGTCCAGGATAAGTGCGATCTCATAAATGAATCCTTCATGAATGAGGAGGTTAAAATTTCATTCAACCTCAAAGGGAATAAATGGGAACGCGATGGCAAAGTAAACTATTTTACGAACCTCGATGCCTGGAAGATTGAGAGAAGTCAGGCTCAGGGACGCGAGCAGAACCATTCTTCAAATACAACTCTTGAGGATATTCCCCCGGAGAATGATGAATTGAGTGATCTTCCGTTTTGAAATAATAAAGGAAAAGGCTGCCCGGTTATGGACAGCCTTTTTTTCTGAAACTTACTTTAAACCAAAATATTATGAAATCGCTTCATCTTATTTATACTGCAACTTTTGCCCTGGTTTGCAACATGTCGTTCGCCCAGGTTCCTGCTGCTCCGCAAATACAATATCCAAAACAGGTTGAGTTGCCTTACAACAGGCTTATCCAGCCTGCCGGTGAACAGATTGTATTCGGACTGTCCGAATATGGAGAACCATGCTCTTGATGCAGCTCTGTCGCCCGATGGAAAGTGGCTTGCAGTGCAGGAGAGAACAAGCATCGTCTTTATCAGTACTGCGGACAATAAAGTAAAAGCTCAACTGCTTAATAATGCAGAAAAGCTTCTGGCAAATGGTCTGAACACATACTCCGGGATAACCTGGCATGTTACCGGTGGCATACAGGAGGTTTTCTGGAGCGTAATTGGAAGCGGCAGATCTTTTGTTGCTTCGGCGGTCTGGGACGGAAAAACAGCAGTATTCAACCGTATATTCGAATACCTTGCAAAGGAAGAGGCCAATCTTGCAATTCCTAATGAGATCCTTATCTCAAAGGAAATAAACGGAGAATTTCTCTATGTTGTCCTGAATGGCAATAATATGCTTATCAAACAGGATCTTAATACCGGCGACACAATATGGATCGCCGATCCGGGGGTAGCTCCATACGGAATCGCAAGGGCTGCCGGAAAGATCTATGTAACCAACTGGGCAGGCCGGCACCCCGAAGCCGGCGACAAAGATGTTGCCGGCATACCATGGGGCCTTGCAAGGGTTGATAACAAATCGGCCGGAGGTGCAACGAGGGAAGGAACAGTTACAGTAATTGATCCTGTGACAGGTAAAATTATTAAGGAGATATTAGTTGGCCTGCATCCTAACGAAATAATCAGCGACAAGAAAGGCCGCTTTATTTATTTAACAAACTCTAACAGCGATAATGTTTCGGTAATCAATACAAAAACTGATAATATCAGTGAGACAATCAGTGTCAGGCTTCAGCCGGCAATTAATCCATATTTCGGAGATTCACCGAATGGACTGGCACTTTCAACTGACAACAAGATTCTTTATGTGGCAAATGGCATGGATAATGCCCTTGCAGTTATCAGCCTCGGAAAACTGGCCTCCACTACGGGTAAGGCAGCGGAGAGCATTGTTACGGGTTTCATCCCTACCGGTGCCTATCCTTCTGCAATCTCTGTGATGAAGAAAGGTTTCCTCTATGTATGCAACCTGGAAGCTTATGGAGCCATAAGAGAAATCAGAGTGAAGGAAACTGACAACCCTATTTTTAACTCCCACATAATGATGGCCTCTGTTTCGGCAATCCCGATTCCTGCAAATGGAGCTCTGAAGGCATATACCGACACCGTTATTGCTCTGAATGATCTGGCAAGAGCAACAGCAGCCAGGGAAAAACCGCGTGAAGGGATTGAGCCAAAACCGGTACCTGACCGGATTGGTGAACCATCGGTCTTCAAACATGTTCTGTACATAATAAAGGAGAACAGGACCTATGACCAGATCCTTGGTGATATGAAACAGGGAAAAGGCGATCCGGGCCTGTGTATTTACGGAGAAGAAATAACTCCCAATACTCATAAACTTTCAGAAGAATTCATTCTTCTCGATAATTTCATGGTATCAGGCAAGTGTTCGGCTGAAGGGCATATGTGGACAGATGCTTCAATTGTAACAGATTATATCGAAAAGAACATGAGGGCATGGTTCCGGAGCTATACTCATGTATTGTATGATGCAATGGCATATGCTCCAACAGGATTCCTCTGGGACAATGCCCTGAAACATGGTAAGTCAGTCAGAATTTATGGTGAGGCAGCAGAACCGGTTCTCGACAATAAGTTAAAATGGACGGATATTTATAAGAAATATCTTGCCGGCGAAAAGGTAGAATTCTATAACCATACTACAATTGAACCTGTTAAGGCAATACTTAGCCAGACATATCCTTCCTACGGGAGTCATGAGTTCTCAGATGTAATGAGAGCAGATGACCTGATAAAGGAGTTGAAGAGCTATGAAGAGATGCCCGGCGAGCAGCTGCCGAACCTTATGATTATTGCCCTGCCGAATGATCACACTGCAGGTACAAGGCCGGGATATCCGACACCAAGGGCGATGGTTGCAGACAATGATCTGGCACTTGGACGCATTGTGGAAGCCTTTTCAAAAAGCAGGTTCTGGAAAAACACAGTTATTTTTGTTGTCGAGGACGATTCGCAGGGAGGATTTGATCATGTCTCTGCTTACCGGACAGTAAGCCTTGTAGTAAGTCCTTATTCCAGGTTAAAAACTGTAAACAGCACCTATTACACTCAGCCTTCTATGATCAGAACTATTGAACAGATACTTGGAATGCCACCCATGAACATTCAGGATGCGATTGCAAATCCTATGTTTGACTGTTTCGGTTCAAAACCTGATCTGACACCCTATATCTCAGTCCCCAACAGGATCCCACTGGATGAGATGAATGCTCCTGTTGCAGATCTTAAAGGCCGGGCACTTTATTTTGCTAAAAAGAGCATGCTGCCGGAGTTCGATGGCGTTGATGCCGGAAACGATGACTTGCTGAACAGAATACTCTGGTATTCAGCAAAAGGCAACACTCCATACCCTGCAAAATATGCGGGAGCAACTGGCGGGGATGAGGATGAGGATGAGGATGAAGAGGAAGGCGGATATCAGGATGGAAAGTAAAAAGAGACCAGGGAAGAATCCTCTTACAGGGGAATGGAAAACTCCATTCGGAGCACCCCCTTTTGACAGAATAAAACCTTCTCATTTCAGGCCTGCTCTTGAAAAGGCTATTAAAGAAGCTGAGAAAGAAATAAGCTCAATCGCTGATAATAGCGACGCTCCTTCATTTGCCAACACTGTGGAGCAGCTCGAAAGGGCAGGTAACAGTCTGGGAAAGATCACCTCTGTTCTTTTCAATCTTAACAGTGCAGAAACAAGTGATGAATTGCAGGCAGTTACCCAGGATGTATCCCCTCTCCTGACACGCTTCTCAAATGATATCACACTGAATGAAAAGCTTTTTGCCCGGTTGAAGGCTGTTTATGAAAAAAGAGCCGGTGCAGCTCTTACATCTGAACAGCTTGAGCTTACCATGAGGAAATACAGAAGCTTCATTCTTGGAGGCTCAGGGCTAAGCCCCGCGAAGAAAGTCCGCTTCAGGGAGATCTCAGAAGAACTGGCAACGCTCTCACTGAGATTTGAGGAGAATGTGCTTAATGAAACTAACTCATTTGAACTGCATATTACAGAGGAGTCTGATCTTGCAGGTCTGCCTTCGTCGATAATCGAAATGGCAGCAGCAGAAGCAAGTGGAAGGAAAATGCAAGGATGGGTATTTACCCTGCATTTTCCTTCATATGTCCCCTTCATGCAGTATTCCGGGAAAAGAGAGCTTCGTGAGAAAATGTTCAGGGCATATGCATCCCGTGCCTTCAGGGGAAATAATTCCGACAACCGGTCGAATGTCCTGAGAATTGCCAATCTCCGGCTCGAGCTTGCTAAAATACTGGGGTTCGGAAGCTTCGCTGAGATGATACTTGGCGACCGGATGGCTTCAGATCCTGAAAAGGTTGTAAAATTCCTGGGAGAATTACATACTGCATCAGAACCTGCAGCTTTACGTGATTTCGAAAAAGTAAAAAAATTCGCTGAAAAATGTGGTCATACGGGCGATATTGAACGATGGGACTGGGCATACTATTCTGAAAAGCTGAAGAAAGAGTTATTTCAGATCGACGATGAAATTCTAAAGCCCTACTTCAGTCTCGATAAAGTTCAGGCTGCCATATTCGATCTGGCGGGTTCGCTGTATGGTATCAGATTTGTCAGAAACACCAATACTCCTGTTTATAACAGCGAGGTGCAAACTTACGAGGTCTATGACTCTGACAACACATTTCTGTCATTGCTCTATATCGACTACCATCCCAGGAGAAGCAAGAATGGAGGAGCCTGGATGACAAGTTACAGGGAGCAGAGCAAGGACTCAGAAAAAGACGTCAGGCCTCTGATATCCATAGTTGCAAATTTTACAAGGGCCACTGCATCGCGACCCTCTCTCCTTTCGTTCAATGAACTTACTACCTTCCTTCATGAGTTCGGGCATGCTCTTCAAGGAATACTCTCGGCATGCACGTATGAAAGTATTTCAGGGACAAATGTAGCACGCGATTTTGTTGAATTGCCCTCGCAGTTCATGGAAAACTTCGCATATGAAAAGGAGTGGCTCGACAAATGGGCTTCGCATTATAAAACAGGTGAAACTATACCTGATGATCTCATCAGAAAGATCAAAGATGCCTCTACCTTCAATGAGGGATATGCCTGCCTCAGGCAGCTTGGTTTCGGGTTTCTCGATATGTCATGGCACAGCATCACCGAACCTGTTGATGCAGATATCTCGCTCTTTGAATCTAAAGCAATGGAAAAGACAGAATTATTTCCGAAGGTAGACGGAACTAATCTAAGCGCCTCTTTCGGACATATTTTCGGGGGAGGATACGCTGCTGGCTATTATGGATATAAATGGGCTGAGGTGCTTGATGCGGATGCCTTCAGCTTGTTTTCGGAAAAAGGCATATTCAACAGGGAAGTGGCATTGTCGTTCAGGAAGAATATTCTTGAAAAAGGGGGAACTGAAAAACCGATGGATCTGTACAGGAAGTTCCGGGGACAGGAACCGACGATTGAGGCTTTCCTGGTCCGCAGCGGATTAAAAGAAACTAATCAACCACCCCGGCCATCCTCCTTACGTCGGCTGACCACCCCTCCTTCAAAAGGAGGGGAGAATTCGTAATATTAAGTGTTACTTAATTGTGAAGATATTACATAGCTAGCGGACACTTAGGAAATTCTTAAAAGTTGAATTATATTTACGAGTGAAAATAGCAAGACCCATATTCTTTTACATATAATTAATTATCAATATATTACATTAACAAAATGATCCTATTTTTCAGTACCGGCAATAAGAGCATAATCGGAGTGGGAACTAAAGAAAAGCTCCCCGAACAAGAGATTGAAAAGCTGCTCTGGCTTTTTGGAGAGGCAGAATTGATACACAATGAAACTCTCGAAGGTACTTTCATTGGGCCGAGGAAAGAGATGATCACTCCATGGAGCACCAATGCAGTAGAGATAACCCAGAATATGGGCATCCCCGGAATAAAGCGCATAGAAGAATTCCACCAGTCTCCGGGCAGGCAACATCACGATCCGATGCTCCAGTCGCTGTACAAAGGATTGGATCAGAATATTTTCACAGTTGACAAGCTGCCTGATCCTCTCATTTACATCGACGATATAGCAACGTACAATGCCAATGAGGGACTTGCACTTAGTGCTGAAGAAATTATTTACCTTGAGAACCTGAGCAAGAAAATCGGACGCTTACTTACCGACAGTGAAGTTTTTGGTTTCTCACAGGTTAACTCGGAGCATTGCAGGCATAAAATATTCAATGGAACATTTATAATCGGTGGTGAAGAGAAAGAATCCACCCTGTTCCAGCTTATCAAAAAGACCACAAAGACACATCCAAACAGTGTTGTTTCGGCTTACAAGGATAATTGCGCCTTCACACAGGGACCTGTAATTGAACAGTTTGCCCCTGCCACACAAGACAAGTCCGATTTCTTTAAAATAACAGATTTTGAATCAGTACTATCGCTTAAAGCTGAAACGCATAACTTCCCGACTACTGTTGAACCATTCAATGGTGCATCCACAGGTACCGGAGGCGAAATAAGAGACAGGATTGCGGGAGGGAAAGGCGCTTTCCCGATAGCCGGAACAGCTGTCTATATGACTTCCTATCCAAGGCCTGACGGAGCACGCCCATGGGAGAAAGCAACCAAAGAGCGAAAGTGGCTGTACCAGACACCGGAAGATATTCTGATAAAGGCTTCAAACGGGGCAAGCGATTTCGGAAACAAGTTTGGTCAACCTCTGATCTGCGGCTCGGTATTCACCTTCGAGCACTTTGAAAACCAGAAAAAATTCGGTTTTGATAAAGTAATTATGCTTGCCGGAGGAATCGGAACAGGCAGAAAGAAAGACAGCGAAAAATCAGTCCCTCAAAAGGGCGATCTCATTGTTTTACTTGGAGGTGACAACTACAGGATTGGCATGGGCGGTGGAGCAGTATCTTCCGTTGACACCGGGATCTTCGACAGCTCAATCGAGCTTAATGCAGTACAGAGGGCAAATCCCGAGATGCAGAAGAGAGTCTATAATGCTATAAGGGCATTGAGTGAATCGGAAACCAACCCGATTGTTTCGATACACGATCACGGAGCCGGAGGCCATCTTAACTGTCTGTCAGAACTGGTCGAGGCTACAGGAGGGAAGATTGATATAAGCAAGCTTCCTGTCGGTGACCCGACGCTCTCGGCTCGAGAGATAATAGGCAATGAATCGCAGGAACGAATGGGCCTTGTTATTAAAAGGGCGGATGTTGCACTTCTTGAAAGAATTGCTGAAAGGGAAAGAGCTCCGATGTATATCATAGGAGAGGTAACAGGAGATATGCAGTTTACTCTTTTTAATCCTCTTACAGGAGAAAAGCCAATAGATATCGAACTGGAATCACTCTTCGGCACTCCGCCAAAAACGGTAATGAATGATGTGGCTGACGGACATAAATTCGCAGAGCTGAGTTATGATAGTGAGAAAATTGAGGAATACGGGATTCAGATTCTTCAACTGGAAGAGGTGGCATGCAAAGACTGGCTGACGAATAAAGTCGACAGGTCTGTGACCGGAAGGCTTGCAAAACAACAATGCGCAGGTCCGTTGCAACTTCCGCTAAACAATCTGGGAGCGATATCACTTGACTACAGGGGTAAAAAAGGGATGGCAACTTCAATAGGCCATGCTCCTGCTGCAGGTCTTGTCAGATCCTGCGGCTGGGTCGGTCCTTTCGATTGCTGAAGCTCTTACAAATATCATTTGGGCCCCTCTTACAGAAAAACTAAAAGGAGTTTCGCTTTCGGCCAACTGGATGTGGCCATGCAAAAACAAGGGTGAAGATGCAAGGCTTTATGAAGCTGTTAAAGCCGCAAGCGACTTTTCAATAGCTCTGGGGATAAATATACCCACTGGTAAGGACAGCCTCAGCATGACACAGAAGTATGGTTCTGAAGTTGTATATTCTCCCGGAACAGTGATCATATCAGCTTCTGCAGAAATAAACGACATAAGAAGAATAGTTGAGCCCGTCATAGTTAATGACCCCGACACAAGTCTCCTCTATATTGATATGAGCAGCGATAAGCTGAAACCTGGAGGAAGCAGTTTTGCGCAAATCCTGAACAGGGTCGGTGATGAAGTGCCTACAGTGAAGGATCCTGCTTATTTTGCTGATGTCTTTAATACAATCCAGGGACTTATTGCTGAAGGAAGGGTACTTGCAGGGCATGATATTTCAGCAGGCGGCATGTTCACCACCCTTCTTGAGATGTGTTTCTCCAACACTCAGGGAGGTATTGCAATTAACACTTCGGCTCTGAATGAAAGCGATACCGCACGGGTTCTCTTCAGCCAGAATCCGGGTATAATTATCCAGGTCAGAGATGAGAATGAAGTAGCAGAGATCCTCCTTGAAAATGAAATTTCATATTTCTCTCTTGGCCATCCCATTAAGGAGAGATCACTTTTCATCACTAACGGTGCATCAAAGTTTGTCATCGATATAGACATGATGCGCGATAAATGGTTCCATACCTCCTACCTGCTCGATCGTCGCCAGTCAGGACCTGAAAAGGCAATGGAGCGATACAAAAATTTCAGGAATCATGAGCTTAATTTTAGTTTTTCCGGGTTCGAAGGCAGCCTGAAATCTCTCGGCATTTCTCCTGAGCGGAGAGAAAAATCAGGTACGAGGGCAGCAATTATAAGGGAAAAAGGAGTAAACGGAGACAGGGAGATGGCATATGCACTTTACCTGGCAGGATTTGATGTCAAGGATGTACACATGACAGATCTGATATCGGGTCGTGAGACTCTTGAAGATATAAACATGATCGTTTTTGTCGGAGGCTTCTCAAACTCTGATGTTCTGGGTTCTGCCAAAGGCTGGGCAGGTGCCTTCAGGTACAATGAGAAGGCCAGGAACGGCTCTTGAGAATTTTTACAAGCGTTCAGATACTCTTTCGCTTGGAGTCTGTAACGGATGCCAGATCATGGCGGAACTGGGATTGATATATACTTCACATGAGAAAAAACCCAGACTGCTCCGCAATGAATCTCAAAAATTCGAATCAGGATTTCTCGGTGTGAAAATTCAGCAGAACAACTCTGTAATGCTGGGTAATATGGCAGGTATGGAACTTGGGATCTGGGTAGCGCATGGAGAGGGTAAATTTCAACTCCCATACGGAGAGGACAAATATATTATTCCCCTTAAATACAGCAATCACACCTACCCTTCCAATCCGAACGGCTCCGATTATGATGCAGCAGGGCTTTGCTCAGAGGATGGGCGTCACCTTATTATGATGCCGCATCTCGAAAGGGCATATTTCCCGTGGCAGTGCGGGTATTATCCCGCTGACAGAAAAAGTGAAGATGTCACGCCCTGGATAAAAGCATTTGTCAATGCAAGGGAGTGGGTGGAATCAGCGGACCGTCGGAGTTAAAACAATCGACAGAAGCCTTGTATCTGCCTCTGATGGATTTGCTTCAGTTTTGAATCCGGCAGGAATAATCCTGTCACTTATAACCTGAACGTTTACCAGTCCTGTATCCTGTATGTACAATGATCCTATGAAGGAGTCCGCCCTGAAAAAGGGAAGGGTGACATCCTTTGCGTCAAGGACTATTTTATCGCATTCAGGCATTGCCTCCAGACTCTTGTCATGAAAGCTAAGCTTAACGGATCTTGCATACTTTAAATCGTTGGTGTCTTTTGTTGCGCTCGAGAGCCAGACATCAAACCGTCCTGCTTTCTTCAACAATACGTTCCACTCGGCTGTATTATTTGATGGATCATTCTCATCGCTGTAGCATGCTGCGTTTTCAACAAGCAATGAAATAGTGCCATTTGTCTCTTGCCTAACACTATTTGTACCTGAGGAGGTTGCTTCCGTGGCTGGTTTCCCATCCCTGCCGCATGAACTTAAAAGGAGAACCCCGGCTGCTATCAGACTCATCAAAAAATCTGTTCTCATCTTTTTCATTGTTGGAAATTCTAAATTACTTAACATTTAAACGAAAAATTGCCTGCTTCATTATAATAAAAGATATTATTCTGCAAAAATAAATCCAATCTTCCTTTTTTTCAGAAAATATTCAGTTTTTTTAAAGGTTTTTGACTAAATGATCAGGAAGTAGGACGGGAGACCGAAGACCGAAGACCGAAGTCGAGTGAAGAAGGAAGACAGAAGAAACAAAGAAACAAAGAAACACAGATTCAATTAATACCTGCAGTTTCCCGGCTGAGTGTTGGTTTTAAAGAATTTTCCACAGTAAAGGATGGCAGTATCAGAGCCTCTGATACCAATTCAGCTATATCTGCAACTCTGGTATCTGTGGCTGCAGCAATTGTCTTTTTGCAGAGAGGACAGGCAGTGGCAACAATATCAGGTTTGCTACTGGTCAGTTCCCTGGCAACGTCAGTTGCTATTAAGTGCTTCTTTCTCTGACTGATCTTCATATTGCCGAGGCTACCGCCGCAACAAAGTGAATTCTCATCCTCGAACATGCTTTTCTCAAGCCTCGATATATGTGACAGTACATCCTTTGGCTCGTCATATACACCGGACCCTCTTCCGAGGTCGCACGGAGTATGATATACAACTTTTTTTCTGAGAAAACTCAGCTTCAAGCTGCCGTCATCAATCAGATTTTTAATAAACTGTGAGTGATGAAGCACCTCTACATCAAGATAATAGCTCTCTCTGAAAACCTTATAACAGATCGGACATGAGGTAACAAGTGTTTTAGCCTCCGATTTCAGTATAAGCTCAGAATTAAAATTGATAAGTTCTCTGGCCTCCCTGTCATTACCTGCAAGCATAAGGGGACGTCCACAGCAAACGCCGCCATCTTTGTCGAGAAATGAATAGTTAATCCCTGAAGCATCGAGAATCCTGACCATTGACTTTTTAATTGAGGGCGTAAGATGGGTCATGCAACCTGCGAAATAGATAAGTTCGGTTTTTCCAGGATCATTCTTTGGCAGAAAATCATAAGTCAGCGGGACAGCCTTTGCTGAGGATGGAATTTGCTGGTGATCGCGGAAATATCCCCGGTAAATATTCCTGAAATCTTCTCCCTGTTCACCTGCCCTGCGTTGTATCATCCTTATCGGAGAGAGTTCGATGCCCACCGGGCACTTTGAATCGCAACGGCCGCACATAAGGCAATTATGTGCTATTTCTGAGGTGTCATCATTATTACGAATAGCTTTCATCAGGTAGGCTGACTGGATATTTGTAATACCAGCTGAGAAATTGAGCTGGCATGCATCAATGCATATCCCGCACGAAGAACATGAGTATGTTTCAACTTCCGAATATGTGCCTGCCTTATCACCTGTTCTGATGCCTGAATTCCGCATGAAGATCAGGAAAAGCTCAGTCGGTATGTGCATATACCTCGTCACCGGGAGTAAGAAGAAAAATGTCCCGAGTGAGAGGGAGTACAACCACCAGAAAGGATAAGCCATCTGCTGTGCAGGAAGAAATGAGGCCAGAAGTGACCCCAGCGATCCGGTGAGGAAACTGCCGGTGCCATAAGCGCCGCTCGTAAAACTCTCAGCGAGCAGACGGCTGGGAAAAATAAGCCATAAAGCAGTAAGTGCTATCCTGTCGGTAAGCTTAAGCTTTGTGGTCTTTTTCATCCCTACAACCCTCGAATAGAATCTTTTAAAAACAGCGAGAAAAAGTCCTGACAATATGAAAGCCAGCACGAGGTCCATAAGAAAACCATATGAGGCCTCAAATCCCGAACGGCCGTGCTCTGGATTGAAAAACTTAAAGAATATGGCTTTGTAAGGTGCATTGAGATGCTTCTCCCCAAAGATATCAGCCTCAATTGTACCTAAAAAGATCAGAAGGAACCAGCCAAAGGCAAGGCTCATATGCATATAACCAAGTCTGAAATTTGTTTTGAGTATCTTCCTGTGAATGAGGCTCTCCATGAAAATATCTTTTAGGCTCTGGCCAAAAGCTCTGCCAAAAAATCCTCTCTGAAGCCTGAGCTTGTCGGGTCTGGAAAGATCGCGGAACCATATCACTCCCCTCACCAGAACATAGGAGATTATGAAGTAGAGTCCAAGATTGAATGGAATTATAAAGGGATCAAATTGCATAGTTGTCAAATTTTCGGAATGCCTCTTTTGCAAGTACAACCACATTCCTGGTATTTACCCCGCGGGGACAAACCAGTGTGCATTTTCCGCACAGCATGCATTTCTTCATATTCTCCCTGACAAGATCATTCTCCCCGCGCTTGATAAGGATATGGAGCTCTCTGAGGCTGAACTTTACAAGATTTCCTGTGGTACATGTAGCTGAGCAGCAACCGCATTCAATACATGATCTCAGGCTTGGTTCCCGCTCCAGGATATAATCTGCCACCTTCCTGTCGTTGGAATCATAGTCGATCTGACGTCCCCTGGAAATGGTGTAACCGAATTTTTTCATCTCAGCTCTTTCCGTTTCTCAGATAATCCATCACTTCCGACACAGCAGCCCGGGCATGTGAAATTGTGTCTGTAATGTTCATTGGAGCAGTACAGGTCCCTGCATAGAACAACCCCCCGAGATTGCTTCTGTTACTTCCATAATGATGATCTGTAGCAGCAAAAAACCGGTTTTCGCCGGTAGCAAGGCCTCCCAGTTCAGCTATCTTTCTTCCGCCTTCCGACATCTCCATTCCGGCCATAAGCACAAGCATATCCAGTTCCATTTTAAGCGGCCGGCCTGCAAGGGTATCTTCCACCTTAACTACAATCCTGTTCCCGATAGTTTCTCCTGCTTCAGATACTTTTCCTCGTATAAAATTAATCCCCCACTTCTCCTGTGCTTCCCTGTATATCTCTTCATAATAAGCACCGCCCATCCTCATGTCCATATAGAAACAAAATACCCTCGATGAAGGAATATGTTCCCTGATCTCTATGGCCTGCTTTACAGCTGTAACACAGCAAAGCTTCGAGCAGTAGAAATTTCCAACTTTTTCATCCCGAGAACCGACACAATGGACTATACCAACAACCTGAGGGGTTTTTCCGTTATTCATTGCAATAGTGCCATTCCTGAACATCTTCTCCAGATCGGCAGAAGTAATTACATTATCATAAATCCCATAGCCATACTCCTCTTTTCTCTCACTCCTGAAAAGGTCAAAGCCCGAAGCAACAATAACAGCATCGGCTGATAATTCTTCCGACTTATCAGTGACTATGCTGAAGAGGCCCTTTTTCCTGCTGATTTCCATCACAGTTGTTCCTGTGAGTAACCGGATCCTGTCATTCTGTGATATGTTCTGGAGATAACTGAGTATTTCTCCGCTGTCGCGTCTGTCGGGAAATAATTTATACCAGTCGTTTACATGTCCTCCGGTCTTTCCTTCCTTTTCAATAACGCTGACATTGAAACCTGACTTTGCAAGCTGACCTGCTGACTCAAGACCTGCCGGACCTCCTCCAATCACTACCACATGCTTACTCATCTGTCTTATACATTTATCAGACTATAATTATGAGCAACACCGGTATTTATCTCTGTACTATATTTTTCCTCAGGCGAATAATCAATTCCCATTTTATCAAGAACAGGTTCACAATCGGTCTGATGCATTTGCAAGCCAAGGTCCCACGGATCAAATCCGAGAACCAGTCCTGCTACCTCCTCATATGTAAAAACCGGTATTCCTTCACCATTCTGCCCATACCTGGTTCCTTCCATCTCGTTAATAACATATTGCCATCTGTCGAGAAACATCGGGCATCCCGGACAGTTTGTAATTATCATATCAGGTTTGAAAGGTTTCATCGACTCAAATTTCTCTTTTGAGCAGGCAACGGAGTATCCTCTGTTAGCCTGTATAAGATATTGCCTGAATCCAAAGCCGCAGCAATGCCTTCTTTCAGGATAGTCGACTACCTCACCTCCCCACTCTTCGATCATACCTGTAAGAACATACGGATATTCGGCTCCTCCTACTCCTTTCGACGGGAACATTTTTGAATAGTGGCAGCCGATATGATCAACGACCTTTAAAGGAGCTCCTGTATTCTTGTTTATAAGTTTGTACTTTGCCTGGGCAGCAATCTCTTTCCTGAATTTGTATATTACATCACTTGCATGAGCAAGGTTTTGAGGAATCTCAAATTCCCTCCCTGTTGCATTTTTAAGGTGTTTTCTAACCCTCTCTTCAACCTCCGGAAAATGGTGCCAGGTATCCATAATTTCAGTATACAGACCAAAAGAGGTGATACAGGAAGGAACGTAGTTTTTATAACCGGCTTCGGTCATCAGGGCAAACTGGCGGGCAACCACAGTCATTGCTGTGTCGACAGGTACCACATCTCCATGGTAACCAATACCTGAACATGTTGTATGACAGGGGTGTTCATAAACATCTTTCTTCAGAACATCACGCATTATTCTCAGAAAGGCTACTTCTGATCCCGGGAAGAAGTTCTGTCTTATGCAGCTCCTTACATAAAAGTATTTATCATCAGCTATCTCTTTCTGATATTCGCTCCAGATGGCTTTTTTCCCTTCCTGTTTCATTTCTCGGTTTTTATTGCCTTGTATGAGTATCGTTATTTGTTGTATATATGTGGCTGACATATTCATTGTCCATCCCATCATCGAGTTCAAGATCCATCTCCTCTGCCTTTAATTTTGAGAACGATTCTATTTTTTCATATCTGTCGAGTCCTCCTGTGACCTCAAATATTTTCCTGAGTTCAGCCAGAGTCTCAACAGGGATCTTCCTCAAGATTCCCGGTCCATCGCCCTTATAATTGCCGCCAAGCCGGTTCAGCAGTTCAGCCTTATTGTCCTGAACCCATTCCCAAACCGGACCCTGCTCAGGATGCATTGCCGTGCTTATCCCGTCGAGATAAACGCAATAACCGGTGTTTAGAATCCAGTCACCGATTGTTCTTTTTATTGCCAGCTGCTGTCGTCCTTTCTCTGATTCAACAAAATATCCAAGCTCCTGCGACAGTGACCTTAATGCCATTATTATCAGTCCGGGAGCATTGCCTCTGGGGCACCTTGTTTTGCACGACATGCACTCTCCGCAATACCAGATCGTTTCAGATTTAAGCAGCGCAAGAATTTCTTCTTCATCTCCCGACTGAACAATGTCGGCAATTTTCCGGGGGTCATAGTTGTAGAATTCAGCAGCAGGGCAGATAGCAGTACAAACTCCGCAGTTCATACAGGCATTCAGTCCCTCTTCGAAACGGATATCCTCTGAGAGTAATTCGTAGAGCTTTCCCATCTTCAGCCAGCCTTTGTTCTGTTATACATTTCACACAAATGTAACTCACTGATCAAAATTCGGAAAGATGATTAAAGCCTATTTAAAGAGGGGTATTTATACTTAAAAAGGCGCAACGGCGCAACGGTGCAACGGCGTAACGGCACAAGGGCGCAATGGCGCAATGTGTACACTGCAGACTTGGCGAAGGTATAACGGCGTGATCCGCCTTCGCCACCGACTTCGATTAAGCTTCGTCGGGCAAAGCAAGGCTTCGGCGGACAAAGGGTGTAACGGCGATCAATCCCGGATCTTTCCTTTATCAAGGATAAGGAGTCTTGTCGAGTATTCTGAAGCCCGGGAATCGTGTGATACGAGGATGACAGTACCGCCTCTGCCATTATAATCATGAATTAGTTTCATGAGGATTTTGCTGTTATCAGGATCGAGGTTTCCGGTTGGTTCATCAGCAAGAAGAATTACAGGATCTGAAATTATGGCCCTGACAAAAGCAACTCTCTGCTTTTCACCAACACTCAGTTCATCAGGATATTTGTTTCTGAGTTCTTTCAATGAACAATTCTCAAGGTATCCTTCAATATTGACAAAATGATCTTTTGCATAGCATGCCAGGTTAATATTTTCACAGACAGTAAGGTATGGCATCAGATGAAACTGCTGGAACATAAACCCTATATGCTTTTTCCTGTACTCATCAATCATTTTTTCCTTTAGCCTGTAAATATTTTTTCCGTTATATAACACTTCTCCGGAAGTAGGATGAATCAGTCCTCCTATTGAATTCAGCAAGGTTGATTTTCCTGCACCGCTGGCACCGTTCAAAACAATAAATTCTCCCTTCTCAATCGTGAGTGTAACATTTTCAAGAGCTGTATAAACCTCAGCTCCCTTTTTATACTTTTTTGTAACATTCTTAATATCTATCATAATATTTCCGGTATGCTCAATCCATATCCTATTTTTACTTTTTACTTTTTACTTTTTACTTTTTACTTTTTACTTTTTACTTTTTACTTTCTTACTTTCTCCTTTCTCCCCCTCTCCCATTCTCCCATTCTCCCTTCTCATCCTCACTCCCTGCTCAGTGTTCCAGCAGCATCTATCCTTGTTGCCAGTAAAGCCGGAACCCAGCTGCTAATCATAAGCAATAAGGGGAAAAGTGTAATGGCATAATAAAAAAGGCTCCATGCCGGCTTGATATTCGATGCCGTAAATCTGAAAATCTCTTTTCCAAAATATTCTGCAACATAGCTGCCGATGAAGAATCCAATAAATCCGCCTGCAAAACCAATTATAAGTGCCTTAAAAATTATCATGAACATTATTTCAACCTGGCTATTACCTAATGCTTTAAGCAGACCAATTTCGTGCTGCCGCAAATTCACGTTCTGATAGAATAACAGGCCTGAAACAAGAAGTGAGGTGAAAATTATGAAAGGGATAATAAAAGCCCCGTATTTGTTCATCATCAACCTTTGATTTTCACGAGCATCGGCTATGCTGCTCATTTCAGTAACTTCAAGGTCAGGAAAAATCGCCTGGACCTGGTTACGGGCATTCTTTATCCTGCCATCCTTGCATACGCAGCCCAGATGCCTCGATCTTGTTTATCTGACCTGGCATACCCAGTATCTGCTGCAGATCCTCAAGATAAAAGGAAACACCCTGATCCATCATACCCTTCCCTTCATCAAGGATTTTCTCAACAGCAAAACTATACTCCCTACCATCGGTTCCGGTAATAATAAAGGGTGCCCCTGGTTTTATGTTTTTTCCCACAATTGAGCCAACCTGAACAGTTCCCTTCTTTACATCAAAACCCATAATTTCCTGGGCCGGAAGATATTTCTGCTGTGCTTCATCCTTATAGCCGAAGAGTACAATCTGGTGAATTGAGCCGTTTGAATCCTTCCATTCAGGATATCTGACCTGCAGAATTCCTGTCAGATGACGTACAGCATCAAAGGTCTTTGATTCAGCCAGAACGTCTACATAGTCGTCGGGAAATGTTCCTGTATTATTCACAGAATAGAAATCAATGAGATTTGTTCCCTTTGGAAAAATATAGAGGTTCAGGCCCTGTTCCCTCATAATCTTTCGTGTCTCATCCTCACTTGCCTTGCTCAGGGTATAAATTGCTATCGAGACGGAACTTGCTATAAGTACGACAAAAAGTATGATCAGGGAAGCCAGTCTCCTGTACCACATCTCCTTAAAAACCAGCTTTATCATTTTCATTATTATAGGTCCTGTTTTTTTTCAGAATTAATATTGTTGCTATAATGAATGCTAAAAGTATTACTACCGCGGTAACAAGTAAAGAAATTCCAAGTGAATTGTCTTCCTTCATTTCAATTTTCACCGGTTGAATTGTAGCAATGCCCTCCTTCTGATCGGTAAGCCATTTTGGCAAAGGCCTGTATTGCAAACTATCATATAAAAGAGTATCCTGTTGCATCTATTTTCCGAGAGCCGGATTTTCGTCTATAATCTTATTGAGAAGCGCAGGTACCGGATTATCCCAGCTGCCTGAAAAAAGAATGTCGGTTCCCGGGAGATCGTCCTTTATCAGGCAGCTGCATTCAGCCGTAAGATAAGCTATCATTAACCTGATATTTTCTTCAGAAATTCCTTTGCCAAGAAGAGGTTCCAGTGCTTTGAACTTTCCGAAGACTCCAAATAACATCGGTTCCTGTATCGACTTAAGGTCATCCTCAATATTAAGAAGCATGGAAGCAAAGTGTGCCTCTTCTTTACTGTTTCGGCTGAGCTCAGTTACAGTTATAATCTTGCCAAAAGGAGATAAATCAAGCGCTTTCTGCAAAATGGCCCTTCCCCTTGCATCCTTTTCCGGATTATCAGTTTTAAGGTAAACCATGACGCAAAGTTTTCCAGCCATCAGCTCTGCTGCAATTTTTTCCCTCAATGGTGAGCTGGCAAGATTGTTGAGTTCAGTTGCATTCTTATAAGTTGAAAAAAGTCTGTCTTCATAATACAAACCCCAGAAGGGTTCATTAATATCCTTCCTTCTCACAGACCTGAACACTATATTGGCTTTTTCAGTTTTTTCTACGAGAGTCTTGTTTTGTCTGATTACCGATTCCGTAAGAGGATCGTTATGAAAATAGATAAGCGAATACTGTTCAGGCAGAGCATTAAGCAAGACCCATTCCGACACCCGGGTTGTGCACGCAAGGCTTAAAAAGCCTGCAAGAATTATTATTCTGTAGAAAAGTGGTCTCATTTTACATTTGCCTGAATTTGTGAGGAACCTTCCCGAATAACTTCAATGCCCGATATGATTGTATTTCCTTTTTGAGGATCAATATCTATACGCAAAGTATTACCTGCTGCAATACCTGTAAATGTTTTTATCACCTCCCTGTCCTGTCCGCCTGCCTCGCTTACAATATCGAAGTTCTCCAGCACTTTTTTACCCTGAATGGCTACATCGAATATACGCTCTCCTCTTTTTTTGTTTTCAAGCTCTGAAAAATATAATCTTATTTTGTAGGTACCCTGCAGGCATGATCTCTTCCTTTGACAAGGTAATTTCAAGGGATCTTAAACCTCCGACAGCACTTGAACTGATCCATTGTGTTTTTTCCGAGTTTACTGATATCGGATCTTTTCTTACAAGATAATAGCCAATGGTATCAATTCTGACAGGAATTCCCGAAGGATCTCCGCCCACATTCGGAAAATCAAGCCACAGAATATTTTCATCAGAAGTCCGGTCGCCCGGAGCATTAAGATTCAGCCCTATATTTTTAATTGGTTTCCCGCTCCATTTATAGTTGCTGTTTGTCCAGTAATTCATCCAGGGCATATTAACGAAAGCAAGAGAGGTCTGATTCTGATACGGGCACTGGCATGTACGGGTATAATCGGGTGAATTCAGGACGCCATTCGCTACCACAAGGTTTGCGGAGCAGCCTGCCTTAAATCCGCCTAGACTGCCAGTTCCTTCAAAGGCATCGAGATTTATAAACCCGGCGGATGCTGACCTGAAGGTGAGAAGGTGTTCACTGGCAATCACAATTCCGCAGCCATATTCACGCTTGAAGTTCCATTTTATATCTTCTCCCGTAATCAGATCTTTTTCATATAAAGGTTCGCCTGTCAGCAGAGAGAATCCTTCTCCATTGGTGTAAATTTTATCATTGGAAATGATTGGAGGATTGGCGTAAGTGATCTGTTTATCCCAGAGTATTTCATTAGTCGGAATTTTATAAACTATCATCCTTTTGCCGTCTTCCCCGGTAAGCATATCCTTTGAAGGCCTGGTTGCCTGTAAAAGAAGTTTATGTTCCGAAGAATAGCCGAGCCATGTTCCGAAAACATTCTTCGTTCCCTCATATACCTTGTTTCCGGTTTTTATATCAATATAAACCAATCTTGAGCCTGAGGGCTGGCTTTCTCCTCTTCTTTTCAGCTTTGTTTCAAGATTCTGTGGTAATTTATCAAGACAGAACAGCAAGCCATCGCCCACAATTACTGAGTTGTGAATAAACCCGTGATTGGCTTTAACGCTCCAGATCCTTTTACCATTAAATCTGTCGAGGATAATAAGTTCCCTGCTGGCAGTCACGTCATAATTGCTCATCCTGACATTTTCCGGCTTTTCCCCCGGGATAATGATCTCAGGATAATCTGAAAAGTTATTTCCAAGAATAAGAAAGTTTTCATAAACGCCGATATAGCCAAGGTTCCTTGTTGTTTCATCTCCTGTTGTAAAACTCTTCTCTAGTTCTCCGCTTGTAATATCTAAAAGATGGCATTTATCCCCTTCAAGCAGGTATACATATTCCTTTGTGGCAATAAAATTTGTGCCCCTGCTATTTGCCCCTGCCATATGTTCCTGGTTGTATTTCGGATCAAGCGGATTATCCTCGTCATACGACTCATCAAAATACACCAGCCAGTTATCGCTTTCGAGATTTTCAAATTCTTTTTTCCAGAGTAGTCTTCCGGTATAAACATCCCGGGCGCTGATAGTGTTTATGCCCTGTATTATCAGCCTGCCGTCAATCACCTGCTCCGACGGCCCATGTCCGTGCCTGGGAAGAACATCCATATTCGAATTTCCTCCAAACCAAAGAATGCCAAGCGGGGCTTTTACTGCCTGATCTTCAGATTTAATTGTGTTGGCGATATCTCCATAGTTATGTGTCCAGTCGGCTGATCCTTCAAGTGGACCGTTTCTTGAGATCAGTGAATAACCCTTACCATTTTTGAATTCAGCACCATGCATACTTAGAACTGAAAAGGTTTGAGAAATTTTTTTATACTCACGCCCTTTTGTCTTTATCCATATCTTTCCATCAAAAGGGCGGGCTGACTCATAAACAGATTTCAGAACCTCCTCATCAGTTACATCAGCCAATGTGAGATCATTTATAATTGTAAGAGATGAGAAATATTTTGGCAAAAGCGGAAAGGATTTGCCGGCAGGCAGAAAACTCAGTCTGTCGGATTTTACGCCAAGCCCGTCAAAGTACTCCCGGAGATAATTAATTCTCGGCAAATTATCATCATATGCAATAAGGGTCAGAGTTGTATTTGCCACAAGATCTTTTAAAAGTTCAATATCCTTTGTCCCGAAAATCACGCAGTAACCACTTGTAATGCCTGAACTCTCAATTATTTCAGTCGCATACCCTGACCTGTTTTCAATTTTCGTTTCAGGTTGTTTATAAGATGTTATGGACGAAACAGGTGTATTTCCGAATACCATGATATTTCCGTCGCCCGTAACAGCAATAAGCTTTCCGTTAGAGGCAACCAGACGTTCGATATTTGCCGGGGAGGCAAAGCTCCATTGCTTCACCGGCCTCTTATCAATAATTTTTATTGATGTAATACCAGTGCTGTCAGCTGCATACAGACAATCGCCGGCCTTAATAAGATCATTTGTTGCTGAAAAATCAGATTTCCAGAAAGACTCCAGGCTGTTTTTGCTGCCAAGCAGGGAGGCGGTCAGGTTTGGTCCTGAGAAATAAATAGTATCTCCATCAATAACAGGATACTCACCGGCATCCGATTTAATCTTTTTACCTGTTTGAGAATCATACATAAATGTCATCCGTTCCCTGTGATGGTTGAAGAAAACCTTATCATTTCCACAGGTAAATGCCCCTCCGGTTTTGCCGCTCTCAGCAAGTTGATAATACAACTCCTCCCCTGTTTTCAGATCGAAGGCAGCAGGTACAGACCGGCCACCTGCAACCAGCAGCTTGTCGCCGCTTATGGCAAAAGTGCCCTGAGGTGCAACGTCAGCAAATGCCGGAGATTTATGTGGTTGCAGTATATAATTACTGCCGGTACCTTCATTTTTCCATATTATTTCTCCATTCTCTGCATTAAGAGCATAAATAAATGTCCCCATCATCGGAAAGATACTGGCTGCGGTATAAATGATATTGTCTTTGATTGCGATTCCGCCACGGGCCGGCCACATAGAGATAAGACGTTTATTGCCAAGAAGTTTATTAGCTGCCGGTGCAAGAGATACCTTCCATACAAGAGAGCCGTTTCCTGCATTCAGGCAATAACAGAAACCATCGTCGCTTGTGAAATAGATCTTCCCGTTATTTGCAGCAAGGGGCATCCTCACTGGCCCATCAGCAAAATAATGCCACAACTCCTTTCCTGTATTTATATCAAGTGCAATTACTTTATCCTGGTCGTTGAATCCCAGAAATATTTTATTATCTGCCACAATCGGTTCAAATATCCTGTCGAACTGCATAAGGTTTTGATTGAGCGGGTCATCCCATACCGGTACCCGCGGGGAGTATTTTACCTGCCATTGCAGGAAAAGGTTGTCGGCAAGTTTTTCGGGTGTTGATGCAGAACGGCTATAGTCATATCGCCACATTGGCCAGTCGTAAAACTGCGCCTGCGATGCCAGGGAAAAAGACACGAAAACAAATAACAGAAATATTCTCATAATCTCCTTGTTTCAGAGTTCAAATCATTCAGTAAAATATAGATTGGATTCATTCTTTGTCGAATCTTCTCAAAAATATTAATAATAATATAAGAAACTCAAAATATGTTGTTCAATTAATTATTTTTAACCTGAATAAACCCAGACGATATGAACACTGATACACAAACTGCAAACTCTACTTTACCAGGAAGGATTACTTCCGTAGATTTCTTTCGTGGATTTACTATGTTTCTCTTAGCCGGAGAAGCCAGTCATCTCTATTCGTATTTTCTTAAAATGGATAGCGGAATTATGCAATTCTTCGGCACTCAGCTTGACCACCATGAATGGCATGGATTACATTTCTGGGATCTGATACAACCCTTCTTTATGTTCATAGTTGGTGTTGCCATACCTTTCGCTGTAGCCAACAGGATTAAAAAGGGTGACAGTACGAGGACCATCACACTCCATGCCTTTAAACGTTCCTTTTTGCTTTTGTTTTTCGGCTGGGCATTATACTTTACCTCAGCCGGACATTTGGTATTCCGGCTTCAGAATGTCCTGGCACAACTTTCCGTGACCTACCTTGTCGCTTTCCTGATCAGGAACAAGAGCTTTAAATTTCAGCTGATTTTCACGCTTGCGATACTGCTGCTCATAGATCTGGCTTACAGATTTTTCCCTGTTGAAGGATTTAATAACCCCTGGGTAAATTATGAGAATCTTGGTGCCTGGTTCAACAATACAATAGAGGGCGTGGAAAAGTCGAGTGAATGGGCAACCCTGAATTTTGTTTCCACAACAGCCCATACTGTATGGGGAGTATTATGCGGAAAGCTTCTGATGAGCGATAAATCATCCGGCAGTAAAATTAAGATATTGATCATTGCGGGAGTATCAGCTCTTTTAATAGGATATTCACTGGACCTTCTGAATATAACTCCGATAATCAAGAAGATAGCTACATCTTCATTCGTTTTTGCCAGCGGGGGATGGACCATACTCGCACTTTGCTTCAGCTACTGGCTGATCGACGTTAAGAAACAATTTGCCAAAGGATCGAAATTCTTCATTATTGTGGGAATGAACAGCATATTCATTTATCTGTTCTTTCACACTGGTGGTGCCTCCTGGTTAGGTAAAATAATCACTCCATTCGCCAAATTGCTATTCTCATGGGGCGGGGAAATTACTACAGGAGTAATTGCCAGCCTGGGTTTGTGGGCTGCAATGTGGTATCTCTGTTACTGGCTGTATAAAAACAAATTATTCATTAAAATTTAAGACCTGCTGATTCCAGCGAAAAAAAGATAATGGGAAGTTCAATTATCAAATACAAATATCTATTTCAGATAATAAATTACAAACCGCTCATAAAAATTTCAAGGTTATCCTCCTTATTGTTTACTCTCTGCATTTCGGGCAGTTTATATGCTCAGAACGGGGAGAATCAGACCGGGTCTCAAAAAATAATTGAAATAGATTCAGTGGTCATCAGAGCCCGGACTGAATCGCGTAACCTGATGGAAAAGCCATATACGGAGCCTAATTCACTGCTGCCATCGGTGAGTAAGATTGGATTTGCAGAGATAAGGAAACAGGGATCGACAAATGTCGTAGAAGCAATGAATTTTGTACCCGGAGCCCTGATCGAGACTCGTGGCAGGCAGGTAAAGCAGTTCTTCTCGGTAAGGGGGCAGAAATATCCATATCCCGATTATGCTATTAATGGGGTATGGCAAAAGGAATTTGAGGAATTGCCATACTTCTTTTCAACTTCCGATATCGAAGAGATTGAAATTGTGCGGTCGAGCGCGGCATTGCTGACCGGACTATCAGGCCTGTCGGGACTAATTAATATAAAGACAAGGGAATATACCGCATCAGAGACAAATATTGAAACAGAATATGGCTCTTACAATACACTTCATACACATCTGTCGAATGGTAACAAAATAGGCAAGTTTTCCTACGCTGCAGGAATTGGATATGACAAAACTGACGGGCCGGAAGGAAAGCACGCAAAGGAATCGATGACTGATCTCTACACCCAGATCAAATGGCAGCCATCAGCTAAATTCCTGATCAATGGAAGCTTGTTCCTGCTCGACGGTAAAAGAGAGCTTAGGATCGCAGAAGAACCAGCCGATAAACGATACAGGGATATGATTCAGAATTTTGATCCCTACAAGGCGCTTATATCCAATCTGAAAATGGTCTACCGGCCTTCCGTAAAATATTCGTCGGAGGTTCAGCTCTTCTATTCTTCCCGAAATCCGACTTTCAACGATGAAGTCAAGGGTACGGCCTCAAACGAAAAAGATTCCGAATGGGGACTAAATTTAATGCAGTCTCTATCACTCTCAAGTTCGAATGTATTGAGGTTTGGTGGATTATACAATCATTGGGTTGCTCCTAACGGAAAACGGTTTTACACAGGTAAACGCTGCGATACCGAGACACTGTCAGGGGTACTTGTCGATGAACACCGGTTCGGAGCGTTAACGCTTGATGCGGGAATCCGATGGACAAAAACATTTCTCAACGATTATGCAGCTTTCAACATTGAAGGTGATGGGGCACAATTTAAAAATGTCACACCTGTTACAGACGAATGGGAACCTGCTAATATCCAGGGTAGTTTTGGAGCTTCCTACCTTTTTAACAATATGCTCTCAATTCATCTTAATTCGGCAGCGGGACAAATAAAGCCATCCATTGGCTCTTTAAACACAGATATGACAGAACCCGACAATGAAACCCGTTATAAGTTCGACCTGGGAGTAATCAGGAAGCTCGGAAATACCGGCAAAATAACAGTCACAGCTTTTGGCGTTCTGCAGAAGGATGCAATAGTGCTAAGCGGGGAAACTTATCTTGATATTCAGTCGAATATCCGCAGGGAGTTATATCTTAACCGCGATCAGTATCAGTCGGGGATCGAATTTGAAATTTTTTCCCCGGAACTATTCAGATTATTTGAACCCTTTCTAAACTTTACACTTATGAAGTCAGTAATGTGGGAGGATGAAGTTAAGGTCATAAACCTGGAAAACCCGGTGTTTATAACAAGCGGCGGGTTTTATGGGTCTAAGAAAGGTTTTGATTTCAGTCTGATCTGCAAGTATGTTTCACCGTTTGAAAATGACAGGTTTGCAAACCCTGCAGACGGTCCTCAGCCCCTGGGTGATTATTTTACCATTGATTATTCAGAAGGGTATACCACCAGGGGAAAAATTCCGGTTCGGATTCTACTTAAGAACCAGGAATCTTACTTGGCGTCAAATATTCGACCGTCATAGGATATCCCGATTACGGAAGGATGTTCTATGCGGGCATACAGATCCGGTTCATAAAACCGGAGGGGGTTTAACAGTTTCAGACCTTTTTAATATCTGAGGATAGAGCTCATTTCTCACCCAGACAAAGTCGGGCTCTAACCTGAGAATTTTTTCCAGAAACTTCAGCGAAGAATCAGGAATCGCCAAGATAGGAGTATGACTGTGCGATTACAGTCAGCAGACTTAGATAGTTCCAATCGTGGTAGATCTCCACGGTTTTTCCTGCCAAGATTTTTTCTGCCTTCAGATAAAACTCCAGAGCCTCTTTCTTGGATCCTCCGAATGCTGAAGGCGTATAAAACTCGATGTTCCCGAACTGCACATACCCAATATAGTTCAGGCTATCCAGTCGTACAGCCTCCCTGGCGCACTCCAGACTCTTTGGAGCAAGAAACACAACTTTCAGTTTGTTCAATCCTATTTTAAACCCATAAAAAGCAGACATATAGGAATTTACCAGTGACAAATTTGCATCTCTGGATTTCAGGATATTCAGATTCTTTTCAGCGAGCCCAAGATACTTTTCAGCCTCTTCATCCATCTTACTGCTCACACACCATCCAATATATCCGTACTGGTAGTTTACAAGCTCAAGTAAGAGCTCATTAGTCATCGGTTTGACTAAATTAATCCTGTCAATAATAGTTTTCCATTGCGACATGTTGTTGCTGATATATGCCGAATAGATCTCCGATTTGAAATCAGCCCTTATTACAGCGGAAGTTGCCAGCAGTATCAGGAGTATAGAATAAAACTTACGTTTCATAGCGGGTAACAGATTAATCTGCTTTCATGAGTCCTTTACTAATATCATCTGTTATTTTCACTCATTATGTAAGAATTAACCTTCGTATAAAGCTTTTTAAACCAGTATGTGTAATTATCGGGATTGGATATCATATCATTATGCAGTTCTTTAAAAGAGATCTTTTTCCACTCGTCAACTTCATTGGTGTTGATTACCGGGTCGCAATCGCAGATCCCAAAAAACACATGATCAAATTCATGTTCTGTAAGCTCATTATCAAGCTTTTCCTTATAGATAAAACTGAATATCTTATGTATTTCACAATTAATGCCCATCTCCTCTGCCAGCCTGCGCTTAGCTGATTCAAGGTCTGACTCTCCGGGGGAAGGATGTGTACAACATGTGTTTGTCCATAAGCCTCTTGAGTGGTATTTATCAAGTGCCCGTTTCTGCAGGATCCACTCTCCTTCGGAATTAACAATGAAAACAGATATTGCCCTGTGAAGGAGAGCTTTCCTGTGAGCTTCCATCTTCTCAATCACCCCAACAGGGTTATCGTTCTCATCGACAAGTATAACATATATATCTTCTCTCTCCATGCAAATCGTCAAATTTAAGCAGAAACCTCCGAATTTAAACCAACCTCTACCTGACTTTTACAAAGACTATAAGCAAGAGCAAAGTCTTCCTGAAATCATATGCTTTGTGATCCTTTGTGTTTCAATGAATTAAAATTTCCCAAAAAGGACACTAATCTTATGGTAATAAAAATTTATCTTTAAGACAGTAAGAATTGATTCCTGTGCTAATACTGAAAGCTAAACATACCTGAGAATGAGGTTTTATTTTAAAAATTATTTTCTCACTATTTTTCTTATGATATCAGGCAACCTGTCTTCCCAGTCTTTTCAGATCGGACATACATCTGTTTTATTTATTGACACTTCAAGAGATAACCGGAAAATCAGGACTGAGATATATTACCCTGCTGATACTGCGGAAAAAAACGCAGCTGTTTCTGATACTGTCACGGATAAATTTCCTGTTATTTGCTTCGGCCATGGTTACCAGATGTCATGGGATCGTTATAAGTATATATATGAGTCACTTGTGCCCCATGGTTATATAATTGCCTTTCCAAAGACCGGGATGGAATTATTCCCCTCGCATATGGATTTCGCAAAAGACATTGCTTTTTTAATTGATGCTTTGTTTGAAACCTCTAAAGAACCATCATCAATTTTTTACAACAGGATTGATTCGATAAACTGCTCAATGGGTCACAGTATGGGCGGAGGATCAGCTGTTCTGGCAGCAAGCTTCAGTTCTTCAATCCGGACAATTGCATTACTCGCGCCTCTGAATACACGACCTTCTTCCATCGATGCGGCTAAGGAGCTGAAGATACCCTCCCTCATCATTGCCGGAAAGAATGATTGTGTAACACCCCCGGAGATTCACCAGGCACCTATGTATACAAACCTTAACAGCCCTTCCAAAATTATCATAACAATCAAAGGAGGAAGTCATTGCCAGATGGCAGATAAAAGTACTAAATGCAAGCTCGCGGAATCTACATGTAAGCCCAGAGCTGAAATTACCGATGTGGCTCAACATGAAACTGTAATTAAATACCTTCTGCAATGGCTTAATTTCCATTTGAAAGGCGATCTGGCATCAGGAGAACAATTTGATACCTTTTTAGAATCAGACGAATCTATTGAATTTGAGAGAAACAAATAAGTGCTCATTTTTTAAGGCTGGCTTTTGAAAAGATATAGTCGGCAATAGGTACATTGAATTCAATATCCTCAATAATAAATTCTGTTCCCTCACCTTCCTTAAGCATATCTTTAAACACTATTTTTTTCGGATACCACCTTCCTTTGATATTCTGCACATCGGATAACTCTGTTTTTTTAAGGAGTGTCCCGCTTTTTGCATACATTTCCTCCCGGAGCGGGATATTTCGTTCCTGATCCACCCAGAGTTTTTGCTCCTGGTAGGCTATCTCCGGAACAAAAGCAGTAAGCTTAAGAACCCAGCAATTATGACCATCAATTATTTCTGAGCCGGTTACACTTGCATTATACTGGTCTGTGAGCTTATTATCTTCCATGAGATCTTCATACGAGAGGTCAGAACCCATCACCGACTGACGCAACATATGTCCGGCAATCTGTATTATGCGGTCTGTGGAAGGTGAGTATATCCACAGTTGCTCATCCAGCTTAAGCATTTTAGTTCCCTGCTCCCTGACAGGGAACAGGTACTCTGTGAACGACCTGTTCTCGCCGGCAGTCCATGTTTTCATCCTTACAGTGCTTGTTGTCCTCCGTCCGTGGATTATCATAGAAGAAGAAAACACCCTGTTCTCCGATGACAAGTTCTTGTCTATTCTGTCGAGTATTTGCTTCCCGTCGGGAGTCTGGGCCTGAAGTATCCCGAATCCAATCAGGAAGAGTACCATCAGTTCTTTCATGCTTCAAGTTCTTTAAATAGTTGTGCGGTCTGACGTTTATATATCCCTATCCCGGCAAGCATTGTACCAAAGAGAGAAGAAAGGACCCCCGGGATAAACCCTACATACCATGCTTCCGGTGTAATACGGGCTCTGAATACCTGCGGCATCATTATTGAAGCATTTTTCATCATTGATCCAAGATCAATTCCGTATGTCTGCAGATAAAAGGAGATAGCAAGTCCTGTTAATATTCCTGCTATGGAACCAAAAAGCCCGATTATCAATGATTCCATCATCATTGTTTTATAAACATGGCTTTTTTCTTCACCAATGGCAAGACGCATACCAAATTCGCCGTATCTGCGCAAAGCTCCAAGCAGACCGGCATTCCAGAGGATTAACGACATAGCCATGATAAAGACAAAGACAAGAATACCCCGTAGCTTTCCTGAGTATTCAACAAGGAAACCCATATTATTCTGCTCAGCCAGGCTTTTCATCATTAATGAAAACTCATCTTGCTTTGAGGAATATCTTTCATTAAAGCGGGTAGAGATAATGCTTGCTTCTTCATCATCATAATGCCCTCTTCGTGAGAAACCAAGGATTTCTCCTGTAGCATCAGCCATATTCAGCGCATCTCTTACATCACTTATATCAGCAATAAGAGTTCCGCGGTCAAGCGCGGTGGTTCCAAACTCAACTGTACCGCAGAGAGTAAAATTATAGAGGGCAAGTTCACCAAGCATTGTTGAACTGACAAGGGTCAGGGTATCTCCTAATTGCAGACCCAGTTTTTCAGCAAATGTTCTGCTTAGCAGCGCTTCCCTGCGTTCGCGTGGAAGATAACCGCTCTTGAGTGATGACGGAATATTCAGACGCCCGATCTCAGACTGATTTCCTGAAAGCATATCTATTGCAATTCCCATTGAGGGACCCTGAGCTCTGGTCTCACCCGACTGATCAGGTACATCAATAAGGCCGGCAAAGTATATACGTTCAAAAAAATCCATTTCAGGGAATTGTTCTGAGATGATTCTGGTCAGAGTATCTGTTCCAAGAATAGCCAGATCGTTCGGTGTCTGAGCCGAGTTTTCTGAATAGGCCCTGTCGTGATTTTCACATGTCCGGCCGCAAAACGGGCGTTAAATTCAATGCTGTTACCGATCACGCCGGTTATCCAGCTGTGAAACACTACCGTAAGCATAACTCCTGTTGCTGTTACAATGAATGGCATCAGGCTGCGGTGTCTGTCGCGTATAAGTCCTTTAAACAAAAATCTTATCATTGCATCCTCCCTCTTAAAGCATCTGTGGGATTTAATTGAGCTATTTTACGTGAAGGCCAGTAGCTGACAATTGTTGTTACCACCATAACAATAAAGACAGTGCCAGTGATCAGGGCAATACTATAAACCGGATAGAGTTTTGCAGCCATGGCAATACCAAAGTCTTTGCTTTCTACCGGGATAGCTATACCTCTTATTGCCTGAAATGCCAACAGTGGAATCCCGTACACAGCAGCCACAAGAGCTGCCAGCACTGAGTGCATGGCTCCCTCGATAGTAAATAATTTCACCACCTGACCGCGTGTCATACCCAGTGCAACATAAGTCCCTATCTCCTTTTGCCTTCTGAAAATAGATAAAACCTGTGTGTCAAATACCGCCAGCATAGCCATCATAAGGAGAATAATCCAGATTAAAATCCCTACAAAACTTTTAGCCTTGATAATATTCTCAATATCAATGAGCAGTGTTTTCTGATCCTTAAAAACCCAGCGGTCAGGTTTTTCAGGCTGCCACCCATCTTTGCTTAATATTAGCATGGTTGCTTCTCCCGGAAGGAGCATCATCTCACGTACTTTATCTATCGGAATCCATACCTGTCCCACATCAACTGTTGGAACGTTGGTTTCATAAATGCCGGCTATCCTTATCTCAGTGGCATCAAAGGTTCCATTCTTATCTCTCCAGCGGACAGTAACATAGTCGCCCTCTTTAAGCCGGGTACTTTCGGCCATAGAGCTTCCGATAATTGCAGGGATGTCAGTTCCGTCTGATTTAAGTTTTAGTGTTGGCAGTGCCAGCGCCTTCTGGTCCGGGGATATTCCCTTAATAAGTACTGACTGCATCCTGCCATCAGGATAAATAGTGCCCTGAGCAATAAGCACAGGAACAAGGGACCCGCTTTCTACCGAATCAGTACAGTACATCCGGAATTGTTCCATGACTGTCAGAGAGGGTAAAAGGATCGAATGGGTCATAGGATTCATGCCAGAACTGTCCGCCTCCAATTTCCCATTTGATCATATCGTTTTTTGCCTGCCTGTCCCATCCTTCAAGAAGCCCCTTAAGCCAGATAATTATTATAAAGGAAAACGAGAGTATTATTACATTCAGCCAGGTTCGCAAACCCGCCCCCAGAAGGTTCCTTAATGCAAGTTTAAATGCCAGCATCTGATTATCTCCCCGTTAGTCTCTTTTCTATCTTCTCATCCTTTGCCACCTTGCCATCCAACAGGAATATCTTCCTTCTGACATATCCTATCACTTTTTCATCGTGAGTTGCGAAAATAAAAGTAGTATGCAGCTCACGATTGAGCTTCTCCATTGTCTGAAGTATGTTATGAGAGTTGGCGGCATCAAGGTTCGCCGTAGGCTCATCCGCCAGAACTATTGCAGGTTTCTTTACCATGGCACGGGCAATGGCAACACGCTGACTCTCTCCGCCGGATAGTTGGGCGGGTTTTGAATTGATCTTTTCGGTCAGTCCAACCCACTCCAGGGCATCAAGAACCATTTTCTTTCTTTTAGATGTTTCGATGCCCTGAAGAAGGAGCGGAAACTCAACATTCTCAAATACAGTATGCACCTGGAAAAGATTGAAGCTCTGAAAAATAAAACCAAGCTGCGACTTACGCAATGCAGCAGATGCACCCGGAGTAAGATTCCCTACTGATTCGCCCAGAATAAGTGCTATTCCTTCTGAAGGGGCATCAAGGGTTCCGATGATATTAAGCAGCGTTGTTTTTCCCGAACCGCTCGGACCAATCAAACCAGCAAACTCGCCCCTGCCAAATGAAAGATCAATACCGTTCAATGCTGTGAATCTGCCGCTTCCCATAGGGAAATGTTTCTTAAGTCCTTCTATTTTTATTATTACTTCATCATTCATGTTGTGTTCTGGCGTTAAATCTTTATATATCAAGCACTAACATTATCTGAATACCCTTTCCGGCAAAAATATTAGTATTGTCCTGACCTCCGTTAAGCTTGAGAACATCAGGATTAAGGAAAGCCATAAAATAAAGACTAAGATAGTCATATTTAAGCTGAAGGTTAAGGTATCTGTACCAATCATTCGTTTCCCAGTCATAATAAACAACTCCGGAAATATTATGCGATAACGACAGTGGATAGCTTAAGGCCAGGATCGAATAAGAGCTATTGATTTTTTCCTGACCCTGATCGGGATTATTGCCATAATGAAAAAATTCTGTGATCAGATTCAACCCGTTGCCCAGGGAGAATGTGTAGTCTAATCCGAAATTGTAATACGTCTCCCATCTGCTCATCAGTGTATTTTCCTTATCGTTTAGGTTTTTAGAATATTCAAACCACAAGCCAATTCCAAGATCCCATTTACCATCAAGTGCCAGCCTGTCCTCATTGAAACTCGTTTCTGTCACAAGAGGCAATCCGGCATATACTTGTGAATAGTCAGCTATTCGATGATGATAACTCATTGCTATCTCACCCCTGGGAACAGGAAGCTGGAAACGTCCTCCATACTCGGGAATACTTTTTACAGAAGGGACTGACTCCCATCCCTTGACTTTATCATTTCCATACAGAGTCCAGAGCCAGATATTAATATTGTTACTGAAGTAATAACGTCCGAGAAGCCCGTATACACCATCTGTAAGCTGCAAAGGGTCGCGGTAGTCCATTTTGTCAAACCACATCAGAGGCCGGAGAATGTTTGCTGAACCGAAATTTATCTTCTGAAGGCCTGCTCTCAGTTCAAGGTGAGATGTGGAATATCTGAGCCATGCCCGGTATGGCTTGAAATCATAATTTGAAGTATCAAAGTAAGATCCTGTAAAAAGGAGGTTCCCGTAAGCATTAACTGAGATCTCTGCATCGAGCCTGCCGTTTTTCCCTTTATCCCACCAGGGGCTGAGCGTCGGAATATACCTTGCCCCGGTCTGGTACCTGACCGGATCTGAAAAACTTAATCCGGCCCAACCGCTAATCTGGTTCTGAAAGTCAAGTCCTGTGTTCTGGCCATTAACTGCGTGCAAACCAATGAACAAAATAACCGAAAGTACATATTTGAATCTTTTGTTCAGCTGTGCCATATTCTTATCTGCGGAATCGGTTCATTATTTTTTTGTAAACTGCATATAGGCTATATTTATCAAGTGCACGCCCCAGACTTCTTCCCATCAGGATGAACTGAGAGACATCCTCCTCTGTAAACTCCATTCCTTTATTCCTTTTCAGCTCGATGAAACGAGCAAGGTCTTTGCGCATTGAAAACCAGAAAAAGATGTTAATAAGGATCATGAAAAGGGCAAAGCGCCAGTCATTAAAGTAATACCAAAGCCAGAATATCATTATCACGTAAGCACCCCACCTCACTACCAGAACGCTTCCTGTTACAAAACCAAGAATGGTGGCAGCAAGGTTTGCCAGGAGAAGACCAAACCAGTTTATTACAAACAGAGCACCAAGTATGGGAGATTCTCCCCTGCCACCCTTAAACCGGTAGTAAACGGGGAAATTATGTCCCATGACTCCAAAAAGTGCAATAAGCAAATGGTAAGGTTGTGAAGGGAAAAAAACCTTAACAATAAGGGTTGGAATTGCAACTTTGAGCATGTCAGAAAATGAGGTGATGCAGCCATACCTCGCTCCAATCTTTTTCGTCACAAGTGTGGCGCTGACCAGGTCTGATTCGAAGATCAGGTCAGAATGGGGAACCTGTTCTGAAAAGGACCCGATTTTTTTGTCTTTAGTAACAATAAAATAGACAATGCGGGCAAAAGACACTGAACCTATAAGATATCCGGCCGTACAGCACAGAATCACCAGCAGCCATGGCTTTTCAAGAAGAAAGGCTGATAATTCACTCATAATCATGAACAGTTAAGACTCCGTTTGAACCGTCTACCGTAGCTGCTAATCCACTGCCAAGTGAACACGCATTTTCAACAGACACCAGGGCGGGAATGCCCATTTCACGGGCAATAATTGAGCAATGGGAAAGCATCCCGCCAGTTTCAGAAACAATAGCCCCGGCCTTTACAATTATGGAGGTCCAGCTGACATCAGAAAACGGAATTAAGAGAATATCACCTTTCTGTACTGCTGCAAAATCATCAGTCGTTTGTACGACTCTTGTTTTTCCTGAAAAAGTTCCGGAAGATGTACTGATACCATAATGATTCTTCACTTTTCCTCTTTCGAGAACCGGAGCTACCTCTCCATAAATAACCTGAGGAAGAACAATATCCTTTGTTTCAGAAATTTCATCTTTTCGCCTCTGAACTACATCCTGATATCGTGGAATTTGAGATTCTGAAATACTTGCCAGAACGCTGTCAATTTCCTCTTTACTGAGATAGAAGATATCAGATTCATTGTCTATGATTCCCCTCCCGGCCAGATATCGTCCAAGTTTTAAAAACAGTCTGCGAAAAAGGCCATAACCATAAATATATAACGAACTGATTTGTTCTCTGTAAACTTTGAAGTTACCTGCTTTTTTATAAATTTTTTTAACTGAGCGGCTGATTTTAATACCTTTCAGCTGCATCTCCGTAAGAGTATACATTCCAGACCTGCTTTCATCAGGGGTGGTACTCATAATCATATTATAAACCATTTCAGGATTTTCCTCCCACTTGGCGACCGAAAAATCGTTGCCGCTTTCGCTCAGATGGCCGAACTCTTTCAAGAATCTGTCAAACTCCGCAACAATACTCTCAGCTTCTTTAATCGACCTGAGCTTTTCCAGAGAGACACTCTCAGATTTCAGGTTGTCAGGTAAACTATCTATCTGCTTTTTAATCCTCTGAAAAGAAGGGAGAGGAGTATATGAGATCAGCAGAGGGAAGTCCTGCCTGAAATCAAGGTTGTCGTAATTGAGATTAATCTTTGCCAGTTTATTCTTTAGCCGTTTGTGATACATTGACATCAGCATCGGCGTAATAATATTGAGGTATGCCAGTCTTTTCCCCTCATTAAAAAGAGTAGAATACAGTTCATGATAAAACCCGGCCGAAAATTCTTCCTTCAAAGACTCTTCTATCTTTATATATTTTGACCTTAACTCGTTGTAATCGTTCAGGAATGTCTTTTCAAAACGGAGTTTTGTGTAAATAAATTTTATGATCCTGAAAGTGTGCCTGAAAGTGCTGAGACCCGGCTTAAAAGAAGGCCGCGAATTGTCATTTCGCATCATAAGGTTTTCCAGGCTGTCAGCTGACATTCCGAACTTGTTGAAAATGTTCCCTAATGCAATTATATTAAAATATGTCCTGTAATAGAATGACTTTGCCAGATCTTCTGGTTTCACATCCAGCGGGCCGGTGATCTCTGAGAGCAGTGCTATCCAGGTACCGTTGACCAGGGGAATATTTACTGACCAGACAAGTGGTTTTATCTGCCCGGGAAGCATCTCTTTTGCCATTTTACTTGAATAAATCTGAAGGTCTTTTTTCCCGGTTATATGTCTGAGCTGGAGATAATAAAGCTTCTTCCCATCATAAGCCCACTCAATATCAATGTGCGATCCATAATACCTTTTTAGCTTTGCAGTATCTGAGGCTACCTGTCTGATGACTTTAAAATAGTGATGATTCTCATTTCCCTCAGAAATCATATCCTTTCTTATCCTCCATCGTAAAGGTGTAGTACCCTTTTGAACAAGCTCCTCGCCGAATCCCTCAACAGCTTCAATTACTACTTCATTCTGATTTGTAACAGGATTGCGGCTGAAACTGACACCGGCCAATCTGGATGAGATCATTTCCTGGATAATGACGCCGCATTTAAATGACGAAACATTCGTTTTTCTCAGATATTCATTGTCACCTAACAATGATGATGAGTTCCATACTTCAAGTATTGCTTTCAGAATATTCTCCGTTCCCCTGATGTTCATCAAAGTCTGAAACTGACCGGCATAACTGTATTCCTTCGAATCTTCAGCAGTTGTTGATGAGCGGACTGCAAAGGTCAGATCCGGCAGGTTTATAACCTCCTTACGGAGTTCGTCAAGTAATACAGATCCTTCATTTAGAAACCTCTCATAAGCATGGGTTGTTACAAGGAAACTTACAGGAATATTAAAACCGTATCTGTGAAGGAATAACAGGGAATTAGCCTTATTACCTGTTTCATCAGATTTCAGGCCGGCTTTTAATTTCTTTACCAATTCAGGATGGCTCATCGTGCTCTAAAATAATTCCCGGGTATTAAGTTACCTATTTTATTTATCAACTTGTGTCAATATATCTTTTATTGAAGCCACTGCTGCTTCGACAATATATCTTCGGTAAGGACCAACAGGGCATCCGGCATAGATTCCTGTTGTCTTTCCTTCACGAAAAGATCGTACCAGCGGCTTTTCCCAATCGGGATAAGGAACCGGTTCATTTGGATCATAGCTGGAGAAAGCTTTAAACTTTTTCATTGCATGCAGGATCATCAGGTCTGTATTTTCTGCAATAAAATCAGTTGGAAGCTCAAAAGCATAATCGAATCCTTCATTAATGGCTTTGCGATAAGCTGAGCAGGTTGAAAATTTTGTCTTCCCCGGATCCCAGTATTCATCGGCATACTCATCATCACTCCAAACAAGTTCCCACTGTCCTCCCCATTTTATCATCATGTTGCGCATCTCGGTTTCCAATGGCATACGATACTCCAGTCCCCTTTTGTCCTGAGTCTCTTTTTTAAATGGATGGCCGTGTTTTGACAGGATCAGCAGTACCCTGGCACTAGCAGGCACCTGAGCGAGCTGGTCGTGGATTATCCTGACAAACCCTTCACGCAGTGCCGGTTGGTTGCCCAGTTGATCTGCAAATATGATCCGGGCCCGCTTGTTCACAATACTGCAAATTTTTGGCATAGCATAGGCATAGTCCTCAAAGTCGGAGTATACCGGATTGCAAAAACACTGGTAAATAATAGTCTCGCAGCCTTTAGATAAAAGGTGTTCAACAGCAGAACTTAATGATTCTTCACTGACATAACGGGCATGGCAGAATTCAACTTGAGGAAATTCCACAGTAAGGGACTCTACTGTTTCTTCATAAACCTTTTTACACTGGTACTCCCAGGCAATTTTTTTCTCAGGCAACAGATGCCCGTAATACCATCCAACAACTTTAGCTCCGGTTTTCTGACATACGTCAGGTGCTCCGCCCTTTCCGTCGCCGGTGTAAAGAAAATAGCCATGATCTGCAGGATTCTTCTTCATTCCCGGCGGACGCCAGGTTACATCGCATTCAATATATGGGCGACCCTCCCTGTTGGTAAAAGAGCCATTCATATCAACAAGCCGGTGAGGAACAAAAGGTTCCCTGGCGAGGGGATTAGCAGGATCAATCAAAGCGATACCCCTGTCAGCCAAAACAATGCGATGAAGAAATGCTGGCAGGGAATAAACAAATACATGGTCCATGAAACTGGTATAAAAATCAGGTTTATATACCTCAGGCATTCCCAGATCTGAAAGGATAATGCCTGCTTTACCTACAGGATGCCGATCCTGTCTGTGAAAGAATGTCTGGTATCCGTATTGATTTCCATATCGCCAATGTCTGATCCATTCAAGCATAAGGAATAGTATAATTTTTCTGAAATGACCTGCCGGTGAATTGACAGAAGTTCTTTTACATTACTTGATTTTATGCCTGGTTTCAATCAGTTTTAATACGTTCTCCAGATCTGATTTGCTGTAAACATTTATTGAAATACCCCTTATTGCACCATATCTTTTTGATGTTTTAAAAGCCTCAATTATTTCAGAAGAAATACCTGAAGCTGCAATAAGAGGTTCAGCTTTATCGCCAAAATAAAATGTCACCCTGAAAGTATCCTTAAGAAGGACTGCCCAGAAGAGGGTCTTTTTCTTTTCAACAAATTTATAAACCCACTGCTTTCCGTCATTATAATAATTCCAGCTGCCGGAAACCTCCTTGTAATTTTCAGCAGCATATCTGGAAATTGCCTGCCAGTACTCTTTCCTTTCTCCAATAACTGAAAAGACAAATTCGTCAGTCGGCACTACATTTTTGTCAGAAAGTTTGAGAATTTCAATTTCGTCCATTTTGGAATATTTTAAATTTAAATAAGTCTTTTTATTGTTTAAATCCTTTAACCACAAACCTGCCTGCCGGCAGGCAGGGGCGCTCAAAGGATTTCACAAAGGCACACAAAGGAAATATAAGATATTGAATGCTCGTTTCATTTTATCTTAGCCAGATTATTACAAGTAATGTCATTAATGAAAGGATAAACAGGTGTAGTCTCCAGTCTGAAATTCCTTCAAAAGCGGCTATCCGTTTTGAATAGTTAATTGTTGTGTTTTCCAGTTTCTCAGGATCTAGTTTTTTCTGTAAATGCAGAAACAGCAAATAAAAGAATTGTTAATGAATATTTCAGCCCATAGTCCGCTGTATCCGAAATTCAAGGTAAGCTTATGATGAAGGAATGGGAAATATCTCCTTTCCGGTTTCAGGACCAAGCAACTGATCAATTACAAAAACTGTTGCAATTATCACCCCTACAACTACTGACACCGCTGCTGCCTTAAGTGTTACCTTTTTGCTGATTATTCCAAAAAATATGGCCGGAAAGATCGGGATAACCAGGTAAGCTGAAATAGTCTGAAGGTATTTATACAATCCCTCTTCATTTTTATAAACCAGGTATGCTGCTCCGATTCCGAGCAAAGTAATAAGCAGAATAACAATCCTGCCGGCAGTGACCTGTTTCTTTTCAGGAAAATCCGGACTGAAATTCAATAATAAAATCCCTTACAACAAGTGTTGATACCGAGTTCAGTACACCTATAAGTGAAGTTATCAGTGCTGCCAGCAGTGAAGCCAAAAGCAATCCTCTCAATCCCGATGGAAGAAGATCTGTTGAGCAGAAGTACAAAGGTCTGTTTGGTTGCATCACCCTGCAGTTCTCCCGGGAATAGTGCATAGGCAATAACTCCCGGCAGAGCAAAAATAAAGACAGGCAATAGCTTCAGAAGTATTGCAAACATTCGCTCCCCATCTGGCTTGCTTCAGATCAGGAGCTGCCAGAACCCGCTGAACATTTACCTGGTCCATGCCCCAGTAAAAGATGCCTGCATAAAAAGCTGTTGCAAGGATTCCCCAGAATGGATAAACCGGATCATCATAGGGTTTGGCAATCGACATCATCTCAGGTACTTTTTCCATGAGTCCGCTCCATCCCCCTACTTTGTCAAGACCAATAAACAGCATTATTGCGGCACCTCCAATCATTATTATCACCTGTATTGCATCGGTATATGCAACAGCAGTAAATCCACCGATTATTGTAAAAACAGCAACTATAATACCTATGTAAAAGATAGTTGTCCATTATATTCCATCCCAGGATACTGTTCAGTACAAGTGCTCCGGCAAAAAGTGTAAAGGCCAGTTTTGTCATTATGCTGATTACAAGCATCAATCCTGAGAAAAAATGTACGGGCACTCCTGTTATATCTTATTTCAAGAAATTCAGGAATTGTGAAGATCTTGTTCTTCATGTAGTAAGGAAACAGAATAGCACATGCAAACCCAAGGTTATCGGCATGGTCAGCTCTACAAAACCTGCTGAAAGACCATAACGGTATGAATCTCCTGAAAATCCTACAAGATGTTCAGCACCGATATTTGTGGCAAAGAGAGAAGCCCCGATGATTGGCCATTTAATTGACCTTCCTCCAAGAAAGAAATTCGAACTGTTTTTTCCGGCTTTTTTCCGGTAAGCCATATACAGACCAAATGAAAGGCTTCCTATCATTACAATTGACAGAACAATCCAGTCGAGTGCAGTAAGTGATAAGTCTCATATTAAAGTTTGATTAATTATTTGGTCCATCCTTCTGATACTCTGAACCATCGACCTTACTGTATGATAATTGATTTTCCACGAGTGGCTCATATGCGTCCAGATCGGTTCACCCCGCCTGGTCAGCAGAGGGTACCACTCTCCCACTCCCTTGTTTACCATTTTATCGAATACAAAACGATGAACATTTTTATATGCTGTCCCAGTATTTTTCATCACCAAACATAATTACTGCATCAAGCAGTCCTATCAGTACCTCTGCCTGCTGCCAGAATTCCTTTTCCATGATCATAAACACCTCCCGAATGAGGACCTTCAACATATACACCTCCAAATTCATATCAATGCCATTATTTACCGTATGATCAAAGATTGTCCTGAACAGATCCGAATAACTCTCTGCATCAATCTTAAGGATATTAAGTGCATGAATCAGCAACCAGGCAAATTCAGCATTATGACCAAAACAGGTATTGTCAGTGGCATTCCCTTTCTGTCCTTCTTCAGAAAACCTGTCCCATCCCCAGACTATATCGAATTTTATCTGAGGAGCAACGGTCCAGTCCTTAAAAAACTGCGGAATCCCTGTTTTGTAAACAGGATGTAATAATCCTGTTTAACAGAAGCTCAATATCTTCCAGCAGTTTTCGCCGGTGGACATCTTTTCCGGTACATTCATACAGAGTTGTAAAGGCTTCCATGAGGTGCATATGGACATCAAGTGTTTTTCTGTCACCTCCCTGACTTCCGGGACCGCAAAGTGTCCAGTCGCGATGAAACATCTCCCAATAACCTCCGTACATTGTATCGGCACAATATTTCTGGATCAGGTCAAAAATTTTTTCAGCATATTCAATACCCCGCTGATCACCGGTTGCCAGAGTATATTCGCTCAAGGGAATAGATTGCAAAACTATGTCCATAAATAATCTTCTGTCGATTTTCACATTTCCCTTCCGGTCCATCATCCAGTAAAATCCGCCATGTTCCTTATCCCACATCCTGTCTATAAGAAAATCAATCCCATGCCTTGCCATTTCCGCATACTCTCCATTACCATATCCGGCACGATGAGCCGATGATAGAGTATACAGACATCGTGTCTGCGCGATAAGGGATTTTTCATCTTCTCCAGTGTCGTTACCCTTCTCGTCAAAATGAGTCAGGTAACCGCCGTTGATTTTATCTATCATCCGGGAAGTCCAGAAAGGGAGAAGCTCATTAACAAGATGAGACTCTGCTTCCTTTCTCAATGCTGCTAATTCACTCCTGTCAATCATATTTGAATCTTTTAATAATTCTATTTGCCTTCAAGTTCCTGATAAAGTGCTAGCAGAAAATCGCGGTTATCAGCTGTCAGATAATGCATCTCCCCTCCCATCCTGTTAAAGGTTTTGCAAAACCGAAGGTAATAAGCCGGATTATCCTTCGGGGGTTCTCCATTCAGCTGCCAGTTCCAGTCTGAGTCTGCCAGATCAACAACAAGCATGAAATGATTATCTATATGCTCCCCTCGCTGCAATCTGATATTCTGAGCCATTGATAATGATTTTTCAAAAATCATTGGCGACATAACTGCTGATCCGACGGAAAGATAAACTCCATCTTCCAGATTGCTGACACTCGCGGCGAAAGTCAGAAAATCATTTGAGGCTGTTCTCCCAATGGCAGCTCCATGATTCATCGGATGACAGTAGATTATATCATGCCCAAACATAGGGTGTGAGGTGAAAGGGATATTCAGATCATAAGCTTTTGACTGAACGGAGTATTTTTTAAAAGGATGAGGCACTTCAAGAAATCCTGGTTTCAGATTGAATTTCCTGATAACGCCTGCCAGATCTATGGCCGCGGCAGCACGATCAGGATCAGTTTCCTGCAGATGGGAAGATTCCTCATACAATTGCGATAAATCCGGAATATGCAAGCCCTGCTTTGATATCATCTTTCCTACCGATTCTCCATAACCAAGTCCTTCATAAGCTCCAACGACAAGTGCCAGGTTAATATAGAAACCTGTATCGTCCCAGATCCCGAATTTACCCTGTTCAACATTTTCCCTCACATCCTCGCTCGTTTTTCCCTGGTAGGCAAATTCCCAGTCGTGAATTATACCAGCCCCGTTTGTTGCCAGGTGGGTAATCCAGCCTTCCTCCAGTAATGCGATCAGAGTCGGAGACATACCGTTTTTTATCGTATGTGCCCCGAATGCAAGGATCACAGGTTTTTTCTTTTCTCTTGCAAGCCTTATTTTTCCTGCTGTCTTTATTATAAGAGCTAAACCCGATTCGGAGAAAGCTGCCGGACATTGAGTGACAGGGATATGGTCCGTTTCGATATCGACGAAAGACTTCCTTTCGGCCAGTTTTTTGATCTGAAGCTGATCTCTGTCAAATTTAGGATAAGGCATTTTAAAGCAGTAAGTAGTAAGTAGTAAATAAAAAATAAGTTTTAAATGTTCAGGAAATTAAGCAACAACTGATATTGTGAAAAATCAGGAATAATTATATCAGCGCCGGCTTTTATCAGTCGTGTGCGTTTCTTTTCATTCAGGCCATAACGTCTTAACTCATTGCTGGCAACACCGACAGTGATCCCACCTCTTTTGTTTGTCTCTCTTATTTCAACAGGTCCGTCACCAAAGGTAGCAACATTTTCAGCTGCAGATTCTCCAATGGAATCAAGGATCCGGTCCAGCACAATTTTTTTGGCCTCCTTGTTAATATCTCCGACAGCACCATAAATCCTGCCTTCGAAAAGATGATCATAACCCAGAACCTGAGCTTCACTTTTTACATCCTCAACATCTGTACCGCTTGCCAGATAGAGTTTTATTCCGGCGTCATAAAGCTTCTGAAGAAATGGAAGTGCACCTTTTATGGTAAAGTCTTCAAGAGTCAGTTCATCGTTCACAAATTTTTCTTCCCTTTCTTCTGACCATTTTCAGCAGTTCATCGTTATAGATCTGCTTGTATCCCGATTCATCAAGGATCTTATCGTCCGCCACAAAACCGAATTCCCTTATGAGTTCAATAAGTCCTCTCATCTGGGCAAGTGTCTGGATTCCTGTTGTTTTATCAATGAATTCATCTACTCTTGTTTTCACCATGGCATAAAGTGATCCATCTGCATCGTTAAACCTGTTACCGAGAATTGCTTTTATCATCATTGGAGCCATTATCAGTTCCCAGCCTTCCCGAAGAGTTGAGATTGTACCGTCATGATCAAAAATTGCATGTTTAATCTGCCGCATGCCTTCGTTATTCCTGACAATCTCAATTTCAGTATCTCCAAAATATGAGGAATGACGGATATCCTCAGCCAGTTCAGGTGCAAAAATATAGTCAGGATCCTCCCCAATTTGCTTAATCTCGTCCGGAGAGGCAGTACCGGTCTGGAAAAGTTTCTGAACAGTAACTCCTGCAACGAATGATCCGATCTGAGCTGCAAGCTGTAAATCATAACCGGCTGAAAGGGTGGCAGCTGCTCCTGCAAGGTAGCTGTCTCCGGCTCCTACCGTATCAACTCTCGACAGGATCATTAGTCCGGGTATTTCCGAGATTCCGTTTTCGTCGATCGTTATTGATCCCCTGCTGCCTCTTGTTATTAAGAGCGGCTTTTTATAGCGTTTATACAATTCAATTGCAGCTGATTCAATTTCAGAACGGGGAACTGTTTCATCCGGTCCTCTTTCTATTCCGCACAGACTGACTGCCTCAGTATCATTCATCTTTCTGATACAGCCAGAATAGAAGTCGTTGAAATTACGGCTGTCCACTATAAAAGTCTTTTCCGGAAACTGGCTTACAACTCCCAGGAGCCTGTTCTTAAAGTACTCTGTATGTATTCCGGAAGGTACCTGCTGATTAATTATCACAACATCTATCTCCGGAATACTGTTAACCAGGCAGTCTATGAGTCTGTCGGCAGTCTCTTCTGAAAGGCGGTTGTAATTTCCAAAATCAACCCTGTTCAGTTCATTATCACCAATATAGGGTTTAGAGTATGTATGTGTATTCCAACCCTGCTCCTGGATAAGAAGGCCAGATGGGTTTATACCAATCTCCTTCATAATGCGGATCATTTCGGCCCCGAAAGGATCAGATCCTAAAACTCCGAAAGCCCGGATATCGGCGATCCTCATTGCGGCAAGGTTATTTGTAACATTGCCTGCGCCTCCGAGTGAGTATCGTTGTTTGGAAACAGGCCTGGTGACAAGGTTTGTTTCTATTGAGATTTCGCTCATGGCTTCGTCGATGAACCAGTAGGCATCGAGACAAAAATCACCGACAACAGCAATTTTTACATTTCTTATATCATCAAGTATTCTTTGAAGCAGGTCTTTTTTCATTGATTCCGAATTCAAAAAAGTTTTCTAAACTCAAGAGCAATCAATATGATGATTACTTACCATAAAAATGATTCTCAACAATAAGACAAAGGGCATGATAAACAGGAAGATGCAGTTCCTGCACATAAGCTGTACGTGTTTCCGGAACATTGATGAGAATATCACAGAATGATTTCATCTTCCCGCCAGTTTCTCCGGTCAGACCGATGTTTGTAATTCCTTTTGCCTTGGCTGCAATAAGCGCATCAATAATATTCAGCGAATTTCCGGATGTGCTTATACCCAGCAGTATGTCACCTGCGGTTCCGTATCCGACCACCTGCTGGGCATAAACTAAGGAAGCATCTGTATCATTTGCAGTGGCAGTGATCAATGCAGTATGTGCTGACAATGATATGGCAGGAAATCCGCCCTGGAGTTTCTCTGCCAGATAAGCTCCTCTTTCACCGCCCGATTCCGAAAGGCGGTTTTTAAAAGTTTCATCAAGCGGACGTTTATGCTCGAAGCCTTTCATGAGTTCACCCACAATATGGTCTGAATCAGAACTGCTTCCGCCATTACCACAAATCAACAATTTGTTCCCATGCTCATAACAACTGATAAGTGAGCGTGCTGCGCTAAGGATCTGTTTTTCGACAGACTGCAGCTTTGGGTACCGGGTTATTAGATTTTTTACAAGTCCTGTGTTTTCCATACTGCATCTTTAAAATTAAAATTTATCCTCATAAACAGCCACGCATAAAGCAGCATAATCGCTCATTTAAAATTAGCCCTCCTCCCATTCCTGTCCCGAATGTAAGAAAGATCATATTTGAGGTTCCCTTTCCGGCTCCCATAAGCCATTCTGCAAGTGCGGACGCATTTGCATCGTTCTGGACCGCAGTTTCAACACCGATATAGAGTTCTTCGGTATGAGAATTGTAATCACTCCCCATAATTTCTTTCCTGCTGTAGTGTTTGTTAAATCTGAAAAGTTAAGATAGATAAAATTTAATGATTGTAATTAAAATGGAATTCAAAAAAAACCGGACTTTTCAATTACCATTTTCCGGATATAATTAGCTTTGACCATTAAAAATACATATTAATTATTCCTCAAAAAAATCAGCATGAAAAGAGCAGCCATTATAACAGGTATTTCGCTACTTTTTTTGCTTATTTTAGTAATATCTGCCACCTCTTTTGTAAAAAGGACCTCTTTTTATGACGAGCATTATTACAAAAACACACAGGTTAAAATTGACAGTATCAAAAATGTCTGCTTCAGCGAATCTGATTCAATCAGTGCCGGTTTTGCAAAAGTAAGCATAACACCTTCGCTCGGGAATACCATTGAAAATTATTCTGAAGGAAGTTTTATTCAGGTGCCTCTTGCCGGCTTTGGGGACAGGAAAGGGAAATATGCGACCGGAATCCACGACAGCATTTTTGTGAAGGCGGTTGCCCTTAAAGTCAGGAGCCAGCTTATTGTTATCATCAGCACTGATCTGTTGATCATTCCTCCCAATATTACAGACTCCGTGATGGTTCTTTTATCAAAAGACGGAATCCGCCGTGATCAGCTCTTTTTTTCCGCAACTCATAGTCATTCAAGTCTGGGTGGCTGGGGACCAGGATATTTCGGACAGGAGTTTGCAGGAAAAGAGAATAAAAATATCCAGAAATGGATTGTTTTCCAGATCCGGAAGGCAGTGAATGAAGCAGTGGCAGATCTGTCCCCGGCGAGCATTGGATCGGGTAGTTTTGATGCCGGAAGCTATACTAAAAACAGGGTTGTCGGGGAGGCAGGAACAAAAAACGATGAGTTTTCATATATTGTGCTAGAAAAAATAAATGGTAAAAAAGCTGTAATAGGTTCTTTCTCGGGTCATGCGACAACCCTTGGCGGAGATAATCTGGAAGTCAGTTCTGACTATCCTGGTTACTGGGTAAGAAAAACAGAGGAAGAGTATGCAGATCTTGCCATGTTTTCAGCTGGTTCAGTCGGGAGCCAGAGTGTTTCAGGGAAAGGGCGACAGATTCGAAAAATCAAAATACATAGGAGAATCGCTGGCTGACAGTTTAATAAGCCGGCTTCCAAATACAGATCTGGCCTGCATAACAACACTTTCCTCCGTCTCTCTGAAAGTCCAATTGCCTGAGTATCATGTAAGGATTACCACAAAACTAAATCTCTCATCGTATCTCAGCACTAAGCTTATGCCGCTTCCTGTCAATGTATATTTTCAGGCTCTCAGAATCGGAAATCTTGTATGGATAACAACTCCATGCGATTTCAGCGGGGAATATGCCCTTCAGATAAATAATTCTCTTGCAGCGAATGGGTATAGCAGCCTTGTTACAAGCTTCAATGGCAGCTATATTGGGTATGTTGTACCGGGAAAATACTTTTACAGCGATGAATATGAGTCGAAGCTGATGGGGTGGTTTGGTCCCAATATGGGAGATTATGCCATGGATCTGATAGCTCAGATCTCTAAAATAGTAATAGCTCCTGAGAATAACCGATAAATCTTTCCAAATGATAAAAAAAGCATTAAAATATCTTATTGCCGGTATTTCAGGATTTATCATCCTTGTTCTTTTTGTGATGTTTGCTCCGCCGCTATGGCGTCACTTCATCACTTATCCGCGATTTGAAAAAGAGGTAAATGAATTATCAGCTCGTCGTAAGAATACTGATAAAGTAACAAGCCTAAATATGTACAGGGGTATTATTCATGCACATAGTTACTGGTCGCACGACAGCGAGGGTACCCTCAATGATCTGATCCCTGCAGCAAAATATGCCGGTATTGATTTTATTTTTCTGACTGACCACCCGCGAGGTGATATTGATACTATCCCAAGAGGATACAATGGATATTATGACGGGGTGTTAATCGAAGCCGGCAGCGAAAAACAGGGGTTTGATACCTGGCCATACGATACACTTGTAATTGACTGGAGTATAAATAAAGACACTATCTCAAAAAGAATTGTTTCGACAGGAGGCCTGATATTCTATGCACATACTGAAGAACCTCATAACTGGAGCAACCCCTGGTACCAGGGAATGGAGATTTATAATTTTCATACCGACACAAAGGATGAATCTCTGGCTCCGCAGGTATTCAATTTTATTGTTAACGGGAAGAAATACCGGCCCTGGGCTATGCGGCAGATGTTTGATGAGCAGGTGAATATCCTGTCGCTGTGGGATTCGCTCAACACACAAAGAAAGATTGTCGGATTTTCCGCAGCAGACACTCATGAAAACCAGAACATCAGGGCCAGGTATCTGAAAGATGGACGAGTTGAGTGGGTCGGACCCAATGCTAATGTAATCGATACCATGACAGTAAAATTATGGAACAAGTGGCTTCTGGGAGAAGCTGACAAGAACGGATGGATTTTCAAGTGGATGATTGATACCTATAAGGAAGGATTCAATTACATAACCAATTATGTGCTGGCTGATACACTATCTGTATCTTCCATTACCAGGCACCTGAAGCTGGGCCATCTGTATACAGCATTTAAAAGTCTGGGTGATGCAGGTGGTTTTATGTATTATTCAAAAGATCAGAATGACAGCATTTACGGAATTATGGGTGATTCAATAACACTGGAAAAGGTAAAATCGTTAAATGCCATATCGCCGCTGCCAGGTCAGTTCAGGTTGATTCACGACGGAAAAGCAATAGATAGTACAACGGAAGATAATTATCAGTATTCCTGGTCCGAGGTTCTGGAAAAGGGGGCATACAGGGTCGAAGTGCATTTAAAAATAAGGGGGAAATATGTTCCCTGGATTTATTCAAATCCTGTTTACATTTACTAGCTAAGATTACTTAATGTTATATTCATTAATGATCTTCCCTGCAATATCTTTTACTGCAATATTGATATCCTGCTGATCGGCAAAAACCTCAATAAATGAATTGTTTGAGTTGACCAGAACCGGAAATCCGAAACCCGATTTACCGGCTTCGTAGAAAGTATTCCGGTGAGTATGGGCGCTGATTGCAAGATTAATGCCTGCACTCTGAAGAACCGGCCCGAAATTATCGGCAAGGAATCTCATCCCGTAGCCCTGCTTTTCCTCCTTTAGAACAGGCATGTGAATAATAACTATCCTGTATCTGGCTTTTCTGAAGTTCTCGCTTTTCACCTCCTCCTTAAGCCATGCAAGTTCTTTAAGCCTGTAAGCATCATAATCTGCGAGACCATAATAATATCTGTTGTTATCAGGCTTGTCTTCACCGCAATCAAGCACTGTGAAATGGACCGGTCCATAGTCAAAACCGTAATAGAAGCTGTCACTCCTGTAATCAAAATAGCTTTTCAGATCCCTGGCAACAAATCCTCTGGTCTCATGGTTCCCACGTACGTAATAGAAAGGCTTTTGCGTTGCAAAATAATAAACCGCCGTATCGATAAATCCCGGAAACAGCTGATCGGGTGACTGAAGATAGTCGACCATATCACCATTGAAGAATACAAGATCTTTCTCACCGGTTGTGGCATTCTTAAGATAAGAGGCCAGTTTTGCTGAATTTTCGTGAACATCATTTATGACAAGAAAATTAGTCTGCTCCTTTTTAACGGGAAATGTTGAAAAACTCTCTGCTTTCCTTGCAAGGGTATCGCCATAGTAAACTTTGTAAGCCTGATATTTAAGGATCTGAACTGAATTGATACTGTATTTATAAGTAACTCCCGGTTCAAGCCCCTCAACCCTGACCTTGTGCAGTAATCCGCCGCCATCAACGATGCCATCCCTGCTATTCCTGACAAACCAGGTTTTGCCATCAGGGGCAGTCATTTTAATTCCCGGTACTGCAGGTTTATTGGTTGTCCAGATAATTGTCACCCCTTTGCTGTCGAGGTTCTGGAGGTATGGCCCATGTGTAACAACGAAATTATCATTGTCGGGTATTTGCGCCAATAAAGCAAGGTTTAAGGCACATAAGGCGAGGATCAGCAGCAGGTTTCTTTTCATAAAGAATGGATTATATTTATTACCCTGAAAAACAGATACGATACCAATTTACTTAAAAATATTGAGCACTATCAAAAAGATGAACTCTTTTTCAGAAGATATGAATAAAGAAAAGCCAGGTTAAGGAGGACTTAACCGGGCTATAAATTGATAGTTTAACCAGCTGAGTTATTTCTTTTCCACCTTGGTAAGAGTCAGAGGAATTTCACCATCTGAATAGACTGCTTTCCCGGTCATTTTCTTTTCACTTTCCATTTTCAGAGAAATGTTGATCTGGTTTGCCTCGATAATTACTAAAAATGTTACGACATCATTCTCAAATTTCACTTTCTCAGCAGGCATTTTATAGTCGCTGCCTGTTACAGAGAACGATGCAGTATATTTTCCGTCGGTTAAACCAATTTCAATAGTACCGGTTTGATAACCTTCCGGAGCATAAGGAGCTGCATAGCTCCACTGACCAACAGGATTAAGTTTTTCAGGGGCAGCCTGCCCGTTAAGTGTGATAGCTGAGAAGATAGTTATCACAAGAATTGCCAGAATTTTATTTTTCATGTTTTAACTTGTTTTAATTTGAGGCTAAAGATATAAATCTCTTTTAATATTTTAAAAGCAAAAAAAATATACCGGTCCAGGTCAGCAGCCTCCTGCCGCCTTCTTTTTCTTCGCTGCCGGCTTTATTGCAGGTTTGGGTGATGCGGATGAATTTTCCTGTGTTGCCTGAACAGGAGCCCCGCCTCCAAGAGCCATGCCCGCACTCTTCCTGAAATCATATTTGGCAAACTCCTCATCGGGATTTGTTGATTCCGGTTTTTGTGGATTAAGGATTGAGTCAAACCAATAGTTCAGTCCCCCTTCAAGAACAAAATTATTGGAATAACCAAGCTGCCTTGTTACCATCCATGCTTCATTGGCGGCAATTGTTCCGTTGGAATAGAAGACGTTCATTTTAACATCCTGGTTGAGAATATCAGCATACTCCTCTGACAACAGGTCTGCCACAGGCACATTTATTGCGCCTGGAAGACTGAATTTCTCAAACTCATCCTTACTGCGCACATCAATGAGTCTGAGGGAAGGGTCCTTATTTACAAGCATATCGGCAACGACCTCAGGGGTTACATACTGGGAACGGGTATTTACCTCTGCAAGCAGCTCCTCTGCTGTAAGTTTATAGGGTTTTGTCTTGTTTTGGGGAACCGCTGCAATTATAAGTCCCATGGGGATAATGAACAGCGCAAGCCATACACGTGGTTTCATATTTTTCTGTTTTTAATTTTCAAATTACCAAATTTTCAAATTTTATTCTCATTTTCAAATTATTTTTAATATTCTTCTCGTGGAAATTTCTTCTCAGCCCACTCTGCACCCCAGAACATTGCAAGGGCAATGAGAATAAGAAGCAGTGCAAAGAAGCCATCAGACATCCCAAGTGATTCGCTTACCTTTGGATCGCCAAGGTTTTTTGCCATATACAATCCTTCCCAGAGGTCATATCCAATCCCGAAGATAAAAACTCCGAGGAAAAGTCCGCCTATGAATACAAAGGCATCAATCTTGCCTATCGATGCGCCGCAGAAGCTTGTACCGGGGCAATAGCCACCCATAATAAACCCTAATCCCATAATTACACCTCCAATAATTGCTGATGTAAGATAGGTTGGATTTATATAGACCAGGCTAAGGTCGACCCAGCCAAAGAGGCTGAAGAAAAGCAAACCGAGCATTGCTGTGATTGCAGCAGTAAAGAAAACTTTTAACACTACTGTATCGTAGCCATAAAATACTCCTGCAAGCTTTCTGCTTGAAGAGAAACCGCTCTGTTCAAGTACAAATCCAAATCCGATTCCAATAATGAAAGCAAGGAAAAGGTTAGTATTCTCTGATATTATTTCGTTAACTGATAATGGTCCCATTCTATTATTAGAGTTTAATTAGTTTATTATTAAACAGCCATAAAGGCTTTAAAGGCTATAAAGGCTTTATGGCATTTAAGGCCTTTACAGCCTTTACCGCCTCTACCGCCTTCCTTTAAATCCAATTCTTCCTGAAAACATATGCGAATGCGAATGCTGTACCGAAGATTGCCATCATTGTTACAAATCCGCCCAGTGAAAGTACAGCCATTCCGCTAAGGGCGGATCCGCTTGTACATCCCCGGCCGAGCTGCGACCCGAATCCAAAAAGGATCCCACCGCCAAGAGCAAAGTACAATCGTCTCCTTGAAGTTATCTTCGGAGAGTGTTCAACCTTGAGTTTCAGACGCCCGGCAAGGGCTCCGGATAAGAATCCTCCTACAATAACTCCCATCATCTGAAATACGAGCCATGTTTTCATCGGACTTCCTGCATGAGCCCCTACAAATTCTTTAACAAATCCTGAATTCTCTGATGCTGAAGGAGCTACAGCAGTCATTCCTGAAACAACAACACTTTTTATAGCACCGCTGGCACCAAGTCCGCGTCCTGCAACAAAATTTGCAGTCAGCAGCACCAGACCAAGAAGTACGCCACCAACATAGGGGTTCAGGTACTTTGTCTTTTTGACTTCTTTCGATTTAACCATAATTATTATTTTTGATCAATTATTTAACTCTAAAAAAAGGTGCAGGGTGCAGGGTGCAGGGTGCGCGGATCACAAAACCCGAAACCCGAAACGATAAACCCGAAACCCGAAACTAATACAGCCATCTGCTTACCTGTCCGGCATTTACGATTATAAACCTCAGCATCAGGCTGCCAAAAAGAACCAGTATGGCAGGGACCATCACCGGAATATGGAACTTTCTGAGCTCCAGTATTTCAAGCAGGGCCGGTATAAGCATTCCGAGGAAAACAACAAATACCCAGAATGACATTGTATATGATCCTCCAAGGAAGAGCCTTGCAGCATCAATCTGAACCTGAGTACTGGCAAGGAATCCCATGAACATATGTATTATCAGGAAAAGTTCAATCCCAAGCAGTACAAGATCTATCCTGGCAAACTGTTTTATCTCTGCCTTGTTCTTCGAAAGCAGCATTGTTGCTGCTGCGCCGGCTGATAGTCCCGAGGCCAGGAAAAGCGGACCCAGTATAGATGTATTCCATAATGGCCTTGCATTGAAGGCTGAAAGAAGTATGCCTGTATAAATCCCAAGTATTATTGCATAAATAAGCATCACCCATGCCACTACAAGTTTGTATCTGGTCAGGAAACTCTCAACCCATCTGAGCCATTCAAACTTCCAGTCCCATTTCGGAAAAATGTCCCTTATATGTAGCGCACACCAGATAAACGAAACCGGAGTAATAACAAGAAGTGTCCAGGCTCCCCACGACATCGGAGACTGAAGCTTTATATTTGTATAGAGCTGCCAGAAAAACAGTTTATGACGAAGGTCGATAAACAAGGCTGCCAATCCAAGAATAAGAAGGAAAGGAGCCAGAAAAGGAGTGATCCGTACTGCAGTTTTATAATCCTTTTCCCTTCCCCTGATAAAATAAAGCGCTGCAATGGCAAGTATTCCGGCAGCCATACCACCCAGGAAAAGATAAAGTGATATCTGCCAGTGCCAAACGTGCAGCTGTGGATCTATCATTTGGTTCATCCTTCCGCTGACAATAAGTTCCTCTTTCATATCGAACTGAATATTAACAATCTAAATAAGAAAATACAACTGGGGCTTTGTCCCGGCTTCAGGGATGAGAGTCTTGTATTTTCTCTTCCTGAGCACGACAGACACATCGCTGTTTGTATCGTCAAGGTCACCGAAATAAAGGCACTTCGTAGGGCATACTTCAACACAGGCAGGTTTCATTCCATCTTTGATCCTGTGAGAGCAAAAGGTGCATTTATCAACATAACCAGAAGGATGAGGATAACGGGCATCATACGGGCACGAAGCAATACAGGCTCCGCAACCGATGCACTCATTCCTGGTAACAAGCACGATACCGCCATCCACAATATGGCTGGCACCGGTAGGACAACACCTGACACAGGGTGCATTTATGCACTGATTGCATCTTTCAGAACGGATCTCCATTTCGAGCTGCGGATAAGTCCCGTCGGTAACCTCCACGATCCAGTCGCGGCAATATCCTATAGGTACGTTGTTTTCGGTCTGGCAGGCAACAACACAGTCGCTGCAACCGACACATTTCTTTGTATCAACGGCCATTGCATACCTCATGATGCCACCTCCGTTCCTTTTGTTTCAGTGATAAATGTTACAAAGTTGCCCCTCATGCCGGTTCCTCCCATGATAGGATCAAGCATAACATTAGTAATAAGTTTTGTATCGCTTGCGCCTCTCCCATATGCACGTGTAAGTTTCTTGTCGGCATGACCGAATCCATGAACCATATAGACTGAATCCCACCTTATTCTTTCAGTTACCCTTACCTTGATGGGGAACTCACTCTTCACACCATCCTGGTTCATAAGAAATATTTTCTGGTCATTTACCAGACTCCACTCTTTTGCCACCTTTGGATTGACCCATACACTGTTTTCATCCATCAGGTCGAAGAGGTTGGGATTATTTGAGGTGCGGGTGAAAGTGTGCATTGGCGCACGGCCATAGATCAGACGATAAAAGCCATCCGGCGGTTCAGGATGTACTGTATATTTGGGAATGGCGTCAAAACCTTCGTTTGCAAAGGATGTGGAGTAGAGTTCTATCTTTCCTGTATTGGTAAGGAATTCCACATCTTCATCCTCAGCAAAATAAAGGTTATCAGATTCTTTCGGAAAGGTTTTCACACCAATTCTCTTCATCTCTTCAAGCGATGAACCTACTTGCTTTAGCTGCCAGTCGAGAAGGTCCTCAATATTTTCGTGAGGGAAATATGCCTCCAGCCCAAGCTTAACAGAAAGCTGTCTGGCCATCCAGTAGGCAGGCATTGACTTGTACATCGGCTCAGCGGCGGGCATCCTCAACGCTATCTGAGGCTTTCTGTGTGGTCCGGTCCTTATCGAATCGTACCTTTCGAGATAGGTGCACTCCGGAAGTATCACATCTGCCCATCCGGTAATTTCCATAGGCATAGTATCGATAACAACCATGAGTTCAAGATTATTTATAGCTTCAATTGTCTGCTTCTGGTTGGGAAGGGTCTCAATAAGGTTGGTGCCATTAATGATCCAGGCTTTGAAATTACAGTCCCGTGTAGTAACAGGTATCGTCGCATCACAGATTCCATTTGCAAGGGCAAGATCAGCGAGGACAAATTTTCCCGGGAATGCATCCCTCCAGGATCTTCCCGGAGTGGGAAATTCGGGATGAGGAGGCGATGGTAACTGGAAGGTCTCAGATCTGTAAAAGCCGCCCCTTCTGCCCCAGCTGCCAAGCAGCGCATTTAGTATCGCAACTGCTCTCAGCCTTTGGGTATCATCACCATACCATGTAACATGACGCCCGGGATGAACAATAACAGCAGGAGATGCATCTGCCATCTCTTTCGCTGTCCTCCTTATCACATCAGGTTTAATCGTGGTAATGCCATATGCCCATTCCGGAGTATAATTCTTTACAGCTTCAGCAAGCTCGGAAAAACCATAAGTGTACTTTTCCACATATTTCTTATCATATAGCTCCTCATTAATTATTACATGTATCCATGACAATAAAAGAGCAAGATCAGTTGCCGGCTTAATAGGCAGCCAATACTTTGATTTTCCTGCAGCTGTGGAGAATCGGGGATCGACGGTGATAATCACAGCACCTTTGTCTATAGCATCAGACATCTCCTGCACCTGGCCGTTGTGCATATTCTCCCCGATATGCGATCCGATAAGTACCAGGCAGCGGGTGTCGCGTATATCCGTCGGCTCCGGTGAATCAAGTCCTTCGCCAAAGGTGGCAATGAAAGCAACCTCCCTTGGTCCCCGGCACTGGGCATATGATGGCGCTGCAATATTTTCAGAGCCAAATGCCTTAAGCAGATCACCAAAATATTTCCCTCCCGACCCATGTGTAAAGAGTGCAATACATTCAGAACCATGCTCTTTCTTTATTGCATTCATTTTTTCAGCAATAAAGGAAAATGCTTCATCCCACGACGCTTCACGGAAGACCTGCTTACCCCTCTCCTCCACTCGCATCAAAGGCATCTTAAGACGATCCTCATCATAGTACATGCCAACACCTCCTGTGCCGCGGGGACAAAATCTCCCGTTGGAATTCAGGTCTTCATCGTTGCCAATTATTTTCCAGATCTTTCCTTCAGAGGTCTTATAGACCCACCCTGCGCATTTCCAGAAACATACTTCGCAATATGTTGGTGTCCTTTTCAGATCAACTACAAGTTTTTTAACTTCTTCAGGTGAAGAAAGAGCTTTAAGAGCTTTATAAGCTCCTGTTCCAACTACGAGAACGCCGGCTCCAAGAGCCGAAATCCTTATGAAATCCCTTCTGCTGGTCATATGCTTAAATATCTTAATTGCAATAATGGCAAGTAAAAGCCGACAACGTAATTAGCCCAGCCTGCTTATTTTTTCTAGTTTCTTAATATTATTGATTACTACGTTTTTTCCTGACAAAGTAATTATCCCCTCTGAGTTGAATTTTGACAGAACCCGACCCGTACTTTCTCTTGAAGTACTTACCAGATCCGCCACTTCACGTCTGGATAATGGAATCTGAAATTTTGTGCTATTAAAGATAACCCGTGAGAAGTAGATTAGCATATCAGCAATTCGCCCGTATGTTTTCTTATTACTCTGTGCTATGAATCGATGAAAATTATAAAGGCTTTCCCTGCCAACAGATGAAAGAATTTCAAATGCAAAATTCCCATTCTCTTTGATCATTTGAGTGAATACATCAATATCGATATAGCAAACCTTAGTGTCAGTAAGAGCAGAATATGAATAGTTGTTAATCCTGTCCCCGAACAGTGATGTTAATCCGAGGTATGAATGGGGAAGCATTATTTGAAGAATCTGCTCATTACCATCAGGTTTAATGAGAAATTCTTTTACAAGGCCTGATCGCAGGTAAATTATATGGGATGTTGGATAACCGGCATTAAGAATATTTGTTTTACGTTTTATATTGCTAATGAACCGGTTATTCGTAATAAGTTCCAGCTCGATAGCACCAAGTTTTTCAGTGGCGCATGACTTGTCCTGACAGTCATGACATTTGTTGCTATTCAATTCTGATTTTTTTGTCATAATCGGTTTTCCAGTGCAAAGGTAGAAAATAGATGAAGTTATTTTTGTGATTTTTATCACATTTTTATGTGGCCATCATCACATAAAGCTGATTTTAAGACACTTTAAGACGCAAATTAATCTCTGATTTCAGGTACTCTTCAACAACGTAAAACGGCATATAATGGCCAATAACATCATAATTATCATGTTTATTCATTTACCTAGATAAGTAAATATATATTTGTACTGTGAATTAATTAACAGTACTATAATAAATGAAAAAACTTATAATTCTGGGTGCCGGGACTGCCGGTTCAATAATGGCTAATAAAATGAATAAAGCACTCCCGGAAAATGAATGGAATATTACAGTCATTGAAAAAGAGGTAAACCACTACTACCAGCCAGGGTTCCTGTTCATCCCTTTTGGATATTACCTGAAAAAGGAAATTGTAAAACCTGTCAATCAATTCATACCCAACCGTGTTGAAATAATTAATAAACAAATTGAAAGTATCGATGGTGATAAATTAATTGTTAAGCTCACAGACGGTACTATAGTTGCTTATGATATTCTGATTATTGCCACCGGCACGAGGATAAGCCCTGAAGATACTCCAGGACTGAAAGAGGATCTCTGGCAGAAGAACATTTTTGATTTCTATACTATAGAAGGAGCAGAAGCCCTTGCAGGTTTTTTTAAAACATGGAAGGAGGAAAACTTGTAATAAACATCGCAGACAATCCAATCAAATGCCCGGTAGCCCCCCTCGAATTTGCATTTTATGCGGATGAATATTTCACAAAAAAGGGGATCCGCGATAAGGTAGATATAACATATGTAACACCAATGTCAGGAGCTTTCACAAAACCGAAAGCATCAAAAATACTTGGGTCGCTGCTTGAAAGAAAAAACGTAAACCTTGTTTCCGATTTTTTCATAGGAGAGGTAGATAATGCCAACAAGAAAATCCTTGATTTTGGCGGCAGGGAAGTTGAATTCGACTGCCTGGTCTCGATCCCTCTTCATAGTGGTGATCAGGCAATCTTAAGGAGCGGGCTGGGCGATGAATTTGGATTTGTAAAGGCAGACAAGAACACCTTACAGTCGATAATGCACAAGAACATTTTTGTAATTGGTGATGCTGGCAATTTCCCCTCATCAAAAGCCGGCTCAGTTGCACATTTTCAGGCTGATGTCCTCACAGAAAATATAATTAGTTATTTAAAAGGCGAACCACTTGACTCGAATCATTTGACGGACATTCCAACTGTTATATTGAAACAGGCTACGGAAAAGGGATCCTTATAGATTTCAATTATACCACTGAGCCGCTTCCTGGCGTATATCCCCTACCTGCTTGATAGGACCCTTTTCTTTGCTTAAGGAAACATGGATAAACCACATTGGTAAACTTTTCTTCAAGTGGATTTACTGGAATATCCTGTTGAAAGGAAGGAAACTTCCGGTTACCGATCATATGTCAATGGTTGGAAAGAATCCGAATTAATGATCCAAAAAAAGATTAATCAGACAGATACTATAACTTAATTAAATTTCAATAAAATGGCACAAAAATCATATGCAGGTGTAACAGTAGAAGTTAACGACGAGGGGTATTTCACAACTCCCTCACAATGGACCAAGGAGATCGCAATTGAAATAGCAAAGGAAGAAGGAATTGTTCTTACCGATCAACACTTTGCTATCATGGAATTCCTGAGGAACAGGCATATAGGAGGTGAAGCATTATCGATAAGGAGTATAAACCACTCTGGTGTACTTGATGTAAAAACATTTTATCAGCTCTTCCCGGGTGCTCCTCTCAAAAAAGCTACAAAAATTGCAGGAATTCCCAAACCGGCCAGTTGTATCTAACCTAAAACAAAGAATATGAGCCCAGAACAAAAGTATCCGATCAAAAAAGTCAACCTAATCTGTGCCAAAGGTGCAGTGGAGGATGTATATGCAACCCTGGTAATGGGTAACGGAGCCGTTATGGAGGGAATTGAAACTAATATTTTCTTCACCTTCTTCGGATTAGATGCAATCGTAACAAAAAGGATGGACAAACTTCATACAGGCGTTGTTGGAAATCCTGCTTTGAGGCTGCCAGGCGGTGCAAGAATGCCTTCGCTCCTTGGAATAATTCCTGGTATGGAATCCTTCACCTCATGGATGATGAAAAGTGAGATGGAAAAACTTGATATCCCGCCTGTCAGTGAATTCTTCGACCTGATCACAGCCGGTGGAGGGAAAGATTTATGCCTGCAAGCTGGCTATGGATATGTTTAAATTCAAGAAAGAGGATCTATGTGAACATGTTACTGCAGTCCTTACCGTCGGAGAATTTTATGAGCTTGCCGGATGGTGAAGGTTCGCAGATTATATTCACTTAGGAATCATCTGCTTCGTCATAATAAAGAGAGAGCCGTTGCAATAACGACTCTCTCTGTTTTTTAGCATGTATTTCTGTTTAAATAATCAGCATTTTAAATCCAAGCAGATTCACCAGCTGCTCACCCGGATGAAAAATCTTATTTGACGAAGCCCAGACCCTGCCAAGATAATTGTCCTGCCTCAACTTAATTATTACTATTAACTCATCTATTGCGGTCATAGGTGCGCCACGTGTGTATTTATATCCCAGGTCGACGATCAGTTGTTTAAGATCGCAGTATTTTCCAAGGTTCTGAGTAAGTACTTCGAACCTCTTCTCCACTGATTTGACAACCGGCGGATTAACAGGCCGGAAGAAATACAGCTGGTACAGGAAATCTTTTGCTCTCTTCCTGAACTGATGAATCTTCTCCGGTTTTGGATAATCTCTGCACTCCAGATAAAGTGAGGTAACATCCTGCCAGGTGATTTCAAGCTCTCTGAAAAGGAGTTTCGCATCGAAACCGGCCATTGGTTCAAACCTGATCCGGTACCCTGCTTTCTGAAGAATTGATTCAGTATTTGAAATAATATCAGACACATCCTGGGTCAGAACATTAAAATGATCAGGTTTCCTTAACATTGTTGCAAGCCTTTCATTTTCCCTGAGTGAGGCAAAGAGAGATGGCTTGTCTTTTTTTAGCTCTTTAAGAATCTTTCTCTGAACTGAAGTATCTCTCAATCCTGAAAGCAGTCTGCCAGTTTCCCTTAAGGCACCAATGTTCCTGTCAAACCACTCCTTCTCAAGCTGAGGTCCGGCCAGTTTAAGAACTGCCCTCGACCTCTTCATAAGAACCCTCACATCATGAACAGCTTTCTCGTCTGGAATGGCAGATCTCTTCAGCAGAATCTGAGATTCCCTGACATAGCCTGCAAGGGCAGGTTTTATCTCCTTCATCCTGTAATTACCGCCTGCCATCTTTTATAAATGGTTATCAAAGGTTTGAGGTTAAAGTTACATTAAAAATAAGTATAACAAAAGGAGCGTACATCGGGTTGCAGGGTGCGGGGTGCGGGGTGCGGGGTGCAGGGTGCGGGGTGCAGGGTGCAGGGTGCAGGGTGCAGGGTACAGGGTGCGGGGTGCGGGGTGCGGGGTGCGGGGTAAGCGGGACACAGAATCCTTAATGAGTCGGGTGTATTGAGAGAGGCAAAGTGAAGTTTAAAGAAATGTAACAATTTATTATTTTCAATGTAATCACGAAAAAACTAAATTTGTTGAACAAAATATAAAATGCAGGTATGGCGAAAATAAAGATGGGTCAGAGGATCGGAATTCTCACTGCCGGAGGCGACTGTCCGGGGATTAATGCAGCTATCAGGGGTGTTGGCAAGACTGCTATTGTCAAATACGGAATGAAGATAATAGGTATCAGCGACGGTTTTACCGGTCTGATCAATAAGGAGTACCGTGAGCTTTCTGAGCATGACCTGTCGGGGATTCTGACAGTAGGAGGAACAATTCTGGGCACTTCAAGGGAAAAACCTTTCAAGAGCGAAGGAAAAGGGAAAAATGAGATCAGTAAACCCGACCTCATCAAAATAAACTACGAACAGCTGGGTCTCGACTGCCTGGTGTGCATAGGGGGTAACGGGACTCTTAAAACAGCCTGGCTCCTCTCTCAGGCAGGGCTCAATGTTGTTGGCATTCCCAAAACAATCGATAACGATGTGTGGGGAACCGATATAACATTCGGCTTTGATTCTGCCGTAAACATTGCTACAGAAGCTATCGACCGGCTGCACTCTACCGCCAACTCACACAAAAGGATAATGATAATTGAACTCATGGGGCACAATGCCGGATGGATTGCTCTCTATTCAGGAATAGCAGGCGGCGGCGACGTTATCCTTATCCCCGAGCTGGAATACAGTGAAAAAAAGATAGCCGAATATCTTCTTCACAGGGCAAGCGAGAACAAACCATATTCAATTGTTGTTGTTGCTGAAGGAATCAAGAAACCTTCGAAAGATGTTTCAGCAGCACAGTATCTAAGCAAAAAGATCTTTGAACTCACAGGACTCGAAACAAGGGAGACCGTTCTCGGTTATATCCAGAGAGGCGGCACACCTTCTCCGATGGACAGGGTGCTGGCAACACGATACGGAGCTGCTGCTGCCGATATGATTGCCCGGAAGGATTTCGGCAAAATGGTAGCATACAGGAATTGCGAGATCGCCTCTGTGCCGCTGGCGGAGGTTGCCGGAAAACTAAAACTTGTGCAGCCTGATGACCCTCTTGTAGTTCAGGCGAAAAAGATGGGAACAAGTTTCGGGATATAGTTGAATGGTGCGGGGTGCGGGGTGCGGGTGCGGGGAGCGGGTGCGGGTGCTGGCCTACTACGCCAAGGCTTCGGAGGCTGAAAGGTGCTGGGTGCGGTCTACTAAGCCATGAGCCACGAGCCACGAGCCATGAGCCCTAAGCCCTGAGCATTTTATAAAAAGTTTGTCATGACTAAAAATAAAATGATGAAGAAAATAATACTAATACGGCATGGAAGAGCGGAAGACCAGGGATATGAATTTTCTGACTTTCAGAGATCACTGACTCCCAAAGGCAAGTCAATCTCGGCACTGATGGCAAACAAGCTGAAGGAGTTTGAGAAGAACCCTGGCCTGCTGATAACAAGTCCGGCTTTCAGGGCACTTGAGACTGCCCTTATCTTTGCAGAAGGATTTGGTATCAGGGCTGAGGATCTGGTACTCGACAGCAACCTTTATTACCACATGGATCTTAAGTATCTCCGGAAATTGCTTTTAAGGCTTGGGGATGATATCAATACCATCACACTCTTCGGACATAACCCGTCTTTTACACATATTGCCGGAGAGCTAAGTCGTGAAGGATGCACCATGATGCCGAAGACCGGTGTAGCCGGGATCTCATTTAAAGCTGAAAAATGGGTTGATGTTAAAGAAGGTTCCGGCAAAATGGAATATTTCCTCAAACCTGAGAAAAGTTTATGAGCAAAACCTACATACCCAAGGAGATCAGCTGGCTTTCATTCAATGAGAGGGTTCTTCAGGAGGCTGAAAACAAGGACAATCCCATTATTGAAAGATTCAAATTCATGGGGATATATTCGAATAACCTTGATGAATACTTCAGGGTAAGGGTTGCCACACTTAAAAGGATCACCCTGTTTGGTTCAAAGTCAAAGAATATCCTTGGCTACAACCCAAAGAGCACTCTTAAGAATATCCAGGAGACCGTGCTTGCCCAGAATACCCGGTTCGAAAAGAATTACTCAAAACTTCTCAAGGAACTTGCAAGTCATAACATACACATCCTGAATGAGCAGCAGCTCAACAGTGAGCAGTCTGAATTCGTAAAGCAGTATTTTCACAAGGAGGTAAGAACCAGGCTTATGCCTTTCCTTATTGAGAAAGATTCAGGTTTGCCTAACCTTACTGATGATGCGATTTACCTTGCGATACATCTGTCAAATAAGGAGAACCAGAAGAAAAGATATGCTCTGCTTGAGGTACCTACAAATGTCCTTCCCCGATTTATCGTTCTGCCATTCAAGTCGGAGGAAAAACATATAATTTTCCTTGATGACATCATCAGATTTGGATTAAAGGATATTTTCTTCATTTTTAATTTTAACGAGATTTCCGCATATACAATCAAACTTACAAAGGATGCTGAGCTTGAGATCGCCGACGATATTTCGGAAAGCTATATCGATAAGCTTTCAAAAAGCCTTCAGCAGAGGAAGAAAGGTACGCCGGTGCGGTTTATTTATGACCGTTGCATGCCCGATGATCTGTTGAAGATTATTACAAAAAAACTAAGTTTCGGTCCTGATGACGTTATAATTCCAAGCAACAGGTATCACAACTTCAAGGATTTCATGAACTTTCCTAAACTTGGAAAGAAGGAGTTCTACTATGAGGCTCTTACTCCTGTCCCGCATCGCGACATCCCTCCCTTTAAAAGCATTCTCTCCGCAGTCAAGAAGAAAGACATCATTTTATTCTTCCCATACCATTCCTTTGACAATTTTATCGACCTGCTGCGCGAAGCGTCAATTGATCCATTCGTAACTTCCATACAAATTACACTGTACCGGCTTGCCCGAAACTCCAGTGTAATTAACGCTCTTCTGAATGCTGTCAGAAACGGAAAAGATGTCACGACTGTTGTTGAACTTCAGGCCCGGTTCGATGAGGAGGCAAATATACACTGGGGAACAAAGTTGCTCGCAGAAGGCGTGAAGGTGATCTATGGAGTGCCCGGACTAAAGGTTCATTCGAAGCTATGCCTTATCACCCGGATTCAGAACGAGATTACAGAAAGATATGCTGCTGTCGGAACCGGCAATTTCAATGAAGATACAGCCAGGGTTTATACCGACCATCTTCTTCTTACAACTAATAAGAAGATTACAAATGAGGTATTTAAGGCCTTTAATTTCTTCAGTGTGAATTACAAGAAGGATAACTTTTACCATCTTGTCCTGTCTCCTTTTTTCCTCAGGAATAAGATAATTCTCCTTATTGAAAATGAGATTAAAAATGCAAGAGAGGGGAAAAAGGCATATATACATCTTAAATTAAATAACCTTACCGACACGGAGATAATACAATATCTTTATGAAGCCAGCCAGGCCGGAGTAAAAATAAAGCTGATAATCCGCGGGATGTTATCGCTCGTACCCGGGATAAAAAATATCAGCGATAATATCAAAGCCATCGGCATTGTTGACCGTTACCTTGAACACTCGCGCTTTCTTATATTCTGCAATGATGGCGTCGAACAGGTATTCATTTCCTCAGCTGACCTGATGCCGAGAAACCTCGATCACAGGATCGAAGTTACCTGCCCGATATTCGATAAGAATTTAAAGGCTGAAATAAGGAACGTATTTGATATTCAATGGTCAGACAATGTAAAAGCCAGGATTTTTGATGAGAAGCAGTCAAATGAATTCGTTAAACCCGGAAAGAAGATTATCCAGTCACAAATTGAAGTCCACAGTTTCATTAAGGCAGCCAGTGAGAAGGTGACAGAAGCATAATGGCGCAACGGCGCAAGGCTAATTGAAAAAGGGGGAGATTGGGAGAGGGGGAACAAGTGAGAAATTCCCCCTTTGAAGGGGGTTAGGGGGATGTTATATCAGAATAGTTATTCATTATCAAACACATAGATTAACTATAATCAGAGAACATGAATACTTTAGCGCTAATAATTGGAACCGTTTTCATAATGCTGTTTTCGTGGTTTTTATCAATAAAATATAAGAGGTACCATGGAATTGTGAGGTTTTTTGCATTTGAAAGTGTTTTTATACTTGCCCTTCTTAATTACAAATATTGGTTCATTGACCCGTTTTCGGTTTTGCAGCTTGTTTCATGGCTTTTGCTTATACTCTGCTGCCTGGGTGGTAATAACGGGTTTTCTCCTGCTAAAAAGAAAAGGAAAGCCTGACAGTAACTTTGAGAATACATCATTGCTTGTAAAGTCAGGAATTTATAAATATATCAGGCATCCTCTCTATCTTTCCATCTTTATGCTGGGCACAGGTATTATGCTTAAGAACCCTGGTCTGCCCCAGCTTATCCTTGGCACTCTAAACCTTGTTGCAGTATTCTTCACCGCTCTGATTGAAGAAGGTGAAATGAAAGCTAAGTTCGGCCAGGCGTACAGGGATTATATGAAAGAAAGCAAGATGTTTATCCCATATGTGTTATAACGGCGTAAAGGCGCAAAGGCGCAGCGGCGCAATGGAGTTAAAGCATAAAGGCTTGCCATTGAGCCGTTGTGCCGTTGAGCCGTTGCGCCTGTTTCTTACATTACTTTTGAACATTCCATCCTTCTGCATGTTTCTGATATAGAAAATTACACCTTAATTGTATCAAACATGAACAGAAGAGATTTAATTCAAAAGGTTTTACTCGGGGGAACTGTGCTTTTCGTTGTTCCTTCAGCACTGCAAAGTTGTTCAAAGGATGACAGCGATGAACCCGGAACAACTCCTCCGCCAGCAGGTTCAAAGATCACAATCGACCTTTCATTGCCTGAAAATTCAGCATTGAATACAGCAGGAGGCTCAAAGGTAGTACAGACAGTGCTTGTAATGAATATTGGAGGCAACTATGGAGCTGTTAGCAGTATCTGCACTCACCAGGGATGCACGGTGGCTTATGTTGCCGGAGCAGGTAATATACAGTGTGGCTGCCATGGATCGGCATTCACCACTACAGGATCAGTGGTTAACGGACCGGCCGCTTCAGCTCTCACATCATATCCTGTCAGCAAAAGCGGTTCAATACTTACAATATCACTATAAAAAAAGGGCTGTAAAAAGCCCTTTTTTATATCCTTCTGAACAGAAAGCCTATTTCGAAGCAAGCCACGAAATTACTTTTTCAGAATTTGGCTTATCCTTTGGCTTGACAAAATCAACAAGTTTGCCATTTTCATCAATAAGGTATTTCTGAAAATTCCAGGTGACGTCTGAATCAAGTAAACCATTCTGACTTTTTGATGTAAGCCACTTGTATAAGGGATGCATATCATCTCCCTTTACGGAGATCTTCTCCATCAAAGGAAACGTAACACCATAAGTCTCTGTACAGAATTTTCTTATTTCTTCCGGTGAACCAGGCTCCTGTCCGGCAAAATTATTGGCAGGAAATCCGATTATCACAAGCTTCCCCTGGTATTGTTCATACATCTCTTCAAGTTCTTTATACTGAGGAGTATTGCCGCATTTAGAGGCGACATTCACAATCATAACCTTTTTACCTTTAAGTGAGCTGAAATCAAAATCCTTACCTTCAAGGGTCTTTACCTTGAAATCGTAAAAGCCCTTTGACTGAGCAAATCCTGCAACTGTTGCCATAAGTAAAAAAAGCATTACATTAAGTTTCTTCGTTCTCATAATTTATTGTTTTATTTACACTTTAAACACCAATTATAAAAATATGTTCAGGAAAACCTGGAAGACAATTAAAATATTACTGATCATTATAGTCATTTTAATCTGCGTACCGCATTCCTTGTTGCCGCGGAAAGAATCAAAGAATCAGAAAAATGATCTGAAAAGCCAGCGAATGGAACAAAAGATCACTAATTCAAACTCTTCAGAAAGTGACACTATTCCGAAAAACTATTCCGGAATTAAATCAAGCAGGAAAAGGTAAAAAGACTGTTCTTATTTAAGAAGCTCATTTTTTGAGTCAGTATCCATCACAAGAGGGAATGACATCTCCTGGGCACCCGAAATATCGATTTTGCCTACAAGTCTGGTCTTAACAAGTTGCTTTACAAAGTATCCATCCTCAACTGAGAAGTAGAGGGTTCCTGTGCCTGTAAAAGGACCAGACATGAAAATATCCATACCCTGTGCCTCGCTTGTAATAGTTCTTGTACCTTCTACAACAGATGATATTTTTGCACACTTAATGCCATTTACATCTTCGTATCCGTCGAATGTGTTGGCAGATTTGACAACAATTAAATTGGTACCTGCCGTTGTATCCACTCTTGAGAGTATCGCTGTCGGACCATTTGTATCCGGGAGTAACTGTACCTGCAGGCAGGTCAGGGAAGAAATCGGAAAATGACTGCGAAGCATCTGATTGTCCGCTTCCTTCAACACTGAAGGTGATCGCTTTTGCACCTGTAACATCAAGCTCTTTTCCATCAGGAGACAATACCATTGTAAAGGATTTTCCCTTTGCATCAGTTATCTCTCCGCCGCCGCCGCCCTGAGGAGAATCCATCGTTTGAACGACAGAATCAATTTTCACATCAAGAATGAGGTTACTTTCCTTTACCCCGGCCGACTTAATTGTGCAACCCAGGATTGATGATACATTTACATCCATCGTCTGGCCTCCTACATCCATAGATTGAACAATTTTGTTCATACTTAAATACTTGTATGACCTGTTCCCTGAATACTTGTAAACCATTTTAACACCATTTTCAGCTGGCTTGTTTTGTGAATTTGCAGTAAAAGTGACTGCTAAGGAGATAAGTATCAGAGAGGCTTTCAGCGACCTGAATGAAAATAATTGTTTCATTATAGCGGATTTTTAATAATTAGTGGCAAAATGTAAATTTAGTAAACTATTGTCACATAGCCGGTAAAAAATCAGTGTAACTGCAACGATGCGGTTCAAAAAAGGATTCTTATCCGAATCAGCTCACAATATTACGGGGTTTACCGGCCAGGAAAGCTCTCAGGTTTTCAACAGCAATATCCATTAGCCGGATACGTGCCTCTTTTGGCGCCCAGGCGATGTGGGGAGTTATAATGCAGTTCTTTGCTTTAAGTAGTGGATTATCCTGTTTTATCGGTTCAAAAGATACTACATCAACAGCTGCACCACTGACTTTTCCGGAATTCAAAGCTTTGGAAAGATCTGCCTCATTGATAAGAGGCCCCCGTGAGGTATTAATTATTATGACACCATCCTTCATTTTTAAGATGCTGTTACTGTTTATCATTTCCCTGTTGCTGTCAGTAAGAGGACAATGCAGGCTAATGATATCTGATTCATCGAATAGACTTTCAAGTGACGCGTATTTGCAGTTCTCATTTTCGAGAGCCGGTTTATAGTTATTGTCAGTTGCCAGCACTTTAAGGCCAAATGTCTGTGCAATCTTAGCGACAGCCTGACCGATCCTTCCGAATCCTATTATTCCCATCGTTTTGCCGGAAAGCTCAATAAGAGGATAGTTCCAGAAGCAGAAATCCTTGCTGTTTGACCAATCTCCCCTGTATACTGCTTCGTTATGAGACCCAACATGATGGCAGATTTCAAGCAGCAGAGCGAAAGTCAACTGGGCAACAGAATCTGTGCTGTATGCCGGCACATTTGTAACGATCATTCCCAGGTCCCTTGCGGCCCCGGTATCTACTACATTGTATCCGGTTGCGAGAACGCCAATGTACTTTACTGAAGGAACAGCTTTCAGAACCTCCCTGGTCAAAGGAGTTTTGTTTGTGAAAACAATTTCTGCACCATCGATATTTTGAATGATCTTTTCACTTGAATGATCTGTTCTGTCATATAGCGTCAAATCTCCAAAGCACTTTAAACCGTCCCAGCTCAGATCGCCAGGATTAAGAGTAAATCCATCAAGTACAACTATTTTCATTCCTTTTATGTTTTTATATCTTAGCTTATTAAATTCAATAGTTTAGTTTACAGACCAATACGTTCTTTTATTGTTTTAAATACGGCATCATATCTTATATCAACCAGATGCATCGATTTTTTAAGGTAATTCAATGCGCCCGGATAATCATTGTATATTTCCATTAGCCGTTCAGCTATCTGAATTCCGGTCGTATTGTCAATCTCAAAAACCCAGTCATTAAAATTAAGGTCATAATACATCTGCCCCTTGATTGTATCTTCAGGCTGGCGCAGGTAGAACATTGGCGTGGAATTCACCGCAGCAATAATGGGAGTGTGACATTCGAAACTAATTACTGTGTGAGCCCTGGCATAGACAGAGGCAGCTTCATCGGGCAACCAGTAGCCTCTCTTTGTCACAAAAGGTTTTACATCATCAGGCAGCGGATCGATAAGAAGTTCGTCCATTATGTCGACCTCGTAGGTCATTTCAGGACAGACAAGTACTTTATTCCCGGTATTTCTGACCCATGCTGTCATTGCTTCGCGCATTTTGGCATGATCTGTTTCCTTATATTTCAGGTTAGTCTCCTCTACCAATTTAATACGTGCTTCATCCCATCCGTTCCTGTCGGGCCTGAAAAGATGGTAAGGAGTATAACGGAGCCGTGGCACAACACATATGAATTTTTTTGTTTCAAGCCCTGTTTCCTTTAAAAACCGGACTGCTTTTTCTTCATCATGGATATTAAGGTAAAAGGTGGCATCAGGAGCAAAGGTTACGTCAGGTCCTTCAATTCCTGACTTTTTAAGCTGTTCAATTGAAAAAGTCTCCCTGGTAAAAATGAAGGAAGCTTTTTTTAAAATTCCAAGATGATATTCGCCAGGTTCCTGAAGAGTTACCCCAAATACTCCATATGGTTTAGCTGTATTTTTTGACCAGCAAGCCAGGTTATCAGCTCCAACGAGCGAAGGTCCGGAACCATGAATCATAATGTCAGCATCCTTAAAAGCATTCAGGACATCCGGGCTATCAGTGTCTTTGGCGGCATTTACGTCGCCATATATAATTGAGACTTTCGGAAAATTCCTGTTAAGAAGTTTTCTGACCTCCTCTCCCCTGCTTCTCTTCCAGAGTATAATTTTTGAGTCTGGCATATAGGTTTCAAAGAGATGAAGGAGTCCCGGGGTATGCGCGATGTCGCCGATATTTACATCCTGCCAGCCTGATACGATCAATATTACAGGATTCTTTTTACCGGTAAACAATGAGATGTCCGAAAGAGAGGTACCTAAAAGGCCAGTTCCAAGGGTACCTCCCAGCTTTATAAAATTTCTCCGTTCCATAGAACCAAAAGTAAATCACAAGAACGGTTTGAGCAAACAATGAAATACATTAATTTAACAGTACTTTTTTTTCAATTTTCAACCCACGGTCTTAACATTATTGAGATTCATCCTGAAGTCACAGATAAAAGGTGTAATTTTAGAGTATCTTATTACAATCGTGCAATTGAAGATGATCAGGTAATTTCTTAAGACTTACAACACCAAATACATTATTGTCATGGAAATAGCAGGAATGTTTCTGATACCGCTTCTTGTTGTGCTGATTCCGATAATTATGGGTCAGCGCTATGGCATGTGGCGTGCAGGCAAATCAACTGATTTGCAGAGTGGTTCAGTAGGCTCGGCCGTTGGTGCGGCATTTGGCCTGCTGGCTTTCATGCTTGCTTTCACATTCCAGATCGCTGCCGGGAGGTACGATACGCGAAAAGAATTGCTGCTTGATGAAGTAACAAATATCCGGACTACATGGCTAAGGTCAGGAGTAGTACCGGAACCTATACGTTCCGAAACAAGAAAGCTTCTGGTGGAGTATGTAAATCTTCGTGTCGAACTGGCCAGTGATCCTTCAAAACTCAGTTCATCCCTGATCAGGTCGCAGGAGATCCTCGACAAATTCTGGGAATCAGTCGAAATACTTGCAGAACAGGACAGGAGTTCAGAAATGTACTCCCTTTATGCTACTTCAGTTAATGACCTTGTGGATAATTATAATCAACGGGTAACAATGACACTTGAGTACCGTATTCCACCTGCAATTCTTGCCGTGCTCTTCATTATAACATTCCTGTCGATGCTGGCTCTCGGATATCAATTCGGAATTTCAGGAAAAGGGAGTTTCCGCATTAACCTCCTGCTGGCAATCGTATTTGCCACAGTGATGTTTCTGATCCTGGCTCTTGACCGTCCTGAAACAGGCCTGGCCAAAATCAATCAGAAACCAATGCTGACATTACAGAATCAACTTAAAGGAATGTAATCCAATCAGAAAAGCCTTTACTACTTCAGCCGGACGTATTTCTGAATATTCGTAATTGAATCAACCGGTTGTCCAGTAGCTGTGTTTATAGGATGATAAGACTGCACCAGGGTATCATTCTCAAGTTTAAGGGTCATATTCTTGCTTGTGCGGCCCACCCATTGTTTTCCATAGTGGTACATAATATTTTCTTCATAGTTGATACCTTCAATTGTATAAGTACCGCCACCGTAAACATCAACAATTATGGTATCTCTAAGACTTCGTCCCACGAACGTCCAGGTATTTTCTGAATACATTTTAATTTGAGATGTTTTATCCTTGTTAGCTTCAGTCGGGAATGTAACTACTGGCTTCCCATTAGTAACTCTCTGGGTCTGAACCAGACTCCAGGCTCCGATCGGGAACTTAACCGGTTCGGGTGAACAACCTATAATTATTGAAAGAATAATCATAATTAGAACAAGCGATTTTTTCATGGCAACAGCGGTAATTTTAATTAGGAAAATAATATCGTAACAATATTACAATTTTTGAGGCAGAGTTCGCGTAAACAAATGAATTTTGATTCTGCCGGGCTTTTCATGATCCTTCCCTGCCAAGCGTCGGATGGGAAACGGCAGGATTATCCGCCAGCTGGCGGATGATCCTGAGGGGGGTGATTCAAAAGAAAAAGCCCTGCCAACCGCCATCCGGCGGTTGGCTTAGGGTTTTGTTTTTTCTTAAGCTTATGAAAACAAGTTTTCAACGCTACGAAAAAACAAAACCCTGTCGCTTTCGCGACAGGGCTTTTTCTTTTGTCGGGGTGGCAGGATTCGAACCTGCGACCCTCTGGTCCCAAACCAGATGCGCTAACCGGGCTGCGCTACACCCCGCTTTGAACGCCGTAGCCTTGGCGCAGGCGTTAAAAGGAAGCGCAAAAGTATTATTTGTTTTTGAAATTTCATAGTAATATCGATTTTATATGGAAAGTATTTATTAAAATACATCTATATTATTGATAATGTATATATTATGTTCTTGATGTTTCGGCAACGAGGGCCAGACAATATAGTTTATAATGCCCTGCCAACCAGAATCTATTTGCTGAAGATTGAAACTATATCATCTGTTGACAAATCGAAAAGCGTTTCGGTGATGCTGCTTAACATAGTTTCATCTCCCGAAAAATGAAAAATTCTCTGTATATGAGTAAGCTTTTCACCCGGCTTGAGAAAAGCAGCCGGCGAAGAACTTTCAATCTCATAAAAAGGCCCCATGACAGAGCCATCCTCTACTGGTCCGTCGTTATAGGAGTTAACTACATCCCCGCTGAACGGAAAATCCTGTCTTCCCCATTTCGAATTCACATACCGCGAAGGAGCGCCAGGTGAGTTATGCCAGAGCAGTGTCAATACTTTCTTTGCAGGATCGTAACTTCCGCAGAATGGAAGTGCCCGCATTGGAGATATGCCAATTTTACTCCTGTGCTTTCCATCGACAACGAAGAATAACATTCCATCCTTAACAATCAGCCTGTCAGCCGGGACTTTCCCAAAATAATCATCATTGACTGCCGGCCCAAGTTCTTTTTCTGATCCTTTCTTAAACGGGATAAAAACAACTCCTTCAGAAGATGGATTGAACATTGCCAGCATCCATATCGATAGTGTCCCTGTCTTTTCTGTCCATTCTGCGGCACCTCTGTTCTCAATAGTGTTTTCGGATTCGTAGGCTACAAAGGAGAGTGAGTTACTTATTTCCATCCCCAGCGTTGCTTCAACAAGTTTCTTATTCAATAGCCTTACAGAACGATTAATTCCAACTGATAACTGAGTTCCTGAAGCATTGGAAAGATTTAACTCCTTTCTGAAGCTAACCTCTGACGAAGACCTACCGATAATCTCGAAAGGTTCAGTATCAATCTCTTTTGGCACTACCCAATTTGAAAATTCCTGTTCTGCTCCCTCTTTAAAATAGATAGAAAAAGGGCCTCCCTCCGGTCCGAACCAGATCCTTTCTTCTCCACCAAAGGGGTTAAACTGGCTGCTCAGCTTGCCCGATTCGATATGCTTATAATTTATCCAGCCAAAACTTACTCCCTCGCTACCGTTAACTGAGCTTGTCATCACCCTGCCCTGGTAACCAGGCACAATAAGTACTGACGCTTTATTAAGACTGTCCCTAAGTTCCACTGTGCCGATATTTTTACCTGCAAAAAAAGCAGAGTCAAAGCCAAAAGTTCCTTTCTGAAATTCTGATTTCATATTATTAGTGTTACGGTTTCCTGATGAATTACAGCCATTGATTATCACCATAGTGAAAGCAAAAATCTGAATTGTTACTGACTTTAAGTATCTCTTTATCATTTCTTTTTTATTAAATTCCATGGTTTCTCACGCCAGGAGAAGCGCCACCCCGGCACCAATGAATTCTTTCCTGTATTTCTCGTCAAGTTCACTGTCGGTTGCAATATGCGTGATCTCAGAAAGACTGCAGATACTCGTAAGCTCCGTTCTTCCGAATTTGCTGGAGTCGGAAACAACTATGACTTCACTCGTTTTTTTGATTATGTAGCTCGAGATCTCAGCCCTGAAAATATCGCGTAATGTAAATCCCGATTTTGATGTATATCCGTCAATACCAATGAAGGCCTTGTCGAAATTAATCTGGTCGAGACAGGTCTTCGTTATCTTGCCGACAAGACTCTCACTCGCCTGCTGATATAAGCCGCCAAGCAAGATGATATTTGTCTGCTCATTCTTCCGGAATTGCCTTGCTATGAAGACGTTTGTAGTAATAAGTGTAATGCTTTTTCTCTTTACCAGCTCCCTCGCCAGAAGTACATTCGCTGACCCTGATTCTATCAATATCGTTTCGCCATCCTTCACGAGCTCCGCGGCTTTGCGGGCAATCCTGAGCTTTTTATCGTAGTTGTATCCCAGCCTGTTGGAGAGGTCATCAGCATCCTCGAGCATGGCTCCTCCATGAACTCTTTTAACAAGACCTTCAACCTCAAGAAAATTAAGATCCTGACGGATAGTAACTCCCGACACGTTCAGCTTCTCAGCGAGATCAGTCACAGAAGTAAGGTCGCTCCTGCTAAGCAGGTTCAAAATTTTGCTTTGTCGTTCGTTCAGCATTGTTCAAGTACTAGTGAGGCCGCTCCGATCACTCCTGCATCAGGACCAATTTCAGAAACCCTGATCTCCACCGGGTCGTACATCATATCGCGCGCCAGTTCGTGAAAAGTTGTTTTTATCCGTTCAAGGTATATTTCACCCCAGCTGAGCAAACCTCCTCCAAGCACAATTATTGGCGGATTTAAGGCCTGAAATATATTATAAAGAGCAATTCCAAGGTAACGGCCGCTGTCAAGAACGATTTCCGTCGATACAGGGTCTCCGGCATCTAGCCCCTTTTTTATAAGCTTTCCGTCAATTTTCGAGAAATCGAAATCAGCAGGAAGATTAAGGCTGCTGACCATACCCTTGCTTAATTTTTTTCTGAACAGATTCGGAAGTGCCAGTCCGCAAGCGCAGGCCATAAGACAGCCTTTATTTCCGCAGGTGCATGTAAGGTCACTTTCAGGATCGATAATTGTATGTCCGAATTCGCCAGCCGTTCCTGTAAAGCCACGGAATAATTTCCCGTTAATAATAATTCCTGCACCTATTCCCGTGCTTATCGTAAGGAAAACCATATCGCTGAATCCTCTGCCGGCGCCAAACCGGTACTCTCCGAAAGCCTGGGCATTCGCATCATTGTCGAGTATGACAGGCACTTTAAAACTAAGCTGCATCGCATCGCGCAGAGGATAACATTTAAATCCTTTAAGATTTGATGTGGTTATTATGACACCGTCGCGAAAACGAATGTGACCTGCGCAGCCCATGCCGATTCCAAGAAGGTCAGATTCTTTAAACCCGTTATTCTTAAGCAGCCTCCTGATATTGAGTTTTACCTGGTCTGTAAGCCCGCACTCCGACTTATGCACATGGTCGCAGTCGATGCATTTTTCAATTATCTCCCCTGCAGTGGTCATAAGTGCAACAGAGAGCTTTGTTCCCCCAATATCAACACCACAGAGTATCTTATCCATATAGAGTCGTTATAGTGTTTGTTCGGTACGGGCTATTATATCATCCTGCGTATCAGGAGACAATGTAGTAAAAAATGCGCAATAGCCGGCTACCCTGACGATAAGATCGCGGTAATTCTCCGGATCCTTCTTTGCGGCAAGAAGAGTCTCGCGCGAAACGATATTATACTGAACATGCCATCCCTTCAGATCGGAAAAGAAAGCCCTGAGCATCGATATCAGCTTTCGTTTATCACTATCAGTGCTGAGAGAAGAAGGTGACAGCTTCTGGTTAAGAAGGACACCACCCATTATCCTGTCAGCCGGAAGCTTCGAAACTGATTTAAAGACTGCTGTGGGCCCCAGCAAATCTGTTCCGGAAGAAGGGGAACTGCCTTCGGCCACTGGTGTAAAAGCCTTCCTTCCGTCAGGTGTGGCAGGGACTACTGATCCATTGGGAACATTTGCCGAAATGCTTGATGTTCCTGCATAGTACTTGCATCCGATCGGCCCACGGTTCCAGCGTGTTGTATGGTAATGATCAAGCTCATTAATGAATTCAAGGTATGCATCTCTTAAAAGGAGGTCTACATAATCGTCGTCGTTCCCGTATTTGGGGGCAAAGTTGAGAAGCATATAACGGATCTTCTCCCCATCAGTTCCCGTGAAATCAGACTCGATTGCATCGAGAAGCTGCTGTTTTGTAATCTTCTTCTCCTCAAATACAAGCTTTTTTATTGCAGCAAGCGAATTGCCCAGGTTAGCTATTCCAACCTGCAATCCTGATACAAAATCGTATTTCGAGCCCCCCTCCTTGATTGTCTTGCCCCGGCTGATGCAGCTGTCGACAAATGCAGAACACAGTATGTCGGGAACATGCTCTTCGAGAGCCATATCCACCGCAGTGTCGATTTCGATTGTTTTCCTGGTGTAGAATTTTATCTGATGCTGCCATGCCTTAAACAGCTCTTCATATGTTTCAAAATCTTTAAAACTGCCTGTCCCTTTATAAAATGTTTTACCTGAGTATTTGTCGAGCCCGTCGTACATGGCTGCCAGGAAGACCCGCATCATATTCAGGAAGCTCATACCTGTACAACGATATCCCCACTTTCCAGGCACTGCGATCTCTATGCATCCTATCGCCGAATAATTATAAGCATCTTCTTTTTCAACACCAAGTTTAAGAAGACCAGGTATCACTACCTCGTCATTGTTGAATGCAGGCATGCCAAAACCTTTCTCTATAACACCTATACATTCCTTCATGAAATCATCACTGATATTCCTGTGAAACCTTACTGAAAGGTTAGGCTGGGTAAGTTTCATGTTACCAACCGACCGCAGAATAAGAAAGCTGAGTTCATTAACTGCATCCAGGCCACCGGTCGTCTGACCTCCTATTGTAACGTTCTGGTAAAGAGGACCTCCGGCGGAGAACCGTGTATGCGACCATGGGCGGATTTTATTAATAGCAAGTAACTTTATCCATGTGTTTTCGAGCAGCTCAGTTGCAAATTCCTCTGATATCTTTCCAGCAGCTTTGTCACTTTTGTAAAAGGGGTAAAGGTACTGATCCATCCTGCCAAGGGAAACTGAATGGCCGTTGCTCTCAATCTGGAGTACAAGCTGTACAAAATATACAAGCTGCAGTGCCTGGTGGAAATTCTCAGGAGCACTTTCTGATATCACGCCGCAGTTTTTACTGATTGTTAAAAGCTCCTTTGTCCTTGAGATATCGTCATGTGACTTACTCAATTCAAGTGCCAGTTTCCGGAATCTTTGTATAAAACTTTGAAAAGCACGCATACTGATAGAAAGGGCAGTATAGAACTGGTCTTTTCGTACACCGTCAGGCTGATCTCTTTTTACCTGATTATGAAAAAGGTCAATCTCCTCCAGGTAACCGTTAAGTCCGATAGAGAGTATCCTGTAAAAGTCGACAGCAATATGCGCATCGCCCGAAGTCAGATTGCCTGTTGCCTTAATGATGGCTGAGTCCTGGATATCCCTGAGCTCCTGCGACATCAGGGCACGACCTTTATCGTAAAGAACCTTTCCTTTCCACCATGAAGCAATCTTTGTGAGCTCCTTTTTATGATCCTCAGTAATGAAGAAAGCATCACCCGGACGTTTATCGAGACCATCCATCTCTTCCGGAAGCCAGTCGACGGCATATTCCGGGAAAATCGGGGCAGCCCTGTGCCTCGATGACTGGTTTCCCACAATGAGCTCTCCATCGTCAATAAAGATTGTCATCTCCTTCAGTGTCTTCTCAAGGGCAAGAGCTCTTCTTACAATGATGGGTTTGGCTTCATTATCCCTGTAGACCACGGTATAGAACCTTGCACGCTCAGTGCAGACCGAGGGTTTTGTACTTAAAACCTTTTCACGCAATGCTGAGATCCTCCCGGATACTTCACCCTTTGCAGCTTTTGTCAACATTTCATCCTCCTGTTTTAGCAATTAATCCCAGACTATGCGCATAATCGACATAACCTGAAAGTTCCTCAACCCCTACGTTTTTATTACCATTCATTTTGTAGTCCATACCCAGCATTCTGTATTTCTCAGTTCCCAGAGTGTGGTAAGGGAGAAAATGAATTTCCCTGAGCTTATTAAGCGCCTTTGAAAAATCAATTATACTCGTCATTTCTGAAACTGTATGATTGAAGCCCGGGATTACAGGAACTCTGACAATAATCCTGTCATGACATTTTGCAAGCATCTTCAGGTTTTCCAGCACCAGGTCAGCATCGCCGCCAGTGAAGCTGTTGAATTTTTCTTTGTCAGTATGCTTCAGGTCGACAAGGAAGGTACCTGTCAGTCGGGCCACGCTCGCAATCCGCTCCCAGCCGATATGAAGGGAGGTCTCAATTGCCACATCGATCTTTTTCTTTTTGAGTTCTGTCAGTAAAGCATCCAGTTCAGCACCCTGTGAAAGAGGTTCGCCTCCTGAAAGAGTAACTCCTCCCCCGCTGGAAGAATAAAATGGCTGATCCTTCTCTATTTCGTGAAGGATCTGTTCTGTGCTCAGATCCTCCCCGGAGACAATCAGGGCTCTTGAAGCGCAAAGATCCCTGAACTCATCAGGGTTCTGAATAAGATTTCTATCTATTTGAATGCCATGAGGGGAAGCAGTGATACCTTTGTTTCGGGTTTTGAGACAATCACCGAATTTCCTGCATAAACCCGGGTTATACATTAGTACGGGTCCAAAGCTCTGGCTCTCAGGATTGCAGCACCACAGACAGCTTAACGGACAACCCTTGAAGAATATAATTGTCCGGATACCTTCCCCATCGTGTGTCGAAAACCTTTGAATATTGAAGATCATCTGTTGCGGCTGTTTTCAAACCCAACTCAAAGATAGTAATGTTTCATTAAAAATACAAATTAATTTCATTTATAATATAATTAACTTTCATATGAAATATAATACTATAAAAGCACAAAGGAACACAAAGTACAACACTAAGGTTCACAAAGGATATAAGAATAAATGTGGAGTTATTTCAGGTAAATCTTCAGCACACCGTTTGCCCCCTTCGATCCCCATTGTGATGCGCTGACATCATCAATGAACTCGATTGATTTTACATAAAGGGGACTGATATAAGAGATGTCAGGAGTAATTTTATCATCAACAACATAGAGGACCTGCTGATTTGAATTCATTGATCGGGTCGCCTTCAGATATACTGCTCCGCCGGTAACCCTCACATCGTAGATCTCACTTGATATCAGTTCAAATATTGAGTTGTACTTTGAATAGTCCTTTGCATTTTTAGCTTCTCTCTCCTGGATGACTTTCTGAAGTTCAGCTTCTGAGATATGGCCGGCTATTATTGCATTGTTGTAACCAGCATCTGTATCGATAAATGAAAGGTCAATTTTATAGTTGTTTTGTTTTCCGCGTTTCAATTTTTTGTCATGGAAACCTTTTGCAGAAAAAACAAGTACATCCTTCTCTAAGCAAACAATATTAAACAGCCCTGCAGAATCGGTATATGCAACATTTTTCGACTTATCTGCCACTATCCTGACCTTGTTCAAAGGAAATCTGTCGGCCGTGGTAACAATACCAGTAATAGACAAAGAGTCCTGAGCTACTGCTTCAGAACCACAGAAAAGAATCGCAATAAGTAAAAATGAATTCAAATATTTCTGTCGCATATCCTGATAATTTTAATATAGCTAAGCTAACAAATTATCAGCAAATAATCAGGTTGCCGGGTCAGGAATATTTTTTTCAAGTCCGACAGCTTCCTCAAATGCCCTGACGAACCTCATAAAGAATAAAGAATAATCGATTTGTTCAACGTTATTGCATGTCTCATCAGGCATCGAAGGGATGTCCTCAAAACTTTGATCACCCGCATAATTAGCCCGATTTGATCGTGTAAAGTCAATACGTTCGCCATCGATACGATTATAAAAATGCCACCTGCGCCTTATATGAGTCTTGAGGATCTCTCCGCCGAATATATCATGGATAAGAAGCGATATGAATCTATCGTGGAAAGTGGCAGGTTTATTACTTTTCAAACCAGGTGTGTTATCCTGCAACAAACTGCTTTTTAGAGCCTCCTGAACAACCATTCTGTTAAACATATCTTTTAGTATTAAGTATTCTGTATATAAACTTTAGCCAACCCTGTTTAGTGCCGCTATCAGTAAACTTTGAGGTGACAATAAATATTGAAATAAAGTTATGCACTCAAAATGGAAAAACAGTTACACAATTCTGTAAAAACCTTACATTATTTTCACTTTCTCTTAAGTTCCTTACCTCTTTTAATGTGTGAATTATACAATTATAATCAAGGCAGTTGTAACGGTTCACAGGGAAGGGTCGACTACCTTTCGTAAATTCTGATACAGGTATTCCACAGGGTTTATTGGGCTTCAGTAATCAATTCATTAATAAATAATATATCATGAAAAAGTTAAAAATGTTTACAGTTATGTTTTTAAGTGCGGCAATGATCATGGCAGGGTGTGCTTCGTGGAATAAAACCCAGAAAGGGGCAGCTGTCGGCACTGCAACAGGAGGCGCTATGGGTGCAGTAATTGGCAAGGCATCGGGCAACACAGCATTGGTGCGATTATCGGAGCCGCAGTGGGTGGCGCTGCAGGTGCAGCTAATAGGAAATTCGATGGATAAACAGGCTGAAGAGATAAAGAAGACTGTCCCGGATGCAAAGGTCGAGCGCGTAGGAGAAGGCATTGTAGTTGAATTCAACAGCAATGTATTGTTCGGCTTTGACAAATCGCTGCTTGCAATGGACGCCAAAGCTAACCTTGATAAACTGGTCACGGTTCTGGATCAATATAATGAAACAAATATTGAACTGCAGGGACATACCGACAGCAAAGGGAGTGAATCGTATAACCAGAATCTGTCGGAAGAACGTGCTCAGACAGTTTTCGGATATCTTGATGCAAAAGGGATAAAATCAAACCGGATGACAACTAAAGGATTTGGCGAAACAGCACCAAAATATGATAACGGAACAACAGACGGAAGAAGCCAGAACAGGAGAGTCGAGTTTCTGATCACAGCAAATGAAAAGATGAAGGCTGATGCAAAAAAAGAGGCATCTAATTAAAATCAAAAATCAATAATCAATAATCAATAATCAATAATCAATAATCAATAATCAATAATAAAAGAAATGAAAACAAAACTAATTTCACTTACACTGGTTATCTTACTATCAACCTCCTTAGCTTTCCCCCAGGATGCAGAAAGAGGAAAAGCCGCCTTCGCCATTCTGGGAGGAGTCAATTTCCAGAATCTGAATGGCAAAAACTACAATGGCGATAAACTTGAGAATGACATGATAATCGGGTATCATGCCGGAATCAACATCCTGATACCGGTAGCCCCTCAATTCTATTTTCAACCAGGGCTATTGTTTTCCACCAAGGGAGCGAAAAACAGCTATGGTTCATTGACCGGCACCTTCAAGCTTTCCTATGTGGAGCTGCCTTTGAACTTTGTGTACAGAGCCACTGTGGGAAATGGGAAGATTATGATTGGATTCGGACCATATATAGGGTATGCTATCGGAGGCAAGGCTGAACTTGTGGTAGGCGATCTCTCTGTTGAGGAGGATATTGTATTCCAAAACACTATCGAGGCAGGCGATCCGGTGCTGGTAGCATATTTTAAACCACTTGACGTAGGCGGAAACATATATGTTGCTTATGAACTGGCTGGTGGTTTATTCCTTCAGTTGAATACCCAGTTTGGAATGGTAAAAATCAATCCACTGGATAACCGTATCAGCAATGATAATTCATCAATCAAGAATACAGGCTTCGGAGTCTCCCTCGGATACAGGTTTTAATCCGGGGTTATAACAAGAGGAAGGCCGTCTCTGACTTCAGAGACGGCCTTCCTCTTTGTAAAAACGCCATGCATGGCGTTTCTATAATTAGCCTGCATGGCGTTCATGTTGTACAAACGCCATGCATGGCGTTTCTACAATATATACAATGGCAATGTAAAAACAGTCATACATCCTTTGCCAGGTTCACTTTCAATCCTGATCTTTCCTCCGTGCAGTTCAATAAATTCTTTGCACAGAATTAAGCCGAGCCCGGTCCCCTTTTCGTTTTTGGTGCCATCAGTCGAGTGAAAAGAATCAATTTTGAATAGCCTATTAAGCACCTTTGAAGATATCCCAACGCCATTATCTTTTACTGAAACTTCAGCAAGCCTGTTACTCGCTGACACAGAAATTGTTATTTCGCCTCCGGGATTAGTATACTTAATTGAGTTGCTGATCAGGTTTCTGAAGATAGTCCTTACCATCTGAAGGTCGGCAACCACATTTAAATCATCAGGCATGAACAGGCTGATTAAAATATTCTTTTGCTCGGCAGAAGTATTAATAATCATTACCTCATCAGCGAATAACTTATGCAGATTTATAATAACCGGTTTGAAACTTTCATGTTTCCCCTGCGAAATAGCCCACTCTAAAAGACTATCAAGCAGATTCAGTGCATTATTTGCTGAATCATATGCAATGTTTACATATTCTTCAAAATCATCTTTACTATTATCATTAAGACTTTCCTTCAGGATTTCCAGAACACCAATAATTGAACAGAAAGGGCTGCGCAAGTCATGAGCAATTATCGATGTAAACTTGGAGCTGGTAGCTTTAGCTTCGATTAGTTTGATATTCTGGTGCGCCACAAGTTCTTCCAGGTGTTTGTTAAGCTTTTCCAGTTCATTTAACCTGGATTTTGTAACGCCTCTTTTACTTAAGGATTCTTTTTCTTCTACAACAGTCAAATACGACATCTCAGAGGCATCCTTACCTTCATGTCCGGATTTATTGCCCTGATTTACCTGTTCTGGAAAATATAGTTTTTTAAGTCTCATACTTATATTATTTAAGGAGGTTCATCAGGTATCTGCGCGATAAAAAGATCCTGCTTTTAACAGTTCCGATTTTAAGGTTTAGCTTTTCCGAGATTTCCGAATACTTGAATCCTTCAACGTACATCTTAAAAGGCATTCTCAACTTATCCTGCAGTTGTTCAACATGATGCGCAATCTCCAAAGCAGAAAGCACTGAATCAGGATTATCTGAACCGGCTGTTGTTATGGTACTGACAAGGAGTGATTCATTTATGCTGTCACTCATTTTCTTCTGGATCGAGCCACGCCTGTAATTATCAACAAAGGTATTTCTCATGATCGCAAGCACCCACGACTTAAGCTTTTCATTATCAACATATTTATCTCGATTCATCAGGGCTTTCATGTAGGTATCCTGAACAAGATCCTGCGCGTCATCCCTCTTCAGGTTAAAACTATACGCATACCTTAGCATAACTGACTCATGCCTCACCAACTGGCTGCAAAATTCAACTGTTGTCATAATATTTCAGGGTGTAAAGATCTTGTTCTAACGGCTGTTATTTTTTAGAACCCACAAGCAAAAGCACTCCGCCTAATCCCATAACGGCAACTCCGATCAGGGGCGACCAGCTAAGATTGTGCGAATTATACATTAAAGTTTTTCAAATAGCTGAAAAGTCCAAACACTTTCAGAAGCCAGACAATAACAACGAGCACAACAACAATATTGAGAATATTCTTGATCTTGCCATCCATAGGGATATATGCATTGACAACATAGAGAAGAATACCTGCAACAATCAAAACGAGCAAAATGGTTAAGAGCGACATGATTAAAAAGTATTAAGTTTAACCAAAGGTAAGCGACACAGACAGCACATGTGTTACATTTTAATACCACAGAGTTACATGATTCACAGAAAATCAGGCAAGAAGGAAAGATTAATGATCAGGACCGGATTAAGTGAGATTATATTTTAAAGACCGAATCCGGGTTCAGTCTGCTACTGTTTTTTTGTAGGAACTATAAAAAGCGGAATTGTTGTCTGGTGCAGAACTTTTTCTGTAACACTTCCAATCAGGATTTCCTCCAGCCATCTGCGGCTGTGCGATCCCATAACGATGACATCAGCCTTCATCGATTTTCCTGCTTTTAATATTGCATCAGCAAGCTCTCCTTCAACAACAGTAGTTTTAACAGATTCATCGTGCAGATGTTTCTTTGTTTTATCAAGAAACTGCTGAGCTGCATTTTTTACCCAGTCGACGCTCTCCAGGCTAAAAGGGCTCATATCGATATAGCCTGCAAAACCGGTCACAGGGGAATATTCAATTGAAGAATAATAAGAGGCATTGGCAACAACATGCAGCAATATGACTTCAGCTTTCATTGCTTTGGACAATGAATAACCTACTTCTGCCACCTTTTGGGCAGTCGGATCATAATCGAGTGCAATAATAACTTTTTTCATATCACATGGTATTAATATCCATAAATTTAACAAAATTTCTCAACTTTTATATTACACTTTTACGGATAAATGTTACAAGTTTAAAGTATTACAGGAAATTAACTATTGCCGGTTTTCCAAACTCAAAATCGCGAAAACCAAAATCAGTTGTTTTGAATGAATTCATTTTAAAGATATCCTGCCCGATCCCCGGAATTAACGGATAAAATGAAATTGAGATCTGAAACATGTTAAAAACTAGATTCTCATTTTTAATCAGTACACCAACTCCAATCTGCGAGTATATTTTGCTGCCCTTGAAACCAGTTTCATTCTCTCCGAGGATCCCAAGAGTATAGGAGAGGAATGGACCAAAACGGAACCCGATAAAATTCCAGGGGGGATATGATTGGGTCTGAAGGGTAAAAACCAGCCTTTTAGTTCCCGAAAGGGTCGTACTTTTAAAACCATTCAGACCATAGCCTTCGTTAAGAGTAAGGCTATCGAGAGCGAATCTGTCGAGTCCGATAGTAAGCTGTGGTTTTACAAACTGCCTGAATTTCCATCTTCCGATTTCAAACAAGTCAGAGAAATAATCAATTTGTGCAGAAAGCACACCCTGCTCTGCATGTGAAGAACGGAAGAAAGTGCCATATTCAATACTTGAACTAAGGTATCCATACCTGTTATAAGAGCCATTTGAGATCCGGACTCCCAGATACGGCCTCCCTGAATTATGCTTAAACTGGTAACCGGCTGTCAGTCCAAATACTTTCCCGACAGGAACATCCTCGATGACCCCGAATTTGAATACATACCTGTCCTGCACATATTTGCGGGACGAAATCCCTATTGAGGAGAGAACGAAATCTTCATTGGAATAATAGTGCAGCGGGTCGTACAATTCAGACGGCTTTTCTGAAAATCTTATATGGAAATATCGGGCTGCAAGAATTAGATTAGTAACCGCTTCTTCCTCAGTGTTGTCATGAAAAATGTTGATTGCTTTTCCAGCCCAGATATCCTGAGCATTAAACTTCAAATCGGGAGGAGCATAAACTATATTCAGATACTTAATTGAATCTTTTTCAGCAAGGGCAGCAAATGAGACACCGGCAGCCCACTTTGCCAAAGGTGAGAAAAATGGTCTTTCTATAACAAGACTCCGGGAAAAGTTTCCGTCGCCGTCAAATGCATATTGCAGTTTTGAATTGATATACGTGTTCCGGATATTGGGAATGGAATAAAATGTACCAAAGGAGTTGTTGCCGCTTGAATAAGACCTCGAAAAAATATTCCTGAACTCATGCCCGGTGCCCATGATATTTTTATCGGTCAGACCAAGCCTGAAACCTGAAGGAGACATTGATCCTTCCGGAATAATGCTCCATTTATCAAGTTCACTTATCTGAATATCTACTGAATCGGATTCCGGCCCGGCAGCGCTGACATAAAAAAATACTTCATTTACATATTCCTGAACTCTAATGAGGCGTTCCGATTCTTTCACAAGTAAGGAATTGAATTTTTCATTTTTGCGAAAAAGCAGCAGATTCCTGATAGCAATGCCCTTGGTTTTAACATGAATGCTGTTGCCTGCCTTATTAAAAAAGTTCTGTTTAGATGCTGAGGTATCGCCGACTGTATAACCAAATGGATCGAGGGTTGTGATTTCTATGTTCCTGATTATCTTTCCTTCGAAGCTGCTGTATGGTTTCTGGATCAGTTTCTTTCCCCGCTTTCTGCCCTCTTTTGTTGAGCCTGAAGCAACAGGTTTGAAGACCAGACCATATATCAAAGCCTTGAATTTGCTGCTTTTAGAATATGTTTCAATATTCCTGTAAAGAGTGGTTGAATCTTTTTTTGCAGGAGGTTGCTGTGCAATAACAGGATCGCAGAAGAAATAAGAAATAATGAATAATTTCAAAATATATCTGCCTGACATTTGCAACAACCATTTTAGAAAGCATTATGATTATTTGTTCTTCTTTTCATTAATCGTCTGATCTTCAATCTTTTTCTTTGCAGAATCAGCTTTAGCTTTATCAGCGGCTCTTTGTTTCTTATTAAAATAACCTCTCAACAGGAAGTTATCCTTTGCGGCATTCATGTTCTCGTCCAATCCTTTCGAACTTCTCTTGAGATTCTCCATCGTCTGATTCAGGTTTCTCGCAATTGCTGAATCGCGTAACAGGCGCCCAAGAGTTCCGGTTCCGCTGTTTACCTTAATCATAATCTCGGCCAGCTGATCCGTAATGATTACAGCATTGTTTGCCGTTACTTTCAGACTTAACATTATTGCATCCATTTCAACAGGCTCTGCAGATAAAAGCTCTTGCCCCTCTTCTGCCGGCGGCGCATCTGAACTCCCCTGTGTTATTATCAGCAGCCGGTCACCAATCAGTCCCTCAGATCCTATTGCAACGATACAGTCTGATTTTATAAATTCCTTTACATTTTTCTTTATCAGCATTTCTACCATTACAGTCGAATCATTAATAATGGATATGTCATTTACCGTGCCCACATTAATGCCTGAAAAACGTATGTTGTTTCCCACCTGTAATCCGCTTACGTTAAAAAAAGTAGCATTAAGTCTGAATACCGGGTTAAAAAGATTTTTTTGCTTCCCTATTATGAATATTGCAAGCAGAAACAGTACTAATCCGCCGGTTACAAACAGTCCCAGCCGAACCTTGAATTTTTGCGTATATGTGTCCATTTTAATTTTTTTATAGTGCTTGATTAATTGTCCGGATCTTAAGTTTTTTCAGTCTCACATAAAAAAAGTACTTATTACCGGATCTGATGAATCCTTAAACTCTGCAGTTTTCCCTTCCATATATACCTCCCCTTCCTTCAGCATAACTATTCTGTCGGCTGTGTTAAGAGCGCACTTTATATCGTGAGTAATAATAATTGATGATGTTTTGTATTTTTTCTGAACATCGTTTATAAGTAAGCTGATTTCATCCGATGTGACCGGATCAAGCCCGGTTGTTGGCTCGTCATACAGCATTATCTTCGGGTCCACAACAATGGAGCGGGCCAGGCTGATCCTTTTTCTCATTCCGCCTGAGAGCTGCGAAGGCATTTTATTTAATGCATCAGTCAATCCCACATTTTCGAGCACCTCATTGACCTTTTCCCTTATTTCATTTTCAGTGAGATTCTTTCGAATCCTTCGCAAAGGGAATTCAAGGTTCTGTTTTACGCTCATTGAATCATATAGTGCCCCGCTCTGAAACAGGAAACCGATTTTTTGCCTCATTTCACTGAATTCCTTTCTTGTAAGGTCGCCAAGACGCTTTTGAAATACTGTGATTACCCCTCCGTCAATACTTAACAATCCGATAATGCATTTTATAAGCACCGACTTACCAGTACCCGACTTGCCGACCACAACAAGGTTTTCACCCTTATACAGCTTCAATGAAACATCGGTTAATACCTCCTGAGTTCCGAAACATTTCCTGAGGTTGGAAATTTCTATAATCGGATCATTATATATCGATTCAATCGGAGGATTCATCTTTATGTCGCTTAAGTATCTTTTTATAATATCAGCATATCTGTGATCTGCACCGCAATCAGGTCAACAATAATAACAAGGAGTGATGCCAGCACTACTGCTGAATTGGCAGCCTTGCCAACACTCTCAGTTCCCCTTCCGGCATTATATCCCTTGTAGCAGCCAACCAACCCTATCACGGCTCCAAAAAAGAATGTCTTTACCACAGCGGGCAGAAAATCAATAAAATCGATGCTGCTGAATGCCTGTGCAAAAAACAAGACAAATGGAACATCTCCCTTAATATTGGCTCCGGCCCAGCTGCCGATTATGCCAAGCGCGTCAGCATATAGCACCAATAAAGGAATCATAATTGTTGCAGCCATAACTCTTGTTACCACAAGGAATTTCATAGGATTTGTCGACGATACCTCCATGGCATCAATTTGTTCCGTCACCTTCATTGATCCCAGTTCTGCACCCATGCCTGATCCTATTTTGCCTGCACAGATCAGTGCTGTTATAACAGGCCCCATTTCCCGGATGAGCGATACTGCCACCATACCAGGGAGCGCATTTACTGCCCCGAAATCAACAAGTACCGGTCGCGATTGAATTGTAAGTACCAGGCCCATTATTATGCCGGTAACAGAAATAAGCGGCAAGGTTTTGTATCCTATCTGAAAACACTGACGGAAAAATTCCTTGAATTCAAAACCAGGTGAAAATATTTCCTTTACAGTCCGCATAAGAAAAAGAAAACCATCTGCGACCTCTGTCAAAAAGTTGCCAGCCTTTGCAGTTTCAACAATTGTCTTTTCGCTGATCCTTATGGAATGATCGGTTACAAGGCGTTTTACTTCAATTACCGGATTAAATTTTTTCATCGGAAGTAGTTTGATTTCATCAGGCCATCAGCTCAGTTGGTTTTGATTTTCTTAAATATTTTCGGGATTGTCAAGATAGGGGGCATAGTGTCGCCCAATAAAAATCCTAATGGTTTCAATGAATCAATATGATCGCAAATAAGTTTAAATATTGCGAGAAGGGGTATTGAAAGAAACATACCCGGAATGCCCCATAACACATTTCCGGCAATTACCACGATAATGGAGAACAGTGCATTTATCTTGACTTTGGATGCGACAATTTTAGGAACTATGAAATTATTGTCTATCAGCTGTATGATATAGAAAAGCACCATAACGTAAAGTGCATAAACCGGCGATTTAGTTGCCAGGGCAACAGTCATAGGCAAGAGTACACCAACAAGTCCGCCAATGTATGGGATAACATTGATAACTGCCCCTATAATTCCAAGAAGAAAAGCATACGGTATTCCAAGTATTAAAAGGACAGTTGTATACATTAGTCCCATCAATGCAGCTTCAATCAGCAAACCTGAAAGGTACCTCTGGATAACTGTCTTGATTTTGCTTACTACCTCCGACACCTTTATTTGATGGGTGGCCAGGAATATCCTGTGAATAAATTCCATAAGGATAGGCTTATAGAACAATATCAGAAAAATGTAAACAGGGATTAAAAAGATTATTATTATCGTACTGCCCAGGATAACAAGTGTCTGCCCCAGGGCAGCGGAACTGGAATTTATGATTTCACTCTGGGTTTTTAAGATCCATTCATGGATTTTTTGAGGATTAATATCAAAATAATCGGAAGCTTCGATAATTGTCTGATTCAGCAAAGCAGTAAACCTTTCAGCCAAAGCCGGCAGTGAATCGGTAAACCGGCTTATCTGAGAAATCAAAAAAGATGCGAATGCAAAAATTACTATAAATGTGAGCAGTAATGTTATTGTTATTGCAAGCACACGGTTGAGCTTCAATCGTACAAGAAAGCTCACTACCGGGTTTAGCAGAATGGCAATAATTGTCGCAAATACCAGAGGAATTATTATTGTTTTTGCGACAACAAGGATTGCAAAAAAGGTAAACAGGCCCAGAATTACAATAGTTGCCCTTACATAGGCTGGTATTTGGAATTTATCAACTGTCATTAGGTTCAGATTTCATTTTTTTTCTGCGACGTAATAATTGCATGATGAACTGACCTGCTGATTTAATTGTATCAGGGTGCTGAGCCACAGCATTGGTAACTCCAAACTGCAGGATGGAACCAAGGAGCTTTCTTAACAAGTTTCCTGAAGTACCTACAAATATTCTCTTTGACAGGAAACCTGAAGTCATTCCTACTGCAGAACCAAGAATATTATCGATAAGATATGGAGATGCAGAAACATCCTGCAGAGTCTTTTTAAGGATATTAACAGGCTTAAGCGTTTCATAAGTAATGTAAAGTTGCTCTTTAAGAATCAGCCCTTTGGCTGATTGCTCAGATTCCAGGTTCTCAATTGTTTCTTTAAGCTCCATGGCGGCAGACATTTTCTTCATGACATTCTATTTTAGAGCTTGTTTAATGAAGTAATCATATATCAGATTCTTAAGCCAGCTATGCATAAAAAAATGCAACACTATACCGACAAGAATATAGAATCCGGCAACTATAAAGAATCCAAAAAATATTTTGCCCAATATTTCTCCAAGCCAGAATGCGATACCAAGATTCAGGAAGAGCAGAAACAAAGTCAATAAGACAATTACAGCAGAGTGAGGTATAACAGAAGATACTATATCAGATGTCTTATCAATTGCTTTTAGTTTTACCAGTTCAAAACTGGTTTTTCCATAGTCGGTGGCTTTTTCAAAAAGTGTTTCAATCAACTTTGCATTGTCTTCCATTGTGCAGGGCTTTATTAGTTTTCCAACATCATGGTTTTCCTGTTTACAATAGTTAACAGGAAAACAGTAGTTTCCAGGGTTGTCAAACAGTATTTCATCTTTTCATGCAGAGTAAGCAACTGATCCTTATTAAGAATCACTGTCTCCTCCCTGGTTTGAAACTGAATTCTGCCTTCAATTATATTTATAGTTACAGAATCCGCTTCATTATCAAGAATTATCTCTGTGTCTTCATGCAAAGCACTCAACACTATCTGTCTCCCCGGACTTCTGTACAAAACCATAGAATTCAGGTCCCCTTCTGTCCAGGTTCTGCTTAGTTTCATAGTTGCTACCAATGAATTGATATCAAAACTTAACAGTGAAGGATCAAGGGAACCTGAATCCTCCCATCCGGGAGGTTTTATTTGAGGTTCCATTTCAGACTCCGGCAGTTTTGGCCTCTTTACCGGCTTGTCCGGTTTTTACTTTAGCCTGTTCAGCGAAGTCAGTTACTTCATCCTTGACATCTTCGATCTTTTCAGACATTGTATCAAGGAATTCATCCAGTTTATCCTTTAATGATTCCACATAGTCCTCGCCCTTTTTAACTATTTTCTTCCGGGTATTCCAGCCTTTGTCAGGGGCAAACAAAACCCCGATTAATGCTCCGGCAGCAACGCCTGCCAGTACGCCCAATAACACTTTTCCTGTACTCATAATTTTATTTTTTTACTGTTAACTGATACTTTGCAGGTAATCATCAGAGGATTCTTCGTCCCTGAATTACCCTGAATAATATTGCAATAACTGCAATTACAAGAAGAACATGAATAATTCCTCCGGCACTGTACCCGATAAATCCTATTGCCCATGCAATAATCAGGATCACTGCGACAACATAAAGTAGATTTCCCATGATTTTTGATTTTAATTTCTGTTTTCAAACTATTTTAAGAACATTTTTCACTTCTGCTGATTCAGTTCACAATGCTGAAATAACCTTGCGGATCTCCTCCTTTGTTTTTCCAAGCTTAACCTGGAGACGTCCCAGCAACTCATCGTGTTTACCTTCAACAAGCAACAGATCATCATCAGTAAGCATGGCAAATTTCTGCTTCAGCTTTCCTTTAGTCTCATTCCAGGTTCCTTTCATCTCGATAAGATTTTTCATTTTATTTGAAATTATTTTAATTATCAACGACAATACAAAGATGGCCCTATAACAGGCGTTATCTGTTACACTATTGAATGAATAAGTTACATCATTCACACTAAAAAAGTTTGGAGTGTGGAGTGTGGAGTGACTAGAGTTAGCTAAAGTCTGGATCCGCCGTTTGCGGAAAGAGTTTGACTTAGATAGAGTTTGAAGTTATACAGAGTTCGGAGTTAGACAGAGTTTGGCGTGAACATAACTCCAAACTCCAAACTCCAAACTCCACACTTCTTATATCTTCTCCATGTACCACGAGAGAGTCTTTTCGATCTTCTTTGTGTGGAAAATTGTCTGTATCGTTTTTTTCAGCCTTAAAAATGCTGTTTCGCTTTTTACAACATAATCAAAGGCCTTGTGATGCATGCAACTGATGGCTACATCAATTTTATCCTGGCTTGAAAGCATCACAACAGGAATATCAGGATTAATTGCTTTTATCTTATCCAGAGTTTCAATTCCATTCATAGCATTTTTATCTATGCCGTCAAGGTAATAGTCAAGAATTATCAGATCCGGATTACGTGAAATATTTTCAAGGCAGATTTCACCCGTCGGGAATGTTTCAATATCAAAATCTCCATTCTCGAGAAATTCAATTTCAAGCAGTTTCAGATATACTGAATCATCATCAACGAGGAACAGTTTTATCCTGTTATCTTTGGTCATTTTGCGATTTTTTAATTTTTTCCAGCTCTTCCTGCAATTCTATGCACGCCTGTGCACACACTTCTTCTATCTGCAGAACCATATTATAAATCCCATCAGACTCAAGGTGCATTTCCGCAAATTCCTGAATCTTTCTTGCCATATTTTCAAAATCCTGACTTATCCCCATTATTGAAAAGGATGGAATAATTTTGTGCGCTGACGTTTTCAGTAACTTCCAGTCTTTTTCAAGAAAACTAATTTTCATTGAATTGACTAACCCTGGTGTCTGCGCCAGGTAAAGCTGAATCATTTCCTTCATCAAAACCGGATTGGATTTTGTCCGGTCATTCAAATATTTAAGATCAATACATCCCATGCCTGCCTCATGATTTAAAACGTGAACTTCTTCCTCTTTGACTTTTTCTTTTAACACCGGCTTTGCGAGACTTACAATTTTCACATATAATACTCTCTCATCTACAGGTTTAGCTATATAATCATTCATCCCTACTGCCCGGCACTTTGCAAGATCCGCTGTAGTAACATCAGCTGTCAATGCAATAATCGGGATCTCCGATTTCATTTCTTTACGTATATATTCAGTGGCTTCAAAACCATTCATTTCCGGCATCTGCAGATCCATCAGGATAGCATCGTATGAAGAGGTTTGCAGTTTCTCAATAGCAATCCTGCCGTTGCCTGCAATATCGCAAGTGAATCCAAATTCATCCAATAGCGTCCTCATTAACAATTGATTAAGAGCCATATCCTCAACAACAAGTATTTTTAAATTCAGGATACCCCGATCAATATTCAAAGCTTCTGTGTTATCTATGACCTCAGCGTGAGTTTTAAGAAAAGTTAAAACAAAACTAAAAGTGGACCCTATATTAACCTCACTCACCACATGAATACTTCCTCCCTGTGGTTCTACAAGCTGTTTTACAATAGCAAGACCAAGACCGGTGCCGCCATAGAGCCTGGAAGTACCGCTGGATGCCTGCTGAAAGTTTTCAAAGATCTTGCCGAGTTTATTCTCAGGTATTCCAATCCCTGTATCGCTCACCGAAAACTCGACTGTGGCATGCTCATCATCCTCCCCGACCAATCTGACACTCACAGTTATCTTTCCTTTGTTTGTGAATTTTACTGCATTGCTTAAAAGGTTAAGAATAACCTGATGAAGCCGTACAGGATCCCCGACAAGTACATCAGGAATGTTTTTATCATATTCCCGGACCAGTTCAAGGTTCTTTTCAAGAATTTTCGTCTCGAAAAGATGAAGCATTGCTGATATTGATAAGGCCATTTTAAAAGGGATCTGCTCAAATACCATCTTGCCGGAATCTACTTTTGCCAGATCAAGGATATCGTTTATGAGGACTATCAGCGAATCGCCGCTCATTTTGATTGCAGTCAGATACTCTTTTTGTTTTGTTGTCAGTTCTGTCTTCAGCAGCACTTTTGTAAATCCGATTATCGCATTCATCGGTGTACGGATTTCGTGACTCATATTCGACAGGAACTGCTGTTTGGCTTTAACAGCGTTTTCCGCTATAAGGGTAGCACTTTCAGCTTTGTTTTTTGCTTCCTCAGCTATCCCCACAGCCACTTCAGCAAATACAATAGCCTCAGTCAACTCAGTAGCAATTCGTTTTTGTTCGGTTATGTCTCTTGCAACTACAACCACTCCAAGAACAATTCCGGTATAGTCTTTATAAACTGAACCATTGAACAACAGATCGGTAAGCTTCCCTTTTGTATGTCGCAGTGTCAGAGGTGAATTTACCACTGAGCCCTGCTCAAAAATTTCACGGTATAGTTCCCGTGCATTTTGCGGTTCGGTGAAATAATCAATAAAATTGCTCCCAGTAAGTTTCCCGCGATTCAGACCTGTGATTTTTACGGTGGCTTCATTCATGTCGGTAATCTTACCTTCGGTGCTTATTGTAAACAATGGATCATGACTTGCTTCAATCAATCCTCTGGCGTAATTGGCAACGATTAATTCAGCTGCTCTTTTTTCTTCTCCTTATTCTGATAGCTAAGCTCTTTATTGGCTATTATCAGTTCAGCCGCTCTTTTTTCCTTCTCGTCATTCTGAAATGCAAGCTCTTTGTTGGCAATGATTAATTCCGCTGCTCGTTTTTCTTTCTCGTCATTCTGAAAGCCAAGCTCTTTGTTGGCAATGATTAATTCCGCTGCTCGTTTTTCTTTCTCATCATTCTGAAAGGCAAGCTCTTTGTTGGCAATTCGCAGATCTGTTGCCCATTTTTGCTCGGAAATGTCTCTGCCGACTACTACAGCTCCGAGGATATTGCCCGAATCATCTTTATATACTGATCCGTTAAATAGTACATTGGTAAGCTTTCCGCTTTTATGCCGGAATGTAAGAGGACAGTCAGTTATAGATCCCTTTAAAAACACCTCTTTATAAACTTCACGGGCTTTAATCGGCTCAGTGAAGTAATCAAAGAAATTTGTACCTATAAGCATTTTACGTTCGACCCCGGTAATATTCACCTTCGCCTGATTCATATCAGTGATCTTTCCTTCGATACTGATTGCTATCAATGGGTCAAGACTGGCTTCTATGAGGCTGCTGGCGTATCCGGCTTCGTGTAATAATGTTCTTTCCATCCTGAATGTTTTGATCCAACTTTAAGCTATATTCCCTACATCTTCAATCGGACTTCTCCTTTTTTCCTTCAAACTTTTAAAATGCGAAGGGGTCAGTCCTGTGACTTTCTTGAACTGGGTTGACAGGTGCGCAACACTGCTGTAGTGCATACTCCAGGCAATCTCAGTCAGATTCATCTCATCATAAATAATAAGCTCTTTTACACGTTCTATTTTATGTGAAATAATGAATTTCTCAATAGTAGTTCCCTGTATCTCCGAAAACAGATTTGCCATGTAGGTGTAATCGTATCCCAGCTTTTGGCTCAGAAAATCAGAAAAATTGACTTTTGGCAATTCATCAGTATAGTGAACCATTTCAATAATCACCTTCTTAATCTTTTCAATAAGAACTGCCCTTTTATCGTCCATCACTTCAAGACCTGATCTGAGCAGGGCAGTTTTTATCTGAGCGCGCTGTTCGTCCGTAATGTCTTCCATAATATCAGCCACACCCATATCGACGATGAAATGAAGATCAAGTTTTGTCAATTCTTCCTTTACAAGCAACTTGCATCGATTGCTAACCATGTATTTGATATACAGCTTCAAGCAGTTTGTAGTTTTAATAAGGTAAAAAGATGAAAAATGCAACAACAAAGGTTACAACCGGAATATGGTGAAATGTTACACAACTTTGGATAAATGTTACATTATTCACACATTTCCCGGGTCTGAAAGTCTTATGTAGCTAATTTAGTATTTTGCTTGCATCTTTCACAATTTTTTTCAGACGGAAGCAGGTTTGACCAGACCTTTTCAATTATCCTACTTATTACTTTTCGGCGTCTTGAAATCTGAAGTCTTATGGAAGGTCAGCGAAGGGAAAGCCTCTTTTGCGAGTTTCAGCATCCAGTCGCTTTCGGCAAAGAATACAGGATTATCCTCTTTGTCGTATGCAATGGCGCCAGCTTTTCGTGTTATGAATTTATCAAGCTCTTTTTTATCGTCAGTTGTTATCCAGCATGCTTTAACATAAGGCAGGGAAGAAAAGCTGCATCTGGCTCCGTATTCATGTTCAAGCCTGAATCTTATTACTTCATACTGCAGTTCCCCGACAGTGCCGATTATCTTCCTGTTACCCGGTTGCTGTAAAAACAGCTGAGCCACGCCCTCATCTGTCATCTGCCTTACTCCTTTGTCGAGCTGTTTCGTTTTCATTGGGTCAAGATTGACAACCTCACGTAGTATTTCCGGCGAAAAGCTTGGAATCCCTTCAAAGTGCAGTTGTTCGCCCTCCGTCATTGTATCACCTATCTTAAAGTTGCCGCTGTCGTAAAGACCAACTACATCTCCGGGAAAGGCCTCATCAACAATGCTTTTGGCATTTGCCATAAAGCTTGTGGGCGATGAAAATCTCATCTTCTTGTCAGATCTGACATGGTAGAAGAACTTATTCCTCTCAAAACGCCCTGAGCAGATCCGCATGAAGGCGATTCTGTCGCGGTGGTTGGGATCGAGATTCGCATGTATCTTGAAAACAAAACCGGTGAGTTTATCTTCAAAAGGTTCTACCGTACGCTCAGATGCCCTTAGTTTCCCGGGAGAAGGGGCTATTTCAAGAAAGGTCTCGAGAAGTTCAAGAACTCCGAAGTTATTGAGAGCGCTCCCGAAAAAGAGAGGAGCCAGGTAACCCTCACGGTAAAGCTGCATATTGAAAGTTTCAAACATCTCATCTACAAAATCAACCTCTTCCCAGAGTTTTGTCATGCTTTCAATCCCGACATGCTCGCTGAGCCTCGGATCCTGGATATCCCTTGTAGTGATCAGGTTTTCAGATACAGATGTCTTCTCAGGGGAGTAGATCTGAACCTCCTTCTTGTGAAGGTTATATACGCCTTTAAACTGCCGGCCGTTACCAATCGGCCATGTGTAAGGGCAAACGGCAATCTTCAGCTCTTTTTCAAGTTCATCAAGAAGGTCAAAAGGAGAAAGACCCTCCCTGTCCATTTTGTTAATAAATATCATCACAGGAGTGTTGCGCATACGGCAAACCTCCATAAGCTTGCGCGTCTGATCCTCAACACCTTTCACACTGTCCACAACAAGAATAACACTGTCAACTGCCGTAAGTGTGCGATATGTGTCTTCAGCAAAATCCTTGTGCCCGGGAGTATCGAGAATATTAACCCTGATGCCATTGAAATCGAAGGCCATCACGGAAGTTGATACTGATATGCCTCTTTGCTTTTCAATCTCCATGAAATCGGAGGTTGTTGTCTTCCTTATCTTATTGCTTCTTACAGCTCCGGCTGTCTGAATTGCGCCGCCAAAAAGAAGGAGCTTCTCCGTAAGGGTTGTCTTACCGGCATCGGGGTGGCTGATGATGGCAAAGGTCCTTCTTTTATTAATTTCACTCTTTAAATCCATATATAGTTTTCATTTCAGGCTGTTTACATACCTGCAAATGAGGGTGCAAAAGTAATAAAAAAAGGGATATCGAAAAAGATGAAACCTTTCAGCGATAAAACTGTTATTTTTGCATAATCCACAAATTAGAGACAATGAAAACTCGTAAACTATTTATTACAGCAATATCTCTTTTCATTTTCATATTTTCTTCCAGCTCACAGCAGATTGGCAATAATGATCCTTACTTCATTATTCAGGTTACCGACCCGCAGTTTGGAATGAATGATGGAGACAAGGGATTTGCCTATGAAACAGCATTATACGAAAAAGCAGTAAAGGCAATTAACAGGCTTAAACCCGATTTTGTGGTGATCACAGGCGACCTTGTAAATAACAAAGAAAACAGGGATCAGGTTGCGGAGTTCAAACGTATCTCATCGCAGATTAATAAAGAGATCCCGGTATGGTATCTTCCGGGAAATCACGACATAGGACAAGCTCCTGAACAAAAGGATATCGACATGTTTATATCAGATTATGGCCACGACAGGTTTGCCTTCAGTCACAAGGCAAGCACTTTCATAGGCCTTAATTCTTCACTGATAAAAGCAGATAATCCTGAAGCTGAAGAGTTACAGTATAACTGGCTGAAAGAAGAACTTAAAAAAGCTTCAGGTTCAGCTCATTTAATCCTATTCAGTCATTATCCCTTCTTTGTAAAACTGGCAATTGAACCTGAAACTTACTCCAATATCTCTCATTCTAAAAGGAAAAAATATCTTTCAATGATGAGCCAATCCGGGGCTGATGCAATTTTTGCCGGACATCTTCACAATAACAGCTCAGGCAGGTATGAGGAGATCGATATGATAACGACAAGCGCTGTTGGCAAGCCTCTTGCCGGTGCGCCATCAGGAATGAGAATAATCAAAATTTATCCCGACAGGATAGAGAGTGTGTATTATGGGCTTGATGAAATCCCTGAAATTATTACATTTGCACCATTAAATTAAAACTCATGATGATGAAAAAGTTTTCTATTCTGATACTGGCAGTTCTGACATTAACTTTCTGTAAAGGTCCATCCTCAGGTCCTCTGGTTAAGGAATCATTTGACAAGTCAGCTGATGAAGCACCTGCAATGGAAGGTCAGAAATCAACAGGTCCGGTAACAACCGATAAAATCAGCGATGCAGTTACGCCATGTGAAGGCTGCACAAAGATATCCGACCTTTTTGCTGACATGAAATCATATAAGGAAAAAGAGATTAAAGTGACCGGAAAGGTAACTAAGTTCAATGCTGAGATAATGGGTAAAAACTGGGTTCACCTCCAGGATGGGTCGGAGTTTGATGGGAAATATGATCTTACAGTAACAACCGCCGAGGTCGTACAGGTTGGAGACATTGTAACCTTTTCGGGCAAAGTTGCCCTCGACAGGGATTTCGGTTACGGCTATGCCTATGAGATCCTTCTTGAGGAAGGTGCCCTGGTAAAGTAGCTTTTCAGTTTACAGTCTTTTCTATTTTCTTTGCCACCTTCAGGTATTCGCTTAGAGCTGCGGAGCCATACCATTCGTATAGTTCAGTATCAAAGATTTTCTCCCTGACTGTCGGGTCATTCTGCAGCAGGATTTTTGCTTCGCCGATAGTTTTCACATTGAGAATAAAGATACCCCTGTAAGATTTGTCATTTTTTTCCATTGGGCCAGCTATCACAAGTTTGCCGGCCTCAGACATCCTGTTCATGTTTGAAAAATGACCGGCAAAGAGGCTGTCGCGTCTGGCCCCTGCTTCAATCACTGCAGGACCGGTTTTAAGGATTACAAATACATAGGATTTCATTCCACGTTCGTCTGCGCCGAGTTTCCTGGCAAGGGTGGAATCGTATTCTGGGTTCGGCTTCTGGGCATTTATTCCGGGCACTAGGAGAACAAGAGCAACTGAAAACAAAATTGTTGTTATATGTTTTACTTGCATTGTCATAATTTTTTAAATAACTCAGTTTTAACAAACAAAATTGTCAAATTGTTCAGAGGGCGACTACTTCCGCTTGTTACTATTTTCTTTTTCCTAACCCAAGCTGAGGAGGATAAAAATATCCCATGGAAGAGTTGGCAACTCCAAGACGATACTGGCGATTTTGCATAAGACACACCTTCCTGTTGGCTGCAAGCAGATTTGTAGAATAAATCCTTAATTCTCCCGGAAGACTTGTAATGATCTCCTCGCGCCAGTCGCCGATTATATCAGCCACCATAACCACCTTACCTTCAATCCTTAGCAGAGTATCACCCTTGTATTTAAGTAAGTGACTATTTATGTTTATTTCTTTCAGCTCATCGGCGTCCCACCATACGGGACGGGGTGTCAGTGATCCCATATCCTTATCGGACAACCTTTTCCCGCCTGCGCTGTACATAAAATACTGATCACCGCCTTTTGCTTCTCCGGCATAGCATTCCATTCCGGGAAATTCCGGATCAATATCCCCAACCATCCCCTGACTGTGAACGTGAGTGGTTTTCCCGTCGTATCCCCATATGATCTCACCTGTTTCAGCATCGGCCAGACAAACCCCGTTTTTTTCTGATCTCGACTCGATACCGTAAAAAATCTCCATCCCCGGACGTGAAGGGTCGATATCGGCCAGGTATCCGGCATCATTATGTTTCAAACCTGTATACCACAACGGTTTGCCATCGTGATCAAGCGCGAAAGTACCAATAATGAGTTCATCCTTCCCGTCAAAGTCAACATCTCCCTGCATTATCCCATGCTGTCCCTGTCCCCTGTACTTTTCATATTCCCCAGTACTTTCCCAGTACCACTCTTTTTCCAGGTTTTTGTCAAGAGCCATAGTTTTTATTATGGTATAGGTACCGCGCTGCATAACCAGAGATGGAGAAACCCCGTTCAGATAGGCCACAGTCAGAAAATTCCTGCTCCAGTAATTATAGTTATTCAGGAATCCTTCCTTCGAAAGCCAATCTGACTTCCCTATAATCTTACCAGTTTTCCCATCTATCTTAACCAGGTACTCCTTTCCTTCCAGGACATGTCCATCAAGTTCGCGGGGATCGCCATCCCCTGCTTTTGCATATATCTCTGCAACGCCATCGCCATCTACATCATAAACCATATAGGGAGAATACCATGTGCCAGTTTCAACAGACCAGCCCATATCATAATTCCAAAGGTACTTTCCTTCTGAAGAATAAGCCTCGAGGTGATATGGTTCTGGACTTCTCACCCAGTAACCGGGCATATGGTACGGGTCAACATTGAAATCAGGATACTGAATAACAAAATCATAAGCACCATCCCCATCCAGGTCGCCGATTCCGGCACGTTTAAGTTTTAAATTATCTTTGAGTTTAATTGAATAATAAGGTTGGTTGCCGGTTAACATGAAAACGGTTCCCTCTCCCTGCGTTTCTTCCTCCCGTTCGTTTATAACGCATTTAATTTTATACCTGTAAGCCATTCCAGGCTTAACAGTCGGATCAATAAAATTTGTGGATTCAACAATTTTTTCCTGATTCACCTTCTTAAAATCACTGCCTCCAACTTCCTTTCGATAAACATTAAAGGATATGCCGGCAGGATCATCGATCAGTAAACGCCACCCCACATAGGCATGAGTTCCGTCAATTGTAAGAGCGATGACACCGCGATCGATCTTTTCCATAACCAGAGACTGAGCAATAACTGTGGCGTGCATCATCATGCTGAGCAGAGTGATGAGAGTGATTCCTGGTTTCATGGCACTGATGTTTTAGGGGTTAATTCAGGGGAAATAGCTGGATCGGAATAAACTATTGACTAACTTTATAAACTGGTTTTTACAAACCCTTTATTGTTTGAAAATATAAATATATGAAATACCTCAAACCAAATTTTCTGTTTGCCCTCTTTTTAATTCTTGTAAGCTGTAAGACTATTCCTGATTGCAATAAACTCCTGTCAGATATACTAAATAATCTCGATGCCGGGAATATCAGCAAAGTAAAGGAAATATGCGATTCTGTAAGGGTTATCTGCATAGAAGATCAGGCAGTCGTGGAGAAAGCCGATTCTCTCTCCCAGATTGCTGAGAGGATAGGAATTGACTTTAACCTTGATGCAGCAGAGGTAAAACAACGATTGGAAACCAGGGTTGGTTTCTTTTCACCAGCTGACTTTGAGGAATGGGAGAATAAGGGATGGCTTGAGTACCGGATAATAGATGGTAAAAAGAAATATTTCAACAGGGCAGCCTCCAACCTGGTCCTGATTAAAAACTTTTATGAGAATAAAGGGAAACCTCAAGAGAACGGCACTGATGATCCGGAAATTGCGTTTCGCCTGAAACATGACAGAGAAGTACTTGAGGCATCGGCAGGAAAAGGAATTCCTGTTCTGCCCGTAAAAATGAATGTTAGCTATAAGCTGACTGTCGATGCAGATGCAGTGCCTGACGGAGAAACAGTGAGATGCTGGCTGCCCTGGCCCAGGTCGGATGGCGAAAGGCAGAAAATGGTACAACTGATAAATACTTCAGAACAAGAGTACCTGATTTCTCCTGACTCTTCAGTGCACAGTACAATTTACATGGAGAAAAAAGCTGAAAAAGGGAAACCTGTAGTTTTTAATATCGGTTTCAGTTTCCAGTCATATGCCTTATACTTAAATCCTGAGAACTTTAAGGTCCTCCCCTATGACAGATTATCGGAGCTGTATAAGAAATACACTTCCGAGCAACTTCCCCAGATCTGCTTTACAGATAATGTTAAAAGACTGGCTGACAGCATAACTGCAGGTGAAGAAGACCCTGTTGCAATTGCCGGCAAGATCTACATGTGGTTCAAGGAGAACATTCCCTGGGCAGGAGCACTGGAATACTCGATTATGCCAAATATTCCTGAATATGTTATAAAGAACAGGAGAGGCGATTGCGGCATGCAGACCTTTCTTTTCATGTCGATGCTTCGCTACAAGGGAATTCCTGTGAGATGGCAAAGCGGATGGATGGTTCCTCCTGATGCTGAAAATCTTCACGACTGGTGTGAAGTTTATTACGAAGGGACAGGATGGGTTCCGGCAGATGTTTCTTATGATCTTCTTCCAACTAAAAACAAAGGGTTAAGAGAATTTTATTTTTCAGGGATCGATGCTTACAGGCTGATAGTGAATGAAGGTATTTCGGGCAGACTTCACCCCGAAAAGCGGTATTTTCGCAGCGAACCTTACGATTTCCAGAGAGGGGAGGTCGAATGGAGCGGAGGAAATCTCTATTTTGATAAATGGGATTATGAAATGGAGATTGAATATTTGAAATAAGGTGCGGGGTGCGGGGTGCAGGGTGCAGGTTGCAGGGTGCAAGTTGCAAGGTGTGGGATGTGGGGTGACAAAAAGTGTAATTGTTATTTTTATGACTATGAAAGAAT
>CAVXUP010000010.1:0-151880 GCA_963765005.1 uncultured Bacteroidales bacterium
ATGGCTGAAAAACTGGGTGTAAACAGTCAGACACTTATGATTGTAAAAGGCGATCAGAAAATCAATATTACAAATGAAGGATTTCTGTATGCTGTTTCGCAACCACAGAAATTCACTGACGTCATGAAATCGAAAATAGATCCGTTACTAATTAATTAATTTGATAATTTGATAATTTGAAAATTGGTATTCAGTTTCCATTTTCAAATTTTCAAATTGTCTCATTTTCAAATTGGATTTACCTCATTTTCAAATTGCCACATTTTCAAATTTTCAAATCGGATTTCCGTGAACGATTTTCTAACAGGCATTCTTGACAGCAGTACTGTTCCATGGGTCACAGCGATGATCCTTGGTTTACTGACAGCCATCAGCCCATGTCCTCTGGCAACAAACATTACTGCAATCGGATTTATAAGCAAAGATCTTGAAAACCGGAACAGGGTCTTCTTCAATGGATTGTTTTATACTCTCGGAAGGGCAATATCATATACTTTAATCCCGCTTATAATCTTTTTTGGCGCAGACCAGTTTAAATTCTCAGGCTTTTTACAGCGCTACGGTGAGAAAATCATAGGGCCTCTGTTATTGCTAATCGGATTATTCATGCTTGATGTAATAAGAATAAACTTCCCGGGCTTTGGCAGACTCTCCGAGAAGATGGAGAAGAGAAAAACCTGGCGGTTTATTGATGCCCTGCTGCTGGGGATAGTATTTGCCCTGGCTTTCTGCCCCTACAGCGGAGTGCTGTATTTCGGGATGCTTGTTCCCTTAACGGTAACGAGCGCCTCAGGTTTATATCTGCCGGTAATTTTTGCCATAGCAACAGGGATCCCGGTAGTTATTGTTGCATGGGTACTTGCATATACTGTTTCTGGAATAGGAGGGGTTTATAGCAGGATAAAGATCTTTGAACTCTGGTTCAGGAGAGTGATTGCAGTAGTTTTCATCATTGTCGGACTGTATTATATTTTCAGGATCTACCTCTGAAAAATTTGCACTGATATTTCGTAGTACGACGAAATATTGATACTTACATTATGAATAAATTAAAAACAAATATCTGGTTCCCGGTTGTATTGTTGCCTGTATGGTACCTGATATATCGTAACCTCCAGCCGGCAACCGACTGGTTGATTTATTCGGTTTTAGGTATGACAAAAGGAGCCCATCTCACCGAAGCTGTTCGTTTCTTTGTTTTTGAATTCCCAAAGGTCATGCTGTTGCTGATACTAATTATTTTCCTGGTGGGAATTATAAGGACATTCTTCACCCCTGAACGGACCCGCAAGGCACTTGAGGGGAAAAGGACCTTCACGGGAAACGTAATGGCATCTGCATTAGGTGTAGTAACTCCGTTCTGCTCTTGTTCGGCTATCCCCTTGTTCCTTGGTTTCGTTGAATCGGGTGTGCCGCTGGGAGTCACATTTTCCTTTCTTATTTCCTCCCCGATGATCAATGAAGTTGCTGTTATTCTTTTGTATGGGATGTTCGGATGGAAGGTAGCAGCGATATATGTTGGAACCGGATTGGCTATAGCTATAGTTGCCGGCTGGATAATAGGCTTGCTGAAGCTTGAGAAATGGGTCGAACCCTGGGTCTATGAGACGCATATGGGTAGTGGTGACGAGGAAGAAATAAAAATAGCATTTGGCAACAGGATCAGCCTCGGATATGATGCCGTTAAGGAAATTGTCGGTAAAGTCTGGATATACGTAGCCCTGGGTATCGCAGTCGGCGCCGGGGCACATGGTTATGTGCCGGAAGATTTTATGGCAGCGCTCATGGGCAAATCTGCCTGGTATTCAGTCCCATTGTCAATTTTAATTGGTATTCCATTATATTCAAATGCAGCAGGGATAGTGCCAATTGTTTCGGTTCTGATCGAAAAAGGTGCGGCCCTGGGAACGGCTCTCGCTTTCATGATGGCTGTGATCGGCTTATCCCTGCCCGAAATAATAATCCTGCGTAAAGTACTGAAACTCCCTTTAATTCTTACTTTCATAGGAATCGTAGGGGGAGGAATAATGATTGTAGGTTATTTGTTTAACCTTATTTTTTAGTAGTCGATAGACAATACCCGATTAAATGGACCTTCTTTTTGATAATTATGGATTTATGAGCTGCGGAATATTTAATGTTTCACCTCTTGAGGCATTTGAATTATGCGGCAAAGGAGCTTTAATTGTTGATGTCAGGGAAGAATATCTTAATAATTTCAAAAATTTTGATGTTCAGGAGATAATATGCATGCCTTTAAGCAGGATGATTACTGATTATGCAAACCTGCCGTCTGACAGATATATTATTTTTGCTGATACGGTGGGTCTCAGGAGTAAAGAAGCAGTAATATTTCTGAAGGCGAAAGGATATGATAAAATTGCTAATATGGCCGGAGGGATTGTCGACTGGGAAAGGGATGGGTTGCCCATAGCAACTGACATTAGAAACCGGCTCTCCGGATCGTGCATGTGCCAGCTTAAGACAAGAGAGAAGGGGAGAGCGGGAGAAGGGGAGATCGGGAGAAAAAAATAGGAGTTCGTTAATTTCAAATAACAGGTTATCATGAAAAAATCTATTGGTTTTATCGGCGCCGGAAGGGTTACAAAGATCCTTCTGCAGGCATTCAGCAACATGAATGTGAAATTCAGCGATGTAGTTGTTACAGATCCCAACAGCGATGTGACTTCAAAACTAAAAAGCATTTATCCTTTTATAAAGGTAGCGGATGCGTCGGTTGCCGCTGCACAGGATCTTGTTTTCTTATCGCTGCATCCCCCGGTGATAATGGATACACTTGAACTGCTGAAGGGTAATTTCCGGAGCAATGCTTCCGTGGTTTCCCTGGCTCCCAAAATCAATATCGCGAAGATATCATCGAAACTTGGTCATGTCAAAAACATAGCCAGGCTTATCCCCAACGCAACTTCATATATCAACGACGGGTATAACCCTGTATTCTTCTCATCAGGATTTGAAAAGGGGGAGAAGGAATCTGTACTGGATCTCCTCAAGACCATGGGCCATACATTCGAGGTCAGCGAAGAAAAACTTGAAAGCTATGCAATCGTCTCTGCAATGCTGCCGACATATTTCTGGTTTCAGTGGAACTTCCTCGAGGAGATCGGTGTTAAAACCGGCCTGACAAAACCAGAATCGGAAGAGGCTGTCCATCAGACTCTCATTGCTGCCCTGAACCTGATGTACACCTCGGTACTGACACCCGGTGAAGTAATGGACCTTATTCCCGTTAAGCCCATCGGAGAACACGAAGCCTCGATAATTGAAATATATCAGACAAAGCTGATAGGTCTGTTTGAGAAAATCAAGCCCTGACTATTCCGGGTTTTTAAACCTGAACGCAGCCAGGATTTTCTTAAAGATATCGGTATTGTCATATATTCCGGTAAATTTTTCTGCTCCGGGTCCGTAAGCATATACAGGGGTCATAACTGCAGTATGATCCTTTGTTGAAAAACTCAGTTTAACCTTGCGGTCCGCCAGATTTCCTCCGGTAATTGTCACACCTCCTGTTTCGTGGTCAGCAGTAACAATAACAAGAGTGTGACCGTCAGCTTGTGCAAAATCGAGGGCTACGCCAACAGCTTTGTCAAAATCGAGAGTTTCATCAATAGTTGTATCAGCAGCATTTATATGTGCTGCCCAGTCGATCTGCGACCCTTCGATCATCAGAAAAAATCCTTTTGGATTCTTTTTTAAAATCTCAATGGCTTTACCCGATGAGGCAGGCAACATATCTCCTCTGCCCTTGAGACGGTATGGAGGCTGACCGGGAGCTGTCAGTCCGGCAAGCTTGGACGATGTTGATTTCAGAACCTGGTCTAATGAAGCATTAACCTCGTAACCTTTCAGCTTCAGACTGTCAAGAAGGTTCAGTTTATCTTTCCTTTTAGCAAAATGATCATAACCTCCTCCTATAAAAACATCAATATCTGTCTTCAGAAAATCCGTTGCAATATCTTCATAGCTGCCCCTGCTCGCCTGGTGCGCTATAAATGATGCAGGAGTGGCATGTGTTACCGACGAGGAGGAAACAAGACCTGTTGCGAGGCCATTCTCTTCTGCGATCTCCAGAATTGTTTTTATCCGGTTTCCCTGGGCATCAACTCCAATAGCTCCGTTTTTTGTTTTGGTGCCTGTTGCCATGGCAGTTCCTGCAGCCGCGGAATCTGTTATATAATTATTTGAAGAATTTGTTTTCTGTAATCCTGTGGCAGTGCATCTCTCAATATTAAGAGGGTTTGCTGTAACTGACATGGCAGCATAGACATGAGGCAGCCCCATCCCGTCACCAATCATCAGGATGACATTTTTGATTTCGTGATTTTTTCCCGATGTCGATTTATTTGTAGTCGAACATGAAGTTAAAAATATACCTGTGATTATTAAAACGGTTAAAGCAGAAAGTTTCTTCATATCAGATATTTGTTTTTAAGGTTTTATTTGGGAGGCAATATAGTAAAATGAGAGTTACTCCGCTATGCTGCACGGAAAAAATTCATTCATTAATTATTCCGGAGACCGATCATTGTTTGCCGTAATTTTTAAGAATGAACCTGTCGGTAGAGTAATACAGAAGTGTGCCAATTATAAGGCCTATGAAGTATCCGTTTGGTAATCCATTGGCACAGATCGCAACAACTATGGCAATGAAGAACATCTTCTTGTCGGTTATGATGTCTTTTACAAGTATTATCAGCGCGATCCCTTCAAATAACAATATTACTCCGAGAAGAGGTTTCGGGAAGATCTGAAGCAGCTCCGGGTAATTATTTGTTATTAAAAGTCCCAGAATAATATAAAAGAGCCCGTAGATCAAAGTAGAGCCGCCGGTACGCCCTCCGAAAGTGTAATGCCCGGCAATGCCGCCCGACCCATGACATACAGGAATGCCGCCGAATAATGAGCCTGCGATGTTCATCAAAGAGTAGGTAAATCCGATCTTTCTGACAGTGATGTTTTTTTCAGGAAACAGATCCTTAACTATCTGGTTTGTTGCAAAGATGGAGTTGCCAAGCGACAATGGTATCTGTGGGAGAGCTAGAATAATCAGTCCGGAAATTATATCCTGTGCCGACAGCTTCGGGAAATATGCATGCGGAACAGAAAGCCTTACAGCAGCGAAGTTGATATCCCTGAAAAACACAACATAGACAAATCCAAGCAGGATAATAAAAATCGCTGGAGGATATTTCCTGTTGCCTATTAGCATTATTGCAATAATGAAAGCGATGGAAACAAAAATATAGCCAATTGTGCTGTCAGAAGGAATATAGTCCTTAACGGCAAGGAGACTTAGCTGGATTCCGAGACCCAGCTGAATCCCTCTGATAACAGTTTTTGGAATTACCCTGTTAAGCCAGGTCAGAAGGCCTGTCAGTGTAAGAACAAGCATTATGACACCAATGGCCAACCCCCCGCCCCAGATAACAGCTGCTGATATCTTTTGTGTTATTACTATCAATGCAACTGCTTTCAATGGCTGAACCGGCATCGGGATCCCGTAAATGAAAGCAGTGATTATCTGTAATACCCCATAAACCAGAAGCGTATTGGACATGTCGAGGTCAGTGACCAGCAGCATTCCGACAATAAGAGGAAGATCGGTACCGATATCACCGAATGCACCGGAAAGTTCATTCCTGTTTATTTTAATCCTGTCTGCGAAAAAATTCATTAATGCCTCAAAATGGGTAATTATGACGGTTTTTAAAAATACGAAATGTTATTTATCCATGATAGAAAAAATAATTAATGATTTTTTTTCATTTTTTATTATTATGTCGTATGTTTGCGTCATTAGATATTCAATTATGAACAAAGCAGAAAAATTTGATGAATCATTGCAGGAACTGGCAAAATTCGCCAGGGTCATATCACATCCTGCAAGGCTGGCCATACTAAAATATCTGTCTGAGACAAAATCATGCATCTCGGGAGACATTTCTGATTATCTTCCACTTAGCCGTACAACTGTTTCACAACATCTTAAAGAATTGCGCGACCTTGGCCTTATTCATGGAGAAATTGACGGTTTGAAAATAAACTATTGCCTTTGCTCAGATAAGATCGAAAAATACCTTGACTTGTTTGATAATTTCTTTGTACCTGTTAAAAATACTAAAATAACCTGTTGAAAATCAAATTAATATGAAAATTCTAATACTTTGCACAGGCAACAGCTGCCGCAGCCAGATGGCTCAGGGATTCCTTCAATCGTTCGATAAGAGACTTAAGGTCTTCTCTGCAGGAACAGAACCTGCAACACGGATAAATCCTACCGCAATTGAGGTTATGAAGAAGGAAGGAATTGATATTAGCGGCAATAAACCCGAACATGTCGACAAATACCTCAGCGAGGAGTGGGATTATGTTATAACAGTATGCGACGATGCAAATGAAACCTGTCCGGTCTTTCCCGGAAAGGTCCGGCACAGGCTTGCATATGGGCTTTGAAGATCCATCGAAATTTAAGGCATCATATACCGAAATGCTGAATGAATTCTACAGAATCAGGAATGATATCAGGGATGAATTTTATAGCTTATTTGAGAAGGAGCTGAGGAAGAAACTGTAATAATTTGAAAATTATATAATTTGAAAATTTGAAAATGGAAAAGAAGGAAAAGGCTCTGGAGTATTTCAGAAACAAGTTCAACTGTTCACAGGCAGTATTTACAGTTTTTGGTAAGGATAATGACCTGTCGGAGGATGTTTGCCTGAAGATAAGCTGTGCTTTCGGAGGCGGAATGGGCAGGCAGCAGCAGACATGCGGAGCAGTAACAGGTGCTCTTATGGTTCTCGGTCTGAAATACGGGAAGGCATTTAATGATCCGGATGAAAAAAAGCAGCATACGTACGCTCTGACTCAAGAGTTTTTTCAAAGGTTCACTGAGCTCAATGGCTCTGTTAACTGCAAGGCCCTGCTCGACGGACTTGATATGAATGACCCTGACGATAATCAGAAAATAATGGAGCGGAAACTCTTTGAAATAAAATGCGAGAAATATGTCGCTGATGCTGTAACGATTCTGGAAACAATTTGAAAATTTGAAAATGAGGCAATTTGAAAATGGCATAAAACCAATAAATATTGCAATATGAGAAATGATAAGGAAAATGTCATAGTAGAGAAATCCTTTCAGTTTGCCCTAAAGATAGTTCTCTATTGTGAATTGCTGGAGGACAAAAAGAAGTTTGTGGTGTCTCGGCAATTATTAAGATCCGGAACTTCTATCGGAGCAAATGTTCGTGAGGCTCAAAATGCTGAAAGCAAGGTTGATTTCATTCACAAAATTAAACTTGCAGCCAAAGAAGCAGATGAAACAGAATACTGGCTGTTAATCTGCCAGGGATCTCCATCTTACCCCTTTGATGTCAGTCTGTTGAATGAGGTTCAGGAGCTTATTAAGATTATGTCAAAGATACTCAGTTCCTCAAAATCCAGTCTTAAATGAACTTATTTCCAACTAGTTTTACATTATCAAATTTTCAAATTTTCAAATTGTTTTCTCAAATTTTCAAATTAGTAATGATGAAAGCAAACGAACTTAAGCAGATAGTGAAGGAAAAATATGGTAAGATCGTTGAACAAACCAGTGATGATAATTCATGCTGTTGTGGTCTCATCATGCTGCGGACCGGAAACTTCCTATACGATTTTCTAGTGATAATTATGGTGAAAAGAATGGTTATTTGGCTGATGCCGATATGAATCTTGGGTGTGGATATCCCTACCGATTTTGCAGGAATCATGGAAGGAAATCACGTTCTTGACCTGGGCAGCGGTGCTGGCAATCGACTGTTTTGTCGCGAGAGCGATTGTTGGTGAAACCGGCAGTGTTACAGGCCTTGACATGACTGAAAAAATGGTTGAAAAATCCAGACGGAACTGTTTGAAACTGAACTATAATAATGTTGACTTTGTCTTGGGAGATATTGAAAAAATGCCTTTTAATGATAACTCTTTTGATGTTGTGATTTCAAACTGCGTTCTGAATCTCGTACCCGACAAAAATATGGCCTTCAGTGAAATTTTAAGAGTTCTTAAACCCGGTGGCCGTTTCTGTGTATCCGATGTGGTGATAAAGGGGAATCTTCCTGAAAAACTGCAGCACGATGCAGAATTATATGCCGGATGCGTTTCAGGGGCCTCTGAAATGGATACTTACCTTGCAATAATTAAAAACAATGGATTTAAAAAGACAGAAATACATAAACAAAAAGTAATTGCACTTCCTGATGAACTTCTGTCAAAATATCTTTTTGACACTGAGCTGGCAGACTATAAAAGGGGCGATTCCGGAATCTTCAGCATAACCGTATCTGCAAATAAAATGCAATAATTTTCAAATTAGCACATTTTCAAATTGTATAATTTTCAAATTTTCAAATTGCTGTTATATTTTCAAATTAGCACATTTTCAAATTTTCAAATTATCCTTCCATGAAACCACGGCTTAAATTCCTCGACCGTTACCTGACTCTCTGGATCTTCCTTGCAATGTTTACAGGAGTATTTTCAGGATATTTCTTCCCTTCAATCGCTGATTTCTGGGATTCATTGAAATCATCACCCGACAGCACTACAAATATTCCCATTGCCATCGGACTGATTCTAATGATGTACCCTCCGCTTGCAAAAGTGAAATACGAGGAACTCGGAGGCGTTTTCAGGAATTTTAAGGTCCTTGGACTTTCACTCGTGCAGAACTGGATAATCGGACCGGTCCTGATGTTTGCACTGGCGATAATCTTCTTCAAGCTCTTCCCCGGGAAAGACAATGCAAACCTGCCATATATGTATGGGATTATTATGATCGGACTTGCCCGCTGTATAGCTATGGTGATCGTTTGGAACGACCTTGCAAAAGGCGACACCGAGTATTGTGCCGGACTTGTTGCTTTTAATTCGATTTTCCAGGTTCTGTTTTTCTCGGTATATGCCTGGTTATTCATTGCAATCCTTCCGGGTTGGTTTGGTGTTCCAACCAGTTCCGTTGTTGAAAATATTACTATCGGGCAGATAGCGAAAAGCGTATTTATTTACCTTGGCATTCCTTTTATTGCCGGATTTCTTACAAGGTTCATTCTGATCAGGGTTAAGAGCAAGGAGTGGTACCATACAAGGTTCATTCCTAAAATCAGCCCGGTTACCCTTATTGCACTGCTCTTCACAATACTAGTTATGTTTTCCCTCAAAGGTGAATATATAGTGAAACTGCCGCTCGATGTTGTGCTTATAGCTATCCCGCTGATAATCTATTTCTTAATTATGTTCATTTCATCTTTTTTTATGAGCAGACAGGCTGGAGCTACATACGGACAAACAGTGACGCTCTCGTTTACTGCCGCCAGCAATAACTTTGAGCTTGCAATTGCGGTTGCCATTGCCGTATTCGGAATTAATTCGGGTGAAGCTTTTACTGCAGTAATAGGTCCCCTGGTTGAAGTACCTGTAATGATTGCACTGGTAAATGTGGCGCTTAAATTCAGGAAGAGATATTTCAGTGAAGATCAATAAGCTCCGAAATCTTTCGCAGCTTTTATCATAACTTCTATTGACTCCGGCGATACATCCGGCTGAAGGATATGGGCCGGGGCCAGAAGGTATCCCCTGTTTTTGCCAAGAATAGTGATCCTTTCTTTAATCTCGGATCGTATTGCAGGGATGTCGCCGGAAGGGAGGAGCTGCTGCTGGTCTATTCCCCCGAAAAAGGAAATCCGGTTGCCATATTTGTCTTTAAGCTCGCGTGGATCCGATCCTGCAACATTTGGCTGTACCGGATTATAGACATCTACACCGATCTCTATGAAATCATCAATAAGCGGAGCAACAGCCCCGTCGGAATGCATTATAATTATCAATCCGGGGTTCTCTTTCCGCAGTCTATCAATCATTCTCCTGTGACGGGGCTTAAACCTTAACCTCCAATCCTCAGGCGAAATCAGAGTTGATGTCTGGCTTCCAAGATCTTCACCAAACCAGATAGCATCGACGCCGGCTTTTACCAGCTGCAGGGCAAGCCCGGTGCTCCACTCCTCAACACGGTCATTCAGAAGTTCAAGCCATGGTTCTTCGCAGAGCATGCCAACCATATACTTTTCAAGACCAGTTAAATGCCATGCCATCTCAAACAGAGAGATCTCAACATCGCCGATTATGAAATAGTCCTTTCCATAGCGGTCAATATCTCTCTTTGCTTTTTCAAATCTTCCGGCTGCATAAGCGTCGGGAAATTTGTAATTCTCAATATCGCTCACTGTTGCAGCATCATCAAGAGGACATTTTACAACTTCAACATAAAGGGCGGTGGGTTTCATGTGCATCCCGAACTCGTTCCTTGTGATATCGCCCGAAACTAACTCTGCGACATACCCGGCTGGCACTGTCCCGCCAACGACAACGACGTCACTTCCCATTTTAGTCCTGATTGCGTTCGCAGAGATTCTGTAAGTAAGATCTTCATAATAGGAGAGGGCAAAGTCAGGTTCAATCCCAAGCTTCCTGCCAAATGTTTCTGTAAGCTGCCTGCAGAGATCAAACTGAACCGGTACTCTGTCGGGGAATCCTTCTGCTTTCTTTAATGCCCTGTAAACCCGTTCCTTTGAATTCATAATCTTGGTGTTTAAGCATCTTTTATTAATCAAATTTAATAATTGTAAACCTTAATCCATTCATTTACGTTAATTAAAGGGCAGTTGAATCATTGCTATTAATAAACCGGGTCAAATGTTTGAAAGCATCATTGCCATTTCTGTTGCAGCATTCCTGTCAGGGTTCATCTTCTCTATGCCAATTGTCGGACCAATAAGTATCACTGTCACATCAAATGCGCTTAAGGGAAGGTTGCGCTTTAGCAACCTTGTAGCAGTAGGTGCCTCCATAGTTGATTTTATTTACGTCTTTATTGCAGTTTACGGAGTCACAAAATTATATTCCCTGTACAAACCTGCCATGCCATATATTTTTGCTGTTGGCTCTGTCTTTTTTTTCTTTCTTGGTTATAAGATATTCAGGACGAAATTAGACTTTGAGCATCTCGAAGACAAAACCCATCTTGCTGAAAAGATTATTAAGAAGGAAAAAGGCGGATTTCTAACGGGTCTGATGATTAATTTCCTCAATCCCACTTTATTTTTAGGAGTTCTTACTTCTTCTTTTTTCGTTATTTCACTTATAGCAGCTCTTGGACTAAACACAGGAGGCCTTTCCGGAAGGATGGACGATCATATAAAGGAAATCAGTACTCTCAATAGAAACGAGATTGAAAATTCACAGATCCAGCCTGTTGAAAAGCGTGATGAGTTTTCGGACAATAACAATTAAAAGCAATAATGAGGACCTTACAATTTACTCTGCAAACTTTCATTTCTTCATAAGTTTTTGTTATGCCTTGTTCCTCTCTTTAGGGACAATAGTCTGGTTCTTCATTCTGGCCTTCCTTATTGTACGATATCGGAATCATATCAACATAAAGGTCATATCTGTATTTATAAAAAGCCTGGGAGCAATTCTTAGCATGATTGGTTTATACTTTGGTTACCAGGCTGTAAGGCTCTTATCCAATTAGAATCAATTTTCAAATTGGCACATTTTCAAATTTTCAAATTGCTCTTCCCCATTTTCAAATTGACACATTTTCAAATTTTCAAATTGTATAATTTTCAAATTACTTCTTTGCTCCTGTCTTATGTAATACCACAGTCGTCTCGTCAACTGTGATTAAATGTCCTTTGCCGATATTTTCGAAGAAAGGGCGAATGGCCTCCATCAGCAATTCTATCTTGTGAGGCTCATCTATTATCTCAACAATCAGGGGCATTTTTTCAGAGATCTCCCATAGCTTGTTGCTGTAGATCTCACTGCTGGCGCCATAACCCATTATCCCCTTAAGTACTGTAGCTCCGGTTATTCCGTTTTTACGTGCAGTAAAAATAATGAGTTCATAAAGAGGTGTATGTTCGAATTTATCAGTTGAACTGATATAGATCCGAAGCCTTTTTGCCTTGTCACCGGGTTTCATAATTCTAAAATAATTTGGTTATCACAACTCCAAGAAATGTTGCTGCAATTCCCAGTATAACACTTGATACTGTATATAAAAAGAAATAGAAAAAGTCGCCGTCGCGCAGAAGGGCAAGATTCTCATTTGCAAATGTGGAAAAGGTTGTAAACCCTCCGCAGAAGCCAACAGCAAGGAACATTTTCCATCCTGCAGTAAGTAATGAACTCTTTTCAGAAAAACCATATATCAGGCCAATGAGAAAGCATCCGGCAATATTCACTGTAAAAGTTCCCCACGGAAAAGCCGATGGGAAATAGTTCTGCATCATCCTCGATGCAAGGAACCTGGAAATGCTTCCCAGAAATCCACCTGTTCCCACCAACAGCAAAGTTTTTATCATAATAAGTATAACTGCTTTATATTAAACCCTTTGTGAACCTTTGTGCCTGTCCTTTGTGCACCTTCGTGGTTAATTTTTTGTACCACAAAGTGACTCAAATGGTATTCACAAAGAAGCACAAAGTACATATTCCATGCCTTCGTACCTGTTAGATTATTAAAGATAAAGAATATTTTATAAATTTACTTATAGTTAATATTGAAGCGATGGGTATGAAACTGTCACTTTTGGCCCTTTTCGGGCTGGCAATGGCTCACTTCGAAGGGGTTGTTGTTGTATATCTCAGGAAAGCCCTGGGCATGCTCGATTCTGAGTCGAACAAGGAATCTGTCGGAAAATTTCCAAAGAGGTATTTAAATATTGAGATGACACGCGAAGCAGCTACTATTGTGATGCTTGTCGTTATTGCCATACTTGTTGGAACTACCTGGGTTGAAAGAGGCGTTTACTTCCTCTGGACTTTCGCCTTCTGGGATCTGTTCTATTATGTTTCGCTTTACATCCTTATAAAATGGCCCCCAAAGCTGACTACCATTGATGTCCTGTTTCTCATCCCGGTTCCATGGATAGCCCCTGTCTGGTTTCCCGTCGGGGTTTCATCACTGACAATAATAGTTATTGCCGTTCTGTATTTTACACATATTCTTGTGTAGGGAAGGGATTATAGATAATTCAGCTGATTTGTATTTTTTCCTTGAATATCACATGAGTAAATATTATTTGGCTATTTTTGAGCAGGGGAATGTCTGCGAAACCGTTATAACAGAATTTTTTCAGGATGAAAACTTTCAGGAGTATGTTTTCCTTTTTTTTCTCACCCTCTCTCAGATTTGACGAGGAGGGGAAGAAGCTCATATTTTCATATCTGAATGTGATTCTGCTTGTCAATATTTCGGTCTTACCGGTATTTATTTTGTTAAAAATAATTAAATCAGGAAAAATACAACCTGAAGATTTCGTGTTTATCAGCTTAGGGTTAATTCTTCTTGTAATTCATTATATCGGAAAGAGAGGCCGGGTTAAGGCTTCAGCCCTTTTATATCTCATCATCTCATGGATTGCACTCACAGCCGCTGCGTGCTTTGCTGATGGAGTGCAGGATCTGGCAATAGTCGGATATATTATAATAATCTTTCTGGCAACACTTCTTATTGGCATAAGATTGGCAATTGCAATTACAACCCTTAGTATCGTCTCCGTTTGGCTACTGGGATTTGCCCAGGTTTATAATATTCTCATCCCGGAGGGAGATCAGCCTCTTAATTACAGCAGGAATTATACGTTTTTATTCATTCTTGTTCTTACTGTAATAATCCTCTTTGCACGAAGCTACAGGCATTTCATCGATCGTATCAATAATGAGCTCAAAGAAAGAATTAAAGCCGAGGAAGAGCTTTCAAAGAATGAAATAAGATTAATCGAAAAGAATGAAGAACTGACGATTGCCAAAGAAAAGGCAGAGGAAAGCGACAGGCTGAAAACGGCCTTTCTGCAGAACATTTCTCATGAAATAAGGACCCCGATGAATGGAATTCTGGGCTTCCTTGAACTGCTGCAGCAACCCGACATAAGCGAAAAACAGAAGAAGGAATATATTGAAATTATTAACACATGCACTCAACAGCTGTCAACCCTGGTGACTGATTTTATTGACATATCAAGAATAGAGACCGGTTCACTTGAAATGTATCTTTCAATGTTCAGCATTTCAGAGCTCCGGAAAGATATTGAAAATGAGTGCAGCGGATTGGCAAGGAATAAGGGCCTCAGTATCTGGATTTCGAATGAGTTGGGAGAGGTTAGCATAAGAGCTGACAGGGGCAAGATCCATCAGATCCTGACAAACCTTATCAGCAATGCAGTAAAGTTTACAAATGTTGGAGGAGTCAATATAAAGTTCACGCGATTAGATGGGTATCTCTTTATTAGTGTTGCAGATACCGGAATCGGTATTGAAGAATCGCACAGGAAGTTGATATTCAACAATTTCAGCCAGGCTGAATCCGGAATGAGCAGGTCATACGGCGGCACAGGACTGGGTCTTGCCATCGCAAAAGGTAATATTGATTTCATGGGCGGAACAATTGAAGTAGATTCAATTCCTATGTCCGGGACGGTATTTACTGTTAAGGTACCAGTCGAATTTATGTCCTGACCGGATGATCTTGTTACGTTTTTAAAGGAAGATCATTCAGAAATTTCGTATACAGCGCTTGTCAAAGGTGTTGCCGATCCGACAGTCAGGCCAACCTTCATCAGGTAATCACCAGTGTAGCTCCTTCCGCTTTCTGATGGCCCCATTCTTCGTCCTTCAGCCGGCACATTAATCTCCTCGATCTTGTAGGTTTTTGCCGGATCGAGTCCCTGAAGCCTTACCCTGTTAAACATCTCCCCGTATCTCGAAGTAAGGGTATAGGCAAAAAGCACTGCTTTGCTTTTTGAATCGTTTACATACATCAGGACAGCCCTGCTTGATTCATATGGTGAGACAAGCCTGTATAGATCACCGTTCCAGATCACACCGCTCAGCCGCTTGTAGTTTGTAATTGCATCCTGGCTGAATTTAAGCTCTTTTTCCGTTAATTCATTTACCTGGATGTCGTATCCCATTTTCCCCATCATTGCAACGTCTGTCTTGAATTTAAGAGATTGTTTTCCCCAGGAAGTAATATGATTGCAAACCGAAACAGATGGGAAGAAGTATGAATAACCCCACTGAATGTATACTCTTTCAAGAGGATCGGTATTATCGCTTGCCCAATACTCTGTGAAATAGCGCAATGCCCCGTAGTCAACTCTTCCTCCTCCTCCGGAGCAGAGCATTATCGGAAGATGAGGGTATTTCTTCCTTAACCTGTCGAGTACACTGTAGAGGTTATTGACGTAATCAATATACAGATGTGATTGCTTGTCTTTCAGATACGCTGAATAAGGGTTCATGATCATACTGTTGCAATCCCATTTGATAAAAGCGATCGCCGGATTTTTAGTAAGCATCCCGTCAACCATGTTATAAACAAATTCCGATACCTCAGGGTTTGAAAGGTCGAGGGTTAACTGGTTCCTGTAATATACCTCGCTTCTGTTAGGGTACCTGAGCACCCAGTCAGGATGATTCTCATATAGTTCACTCTTTGGATTTACCATCTCAGGTTCAATCCAGATTCCGAACTTCACCCCCTTGCTGTCAGCTTCCTTAACAAGAAAACCAAGTCCGTTAGGAAGCTTTGCCTTATTCTCCTGCCAGTCGCCAAGTCCTGCACGGTCGTTATTCCTGGGGTATTTATTGGCAAACCAGCCGTCGTCGAGAAGAAATACGTCGAGCCCCATTTTCTTAGTGTCATCAAGGAGTCCTGAGAGCTTTTGTTCGTTGAAATCAAAATAGGTGGTTTCCCAGTTATTCAGAAGAGTCAGGCGTGGTTTTGTCCCGTCCATAACACCATAATTTCGTGCCCAGCTGTGAAGGCTTCTGCTGGCAGCCCCTTTTCCCTTAACAGAATATGTGAAGATGAAAGAAGGTGTTTTAAATACCTTTCCCGGCTGAAGTGAGTATTCAGATGCATAAGGGTTGATGCCGGCTCTTACCCGCAGGGAATTTTTCTCGTCAATCTCAAAAAGGAACTGGAAATTGCCTGACCATCCAAGAGTGCCTGCCATAACCTCACCATTGCTTTCATCCGACTTCTCGTTCAGCGACAGAAAGAATACGGGAGTCTGGTACATATGTGCCCTCGTCCCCAGCTTGGTGTCAATTATCCTGATCCCGCTTGTAAGTTCTCCTTCATCCATTTTCATCTCCTCAGCCCAGTCGCCGTGAAACTGTGTGAGCCAGTACTTTTCAGCATCAAAATGGAGCATTGATGAAGCGTATATATAAACTGTTGCAGGTTTTGCCTCCCTGTGGATAATCTCAACCCACTGTTCTATCACATCTTCACGCGCATAAGACTTAATATGGAGAGTGACCTCAACGGGGTAGACAGGGTCTTTCAACACAATTTTTGTAAGAGTCACATTTGGATCGGGCCTTTCAGTATTATGACTTGAATACCTAAGCTCCAGCGACGTGTTTCCGTCATTATGGGTCATTCGCATCGCCGGCTCAAACAGATTGCCTGTTCCGAATACAGGATATGCCTGATGACCGGCATCCCTCGCTTTCAGAAGGACTGATGTTTCTGCCAGCTTTGCCCCAAGATATGCCTGGTAAAGCTTTCCGTCCCTGCCGTTCGCACGGTAAATGAGATCAGTATTATTCGTACCGGCAGAAATAAGTATATCGGGAGTCTGATTGCCCTGAGTCTGAACTGAAGGCTGCTGTCCGCTTATCGAACTGGTAATTATGACAATCAGCAAAAGCGAAATGAACTCTTTTTTCATGATCAATAATGTTAAATATTTAACACTAAAGTTATAAAACATATTCATTTTGGAGTAATTCTGATAAATTTGAAATATTTTTTTATCAGAATCCATCTGACTTTATAATGAGAACCCGTATTAAAGCATCTCCACTTAAAACACTTTGTTTATTAATTGTTTGGCAGTCACTGTTTTCATCTGTGTACGGACAATTATCTGCATCGATTCAGGATACTGTTAAGGTTTCAGGAACGCTGAAGCAACCTGTTTATACCACTTCCCGTCTTGTCACTTCCCGTCCGGTTATCGACGGGAAACTTGATGATGACTGCTGGAAGGCCGGAACATGGGCTGGCGATTACACACAGTTCGTTCCTGACGAGGGTGCGAAGCCGGCTTATCCGACTGAACTCAATATTCAATATGATGATAAGAACCTGTATATAGCATTCAGGGCTTATGACGGAGAACCTGAAAAGATGAGCAAACGTGCCGGGGTTAGGGATGAGATTGTCGGGGATATGGTGGGCATTACTTTCGACAGTTACCGTGACTTCAGAACCGGCTTTGAATTCACAATGACCTCCTGGGGCCAGAAAGTTGACCTTGTGCTTTTCAATCCCATGAACTGGGACTTTAACTGGAATGCGGTCTGGAAAGGAAAAACAGGCGTGGAGGATTCAGCATGGGTCGCTGAAATTGAGGTGCCTCTCAGCCAGTTGCGCTACAGCGGCAAGGATGAGCAGGTATGGGGAATGCATACCTGGAGATGGATCGACAGGCTTCAGGAGGAAAGCAACTGGGAAAAGCAGAGCAAGACGGGTCCGGGAATGCTTTATAACTTCGGAGAACTTCGGGGGATAAAAGGTTTGCAGAAATCACGACGCCTCGAAATAATGCCCTTTGCTCTCGGAGAACTTGAAACGATGGAGGAGATCCCCGGAAATCCTTTCACTGCCAATGGCAGGCAATGGGGAGGGAATGCGGGTCTTGATGCTAAAATAGGGATCTCCAGTAATTTCACTGTAGACCTGACAGTCAATCCCGATTTCGGACAGGTTGAATCGGATCCCTCTGTGATGAACCTGACAGCATTTGAGACATTCTATGAGGAAAAACGCCCCTTCTTCCTCGAAGGGCTTACCATTTTCGACTACAAGTTCGACAACCAGAGCCTGTTCTATTCAAGGAGGATCGGACATGCACCAACACTTTCTATCGATCCCGCTGATGGCGAATTTGTTGAGGCACCTGACCAGACTTCTATCCTCAGCGCAATAAAGCTGAGCGGTACAACATCAAAGGGCTTGTCGGTAGGACTCATCCAGAGCATCACCGCAAATGAGTTTGCAAAGGTCAGCAATGAATCGGGCAATATCAGCAAAACAAAAGTGGAACCACTTACAAGCTACACTGTGGCGCGTATTCAGAAAGGGTATAAGGATGGAACAACAGTACTTGGAGGTATGTTAACTTCAGTGAACCGCCAGATTAATGAGCCAAAACTCGAGGAGCTTTCTTCAAACGCCTATACCGGAGGACTCGACCTGCTTCACCGCTTCAGGGACAAGGAGTTCTTTATTGACGCCCGTCTTATAGGAAGTTATATATACGGAAGTCAGCAGTCAATTGCTTCATTGCAGGAATCCTCAGCCAGATATTACCAGCGTCCCGGTGCTGACTATGTGGATTATGATACCACACGTACGAGTCTCAGCGGTTATGGCGGAAAGTTCAGGATCGGTAAAGGAGCCAAGGGTTTCTGGAGATATTCCACAGGAGCCGCCTGGCTTTCGCCGGGAGTGGAATTAAACGACCTTGGATATATGAATTCGGCTGATGAGATTAACCAGGAGAATGAGGTTTCGTATTTTGTAAACCAGCCTGTTTCAATATTCAGGACCTATAATATTTCCCTTGAGCAATTCAATAGCTGGAATTATCAGGGAACCTACCTGGGATCAGGCGGCCATTTGTCTTTTACAGCAGAATTTAAAAACCAGTGGAGTCTTTCTGCAAATCTGATTTTTCACTCGGAAGCTTACGATCCGAAAATATTGCGTGGAGGATATGATATGCTGATGCCATACCGTTTAATGTCGTTCGGGAGTATAAAAAGTGACCAGTCGAAAAAGCTCACCGCAGGAATCGAGGGAAGCTATGAATCTGGCGGGAATAATTCGGCCAGCACCTGGCAGATAGAACCTATAGTATCAATCAGGCCGGTAACAAATCTGAAACTTAGCATAAGTGCCTTCTATGAGGAAAATTTTAACGAGCTCCAGTATGTTGCTGAGAGAAGTTATTCCTCTGACCCTCGTTATATATTGGGGAACATTGACCAGACTACACTCGGAATGACCTTCAGGGCTGATCTCAATATTACACCTGAATTTTCAATACAGTATTACGGGAGCCCCTTCATTTCGCGGGGAACCTATTCCGCGTTCAAGTATGTTACTGACCCTTCTGCAAATTCTTATGATGACAGGTTTGATTTATATGATAATGTTGCCTTCTCAGACGGATCTTATTTTTTCGATGAGGATAATGATATGGCCTACGATTATTCAGTTTCCGATCCTGATTTCAATTTTCACCAGTTCCGCTCGAACCTGGTTGCAAAATGGGAATACCGCCTGGGCTCATTCATCTATCTGGTCTGGTCTAGCGAGAGGACCGGCAATTCAACTTCTTCTGAAAAGTCGATAAAGGAATCCTATAAGGAGCTTAAAAGCATTTATCCAAACAATATTTTTCTGATTAAGTTAAATTATTGGTTTTCTTTGTAGCCTACTCGATTTTGAAAATGTTATACAGATTTGTAAGAAATTTTCTGGTATTTGCAGCAACAGTTATTACAGGCCTGCATCCTGTTAAAGGGCAATCGGACCAGCTGCCTGATTATATATCGGATCTTAAAAAGGAAGTTGTCATTGAGAAGCTTTCCGGATCCATTGCTTTTGACGGGATCCCTGATGATGAAGCATGGAAGCCTCTGAAACCAATCGGCTATGTCATGCACTCTCCGGTGTTTGGGAAAGACCCCAGCGAAATGACCGATACCAGGATTGGCTATAATGACGAGTATCTGTATTTCTCCTCAAGAATGCTTTACAATGACCCGTCAATGGCTCAGTCGGCAAGTCTGAAAAGAGATTATATGGGTATGGGTGGAGACTGGTTTGGAGTAATATTGGATACCTACAATGACAAGGAGAACGGGCTGGCATTTTTTGTATCGCCCGACGGCCTGAGATGGGATGCCACAATTCTTAAGGATGCCGTAACTTCTATGCCCGATCAGATGCCTTTCAACATCAGCTGGAACACGTTCTGGGATGTGAAAACAGCTTCAGACAATACAGGATGGTCGCTCGAAATGAGGATCCCTTTCTCCAGTCTCAGGTTCCAGGAGATTGACGGTGAGGTGAGAATGGGCCTCATTATTCAGAGGTGGATTCCCGCAAAGAATGAAACAGATCTCTTTCCTGCAATTCCTCCTAACTGGGGCCAGATGTCTGCCATGAAACCCTCACAGGCCAAAGAAGTGGTAATCCGCGGAGTGAAACCCGATAAACCTATTTATATAGCACCCTATGCACTTGCAGGTTACCAGAGCTCCTACGCTCTGAACAGTCGGGAACTGAATATATCAAATCCGGAAAGCCCGCACTTGAAGCGGGGCTTGATCTTAAATACGGAATCACGAACAATCTGACAATGGACCTGACTGTAAATACCGATTTTGCCCAGGTTGAGTCGGATGACCAGCAGGTGAACCTGACAAGGTTTTCACTTTACTTTCCCGAGAAACGAACATTTTTTCTTGAGCGCTCAAGTGTTTTTGACTTTGCCCAGGGAGGAAACAGTAACCTTTTCTACAGCAGGAGGATCGGATTGAGCGACGATGGAGATCCCGTTAGGATTTATGGCGGCGCCCGTATAACAGGAAGGGTAGGCAAATGGGATCTGGGTGTACTTGATATGCAGACTGCCCCGCTATCGATAAAAAATGGCGACGGTATCGCGGAGGAAGTCTTACCGTCGGAGAACTTCGGCGTTCTCAGGTTTCGACGGCAGATCCTGAACGACAACACCTATATCGGAGCAATGATGACAAGCAGACTGGGAGTTGACGGCACATATAATGTTGCTTATGGTCTCGATGGGATCTTTAAACTCTTTGGCAACGATTATCTCGACCTCAAATGGAGCCAGACGTTTGAGAATGGTATAAAGAACAACAATCTTTCCGATCCCACCAGGATTATGGCCCGCTGGGAAAGACGATCGAGCAAGGGACTGGGTTATAACCTCGGATACTCGCAATCGGGAATTCATTATAATCCGGGAATAGGTTTTGAGATGATGAATGACTTCGCCTCTGTTCGCGGCGGTATCAAATATGGCTGGATGCCGGGAGAAAAGGCTTCGCTTTATCTTCATTACCCTGAGTTGAGGGTTTTGTATATGACATATATCGACGACAGGTCGCTGATGTCATTAAACTACACTGCCGGATGGACTTTTCAGACAAAAAATCAATGGGAAGGTTCTTTAAATATCATGTATAACAGGGAGGAACTGAGAGACAGTCTCGAGCTTATTGAAGATGAACTCACAATTCCTGACGGGAGTTATGAGTTTGTAAATTTCGAAGGAATGATCACCACACCCATGACTGAAAAGGTGTTTGTTATGATGACAACCAAGACAGGAGGCTATTTTGACGGATCGAGATTCTCGGTCAGCCTTCAGCCCACCTGGAATGCATCAAGACATCTTGAACTGGGTGCAACATATAATCTCGACATGCTGAGTTTCGAAACGCGGAACCAGGATCTGACTAACCATATTCTTGGCATTAAGGCTACATACATGTACGATACCAGGCTCTCTTTAAGTGCATATATTCAGTATAATACAGCTGCGAAGGGAGTGCTTACAAATCTGAGATTCAGGTATAACCCAAAGGAGGGGAATGATTTTTACATAGTCTTCAATGATGGCCGGAATACTTCCCTCACACGTGAAATGCCTAACCTGCCTGTTTATGAGAGCAGGTCTGTTTTGCTTAAATACGTTTATACTTTCAGCCTTTAGAAGCTGTTATTAAGCGCTTTGGCGAATTTTTTTAGTCACCTATATTCTTCTGATAGTCAAAAAACCACATTTATTCTTTGTCATGCAGTTAAAAAACACCACTTTTGCAGACGTACTGCACGAAGGTGTATGATTTTGTATGTGAATAAATTGAATATCGAACCGGTTGATAGATGAGGATACTGATTTGTGAAGATAACATGCTCGCTCTGAAGACTCTTGCTCTTGTCCTTGAAAGGGAAGGGTTTAACGCTGATTCAGCTGTTGATGGGAATAAAGCGCTTGATTATATTCAGAAGAACAGCTACGATCTGATTGTTGTTGATATCCACCTGCCTTTCCATAGCGGACTGGAGGTTATCAGGCACCTCCGGACAGAGCTGAAAAAGGATACTCCTGTGATTGTGTTATCCGCCTTCAGTGATCCCCAGATGCAGAAGCAGGCTGGTGAGATGGGGATTAATGGCTATATTGTTAAGCCTTTTGATCCTACCGATCTGATCAATACGATCAAATCGATCCTGAAATTGTAGCTTATGAACAGATTATTCATTCTGTTGTTTTTTTGCCTTGTTTCCGGCGGTCTTTTAATGCCGGCTCTTTCCTATTCCCAGACAATTACTGATCCTGAAGCTGAGTATGCGCGCATAAAATCTGTCGCCTTCGGCGGAGATTATGATGCTGCAATTGCTGATTCGCGTCGCCTTTTAAAGGAATATCCATCCTATGGAGACGCACGCATTCTGCTTGGAAGAATTCTGGCATGGAACAAGGACTACAAGAATGCGGTAGCTGTTATTGATACCCTTCTTATTACTGAGCCCGGAAATTACGATGCCATACAGGCAAAAAACTCAATAATGCTGTGGGCAAAGGAAAGCAGCCCCGTATCAACTGATCTCAGAGCCGGTTACTCATTTGACAGCTGGACTGAACCCTATAACCGCTCTTTCCAGTTATATAAAGCAGGGGCTGGCCATAAGTTCAATTTTGGCCCTGCAGCAGGATATCTTAATATGGGAAACCTGATATCAGGAAATCCTCTTGAAGTAAGTACAACAGATTTCCAGGTTGAGCTTGAAGCATATCCGAAGCTTGGTAAAAAGAACTATGCCTTTCTTTCATATGCCTTTAGTCCCGGAGAATTTTTCCCTGTTCACCGGGCCGCTGCAGAACTCTGGCAGGTATTGCCGGCGGGCTGGTCAGTTTCTGCAGGAATGAACTACTATTATTTTGACCGTAACACATATATTGTCACCGGATCAGTGGAGAAATACATCCGTAATACCTGGCTTTCACTCAGGGGCTTTTTCTATTTTAAAGATGATGGAGTAACAACTTCAGTATATTTAAATGCCAGGCAGTATTTTACTGATAACGATTATTTACAGCTTACTCTTGGTACCGGCACTGCACCCGATGAGCCATTTGATGTACAGTTCGACCTTATGAGGTTAAGTGCCCACAGCGCACGTCTTGCCCTGAATGTGTCAGTTGCCCCTAAGCTGGCTCTTCGGCTCGGGGCAGGATATTCATATGAGGAGTATCAGGAGGGTCTTTGGAGAAACAGGTGGGAGGGTGGAATTAATTTAACTTATGCCATCAGGATGAAATAATGAGATATATCATTCTTCTTATATTATCCCTTTTCACATCACTCTGGGCAAGAGCTTACCAGATTCCCGATTCCATTCCCGATACTTCTGACAGCCTTATAAAATCAGAACTAAAAGGGATTAATGTACCTGGGCAGGACGGTTACAATTATCAGGTCGGGGCGTTCAGAAACAAAACAAATGCGGAATCATTATACCAGAGGCTGAAATCCTATATGAATGTTGATGCCAAAATTGTAGTCGAGGATGGACTGTATAAAGTAAGATTAACGAGGTACCCTTATGAGTCTGGTATGAAGGGACAGGTTCCGCCCGATTCCGTAAGGCGCGATACAATGGACTACGTAACACTGACACCTGATACAATCAGACAGGCAATAATGTCACCGGGCCCTGCAGTCCGGGATGAGAGTGTTCAAACTGCAGCCGGGAAAATACTGTTTATGAATGGCGACAGCCCCTGGCTGAAAAGAATAAAGTATTTCGGCAAATCATTTTCACTTGTCAATGCGCTTATCGTTACAATTATCTTTTCGATAAGCTCCATGATCATCCTGCTCGTCATTATTCTTGCAAACAGGACAAGGATGGAGAGAAAGGAAGCACTGCATCAGTACCTGCTCGAAAAATACCAGGGTCTTATTATTGACTATCTTTTTGGCAATGCAGGTATTGAACCATTTCGTGAAATTGCATCAAGCGACTACAGGCGCCAGGTTTTGATTGACCAGATGATTGATGTCAGTGTAAACCTGAAAGGAGAAGAGAGCAAAAAACTACTGGAGATGTATAAGCTGCTTGGCCTCGACAGGGATTCAATAAAGAGGGCTTATGACTTCAGATGGCATAAAAAGATCAAGGGATTCAGGGAGCTTGCATTTATGAACATCAGGGATGCCAACGGAGCTATGTACAAGGCTCTTGACTCATCCAACGAATTGCTCAGGATGGAGGCGCAGATAGCGCTTGTAAGCCTTAGCAGCGAGGATCCGTTTGCATTCCTTTCCCATCTGAAAAGACCTTTTTCATTATGGGAACAGATAACACTTAATGATCTTATTATACAACACGAACTGAAAAAGCCTGAGTTTAAAAAATGGCTCAGATCGACAAACGACAGCGTAGTGTTGTTTGCACTCCGGATGATCAGGGAGTTTAAACAAACCGACGCTGAGCTGGAAGTAAGAAAAACTCTCCTCCATCCTTCATCCCGGGTTAAGCTCCTTGCAGTACAGGTGGCTGGCGATATGGCTATGAAATCAACCCTTGACCTTATGAAAAGGATGTATAAAAAAGAGGATTATGCCGTATGTCTTGAAATCGTAAGATCAATGGGCAAGATGCCCGATATGTCGATGATGGGCTTCCTTAAACTTGTGCTCGACAAGGAGGAGGATGTTCAGCTTCAGATAGAGGCCTCAAAGGCTATAGAAAATATGGGACAGGAGGGAGTTGATACCCTCAACAAGCTTATGAGCTCGGAGTACAAAAACTATAGTATAATTATTAAACACGTTCTTGACCGCAGAATATTTTAAACGGAAATGGGTGTAGCTTTTGCAAATACAATCTTTATTCTTACCCTGGTAATCTTCACATCTTACGTTGTGCTGGGGATCTTTTCAGCAATTGCCTTGCGTAAATATCTGAGAAAGAACAGTTATATAAACTATAACTCCCTGGTACTTTCTTCTCTCAGCCCGAGGATCTCCATAATTGCTCCGGCTTTCAATGAAAGCAAATCGATAATTGATAACATCAGAACACTACTTTCCCTTTACTATAATAATTTCGAAGTTATCATAGTAAATGATGGTTCGACAGATGATACTTTCAGCAAGGTGAGGGAAGCCTTTGAGCTTGTCAAGGTTAATTACTACTTCGATTACAGAATTCCCTGCGAGAGGATTAGAGGTGTCTATAAGTCGGATAATCCCTCCTACAACAGGCTCACAGTTATCGACAAGAACAACGGGGGCAAGGCTGATTCGCTTAATGCCGGAATAAATATAACCAGAAGCGAGCTTATTGTTACAATCGACTCCGATTCAATAATAGAGTCCGATTCGATCCTTAAGCTTGTTAAGCCATTTCTGGAGGAGAAGGAGAAAAAAGTGATAGGAACCGGAGGGGTGATACGAATTATTAACTCCTGTGATATTGAACGCGGACATATTCGCGAGATACACCTTCCCGGAACTCTTCTGCCGCGAATGCAGGTACTCGAATATACCAGGGCATTTCTGCTTGGCAGAATGGCCTGGAGTCATCTCGACGGGTTGATGATAATTTCAGGAGCAATGGGTATGTTTGATCGCGAGACTGTAATTAATGCAGGGGGATATAGTGTCGATACCGTTGGAGAGGATATGGAGCTTGTTCTGAGGATGAGGCGGTACAAGGCAGAAAAGAAGGAGAAATATGAGCTGACATATATTCCTGATCCTCTTTGCTGGACTGAAGTCCCTTCCGATCTCAGGTCGCTGAGAAAACAACGTACACGCTGGACCCGTGGCCTGGTTGAATCGTTGTGGAGGCATCGCAAAATAATGCTTAATCCAAAATATGGCAAGCTTGGAATTCTTGGATATCCTTACTGGTTCTTAATAGAGTGGTTATCCCCGCTTATCGCCTTTGCCGGGATGCTGTACACTCTGTTTCTCGCTTTAGCCGGAAAGCTTAACCTTCCATTCTTCCTCCTGCTCTTTGTTTTTGTGTATACCTTCGCAGTAAGCCTTTCTGTATGGGCTGTCCTTTTTGAAGAAATAACATTCCATAAGTATACTAAGAAACGTGATGTTTTACGCCTTCTTGCCTCTTCCCTTGTTGAGCCATTCTTTTATCCGGTTCATGCGTTTTTTGCTGTTAAAGGGAACCTTGAAGCTTTGAGAGGCAAGAAAGGGTGGGGCACTGCAACACGAAAAGGATTCGAGAAGAAGAAAAAGCGAAAAAGCGCGCCTGTTGCAGCTAATTAATAAATCCGGGCATTGCCTTCAATCCTGTCTCGACAATCCTGAGTGATTCCTTTTCCCTGCAGATCGTTTCAGGAACTATCAGCCACTCTTTCCAGGTATACCTGTCTGTTGTTGAAACAACAGTTCCTTTATTGTAAACTGAAACTGCTATGCCTTCCGATTTTGTTGTCTGTATCTCAAATGAGTATCCCCCGTCGTTTGAAATGGCTCCGTTTACTACCTGCATCCTTGTGGGATCATAGAAATAGAGGAGTGTCCAGGGGATCCTTATTTTTACAAGTGAAGCACTCCAGGCTGCTCCGCACCTTGATCCCGGAGAAAACGATGTGCTGTTCTCCATTGGCATCCGGCCAGGGTACTGGCTGGTCATTGAATATTCGTCATTTATCCATTCCATCACTTTCCAGGGCGCTCCGTCAGATACCGTGCTGCGGTATTTCTGTTTCGACGGATCGGAGAGGTTAAAACGTGGTGTAAGACCCTTCATGTCATAGGCTTCAGTAACATGGTAAAGAGCAGTATCCTCTCCCGGTACAAGCATAAGGAGAAATTCTGCACGGTTAGAGACTGTTCTTCCGTTTAAAAGTCTGGATTCTCCGGTAGCAGCAGAATAAGTGTCAAATGCAACAAGTATTGTGTCACCGTTTGAGATATTCTGTTTTGTTTCAATGTTGAGATAAAAGTAAGCGTTGTCGTTTGTTGCCTCAAGCTTTTTTATACTGCCTGATGTATTATTGGTCTGGTAGGCGATGAATGGCAGCACACTCTTCTGGTCAAATGCTATAAGACCGAAATTCTGTTCAGGTGATGTGAGATTAAGCCAGAGCTGTCGTGTAGGAATCACTGCATTGCCGGAGAGAAATCCGAATGCTTCAAGATATCCGACGATCCAGGTTGGCTTGAACCATTCATCCATCCAGGCGAACATGAATCCTCCGGCACAACCGGCATCAGAAATATTGTGCATCAGCCGCATGTTCTTCTCCCCCTGTTGTTTTTCCGAATAGCCGCCATGATCCATGCTACTGTACGACTGATGCGCGCTGCCCCAGCTCGATGGCACCCCGACCTCTCCTATTACAAGAGCGACAGAGGAATAGTGATTCTTCAGGTCGTTGAGGTAGCCGAGGTAGCTGTTTTTGCCCTCAGAGTCGCTGTATGACTGGTATGATGGCTGCTGACTAACGAAATTCGGATAATATGGATATGCATGATATGTTGCAAAGATGCCGGCATTCTTGTCCCGGCCTGATATTTTTACAATATTGAAGGATGACTTATCCTCGTCGGTATAGATTTCGGTAGGATGTGTCAGCGGATCAAGAGTTGGCCAGCTTGAGATACTTACAGGCCTCCTTACGGAATAATTATTATTCTCATAGGTAACTGTCTGATCGAGGCTTTGAGTTACAAAGACTTCTGCGGCAGATGCCCCGCTTATACTGAAATTACTCCCGGCAAACGATGTGGCGTCGGGATGGAGTTTGTTCGTGCTTTCTACCTCCTGTGAGCTTATTTCCCTGCCGATTATATATCCGGCTGTCCAACGCGAAATGTCGGTAGAATAGTTGCCGTATGCCCTTCCTGGTCTGAAGGAAATATTCATCTTTCCATGGATGCAATTTATGACTTCTTCAATATTTTGCTTGAAAGATTCACTCCTGTTGAAAAGGTCATATTCAGATGGATCGCCGGGGTTCTCAACCTCATCCAGCCAGATTCCCTGGAAAAGCAGAAGAGGATTTTCGGGATGACTGTTGTTGTAGTTTGCAAGCTTTTCATAGAAGACAGGAGGGTGAAGGGTATAGATCCTTATACTGTTGAAGCCCGCTTCTGCCATTCTGCTTATCCAGGTTTCATACAGGTCATCAGGAATTGCATAAGCAATCTCTCCCGGAAATGTTCCGGGTGTTGAAGCCCCAAGATTTATTCCTTTAAGAAAAAGCGACCTGTATCCCTGTTCCTGCAGCATAGCTATGTGGCCGCCGTCTGTTTTATATGGAAGTGCATTGGTCCGTGCAATCCTGAAATCGATAATTGTATCGCTGCGAAGGGTGATGTCGGTTTGCCTCAGAGGATAATAGCCTGTGCAGGTTATTGCAGTAATCACAGGAATAACAGGCGGTCCGGTAGTGGCAGGAGGGGTAACAGGTGGAAGCATTACAGGCTCAAGTGTTGTAGATGAAGAATAGGATGAGTACCCGGGCGCCTTGATTATTTTTCCCGACCATGTCTCTCCCTTAAAGGTGATGGCATAGATATAAAGTCCCTGCCTTACCGGTGTGCCGCTATTGCTGCATCCATCCCAGATAATACGATAGCTGCCTTCTGTTACTGAATTAAAATTGATTTCAGATATTTTCTGGCCGGCGAGACTATACACTGAGAACCTGATATCCCCCGGGCTGTTGATTATGAATGGAATATTTACTGAATAAGTGAATGGGTTGGGATAAGGAGTGCCGCCTTCAAGAAGATCTGTAATCTCACTGTAAATTCCCGATACCCTGAGTGAGTAGCTTCCGTCAGATCGCGACACTGCTCCGTACATTATGTTGCCGGCTGTCATCGTTACTTTTGCATTGGGAACAGGACTGCCCGAAACAGTTGTGACTTTTCCGCTAACGTAGATATCCTTGCCGGATGCAGGCTGTGATATCATGATCATTATTGTCAGGACCAGAAGAGTATTGCCAAATATTTTGTTACATATTATCCCGGCGAAAAAATTCATCTATTCTTTGAATAATTTATGAGTCAAAAGTAGCAAAATTCACCAATCACTAATCACCAATCACTAATCACCAATTTTGTTTATTTTTGATCGGTAATTATTAACCATGAACAGAGAGTCCATAACATTCAGGAAAATTGAGAACAGAGATAACAGGGATCTTGCTGAACTTATTCGAAGTGTTTTCCGCGAGTTTAAGATAGACAAGCCCGGAACTGTTTATTTCGATCCGACTACAGATGACCTCTTCACCCTTTTTTCGGTTCCGGGTTCTGAGTACTGGATAGCAGAAGAGGATGGTGTTATTATCGGGGGCTGTGGAGTTTACCCTACACCTGACCTTCCGGAAGGCTGTGCCGAGCTTGTTAAGCTTTATCTTTCTTCTGTTCATAGAGGAAAGGGAATTGGCTGGCAGCTTATGGAAAGAACTTTTGAGTCTGCCGGAAGGCTGGGCTACACCCAGCTTTACCTGGAGTCGCTTCCAGAGCTTGCAAAAGCTATAAGCCTCTATGAAAAGGCAGGTTTCAGGCACATTGCCGGCCCTCTTGGAAACTCAGGCCATTTCGGCTGCAATATCTGGATGCTGAAAGATCTCTAGCAGCTAACCAACACAAACCGGGTCTTCTGTAAATCTACGAATCAAGGGCGCAGCGGCACAGTGGCACAACGGCGCAAGGGCAACAAGAACGTAGCGGTGTAATGGTATTGAATATCGATGCATTTTTGATTTTTCCGTTGCGCCTCTGCGCCATTGCGCCGTTGCGCCTTTAGTTAATACTTTGTTCATAAAACCATCTCAATTTCATTTATTTACTGCAACTTGTATCGTAAATTTGTAAAGTGAGGAGCTGTTTGCAATTCTTTTTAAACAATTCTTGGTTAGGATTGTTCTATTTACACGAAACTGACTTAGAAAAATGAAGAGACTGATTTTTTTTACTTTATTAATAATGTTTGCAACAAGGACTTTTGCCCCCAATCAGGAGTCTGTTGCAATATTCTACACTCCTCCTGTTGAGCCATTTACAAAGCTTATCTATGCTGTTGGGATGGTCGAAGGCAAGTGCGACACCACTGCATACAATGAATTCGAAGAGGCTGCAGGCTTCTTTCAGATTCGCCCGATCAGGCTTGAAGATTATAAAATGCGGACTGGGATAAGCTATACTACAGAGGACATGTTTGATTATGAAAAGGCAGAAGAGGTCTTTTTGTATTATGCACAGCGCATCGGGCCGTATGATTTCGAAAAAATAGCCAGGGACTGGAATGGCTCCGGAGCCAAAACTACCGAATACTGGAACCGGGTGAAGAAGTTCCTGTAGCCGCGGTTACTTCCAAAATACATTTTAATACACAGAATTGTGCAGAGGATGCAAAAGAATTCCTTTGTGTTCCTTTGTGATATCCTTTGTGAGCCCCTGCCTGCCTCCCGTCGCGATAGCTATCGGGAGCTATCGGGAATGCAGGTTTGTGGTTAAATATTCTTTTCCGACAGTTGTTCATAAAGTTTATGCATTGTTAATTACTGACATTTTAAGTATCTCAATTTATTTTGTTTATTTAAAATGTTAACCGGCAGCTCCTTAAAGTTCAATAATTAAGGTGCTCTTAAAAACATACAGTATGAGAAAAAATATTAACAGTTTGATTTCACGAATCATTCCTATCGTTTTTGTATCATTTCTTGTCTCTGGCTGCGAGAAGGATGATGGTATTACAGTGACAGATATTGACGGCAACGTTTATGCCGGTATCACTATCGGCAGTCAGGTCTGGATGGCCACAGAACTAAAGACAACAAAGTTCAGGGACGGATCTGCAATCCCGGCGGTCACTGATAATGTAGCCTGGGGGAATCTTACAACAGCCGGTATGTGTGACTATGGCAACACTGCAGCCAATGCGGCTACTTATGGAAAACTTTACAACTGGTATGCAGTGGCCGATCCCCGGGGTCTTTGCCCTGAAGGCTGGCATGTTCCTGTACAAGCGGAATGGATTTCAATGCTCGATGCAATTGGAGGAATTTATGAGGCCGGGGGGAAAATGAAGGAGGTGGGAACCACTCACTGGGCCAGCCCGAATTCATCCGCCACAAATGAGTCGGGTTTTACCAGCCTCGGAGGAGGATATCGCAATTTCCAGGGCGTATTCAAGGATTTCAGCTATAACGTAGGCTACTGGAGCTCAACACCTTCAAATACAGGCTATGCGATGTACATAGGTCTGTGGTTTATGAATAAGGACGTAGATAATTATGGACTTGATAAGAAGTCCGGTATTAATGTCCGCTGTATCCAGGATATTTAAATATGAGTTACAGGGGGAAGGTCGTTATTATAACTGGAGCAGGCAGGGGTATCGGCAAAGCCATTGCACACGCATATGCATCTGAAGGGGCAAAGGTCGTTGTTGCTGAAGCTGATCCCGCAACCGGTGCTGAGACTGAATCAGCTATTTTGTCTGAAGGTGGAACGGCGGCCTTCATCCGGACGGACGTTACAGATCCCGGGAATATTGTGGACATGGTACAGAAAACGGTTGAGCTATTTGGAACTGTTGACATACTCATCAATAATGCAGGTATTTCGGAATGGAGGACACCATATGACTTAAAAGTTGAAGAGTGGGACAGGATTATGAATACCAATCTCAGGAGCGTTTTTCTCTGTTCCCGCGAAGCAGCAAAAATAATGCGGAATAACGGAGGCGGGTCGATTGTGAATATTGCATCGACAAGAGCTTTCATGTCAGAACCCAACTCCGAAGCCTATGCGGCATCAAAGGGTGGAATTGTGGCTTTGACCCATGCGCTGGCAGCATCGTTCTCATCAGATCATATCAGAGTAAACTGCATCAGTCCAGGATGGATTGAAACAGGCGATTATAAGATGCTCAAAAACAGCGATCATGGCCAGCATCTTTCAGGCAGGGTAGGGAAACCGGAAGATATTACAAAAGCCTGCGTTTACGTTACCGCAGATTCAAATGATTTCCTGAATGCTACTAACATTATCATCGACGGCGGGATGACCCGGAAAATGATGTATGAAAATTAGGAAAGAAATAGAAAGGGAGAGCTGGAGATGCGGAGAAGGGGAGAAGGGAGATTGAGAGATGAACATAATTGGAGGCTTTGCTAACAGATCGCTCCTATGGAGCTAAAACTCTAAGAAAACAATTATTATCTACAAACAGGTCGTGCCTACGGCACTAAGCGATTTGAGCTGCGTGGCAGCGACCTGTTTATAGCAAGGGGCATCTCAATAATAAATTTGAGCCGCAGAGCGGCGGCCTGTTAATCATACACTAACAACCAGTTATGTAACTCACTTCTTTATCAGTTTTTCAACACCAACGAGTCTCCCATCCGTCAGCACCTGCACAAAATACAATCCTGCAGGCATTGATTGTGATTCAAACGTGTGTATGCACTCGCCAGCCTCTGCCTGTTTTTCAAGCACTACCTGTCCCGAAGGTTTGATTATCCGCAAAACGGTGCCTGCAGCAGGTGCCTGTGCCATTTCAAGAGTGAAATATCCGGATGTGGGGTTTGGATACAGCCGCATCATTCCCTCCTGGAAATCCGGTAACTCAATTCCTGTGCTCAGACTGTTAAAGCTGATGTAATCAATTAAAACGGCATCACGGTTATATCCGTCTCCCTGGCTGTCGTTAAATGGATTGCTGACACTTATCAAAACCCGGACCGGTATCGTTCCAGCCCCTTTGCCACACGATTCAGATGTGACCCAGTTGCTTAGATTGTAAGGAATTTTTACTTCGTACCATTCGTCAGTTTCAAAAGGCAGAAAGTCAGTCAGGGTTGCCAGATTATAACAATTGATTCCGGTGCATCCGGTACCCTGTCCGCTGCTCATCTGAATTGTCATTTTGCCCTTTTTAGGGTCTTTCCAAGTCTTATAGCCATCGTTTAAATTTTCATGCGGGTCACTCGAATGTCGGATCTCTTCGGCGGTTTTATCCTAAGTGAGAGTGTCCCGTTTTCAGATGCGGGTAAACATACAGTTTCCACACTGCTCAGTATGTCGGAACCTGAAGCATTACCGCTTATTGCCATCCCCCAGCCATCCTGGCTGCCTGATATCCCTGAAAGAAGAACCGGATTACCGGAGCTTGCCGACCAACCGGGTGCTGAGCCACCGGTAGTCAAGGCCTCCGGCAACAGGGCTTTCATTGAAGGAGGAGTTTTTAAGTAAGGGATTGCCTAAGGGGGCCATAGGTCCGCATGTGACGGTTACAGTCTGTGTCTTTGCGAATATCTCACATAGTGATCCATCTCCTTTTTTCTGAGTTACAAGCATTCTGATATTGTAGGTGCCGGGTCCGGAGAATGTGTATGCGAAAGTCTGATTGCCAACGGTGGTACCAAGAGGTGGTCCGGTAAAAGGACTTACCTGCCACTCAACAGTCTGGCAACCGTTCAGCCCCAGTGGAGAGAAATAAACCTTGCAGGTTGAACTTGAAAATGCTGTGGCAAATCCCATGTCGACACTTTGCTGGAAATTCTGCAGGTCAGCCGGTCCGCAGGGACACAGATCAGGGCAATTGACGTTGAACTGAATGATGCATGGACATATTTTATCGCCGCATTTTCCCTGAAGGGTAAGGGTATATAAGCCTGGTTGCGTGAAATATGTTGGCAAAAGGTTCAGGGAAAAATACGGACCGCTTCCATTGTATGTTCCGTTCTGGGTAGCACCTGGTCCCGAAAGTATCCAGTTGAACTGGATTGCAGTACTGACCTGGACGAGATTTGCCGGCGGTGCAGTACATCCCTGGTTTCCATAGGTGGCTGGGGCAATGAAGTAATCGCCGTTTGAACCTGTAAGCGATAATTTGTTATATGTAACTGCTGAACTGCAGGAGCCTGCAAGATATATTCCGGTGGTAACTGATCCGCTTCCTGCATTGGCGAAAGCATCAACCGATCTGTGAGCAGGTACTTTGTATCACGTATACCTGCTGACCGCTGGTGCAGAAAGCTGAAAAGTCATATAATCCGCCCGATGCTGCCGAAGCGCTTGTCTGAACAATAACATAGGCACCGGCAGGTATGAAGGTACCCGGACCGGCTACAATCACATTCGGACATCCCGATATCATTGCGGCATTTCCTGCCTGGAATCCGCACGGCGAAGCTCCTGTGTTTATATCATTGTTTTGCGGGTCCGGTAATATTCACGCTGTTGTCGAAATCAATCTGAAGATCATTTACATTGAATCCTTTCGATCCGGAATGAACAATCAGGAATTCATTGGCTTCCTCCGTACCGCATGAATTCACCATTATGGATCTGATTGTAGGGCATGAAAGACCCCATATCCCGGTTAAAGTATAGCCCATACCGGGCTGGCAGCCCAAGTGTAACTGGCGCTCCTCCGCAGACCACCGGCTGAAACTGGGCAGGATTGGGTCCGTGGATCTGCAAACTGCTGAACGAGCAATCGCAGTCAGTAAGGCAGGCATCGGAAGATGACCAGGTTACTGAACTGCTGGTCACCTGAACTGGTGTCGGTATAGCGACTAACTCAATCGAGGGGAGGACCGGTGAATTAAACTGGTTATTTTTTATAACTATATTATCCGGTACCATCTGGGTCATGCATGTGTTGAAGTCCATATCGCTCACTGAGATGAACCCGTCCTCAAATCCATAACCGTTTGCCCGTGTCCGTGAATTGGTATAGACTATTTTATTGGGGGGAAGGAATGCTGTAAACCCAGGTACCCAAAAATTAAAGGGAGAAGTCTCATTAAGTTCAAGATATTTTGTCCACTGATATGCAGCTGAAGTTCCATTGTCGCGGAACTTCAGCAGCACAACCCGTAGGCGTAGTCGCCACATTTCTCCTAGCTGTTACATATATATCATTGCCTACACTCCAGACCTGTTTTACGCTCTGCAGATTGGGAATTGCAATCTGCCATACTTCGATATAGTCCTGGTCGAGCTTAATGAGTTGTCGGAAGAAATCATTCCACCCTCACTGCCTATTGCATAAAATCCGCCACCTGTTTTCTGCGCGACATCAAAAAACGCAAAGAGGACCGGATCCTCTATAGCGAAAGCATTATAGAGCTGACCGCTATTGTCGGCCCTGAAAACAGCGCCTCTTGTTAGAAGCAGATCGCCGTTTGGTAAAGCTTCCAGGTCCGTCGCGAAACTGTAAGTGGGCAGAGTCTGAATATTTCTTTATCCATCCTATGTTGCCGCTTGCATCTGTAACCAATAAAATTGTATTTGCTGAACGATCCCGGAAAATAGTCGCCCAGAATATAATATGGGAAGGCGTTATTTTGAGGTACAGGATTAAGTACGATACGGTTTAATATCTCCCTGCCTGTTACATTCGAAGTCCGGACAAAGGCAAATGTGCCCGATGAGTTTATCAGACCCATTAGGCTCTTGGCTTGATAGCCCGAGTATGGGAGAGTTGTTCCAACAAGGAGAAGATCGCCGTTCGGCGTTACAATTCCATCGTTCCACTGCGAAAAAATGTCGAGGGTTTTCGTCCAGAGTACAGGCCCTGATGAACTGAGCCGCGATACTGTGGCCTTCCAGTCAGAACTGGGATTGGCGCCAGTATAGGCAAGTACATAATATTCAGTACCGGCAGGAATCACTTTGTTTATTCCGTCATTCCCGCTGGTGCCATAAATCCTTGGGAATTGGCCATTCAGATCATGACTGATTATCAGTAAAAATCCAATTATCAGCAAAACAGAGAGCAGAGATTTTTTCATAGGTAGAGTTGTTAAGTAACAAGAAATAAAGGTCTTTTACTCTTAATAACATGAGGTTCATGTTAAACAAACTCTTCTGTTGGATTGTTCAAATTGCATGAAACTTAATAGTAATTGCCACGAAACCAGTCGGACTCGGCACACAAAGTTAGCGCAAAGAATCCTTTGCGATCTTTGCGCTATCCCGATAGCTCCCGATAGCTATCGGGACGGGACTTAGTGATCTTTGCGGTTAATGGATTTGGGTTAATTTAAAGCTCCCATCCTTTTCGGTATTCCCGTGTAAGGAGTTTGTTAGCCGCTTCATTATTGGTAATCTTTCTTGTCACCGGGTCAAATACTATTCTGGTTCCGGCACGAACCGCTACTATACCAAGGTTTATCATCGTTGAGAGGGCTTCTGCAGATGCAAAGTTCGCTGTGGTATTTTTTGAACCTCCACGGCATGCAGCAATCCAATCCTCGAATTTCGGAGGCAGAGGTGCAATCCTCGGATCCTGCCGCGGCTGCCTGGCCGGCAGCAGGCGCCTGACGCTGACCGGGTTGACGGACGGGTAGGTGGAGTATATTTTTCGCCCATATAGGTTTTCATTTTGCTTTCCGGTAAAAGCCTTCCGTCGAGGATCTTACCCTTGTCACCGATATACAACGATTCCGGTATTGCCCATCAGTCTTTTATCTTCCTCCAGCTCTGGAATTGCAGGTGGTCTCATTCCGCCGTCATGCCAATACACATCAAGAGGTCCTCTTGATCCTTTTGCGTTATAATGTAAACGATATGTCTGCTGCAAAGGAAAAGAAAAGTCATTTGTATTACTTCCTGTAGCGAAATTTTGATGTTCTGCAGGCCTTATTTCCAAAGCCTTCAGCAAATGCTGGTACATCCAGATCAAATCCATCACATACAGTCCACATAGTGTAATGCCCCATATCAGCAAATGACCCTCCTCCAAAATCATACCATCCTCTGAAGAGTGTATGAGTATAGTTTGGGCTGTACGGCCGTTCGGTGCATGGACCCAGCCATAGATCCCAGTCAAATCCTGCAGGCACAGGTACCTTTTCAGTTGGTATTTCCAGGAACTGTTCCCACATTGGCCGTGCTGACCATTCATGAATTTCGCGTAAGCGTACCAATAGCCCCTCCGTCAATCATTGCTTTAATATCTTCACTTGACCTGGTAACTGTTAAATGGCATGAAGTATGTTGCAACTCCTGTTTCCTTTGCAGTTTTAATAACCAGGTCAGACTCATATATCCTGTTTGCAAGAGGCTTATGAGTAATTACATGTTTGCCTTTTTTCATTGCAGCAATTGCAATTGTTGCATGAAGGTGATCGGGTGTCATTATTTTCACTGCATCAATATCTTCCTTGGCAAGCAGTTCTCTGAAGTCAGTGTAAGCAGTTACTCCGGGAACTTTGTCAGCTGCCCTGTCGTTCGCATAGAATGTTTCAATTACCTCTTTCATAACATAGCCGGCCCCCCGGAACATAGTTAATGCCTTTTCTCCAGTTAGGGTTTTTAAGATAGTTCCTTATATTATTCACGAGTCCTGTTGGCACATTAGCCCCGTTTCCAAAGTTCAGGTAATTTCGTCCATCTGTTTCCGGATCACATACAGCTACTATCTGAAGATCAGGGCATTCATGAGCGGGCCAAGTTCGGCAAATCCTTGTATGCCGCATCCTATATGTGCCATTTTGATTTTATCGCTCGGAGCAACAGCGCCGAATTGCTTCCCTAAGTACATTCTTAGGGACAATAGTGAAGGCTGCTGCCGCAGCCGCCGTACCTACAAATTTTCTTCTGGTCAGCATTCGTTTGTTTTGGTTTTCCATGATCAAGGTTCTCCTGGTTGGTTAATATTATAAATATTCCGGGGCAAAATGATGTTTATGAGGATCTTTGAATTTGTCCTATTCTGATAGGCGGTTCACACACTTAAATATATGAATTTTTTTCCAAACCATATCCGGAGGAATTAGATCTGATCTGGCGGGTTGACTCCTGGACTAAATAATCCAGTTCCCTCCTTCCTTTGTTGCACACTGAATAATTATACCTATTATGTGGTACCAATATAATGTACCTTTGTTCTCGGAGCGGGAGATAAGCGGTTGCTATTTAAATCTGATCCCAAACTTTTAAAACTAAAGACGCATGAAAGCGATTCTTCTTTCAGTGATCCTTATGATTACTGCAATTCCTTTTGAGATTCAGGCTCAGAAAAATGACAAACTATCCAAACCATGAAAATATCTCAGATCTCATTTGTTTTCCTTTTCATTTCATATCAATGCCTTTTGGCACAGGAAACCAAAACATTACAGTCGCCCGACGGAAAGTTTTCTGTCACTTTTCTGCTGGCTGAAGACGGCTCCGTTAGTTACTTCAATGAGTGCCTTCAGACAGCTTGTTATTTCAGATTCGCCGATGGGTTTTTCCTCCGGTAATAAGATTTCGGTGCCATCTTCCGATTGGAGATTAGAAAGTTCAGAACAAAAATCTATTGTTTCTGTCTGGGAACCAGTTTGGGGCAAGAGTTCGCTTGTTCCTGACCGGTACAATAAACTTATCCTGAAATTTAAAGGCTCTGGCTCTGCAGCGCTCCGGTATTTGCAGATTGAAGCCCGTGCCTACAACGATGGGGTCGCCTTCCGTTATACTATACCTTCTGAGGAAAGAAACAGCCTGACAACAACCGGCGAGATGACCGGATACAATTTCGCAGGGGACTATACTGCATGGTACTACAATGGTGAAAACCGCAACATTGGTCCTGAGAAACTTTCAGAAAGCGAAGGCGTACGATTGCCCGTAATGACCATCAAAGCCAGTGACAACCTGTATTTGGCATTGCATGAAGCTGATCTGGTAAATGGGTATCCGCTGGTTCTTCAAACAAGAAAAGGCAGCACAGCTTTTTCTTTGGCTGCCGACTTCCTGCAAACTGGAAGCTGGTTACCAATCGGCCTGGAGGGTGATACTTTGCGGAAAAACTCCCGGAACACTGGTTGATTCTCATGTAATTGAGCTATTGAACCCTCCGGCTGATGGCGATTTTTCGTGGGTTAAACCAGGTGTGGCGGTTTGGGACCTGGCGAATTAATGGCGCTCTCGTAGTTCTTTCAAATATACAATGACTCTCCCTTCATGGAAAAGAATGGTGGACTTTGCTTCAGAAAATAACATTCTCTATCTTGTACTTGATGCGGATTGGTATGGTCCTGAATTTGGAAAAGATTCTGATCCTGTAAAAGGAGGAAAGGTCGAACAGGTTCATGAAATTATCAAATACGGGAAAGAGAAAGGTGTTGAGCATATGGTTGTACCTTAATGATGTTGCAGGAAAAGAATTTTCCACTGGAACAAACACTAAAACAATACAGTGACTGGGGAGCTGTGGGCATCAAATATGGATTTATGACCGGAGATCCCCCGGAATAAGAATCTGCAAACAAGAAATAACAGAGATATGCGCGAAAAACCATTTGCTGTGTAATTTTCACGATGGCCCGGTACATCCTTACGGGCAGATGCGAACCTTCCCCAATGCAGTAACCCGCGAGTATTGTCATTCACAACTCGATGCTCACCGGGTTTTTGCACCCTCGACTTTTGTTACTTCGGTATTTGTGAATATGGTTGCCGGCCCGGTGGACATGTGCAATGGATTGGCGGACTTAAAGCAGGCAGGAAGAGTGGATGAACCATCTCCTGTGCCTTCAACCCTTGCAGGTGAGGCAGCCCGCACATTGATTGTTTTTTCGGGGGCTACTATCATTCCCGATATTCCGGAAAATTATAAAAAGCATCCTGAGATACTTCAATTCATAGCCTCACAAAAAATGCCATGGCAGGAAAGTAAAACACTCGCAGGCGAAATAGGAGAATACATCGTCATGGCCCGTCAGTCAGCTGATGGTGTCTGGCTTGTTGGTGCAGCAACAAACGAATCATCCAGGGAACTTGATATCCCATTAAGTTTTCTGAAGCCGGGGAAATACGAAGTGAGTATTATTCAGGATGGAGAAAATGCTGGTTACCTCACGAGTCGTGAGGAGTATATAGCTGAAGTGAAAACACTTAAATCAAAAGATACTGTGCATGTGAGTCTTGCGGCCGGTGGTGGAGCATGTTTGCTTATTAATACACGCGAGTGATGCATAGCGAGAAAAAAAGAGTGAGTTGCTCGCTCTCACTCTCACTCTCGCTCTGTTTTAGTACCCGGAGCCGGGATCGAACCGGCACAGCATTGCTGCCACTGGTGTTTGAGACCAGCGCGTCTACCAATTCCGCCATCCGGGCATAATAAGGCGTAACGGCGCAACGGCGTAACGGCTTAACGGTAAAATGGTCTGCGAAAATAGGAAATATTTTAAACTTTTGTCTTTTATCGTTTGTCTTTTATCTTTATCTTCTGATTCTTTCATTCTGCTTCCTGCCTTTACGCCTTTATGCCGCTACGCCTTTACGCCTTTTATTTTCACAAGCATTTCTCTAACAGCCACCTCAATCCCCTCCTCATCATACCCGCACTCATGGTAGAGTTCATCCTGGGTGCCGTGCTCAACAAAATAATCGGGAATGCCGAGGCGCCTCACCTCGGAATTGTACCCGTTATCCGACATGAATTCGATAACAGCACTTCCAAACCCTCCCTTTAATATCCCGTCTTCAATTGTAATTACATGGCTGAAATTCTGAAATACGGTGTTTAAAACAGCCGAGTCAAGAGGAGAAACAAACCTCATGTCATAATGAGCAATCGATATTCCTTCCGTAGATAGTCGCTTTACTGTTTTTGCAACTGAATTTCCCGGATGGCCAAGACTAAGTATTGCCAGGTCACTTCCGGCACTTATTTGCCTGGCCTTTCCAATCTCTATTTCGGTAAAAGGTCTCTGCCAGTTGGTATTCATGCCCCGGCCCCGCGGATAACGTATGGAGAATGGAGCCTTGTTCTTTTCAAGCTGAGCAGTGTACATCAGGTTGCGTAATTCAATTTCATCCATTGGAGCAGACACTATCATGTTGGGGATGGCCCGCATATAGACAATATCAAAGAAGCCGTGATGCGTGGCGCCATCAGCGCCAACAAGTCCGCCCCTGTCGATGCAGAATACAACATGAAGATTCTGAAGTGCAACATCGTGTATCACCTGGTCGTAAGCCCTCTGTATGAATGAGGAATATATATTGCAGAATGGAATCATACCCTGAGTGGCAAGTCCTGCTGAAAAGGTTACTGCATGCTGCTCTGCAATGCCGACATCGTAAGTTCTTCCGGGCATCTCTTTCATCATTATTGAAAGTGAGCAGCCTGAAGGCATTGCAGGAGTGATACCGGTTATCTTATCGTTTTGTTTTGCAAGTTCAAGTATAGTCTTCCCGAAAACATCCTGGAATGCTGGCAGTGTTTCTCCATTTGAGGTATCGAAGATTTCCCCTGTAACCTTGTCGAATTTTCCGGGTGCATGAAAGGTCGTCTGATTCAGTTCGGCATGGCTGTACCCTTTGCCTTTTGTAGTAATACAGTGCAGAAGCTTCGGTCCCGGGATCCTTTTAAGGTCCTCAAGCACCCTCGCCAGATGGACGACATCATGACCGTCGATGGGACCAAAATACCTGAGATTTAATCCTTCAAACAGGTTGCTGCGGTCGAGGAGGGTGCTCTTGAATCCGGCTTCAAGCTGTCCTGCAAGCGACCTTGCATTTGGTGCCTTCCTTCCGAAAATGCCAAGTGCTTGCCATACTCTGTCCTTGAACCTGTTGTACGATTTGCTTGTGGTTATATCGAGCAGGTATTCCTTGAGCCCTCCCACATTGGCATCAATAGCCATGTTATTGTCGTTCAGGATCACAAGGAGGTCCGATTTGCCGATGCCTGCATTATTGAGCCCTTCAAATGCTTGTCCGGCTGTCATGGCACCATCGCCAATCACTGCAACAACATTTCTTTTTTCTCCTTTTGCCTTTGCTGCAATTGCCATTCCAAGAGCAGCAGAAATAGATGTGGATGAATGTCCTGTCCCGAATGCATCAAATTCGCTTTCTGACATTTTAGGAAATCCGCTGATCCCTTTGTACTTTCTGTTTGTGTGGAAATTATCACGTCTCCCGGTAAGGATCTTGTGCCCGTAGGCCTGATGTCCCACATCCCAGATAATCTTATCATATGGGGTGTTGTAAACGTAATGCAGAGCCACAGTCAGCTCAACAACACCAAGGCTCGCCCCGAAATGTCCGGGATTATTGCATACCACATCTATAATAAATTGCCTTAGTTCTGAGCTGACCTGTGCAAGATCAGCCATTTCGAGCTTCCTTAGGTCTTCAGGGCCTGATATTTTGGAGAGCAGGTTCTCTGCAGTGTTCATCAGATTATTATTAAAAAAGGCAAAGCGCAAATATAACAATTATTATTCCCGTGTGTTTGCAAAAGCATAATCGGGATTTTCTTATTTTTGTTCGGGATTAATGTCCGGATTACATTTGGATCCGCTGATTTGTTGTTAATAATATAACAGTAATTGAACCATGAATAGACCAATACTTTCCATACTCGGAGTTGTGGCTTTTGTAATTTCTGCATCGTCATGCGTTTCGGGAAAGAAATTCACCACTCTTGAGGGTACCAGCAAACAGTTTATGCAGGAGCGGGATGATTATAAGACCCGGAATATAGCTCTCGACATGGAAAATAAAGAGCTTAAGGCAAAGCAATCAACTATCGAAACGGAAGTAGCTGAGCTGAGAAAGAAATATGAAACGGTTGAGGCTGAACGCAATAAGGCGGTTGATGATTATAACAGGGTCTCGGCTAAATATGCTGAACTTCAGAATGCTCAGGAGGAGCTTATCAGGGGTAACGTGAAAGAGACTCAGAAACTGCTTGGCGAACTTAGTGAAGCACAGACAAATCTTCAAAAGAAGGAGGATCTGCTTCGTCAGCTGTCATTGTCACTCGACAGTAAGAAGTCTTCTCTTGATGAACTTACGTTTGAACTTGAGAAAAGGAACCAGCGGCTTGTTGAGCTCGAAAAGATACTCGACGCCCAGAAAAGGATTGTTCAGGATCTGAAGACCAAGGTTTCTGAAGCACTCCTTGGTTTTGAGAATAACGGTCTCACCGTTACAATGAAGGATGGTAAGGTTTATGTTTCGCTCGATGAGAAGCTTCTCTTTAAGTCAGGCAGCTATGAGATTGATGCCAATGGCCGTAACGCTCTTCGTAAGCTTTCAGGGGTACTTGAAAAAAATCCCGATATACAGGTTTCTATTGAGGGTCATACTGATAATGTTCCATATAACCCGGGGAGCGGACAGCTTAGGGATAACTGGGATCTGAGTGTGAAGAGAGCAACAACTGTTGTAAGAGTTCTGCTGGAAGGATCAAAGATCGACGCCAAGCGTCTCACCGCTTCAGGAAGAAGCGAATACTCACCGGTCGACAGCCGTAACAGTGCTGATGCCCGTCAGAAAAACAGGAGAACGGAGATAGTGCTTACTCCGGATCTGTCGGAGCTGTATGAGTTGATCAATAAGTATTAGAGGCTATCAATATTGAATTGTTGCAGGTTGCAGGTTGCAGGTTGCAGGTTGAATGGTTTTCCGCGCACCCTGCACCATGCACCTTGCACCCTGCACCCAGCACCCTATATTCTCCTCAAAAGGAGGGGAGAATTCTATATATTCAGCGGTGACTCCCAACTACTTCACCCGGCACCCTGCACTTGCACACACATTCTTCTCCTCCGAGAATTCCTGCAGTTTCACATTCATATTCTTCAGCGCCTGAAGCAGGTTATCCTCTGGTCTGAGAAAATCCTGGTTGCCCCAGAAGAGCTGATCATAATTCTTTATCGTCTTTGAAAATATGGAATGAACAGGAGCAAGCTCATCCCTTTCAAACCTTGTAACACCCTCAGTCTGTGTATCTGTTACAGCAAGTTCAAAGAATACCTTGAACTGGCTTTTAAACAGCTTTCTTTTCTTGTTGGAGGTAAAAAGCAGATCACCCCTTACATGACTCAGAAAATAGCGTCCGTCCATTTGCCTGTAACTTACAGAATAATTGACGGTAACAGGCCAGGTAATGAAACCATGGGAGGAGTTTGCTATAAAACTCTCTTTCATTTTGTATATATACTTCTGGTTCAGCTCAAAATCGACATGGAGGATGGCATAATCGGTGGTATTTATATAAATGGTGCCCTTGTAAAGAGCTTGATCAATCCCATCGTGCTGTTCAAAATCAATAGCATAGGCCGATTCTTCATCATAGGTGACAATATCTGAAAGCCGGTAACTGTAGTCCTGGATGCTTTCGACTGTCAGAAAGTCGAATATGTTTTTTGCCCCGTCGAGCTCCAGGCATGTATTGAGCCCTGCCTTAAGCCTGATAGCAAGCGTGTCGCTCCTGTCGGTGTTTTCTACCTTCCTGCTTTTAAACACTTTTATCTGATCACCCAGGATTGTTGCAGAATATGAGCTTTTATAGATATAGATTACAGCTTCAGAATATGTCTGCAGCTCACTTTTTTTCATTACCCCTTCCCTGTAGAATCCTGTTAAAAGCGAAGGGGTATTTCCATAGTTCTCAGGGATTGCTTTTCGTGCCCGCGAAATTATTTCCTGAGGGACCTGATTCTTTATAATGATTTCGGGAATGGAGATGAACTCCTTTTCCATCGAAATGGTGAAATCGTTACCCAGCGATTGCTTAACAGGAACTTCGCGTCTTATATATCCAAGGTAGGTGATCAGAATGGTATCATCAAATATCTCAGGCGTTATTTTAAGTCCGAATTCCCCGTTGCCATTTGTTACCGTGCCCCTTCCGCTGCGCTTTAACCCCAGAGTCGCAAAGGGGAGCGGTTCAAATGTTTCATTGTCAAGAACCAATCCGGTGATATAATCTGCTGCCATAGGAGCAGCCTGGTCTGGTGCGGGCGAGGGAGCCCTGTAAGTCCTTGAAATAATAATGTATTTGTCAATGACTGAAAACTGCAATGAATCGGAGCCGACTACTCTTCTGAGCACATCTCTGAGACTCATTCCGGAGAAATTGAGCTCTGTTTTTTTTTCGGTATCAACAAGCCTGCTGTCGTATGTGAAATTGTAGCCTGTCTTTCTTGAAATAGCATCAAGAGCGCTGCCTGTCTTTACTGTTCCCTCCCTGAAGGTAAATGTTGAATCGAGGATTCCCTGCTGAGCAGCCATCCTTTCAGGAAGGAACAGGAAAAACAACAATGCAAGGGCCTGCAGTTTTATGAGCCTATAGCCATCTGACGGCGCCATTTCTGATAACCGGGTTATTTTTTCGAAAGATGGTAAACAGCTCCATCTTTCGTGTAACTCAGGTTAAAGCTAATACAAATTAAGTTGATTATTGTTTCCTCGGGTTGATTATCGATAGGTGCAGTGGTCCATATAAAGTCATGTATAGCACTATCATCAGCAACAATGTCCATATTATATGCTCTTTTAAGGTCACTGAAAACTATATCAAGTTTCTGTCCGTTATACTTAAGAAGACCAGTTTTCCATGAGAGGTAATTCGGGTTTTCATTCTCTGTTTTCTTCGGAGTACCGGCATCGAGCGTACCTACATAACCAGGATCAAGAAGGATAGATTCTGAGCCTGAATTGTCAGATAATAAGACCTTTCCACTGGTTACAAATACCTCTACCTTTGAATCGTCGTTGCTTGTTATCACATTGAAAGTGGTGCCAACCACTTTGACACTGGCAGATCCTGCATCAATTATAAATGGCTTTGATGCATCAGGAGTAATTTCAAAATACGCTTCACCTGTAAGTTCAACATCTCTTGTTTTTTTGCCGAAGCCCGATCTGTAACTCAGACTGCTGTTACGGTTAAGAAAGACTCTGCTGCCGTCGGGAAGCAAAAGATCCATTTTCTTCTGGTCCTCAGCAGTTGTAAAGGTTGTTATTCCGGAAAATGAGCCGTTGTTTCTCAGGTAGATACCCGTTACTCCCAGTGCCATAACCAGAAGAGCGGCGGCTGCAGCTCTCACAAAGGAACTTCTGAGGAACCTCTTTTTCCCGGGAATGATTTCTTCCCTTTGGTTATGCTCATTTATCATGGAGTTGACTTTCTGCCAGGCCCTGTCAGTATCTATCAGGGCGTCAGAACCTGTATCCCTCATCTCTTTCCATTTTCTGCCTGAACTTGCAGCATCGTCTGCAAGGAAGCCTTCGAGAAGATCACTCTTTTCGCTCTTTTCTCCAGACAAAAGTGAAGCCAGCTCCTCCCACTCCTGATCGGTATATTTTCCGCTATTATTCATTTCTTTCATTATTCTGATAATTCTTTTCTGAACTCTTTTAATGCCCTGCCCATATTTGATTCGACAGTTTTCACCGAGATAGCCAGTTTTTCGGCAATCTCGGAATATTTCAGTCCTTCAAACCTGCTCATGCAGAATATCTTTCCACATCTTTCAGGCAGTTTTTCAAGAACTCCTGCTATTCTTTCCTGAAGCTCCTTGTGAAGAAGTATTTCAGAGGGGTTTTCAGCACTGTCGGGCTGATTATGTGAAACCTCTTCCGCATGCCGTTCAATGACTCTTGCATGATCGATAAAATGAAGGCACCTGTTGTGAACTGAACGGAAGAGGTAGCCATTCAAAGAACTTTCGATTTTTAATTTTTCCCTGTCCTGCCACAATCTGAAGAAGAGTTCCTGTACTATTTCCTCTGCCGTATTGTGGTCTTTTATTATTGTCATTGCATATCGTACCAGTGAAACATAGGAGGATCTGAAAAGTGACTCAAACTGTCCTTTATCACCTTCTTTGATCCTCCTTATTATTTCTGATTCACCGGTCATAAGACTTTTTTAGCCTATTTTTCGAGATCGTCCCTGTCGCTGAACTTCAATTTCTTGCTAAGCTTCCTTATCGCTGATTCTATACTCTGGTCGGGTTCTATCACGTTGTAGTCGCCCCAGAACTTAGGATCGGCAAATGCGCTTACCTTATCGGAAAATACGTCAGTGTACCTGATTTTCTCCTTGCCTGTAAATTTAATAACTTCTTCGGCAGTACGGTCAGTAACCGCTATTTCTGACATTGTAGTATAGTAGGTATTGAAAAGTTTCCTCTTCCAGTTAACCTTGAATTTCACTTCAGCTCTTGAATATGCAAAGTACCATTTGCCATTCTGTTCGCGATATTTTGTCCTGTATGTTACAAGTTCAGGTGTTACATCCATTCCAATCGGTTTCTTTCTGATGAAGATCGATTCAGCCTGTTCTTTATTTGAAAGGTTGAATCCGAATTCAGCCTCAGTAATGGCATAAGAATCCATCTCAATATAGAAACTTCCCATAAAGAGAGGCATGTCAACTGATTGCTTCTGTATGAAATCAATAACATAGTGTGGTTTGTTGTCAATTTCAATTACACCTGTAAGTGAATATGTATAATACTCCATTGCTTCCGGAGTGAGAATAGCTTCAGTGTTCTTGGCAATATCAAGCTGCAGAACGCTTACGGGTCCGCCCTGGAGTTTGAAAAGTACTGTATCCATTTTTTCCACGTCAGAACTTTTTCTTCCCTTATAGATCCTTGCACCATCGAACCGTACATCATTTGCATAGGGTGCTTTGAATATTTCAACAACAGCTTCTCCTATAGATACATAGGTGCGGTTTTTTCGTATTGTTTCGCGGTAGAAGGCTGTCATAAGGTTTGGAACTGATTCATAGTTTTTACCAATCAGTCCCATCGCTTTTCTCACTATCTCATCGGGATTGAGAGGTTTTACAATAATCTCCTTGATCGGAATCGGTGCCGTTTCAAGAGATATTACATTCTTGTAACCATTGTCTTTCATCTCGCTTAAAGGAATAGTTTTGTTCTTATACCCGAGAAAAGAGACTTCAAGATTTCTGGCATTACCGGGTCGAGGATTTTAAGTGTGAATTCACCGTCGATATTTGTTACGATTGCAACATTTGACTCCTTCACTGCAACTGAAGCAAATACGAGGGCAGTTCCTGTTTCTGAATCAACTACTTTCCCCTTTATTGTAAGCGGTTCTGCTGATCAGATTTCTTTTTGTTAAAGATCTCTCCTGCAACTGCAGTCTGTGCTGAAATAGCCAGCAGAAGCACTGCAGCGATAAGCGAAATGTGTTTAAAAGTTTTCATGGCATTATTCATTTTAGTTAATTTGTTTTGGTTTTGTATTTGATATATATTTTTTCGCTGTACATCACTAAGACCGTCGATAAGGGATACTTACCCTATCAATCGTTGTGAAAAATATTTTCGTATCTTACCTCACAATTAAGTGTTACAATGAGTATGGGGCTGGCAAAACCGACAAATCTGATTCTGGCAGGGTATTCATTTCTGAAAAGCAGCATTACAGGAAAAGCGTCTGTCTCGGGCATGCCTCTGGCTCTTGGTATTGAGCTGACCAATCATTGCAATCTTCGCTGCCCCGAGTGTTCTTCCGGTTCAGGTCAGATGACGAGGGAAAAGGGATTTATGGATCTCCGGCTCTATGAGAAGGTCATGAGTGAACTCTCACCCTATCTCTTTTATGTGAATCTCTATTTTCAGGGAGAACCGATGCTGCATCCTCAATTCTTTTCATTTCTTACAAACGATCACGCAGCCTTTTCGATTGTTTCGACAAACGGACATTATTTAACTGTGGAGAATGCAGAAAGGATCGTAAAATCGGGCTTGCATAAGCTGATTATATCGCTCGACGGAATGGATCAGGAGACCTACTCGGCATACAGAAAAGCGGGAAGCGTGAAGAAGGTAATTGAGGGGATAAGGAACATTTCTCAGGCAAAAGAAAAGTTCGGTTCTTCAATTAAGCTCGAGATCCAGTTTCTTGTCAACAGGATAAATGAACAGCAGGTGCCCCAGATTAGCCGGTTTGCCCGCGAAATGAAAGCCTCCCTGCGCCTCAAGTCGATGCAGGTAATAAACAGCAGCAACTTTGAGAAATGGCTTCCGGAAAATAAAAAATACAGAAGATATAATTCGGTAACGGAGAATACATAAGCCAGAAATCCATTGCCGAACAGGTGTGCAAGACTCTGGTTTAATCCTGTTGTTACCTGGGACGGTAAAGTTATTCCCTGCTGTTTCGATAAGGATGCCGGACATGTTATGGGCGATCTTAACCACGATTCTTTCAGGGAGATCTGGAATGGTCCGAAATACAGGATCTTCAGGCAGAGCATACTGACCGGCCGTCATATGACTGAGATCTGCACGAATTGCACCTCAGGACTCAGGGGTGTGGTGTATTGATAATTTTTTAAATAGCATCTTAATGAATAATCTGATAAAAAGCCTTATGAAAACATTCAAAAAAATTCTGATCTGGTTTTTTATTCTGCTCGCAGTTGCAGCAGTTGCAGGATTTTTTATTCTTTCAGAATTAAAAAAGGCGCAATACCGAAATATGGCGGAGAAGCCAGAATAGAGGGTCTGGAGTCTGATGTAACTGTTTACCGCGATGAAAGAGGAATGCCTCATATTTATGCTGAATCGGAACATGATCTTTATTTTGCGGTGGGCTATGTAATGGCACAGGAAAGGCTTTGGTTCATGGATCTTATAAGACGGGTTACAACAGGAAGGTTGTCAGAAGTTATGGGAGCAGACCTTGTGGAAACAGATAAATTTCTAAGGTACTCGAAATGACAACAAAATCGAAAATGGTTCTGAGTAGCGAGGATCCTCAGTATATTATCTTATATGCAGGCTTATGCTGACGGAGTTAACACATATATTTCCGGGGCAGGGAAAAAACTTCCTCCTGAATTCAGGATTCTTGGATACAAGCCCGACCCATGGAAACTTGAGGATATTGCAAACATTATTGGATATATGGGATGGGACCTTGCCAAGGATAATCTGACATCTGACCTTTTTTATTACAGGCTTGTCAAAAAATTGGACCGGAAAAAGCATTACAGCTGATTCCTGACTGGAATGCAGTAAGCTCCGATGTCTTTCCCGATTTCGCACTTGACGAAACGAGCTTGAAAGATGCCCAGAGTTTTATCTCAACTATGGATAAACTTGAGGCACTGGGAATTCCATCATTCTCAGGAAGCAATAACTGGGCTGTTTCAGGGACCAGGAGCACTACAGGAAAACCTATCCTTGTCAAACGACATGCACCTGGGTTTCGGTTCACCAGGCATATGGATGCAGATGCATCAGGTAATTCCGGGCAAACTTAATGTGACAGGTGTTGTGGTGCCCGGCGAACCATTTGTTGTAGCAGGACATAATGAAAATATTGCCTGGGGAATGACAAACCTGATGGTTGACGATATTGATCTCTTTTCGGAGAAAAGATAAATCCTGACAATCGAGAACCAGTATTATTTCAACGGTGAGTGGAAGGATATGATTGTTAAAAAGGAGATCATAAAGATCAAAGGAGGAGGAAAAGATTCTGTAGTTATCAGATATACTCACAGAGGTCCAGTAATCTCAGGATTCAGGGATGTAAAGGATGCTGCTCTGAGCATGCGATGGTCAGGATATGATTAGAGTGATGAGATAAGGGCAGTATATCTTCTTGAACAGGGCAGCCGGCTGGGACAGATTTCAGATCAGCAATCAGCATTTCAGGTCGGTAAGCCAGAATTTTGTATATGCTGATGCTGATGGGAATATTGGACTAAATACCGGCGGAGGAATTGCTGTGCAGGAAAGGCAATGGCTCATTAATAAGGAATGGTGAAACAGATGAATATGACTGGAAAGGTTATGTCCCTTTTGAGCAGCTGCCTTCGAGCTTTAATCCCTGAAACCGGATTTGTCTCTTCAGCCAATAATACAACTGTAAGCGATGATTATCCATATTATATAAGCATCAGATTTTGCCCTGCCTTACAGGATAAACAGGATAAGACAGATGCTGACGGGAAGGAAAGTTCGGTATAGATGATTTTAAGAGGATGATCCTCGATCAGCATTCCGATTATGCTGCCTTACTTACACCATTTATTCTGAAGCTTGAGGAGCGACAAGGCAGATCTTACTGCTTCTGAGGCTGCGGCACTTAAGACGATGTCGGAATGGGATTATGATATGAATGCCGATCTGGTGCACCATCAATATTTGAGTTTTTCAGGATCAGATCTTGCCAAAAATCTTCTTGTCGATGAGCTGGGAGATCTTTATAGTCAGTTTATCAGGTACAGCCAGGGATTATTATATATACAGAATACTCACAACAGGGCCGGATGAGTGGGTGGATAATATAAATACTCCGGAGAAGGAGAGCCTGAGGATATAATTCTAAAGAGTTTCAGAGAGTCTATTGCAGATCTGACAGGTAAATACGGAGACAGATCAGTCAAAATGGATATGGGGCGACATTCATAAGATCACTATCGAACATCCACTGGGCTCGGTTAAGATTCTGGACAGGTTATTCAATTTTAACTCAGATGAGTACAGGGTTGGTGGAAGCAATCATACAGTATCGCCCTTATACCTATGGGGCCGGATTTAAAGTCAATCACGGGGCTTCGGAGAGGCATATTTTTAACACAGCCGACTGGGATGAGTCATTTACAGTGATACCTACAGGGGCTTCAGGAGTTCCTGCAAGTGAGTTTTATCTGTCGCAGACGAAGACTTATATTGAAGGGAAATTTTATAAAGATGCCTTTACCGAAGGTGCGGTTAAAGCGGCAGCAAAATATACGCTGATTCTGAAGCCTGCTGACGTGATCAGACAGTCATTACATCTTTTTCCTTGATCGCCATAACCTTGTCGATCTTGCCGTTATAGTTGTGGGTCATCTCCTGGACCTTTTCAACAGCATCTTTTTCCATATCTTCGGGAAGACCATCTTTAAGCAGCTGTTTAAGTTCGTCATTTGCCCATTTACGGGCATTTCGGATACTTATTTTGGCTGTTTCCCCCTCATTCCTGACCTGTTTAACAAGCTGATGTCTTCTCTCCTCTGTAAGGGGAGGTATGTTGATTCTGATAACCTCGCCGTTATTAACGGGAGTGAGCCCGATATTGGCTGCCATAATTGCTTTCTCAATTGTCCCGAGCATATTTTTCTCCCATGGCTGGATCAGAATTGTTTTGGCATCAGGAGTATTTATATTCGAAACCTGAGTCAGAGGAGAATTTACACCGTAATAGTCAACTGTAATACCATCGAGCAGAGCCGGATTTGACCTGCCGGCGCGAAGTCTGGCAAGTTCATGTTCAAGATGTTCAAGGGCCTTCTCCATCCTGTCGCTGGTCTCTTCGATAATCAGTTCAATTTCTTCGTTCATATTTTACTTGAATTAATTTTTTACTGTCAGAGTTCGGTCATTAATGAATTCAGGTAAACAAAAATAGTAAAATAGAGTGAAATGCAATATCGTTTTCAGATTGAAACCAGAGTTCCCGGATTTTCACCTTCACGATCTTTTTCAGATTACCCGGCTGTTCATGTCAAAAACAATTATCGGCATGTTGTTATCGCGGCACATTGTAAAGGCAGTTGAATCCATTACCTTCAGCCTTTTACCAATTACCTCTTCGAAAGGATATCTTTTCAAATTTTGTTGCATTTGGATCTTTCTCAGGATCGGCTGTATATACTCCGTCAACCCTTGTCCCTTTAAGCAGCACATCAGCTCCGATTTCAACTGCCCTCAGTGCAGCAGCAGTATCGGTTGTAAAGAATGGATTTCCGGTTCCTCCCGACAGTATGGCTACCGTTTTCTTCTTCATTACTTCAACCACCCTGTCGCGGTTATAGTAGTTCACCTACAGGTTCCATCCTTATCGATGTGAATACTTTTGCCTCTCCTCCCAGCTTGCGGATTGCATTTTCGAGAGCAAGACTGTTGATTACTGTTGCGAGCATGCCCATCTGGTCGCCTTTTACCCTGTCGACCCCATTTTCGCTGCCGCTCAGCCCCCTGAAGATATTTCCTCCCCCGATAACTATTGCTATTTCGCAGCCCAGCTCAACTATTTCGATTATCTGCGATGCATATTCATTAAGAACGTCTTCACTTATTCCATTTGACCGTCTCCTGCCAGAGATTCACCGCTTAGTTTGAGTAAGATTCTTGAATATTTCATAATATGATTTTTAGACCCGGCGCAACGAATTTAATAAAAGGGATTGTAAAAGCGGGAGCAGAAGGCAAAAAAAAGGAGGCTCCTTAAAAAGCCCCCCATTTTGATATTGAACATGAACTCTACGTAATACTACAGATTAAGAGAGTATCTTTTGAATTCAGTAACTGTAAGATCTTTGTTTACTGACTGAAGATACTGTTTCACTGTCATCTTGTTGTCTTTTACAAAATCCTGATTCAGGAGAGTGCTTTCCTTGAAGAATTTCGACAGTTTGCCCTGTGCTATCTTTTCAAGCATTTCTTCAGGTTTGCCATCACGTCTGGCCTGTTCTTTCCCGATCTCAATTTCCTGGGCAATAATATTCTCAGGAACGAAATCCTTGTCGACAGCCACAGGATTCATTGCGGCGATCTGCATGGCAACGTCTTTATAAACCTGAATATCGGCACCATCTTTTGTAAAACCAACAAGTGTTGCAAGCCTGTTGCCCGGATGTATATAAGCCTGTACCTGGGCAGCTTCTATCTTTTCGAAATATGAAAGATCGAGTTTCTCGCCGATTATACCAACGTACTCAACTATCTTGTCACCTACCTTGCCACCTTCAAAAGTCAGAGCTTTCAGTTCATCAAGACTTGATGGCTTGCCAGTGACGGCGAGATCAAGAATCTTGTTTGCAAGAGCCTTGAAGTCTGCATTTTTTGCAACAAAGTCAGTTTCGCTGTTCAGAACAATAAGAGCTCCGAATTTACCATCAGAGCTTACTTTAGATAAAACAACTCCCTCGGTAGCATCCCTGTCAGCACGTTTGTTGGCAACAGCCTGTCCTTTTTTGCGGATTATTTCAATAGCCTTGTCAAAGTTACCATCTGCTTCTTCAAGAGCCTTTTTACAATCCATCATACCTGCGAGGGTAACTCTTCTCAGTTTGGCAACATCGGCAGCATTAATAACAGCCATAATATTTTATTGTTAATTTGATTAAACAGTCTTATTCAATTATTCAACTTCTATTCTTCTTCGGTTTCGCCAACTATTTTGGCAATTTCCTCATCATCAGCCACTTCATCATCCTCGTCTTCTTCTTCCTCCTCCTCGTCTTCTTCTACAATAGCTTCAATGATGGCCGCTGGTATATCTTTTGTTTCAAGTTCTTTCCTGATTACCTTCTTATCCTTAGTCTGAGGTTCCTTGTCCTTGTCAAATTTTCTTTCATTAAGACCTTCCTCAATTGCCTGGCAGAGAATTCCGATGATCAGAGATATTGATTTTGATGCATCATCATTTGCAGGTATCACAAATTCGATGTCTGAAGGATCTGAATTGGTATCAACCATTGCAAAAACCGGAATACCAAGTCTTTTTGCTTCACTTACTGCAATATGCTCTTTGCATACATCAACAATAAAGAGTGCTGATGGAAGCCTGGTAAGATCAACTATACTTCCGAGAGTTTTTTCAAGCTTTGCCCTCTGCCTTGTAACCTGCAGTCTTTCACGTTTTGAGAGATTCAGGAAAGTACCGTCAGTTGCCATTTTATCGATAGATGACATTTTCTTGACGGCCTTGCGGATTGTCGGGAAATTGGTAAGCATCCCTCCTGGCCAGCGTTCTGTAACGTAAGGCATGTTTACAGCCTTTACTTTTTCAGATACAATCTCTTTTGCCTGTTTTTTTGTTGCGACGAAAAGTACTTTTTTCCCTGACCTGGCAATATGCTTCATTGCTGAAGCGGCCTCATCAATCTTTTCTACTGTCTTCTCAAGGTCAATAATATGAATCCCGTTGCGCTCCATAAAAATATACGGTGCCATGGCAGGATTCCATTTTCTTTTAAGGTGTCCGAAGTGAACACCGGCATCGAGCAATTCTTTAAAATTTGTTCTTGGCATTTTTTCTTTTTTTAAGTTTACATTCTTTACGATCAATTGTAAAGTAGTCCCGATAATCGGAAGTCTCTACAATTTAGATACTAAACTTGCGTCTATAACTACTGATCTGTTAATTCCTAACGTTTACTGAACTGGAATCTCCTGCGGGCTTTTGGCTGACCTGGTTTTTTCCTTTCAACCTCACGCGGATCGCGGGTGAGGAATCCGTTTGTTCTGAGAGTCGATTTATTCTCAGCATCGAGTATTACAAGGGCTCTTGATATTCCAAGACGAAGAGCTTCAGCCTGTCCTTTAACACCGCCGCCATCGAGGTTGCAAGAGATGTCAAATTTGTCAGTTGCGTTCATAAGAACAAGAGGCTGAGTTACAACGTACTGAAGTGTCTCTGCACCGAAATATTCTTTGTAATCCCTGCCGTTTACAGTGATCTTTCCCTTGCCGTCACTTAAATAAACCCTTGCTACTGCTGCTTTTCTTCTTCCAAGAGCATTGATTGGTTCCATATCTGTTGCTTAAATAAATTAAAGTTCAATTGTTTTTGGCTTCTGCGCCTCATGAGGATGTTCTGTGCCTGCATAAACATGCAGGTTTCTGTAGAGCGCACTTCCAAGACGGTTTTTAGGGAGCATTCCCTTAACCGCATGTTCAACAAGCCCTATCGGATTTTTCTTCAGCATGGCATCGGCGGTGACGGTTCTCTGACCTCCGGGGTAGCCGGTATGCCTTATGTATACCTTATCGGACATTTTGGTTCCTGATAAAGCGATCTTTTCAGCATTAATAACAATAACATTATCACCGCAGTCGACATGTGGTGTGAAGTTGGTCTTATGCTTTCCCCTGAGCATTGAAGCAACAACGGCTGCAAGCCTGCCGAGGATCTTCCCTTCAGCATCAATAATTACCCACTCCTTGTTTACAGTAGCCTTGTTTGCTGATACTGTTTTGTAGCTTAAGGTGTTCACTTGTTCTGTTTTTTAATTGATACACTACTACTTAATATAAGTACCCCATATTTTGGGGACTGCAAAAATACAACATATTTCCTAAAAAAAAAGAATATTGAATAGAATTTATTAATGTTAAGTGAAAGAAGCTTAAATTTATGGCTTGCAAATGCATTAACTGAATTGAGTTAACACAGATGGAAGATGATAAAATATTTCTCGGCAGGGCAGTGGGACTTGCCTCTGAGAGTATAACAAAGGGCGGCGGCCCGTTTGGAGCTGTAATTGTAAAGGACAACATATTATTATCAGAGGCGTACAATACAGTCTTTCTCAGTAATGACCCTACAGCTCATGCAGAAGTTGCTGCTATCAGAAAGGCAGCTGCTGCTCTCGGCACATTCAACCTTTCGGGCTGTACACTATATACTTCCTGTGAACCCTGTCCCATGTGTCTGGGAGCAATCTACTGGGCAGGGATCAATAAGGTTGTCTATGCCGGCAGCAGGATTGATGCCGAAGCAGCCGGATTCAGCGATAACCTTATTTATGAAGAGCTTAGCCGTGACCCTTCGGAGAGAACCGTTGAATTTGTAAAGCTGGAGAATGCCGGGAACAATGAGGTATTTAAGAGGTGGATTGAGATGGAGAATAAAAATCCCTATTAGAAAATGCAGAATGGGATAAGGCTTTCGCGCGATTTCTTCACCCGTGATGTGCTTGTTGTTGCCCCGGAGCTTGTTGGAAAGTCGATGGCTGTCAACCTGCCGGGAAGTGCTGCTGTCAGGTATATGATTACAGAAGTTGAGGCGTATCGCGGTTCCGAAGATCTCGCATGTCATGCCTCAAAGGGAAGAACTCCACGCACTGAAATAATGTACAGCAACGGGGGGCATCTCTATATTTATCTTATCTATGGAATGTACTGGATGCTTAATGTGGTTACCGGCGAGGAAAATAATCCTCAGGCTGTTCTTATCAGGGGATTAAAGGAATTTAAGGGACCCGGCAGACTCACAAAATCACTTGGCATCAGATAGATTCATTTAATGGGGAGGATGTAGTTACTTCCGAAAGGATTTGGTTTGAAGATGTACGGAATAATTCCGGATATAAAGACTGGTCCAAGGATCGGTATTGACTATGCCGGCGATTACTGGAAATCACTGCCCTGGCGATTTTAATCTATGTTTAATATTAGCTGCCGCAGCTTTTCTCCTGATGGAAATTTTGTTTTCAATGTTAAGCTGCTCCGCAGTAAAAACGTTTGGACATAGGTGAACTACTGCAGGACATTGCCTCGTATGAATAGGTGCAGCGCACCGAGATATTTGTAGTAGCAGCAGGACATCTCCTCAGTATGAACAGGTGCAGCGCACCGAAATATTCTTCTCTAAAACCCCGGATCGGGGATATTAGTGAGTTAAATTGATGTTAAATTGAACTGCTTGGAGTCAGTAATTTTTTTTACGTTCTTTGCTAACGAAAAACAATATAATTAATTTGTCTATGAATTCAAACTGGGGCTCCTGGCGCCGCTGGAATAACCTTACAGGATTATTGATGTTCTTTGTTTCAGCTGCTGTTTATATAAGAACTGTTGAACCTACAGTAAGCTTCTGGGATTGCGGGGAGTTTATTCTTTCTTCATTCAAACTTCAGGTGGGTCATCCTCCCGGGGCGCCGCTTTTCCTCATAATCGGCAGAATCGCAACTCTTTTTGCAGGAGGCGACACGTCTAAAGTGGCCCTGATGATGAATATTCTTTCAGCTCTGGCAAGCGCCTTTACAATACTCTTCCTCTTTTGGACAATTACTCACCTGGTACGCAGGGTAATCTCTGCCGGAAAAGATCCGGAACAGGTGCATTTCCCCGTAATTCTCGGAAGCGGTGTGATCGGAGCTCTTGCCTACACATTTTCTGACACCTTCTGGTTTTCAGCAGTTGAAGGCGAGCTCTATGCAGTCTCGTCATTAGTTACAGCTGTCGTCTTCTGGGGAATGCTCAAATGGGAAGAGGAATCCGATAAGCCGTATTCATTCAGATGGATAATCCTGATTTCATACATTATGGGGCTTGGCCTTGGAATACACCGGCTGAACCTCCTCGTGATACCTGTCCTGGTTCTGGTGTACTACTTCAGGAATTACAAAATTACTAACGCAGGTACAGTTAAGGCTCTTGTTTTCGGTTCGCTGCTCCTTGGTCTGATGGTTTTTGTCCTGGTTCCAGGCGTTCCTCATGTCGCCGGCTGGTTTGAGCTGCTCTTCGTAAATATCATCGGGCTGCCGTATAACAGCGGACTGCTCTTTTTTGTTGCGGTACTTTCTGGCGGACTGGCATATGGCATCTACTGGTCATTGAATCAGAACAAAAGAGTACTTAACATGGCACTGACTGTTTTTACAGTTATTATGATTGGTTATTCATCGTATGCCATAATAATGATCAGATCATCAGCCCGGCCTCCGATGAATCAGAACAATCCGGCTGATATCTTTTCTCTTTCCTATTATATCAACATGAAGCAGTATGGAAGCGCCCCTGTGCTCTTCGGACAATACTACAGTGCTCCTGTTGTTGAAGTGGAAAGATCAATCGCCGGATATAACAAGGTTAACGGGAAGTATAAACCATATTATCGTCCGGATTATAAATACAGCAGCAAGTTCGAGACAGTTTTCCCCAGGATGTACAGCCCCGACCCTGAACATGAGACTGCTTACAAATACTGGGGCAGGGTTACAGGAAGGAAGTATTCTGTTCCTTCGTCGTCGGGTAATGAGACAGTAGTTTGTCCGACTTTCGGAGAGAATCTTCGTTATTTTTTCAGATACCAGGTAGGGTTCATGTACCTGAGGTATTTCATGTGGAACTTTGCCGGAAGACAAAATGACATTCAGGGTAACGGAAATACAATACATGGTAACTGGATAAGCGGCATTGACTTCATTGATAATGCCCGTATCGGAGATTCCTCAGGATTGCCCGGTGAACTTAAAAATAACCCGGGCAGGAACAAGTACTTTTTTCTGCCGCTTCTTATTGGTCTGGCCGGAATGTTCTGGCAATACAGTCAGGATAAAAAAGGCTTCTGGCTTGTAATGGCATTTTTCATCATGACAGGACTTGCGATTATCCTCTATCTGAACCAGTACCCGAATCAGCCGAGAGAGCGTGATTATGCCTATGCCGGATCATTTTACGCTTTCGCAATCTGGATAGGACTAGGGTTTGTTCTTGTTTACGACACAATCCGAAAGATCGCAACTGAAAAAATATCCGCCCTGGTTACCTTCATAGTGCTTTTCTGCGCAGCGCCTCTTCTGATGGCCTTCCAGAACTGGGATGACCACGACAGGTCGGACCGCTACACAGCTAGGGATATAGGAGCCAACTACCTCAAATCGTGTGACAGGAACGGCATCCTGTTTACCTACGGCGATAATGATTCATTCCCGGTCTGGTATGTCCAGGATGTTGAACAGGTACGACCTGATGTGCGTGTGGCTAACCTGAGCTATATCCAGGCAGGATGGTATATTGAGATGATGAGGCAGAAGGCATTTGAATCAGATCCTTTGCCATTTTCACTTCCTGCTGAAAAATACCTCGAGGGTGAAAGGGAGCAGTTGCCTGTTGACAACAGGGTGTCGCGTGCGGTCGACCTTAAAGAGGTTGTCGATTTTGCTGCCCTTGACGATAATAAATACAAGATCGACCTTAGCGGCCGCGGTGACTGGCTTAACTATCTTCCTGCCAGCAAATTTATAATCCCGGTCGATACACAGAAAGTACTTTCGAACGGTACTGTAAAGGAATATTTTAAAGACAGGATTGTATCCCCTTTGATCTGGGAATATTCCGAAACTGACGCTTTCAAGGGTGATCTCGCTATTATGGATATGCTTTCGACAAATAAATGGGAACGTCCGGTTTACTATTCCACAACAGTTCCTTCGAGTCAGTATAAGGGACTTGAGAAGTATTTTGTACAGGAAGGACTTGCCTACAGGCTGGTGCCTGTCCGTACCGATACAGCTGAGCAGGGTGAGTTCGGAATGATCGACAGCAAGGTGATGTACGATAATCTCATGAATAATTTTAAGTGGGGAAATGCTGAGGATCCGTCGGTTTACCTCGATGAAAACAACAGGAGAATGTTCAGTAATTTCAGGAGAATTTTCGGGACACTCGCAAAGGATCTGCTTGAAAAGGGAGACACTGCAAGGTCTGTTGAAGTGGTTCGGAAAGGTCTTGGACTGGTGCCCCCCGAAAAGCTTCCGTATGACTACTTCACAATAACAATGGCAGAGGTTTTGATCAAAGCCGGTAAAAAAGAGGAAGGAGATAAGCTTCTCAATGATATTATAAGTTATTCAAAAGATTACCTCGACCTTATAATCGAGATAGATCCTGCTGACCGTTTTGGTCTTGATTACCCTACTGGTCTTAACATGCAGACCTTGCTCGACATTTATAACCTTGCTGTCGGGCTTAAACTCGAAAACATTATTGCAGATGTCGAACCGGCAGTAGACAAGTATTACGGACGGCTATATTCGAAACAATAGAATTCTATGCGGCTGTACAGGCCATTCTTCATTGCCCGGTATCTCTATCCTGAAGCGATCTTCAGGATGGGGAAAGCCGAAAAGATGCTTTGGCTTACCTTCGACGACGGGCCCGATCCTGATTCGACTTTGCCTCTTCTGGATCTGCTGGCTGCCTGTTCTGTAAAAGCAGTATTCTTCTGTTCGGGAAGTGCTGCTGAGATGTACCCGGCACTTGTTGATGAGATCAGGAAGAGAGGACATCTTCTCGGCAACCACGGCTACAGTCATCCTGACGGCTGGAGATACAAAACTGCTGAATATGAAGCTGATGTTTCACGTGCCGGTTCATTAACCTCCTCTATTCTCTTTCGTCCGCCTTATGGCCATCTTACTATCAGCCAGTACAAACAGCTGAAAAGCAGGTACAGAATTGTATTCTGGGATGTTATGCCATATGACTTCGACAAAAGGCTTGGTGCAGAAAGAGTGCTTCAGATACTAAAGAAAAAGATCCGGCCCGGATCAGTGATTGTGCTCCATGACAATGAAAAGAGTCTGGCTCCCGGCATTCTTGAGGATTTCATAAAATTTGCAAAGCGCTCGGGTTACGTATTCAGCAATGTATTACATTTGGACTGTAAATAATTCTCAATTATGAACATACTCATCCTCGGGTCGGGTGGCAGGGAGCATGCTCTGGCATGGAAACTATCACAGAGCAGGAAAGTAAGCAGGATCTTCATTGGTCCTGGCAACGCAGGAACGTCTCAATCGGGTACAAACCTCAGGATCGATCCGCTCAATTTCTCTGAGGTCAGGAAAGCCGTTCTTGAATATGGCATCGGTATTGTTATTGTCGGTCCGGAGGCGCCTCTGGTGGCAGGCATACATGATTTTTTTCTTGCCGACGACGATCTTAAACATATTCCGGTTATAGGACCTGACAGTTCCGCAGCACGTCTGGAAGGGAGCAAGGACTTTGCAAAGGATTTTCTGACAAGGCATGGCATTCCTACAGCCCGTTACAAGAGCTTCAGCAAAGAGAATCTGGCAGAAGCCGCCTCGTTTCTGAGAAGTATGAAGCCGCCATATGTTATTAAAGCCGATGGTCTTGCTGCCGGAAAGGGGGTCCTGATACTTGATGATATCACAGAAGCTGAGAAGGAAGTTGAGGCAATGCTGGGAGGTAAATTCGGTGAAGCCGGCAGTAAAGTTGTAATTGAACAGTTTTTATCCGGGATTGAGCTGTCGGTGTTCATAATTACCGACGGAATTTCATATAAGCTGCTTCCTGAAGCAAAAGACTATAAGAGGATAGGAGAGGGTGATACAGGCCTTAACACAGGAGGAATGGGAGCAGTCTCCCCGGTGCCTTTCGCAGATGCTGATTTCATGGAAAAGGTAAGGACCAGGGTGATTGACCCGACTATGAGCGGATTGCTCGAAGACGGTATAACCTATAAGGGATTCATCTTCTTTGGCCTGATAAATGTAGGCGGCGACCCATACGTAATTGAGTATAATGCAAGGCTTGGCGACCCTGAGTCGGAGGTTGTAATACCAAGAATCAAATCAGATCTCTTTGATCTTATTGAGGGTGTTGCAAAGGGTGATCTTTCTGAACGGCATATTGAAACCGACAGCAGGTTTGTTACAACGGTAATGCTAGTCTCGGGAGGCTACCCCGGGGCTTATAGAAAAGGCTTGCCTGTAAAAGGACTGGATTCAACAGCTGAAAGTGTAGTATTCCATGCCGGGACCGCCAATTCAGGTCCTGCGGTTGTGACCTCAGGAGGAAGGGTTTTTGCTGTAAGCTCATGGGGCGCTACTATGAAGAATGCTCTTGATACATCTTACAGGAACGCAGGCATTATTGATTTTGAAGGAGTTTATTACAGGAAGGATATAGGATTTGATCTTATGAACAGATGATACTAAGGCTTTTCAAAGGAACCGGACCGGGAGTGATATTTCTGATTTCCTTAACCCTGCTTCTTCTTTGGGCAGGATCTCTCATAAATCCTGCAGTGGATCAGGTGTCGTTGTATGAGAAGCATCCTTTGCCGCTTTACAGCCTTTTGAAAACCATTTTGGGAAACATACCTTTTGCCGGTGTTCTGTTCTCATTTCTGGTTGTTTCCCTGATCGCGTTTATGATTGTCAATTTTAATACTGCCGACTTCTTTATACATGAAAGGACTTTCCTCCCGGCATTTTTTTATATCCTGCTGAGCGGGGTTTTCCCGGGTTACCAGCTTCTGAATCCGGTTATCCCCGCCTCTCTTTTCCTGTTATTTGCCATTATCCGGATCAATGACGTCTACAGAAAAACGGGACTTGCAAATAATTTTTTTGATGCAGGTCTTCTTATTGGCACAGGCAGCCTGTTCTACGGGAATCTGATCTGGTTTATGCTTCTGATATTAATCGGGATTGCCGTTTACAGATCGTTCAGCATCATTGAGTTGGCCACATCTTTCATCGGGCTCTTTACTCCATGGATCCTTACATTTTGTTTCTATTATATCTTTGATAAGGATCCTGGATCGCTTCTCACTTTGCTTAAAAATAACCTTGCCGGGGTGCAGGAAATGTATCTTTTTTCGAAAGCAGAAATGGTGGTCTTATTATCGATATCGGTTGTAATTCTTGTCAGTTTCGTATACCTGCTGATGACGATGAACTCAAAGAAAATAAAATCGCGGAAGACCTTCTATCTTCTTATTTGGGTTTTCCTTATCTGTGTTGCGTTATATGCCTTTGTTCCATCAGTGTCGGTGGAGATGGTATGGATTCTTTTTATCCCCTTCAGCTATCTGCTGACACACTATTTTCTCTTTATAAAAAGAGGGCTGTTTCGTAAAATACTGTTTTATCTGCTGCTTTCACAGGTTCTGCTGATGCAGATTCTTCACCTGGTTTAGGACAGTTATTTTATCATAGAGACGATCCCGACACCCGATCCTTTCTGTCCGTTTGCGAAATCATAACTAATCTGGTAAATTCCGCTTTTGTAGCATTCAAAGTCAACAAAAGGATAAATTTTGCCTGATTTGGTGTCGTATGAAGAAAGTACCAGTTTGTCATTATTGTCTTTAATAGTAAGAATAAGCTGGCCTTTTGAGTTATCTGAATTGCACATCGTAAACCGGTATTTTGTATTTTTCCACAGCGACATTTGCGCTTTATATCTTGGCTCACCGGGTACTGAAGCAGCTCCGAGCTGGATCCTGAAATCCTTGAGATACTTGCTGTCGGGACCTGTTTGTGTAAGGCATTTGCTTACCAGAGGGTTGTTTTCCTGTGCTGATACAAGAATCCCGGCAGATAGCAACAAGAATAATATTATGCTGAATTTTTTCATACTAATTATTTAAAATTAGCTTGTTTCTGATGACTTTGGTGACGTTAATTATCTCTTCAAGCTGATTATCTGTCATTTCGACAAAACTCTTTTCAGTCTGGACAATGGATAGTCCTCCGTTTTTCTCAACACTTACAGGATCGCCCTGCGAATAAGTAATACGTATTTCGCGATATTTCTCCTTGATCTCCTGCAGGCTTTTGCAGAGGCTTGTGAACTCAGGATCTCTGTTGCAGTATGGTGAAATAAGCAACATCATGTCATTCAGGATGATCTTCTGCTCAGCAATCCTGTCGGCAAGGATTTTATTGGGATACTGGCTTACTACCTGTGTTGCCAGGTACTGAGCCTCAATCCATACGCCTATTATCATCAGAGCAGACAGTTGTCCCCGATCGTTATCCCTAAGGTAGGTATCTATCTGCGTGTAGGAGTTTATTGACAAACTGAGCAGCGAGTCGAGGTTTGATCTGTTCTGCGACAGTTTCTTAATTGTTTCGAAATCGAAATACTGGCCAACCTTAAGATCTTCGGCAAGTTTGCGGATTGCTGAGAGGATTTCGAGAGACGATCCGGTTCGCTCATAAATATTCAGATAACCCAAATCTGCTCCCAGGATCCCAAGCTTAAGGGCTTTATCGAAGTTGGTACTCTGCTTATTGGCATCAATAGATGAGGCAAGATAACTCTGAGAAAAGGGGACCTCAAGATTCTGAAGAAGATTTGCTATTTCGACTGGTGATGTGATATTCTTCGAGATATCCGCAATTGCTTCAGGACTGAGTTTAAGTGCCTCGGAAACAGGAATTGAATCTGCCTCAGGAAAGACAAACTGGCCGGAATTGTTCGATGAATTCCTGCACGATAAAAAAGCTAACAGCGAAAACAGCAAAATAATTACTCTTCCTCTCATCAGGATATAAATAGGTTAGTTGCAAAAATATAAAAAAAAGATTATAAATCCATTATGATTTTATTTTCTGAATCTAAGCCGCTCAAAAAATCCCACTAACCTGCCAAGAAGCTGATGGTGAAGCGCCAGGTAAAGAAATACTGTGCTAAGGATTGTAAGGGAGATATTGAATCTGAAGGTATCGGTCTTCATTCCCAGAAAATACTTTTCAGGAGAATAAAAATGTGTGCGGAAGTTAAGCAACCCGTCTCTTTCAGGTTCCAGGTAAATGGGATCGGAATTTTGAACTATATTATTCTTGTATATGATGAATTTATTGCGCTCATACGGTTTTGTGACAATCTCCAGCAATTTGTAATTATAGTACTGATTTTCAAGATCCCTGAGTTTTATTTCATTCAGATTATAGAATTTGTCTCTCATGTCGCTGGCTGTATTTGAGATCCTGGTGAAGATTTTTTCAAGCCGGTTAAGATAACCTGAGAGGGAATCAGCAATCTCCGGATTGAATTTCTCAGGTACAAGGTCGCCGGTAAAGGCAAACCCAGGCACATTGTAACTGACTGGCATTTTTGAGATTTCATTCTTAAGCAGATCGATCCTGCTGAACTTAACTATCGGCCGCCGGAGCATAGGATCGTAGTTGTCGTTCAGGTAACCGGGATTGCTTCTGTATTCAAACAGGGTAGTCTGCAATGCCTCTTGCAGTACCTTCAGCCTGTGGACCTTGTTGAATTCAGCTTCGCTTATTCTTTTCTGAAGAATGTAGTAAGTATCTCCGTCTTTGTTGTATTTTACCCTGCTGTACCGGTTGTTCTTGAATTGTGTCACTATCAGCGCCTCATAGGTCCAACGGGTCGGCATGAGCTCTGCAATCAGCGGGACCTTGTCAACATTTCCTATGTTTCGGTTAAGCTTGTCGAAAGGGAACATGGCCCCGCTGAGAACCATCATAGGTATAATAAGTATGGGGATTACAATGTAGATCGTTATTGCGGAATTGAAGGAAGCAGAAATGTTAAGCCCGATCATGTTTGCGCAGAAAGCCGTTGTAAAGAGAGCCAGCCAGTAACTGAGATACATTCCTTTGATTCCAAGGATGGGGTTGGCAATGAGTACGAAAAGCCCCATCTGCAAAGCTGAAAGCAGGATCAGATATACTACTTTCGACATCAGATAGCTTGTGCGGCTGAGATTGAGGAAGTGTTCCCTTTTAAGGATTTTTCTGTCGCGGAAAATCTCTTCAGCACTTATTGTCAACCCCAGAAAAAGGGCGGCAATCAGGCTCATGAAAATGTATATCGGGATATTCTCGTTTTCAGAGAATATGTATTTTCCACCGTCAGGATCAGGAATATATCTTATTAGAAAGGAGAGAATAAACCCGAGAACGGGAGCCTCAAGAATTGCAATTGTAACATACTGGATGTTTGATACCTTGCTTTTAAGGTCGCGAGCGAAATAAATACCAAACTGCCTTAGAATTCCCGGCCTCCGGAGACTCTTATGAGGCGGCTCCTTAACCTCTGGCAATGAATCTGCGACATTCTTTGAATAGAAAGCAGCCGACCATTCCCTGGGATCAACCTTTCGCTGTTCGGTATATTTTCCGAACTCGTCAACCACCTGTGTCTCTAAAATATTGAATATTGTTTCGGGGTTTACATTGCCGCACGACGGGCATTCGCCCTGGTTTGAATTGATCTGTGCATCGAGAGTCTTGAAATAGATCACTGAGTCAACCGGGTTCCCGAAATATGCCATGCATCCGCCCTGGTCGAGGATAATCACCTTGTCGAACATCTTGAAGATTTCGGAGGATGGCTGGTGAATAACAATGAAAATGAGTTTCCCTTTCGATGCAAGTTCCCTTAACAGGTCCATCATGTGTTCTGAATCTCTTGATGAGAGGCCCGATGTAGGTTCGTCGAGAAAAAGCACCGAAGGTTCCCTTATCAGCTCAAGTGCAATGTTCAGTCTTTTTCTTTGACCTCCGCTTATTACCTTATTGAAGGGAGAGCCCACCTTGAGGTCTCTTTTTTCGAGCAAGCCAAGATTCGAAAGAGCCTGGTCTACAAGAATTACTATTTCTTCATGGCTATTATCCTTAAAACAAAGGCAGGCTGCATAATACAGGTTCTCAAATACAGTAAGATCTTCAATAAGGAGATCATCCTGTGGAACATATCCGAAGACCCCGTCAAGGGCAGCACTCTCTTTATGAATATCTATTCCGTTAAGGACCACCCTGCCTTTGGATGGTTCCTGAATGCCGCTGATTAGATTTAAAAGGGTTGTCTTGCCCGTGCCGCTGGCTCCCATTATGCCAACCAGTTTTCCCTCTTCAACGGAAAAGCTGATATTGTCAATAGCCGTTTTTCCCTCCCTGAAATTGAGTGAAAGGTTTTCAGCAGTAAATGAAATTTTATGTATTATCTGATCTGAAAGGAAACTCGAGATGATGTCGCTGTAATAGACCGGATATCCCTGTTGCGATTTAATGGAACTGCCCTTTGCAAATGTATAGACATTTCCCGGAGTCAGGGGGAGTCCGTTCAGGTAGAGCTGATCTTTTGAAATGTATCTGATAAAAAGAAGGTCGACACTTGGAACCCTGAGTATGAAAATCATGGTGTCCTGGTAACCCCGCAGAGTCTTTTTGCACAGCTCACAATCCCTCTCCTCAGGGCTGAGAATCAGAATACGCGGGTTCCGGAGCTGCTCAGGAGAGTCATTCCTCATAAACTGTTCGGTTGAAGCGCTTTCTTCAGAGGAAATATTGAACACTTCAGCGACAGTGCTTATGATATTCATCCTCTGATCGGTAAAAAGCCTGTTGGCATTAACAAGCTCAAAAAGCCTCATCAGTACAACAACCTTTTGTTCCTGGTTGAGGGTACGATTAATTTTCTTGCAGATAGTGAGGATCTTTACTGAGTCTCTGACAGAGGGTATCCCGGGATGCCTGGCCTTATGCTTCTCATCATCAGCTACAACATGGCGGTCGAACAGGGCGATATATTCGTTTACTGATTCTTTTGAAAGCTGTTTCCTGAGGAACTCCTCAACATATTTGCGCTCGTTCTGTTGCATGCCGTCGTCCTGTTTTACTATCAGGGCAAACAACTGCATTAACGCCTTCAGGATCTCCTCACTCATAACACAACTTTGATATTCCTTTGTTGGTATAGACTAATATATGAAGCTAAGTTTTTTTTACGGATGGTTTGATAAATTTGCTTTCAATCCAGCCCGGAATGAGCAATGCGCCTATAATCAGATATGGGTAATATGTGATTATTCTCCATATGATGGCTATGGCAAGTGCAATACTCCCGGCTAATAACGGATCGACAGGCAGGGTGTCGGAAATATACCTGCCAAGAATCAGTTCGGCAAATCCGCTTCCCCCGGGAGATGGACTGATTATCATCATTATCCATGTAACAAGCTGCCTGGCGAAAATCAGGAAATGATCATTGATCGCAAAAAATGCAACAAGAATCGCATTCACAACCCAGTACCTAGAGGTCCAGGAAAGAAATGTAGCTGTCAGTGCCTTTAGCCAGAAGGAGAAAGGCTTCTTCTTCAACTGATGTGAGCTTTCAATTATATCATTTCCGGCTTTTATCGCTGATCCTTTCCACCGCCTTATCAGAGGAAGGCTGAAAAGTGATATTATGATCCTGCTTATAGCTGCAGGATTCCGGAATAAGCCATAGCCCACAAGCAGCACCCATAGAAGAATTATTGTGTAACCGATTGATGTTATGAGGGTTAGTTCATTCAGAAATCCAATTCCGGTACCCTGAAGAGTTGTTGTGAAGAGCGCCGCTTTTCCAACTGCCAGAAGTATCAGAGGCAGCATGATCACAAAATACAATTCATCAAGAAAGGAGGTTGCCAGTACAACTGCCGTACTTTTCCCAACTGTCATGCCCTCCTTATGAAGAAAAACCACTGCAACGGCCGTTCCTCCCACTGTTGATGGCGAAATGGCTGAGGTAAATTCCCATAACATAATTACCCTGAAGGCCTGTCTCCAGCTAAGATCATTGTCCGACAGGATTCTTATCCTGATAATATATCCAAGGTCTCTTCCTATCATGCAGAGCCAGGCCACCATCAGCCAGAGAATAGATTTCCACGTAAATATCAGTTTGCTCAGAACCTCGGCGTTGATCTCTTTCGAGATGAACCAGCCAATGACAGCCAGCCCGATCAACACCGGCAGAATTATCTTCCGCGGTTTGAGCTTGCTCACGAGATCATAATGGCTGTCATTTGTCATCTTGAAGATTATGGCTCAATAACAGTGAACTAACAGATTCACTGCAAAGGGTCTAAAGTTGGGAAAATTTAAGGTCAAATACAATTATTTAAACATTATGTTAACGGATCAGTCATCAGTTTTTACGATTCGATCTGCCGGTTTCACAGTTCCGCATATTATATTTTTATTGAACCCGGCGTTGGTTTTTCTTTGCTGTTGTTATCTATGTTTATTATTAATAATTGCAACAATGAAAAACCAGGTTAAAACAATTATTGCAGGGTTAACAACAATACTGATGTTAATCCTCCCGGCATCGTTAAGAGGCCAGTCAGAAAAATCAGTTGTCAGGAAATACCTTACTGAGCTGCCAAAACCCGTCACTTCATCAGAGATTCAGAGGTACAGGATGACCGCCGTCTACACAAACCGGGATCTCTATGGAAAGTTCACCGGGAAGCAAAAGATCAGCGGTGAATATACCCGTGGACTAAAAGAGGGATTTGTTTACTGGAACAATGTTTTTATTTCTGGCTCAGATAATTTTACTGAGCCTTTCCCGGCTGGCGTAAAACAGGAATATATGGAGAACTTCAGATACATTCCATCTGCAAAGACTCTTGAATCAGGCTTTTTCGAGGGATTCCCTCCAAGCACTGATGCTGTCTTTGCCAAAAACCTGGTGTGGGATATGATGATGATCGAAAACTTTGCAAAAGATTATAATGACTCGCTGAAAGCAGGCAGGACATATCATATCCCTGAGATTAAAGGGGAATTTCAAATGGCTGACATCGGAAATTACAGCCATAACGACATACAGATCTGCTGGACAGGCATTTCAGCCATCGATGGTAAGCTATGTGTTGTAATAGAATACAGGGCTCTCGACAACATTATTGAACTTTCGATGGATGCAATAAAAACAAGGGGAACTGAACAGTACTGGGGTACCACATGGATCGGGCTTGAATCAGGAATTATTGAATATGCCGAAGTATATGGAGGTACAATCCAGGAGATCTCAGTCAAGGGAATTGAAAATAAATTTCTTATAAAAACTATACGTGAGCTTTGGGTGGAGAAAATCCGCTAAAACCGTAAATTTGTTAGTATGAAAACTTTGAAAATAGAAAACCTGGTAGATCAGCGAAAGCCTCTCTCGCATATAATCTTCGCATTCATTTCGCTTGCTGCACTTGTTGTAGTCACAATCAAAACCGGAGATATGGGTTCGTTTTCCACAAAGATCAGTTTCTTCCTTCTTCTTTTCATTCAGCTCGAAGTCTTTATCTTCATTGCGGGGAGGATCTTCAGGGAGTTGCCTGCAGGTCTTTCAAGCAGAGATTTTACCGGGATGATTCTGGTCAGACTGGCTTTGTTTATGGTTGCCTGCTTTATTGCTGCTCTTATAATTTACCTGATTTATAAACTTTTTGTTGTATGGACTGGAGGCGGAGATATATCACGAGTATTGAAGGACTTCAGGACAAATGAGTTTTCAGACTGGTTTGGATCGACGATGAAAGGCTTGTCGATAGGAGCAGTTATCTTTGTATATCTGCAATGGCAGGAAGCACTCAAAAGAGAGCAGAAGCTCAGGGAAGAGACCCTCCTTTTTCAGAACGAAACTCTCAGGAGCCAGGTAAATCCTCACTTTCTTTTCAATAGTCTGAATACCCTGTCATCGCTTATATCAACACGTCCTGAAATTGCTGAAAGGTTTACAAATAAGCTGGCATCGATCTACAGGTATATTCTCGAGAACAGCACAAAGCAAAAGGTGCCGCTTTTATCTGAAATCGCATTTATCAAGGATTATTTTGAGCTGCAAAGGATCAGGGATGAGGAGAAAATTGAAATCACTTTTGATCTTCCTGATGCTGACAAATACGAGATCATCCCTGTTTCGCTCCAGATCCTTGTCGAGAATGCAATAAAACACAATGCTGCAACAAGGGAAAGCCCTCTTGTAATTAAAACCACATTGGTTGATAATTGTGTAATTGTGAGAAATAATCTTCAGAGAATGGCCACTCAGCAGGAGTCCACTAAAATTGGTCTGAAAAATCTGTCAGAGCGGGTCAGGCTAACCTCCGGAGAGAAATTGATTATTGAAGAGACAGCAGATGAATATATTGTTAAATTACCCTTAATAAAATGAACCTCCTTATTGTTGAAAATGAGCGGCCGGCAGCCGACAGGCTTTCACGGATGGTCAAAAATGCTGACAAGGGCATTAAGATCCTCGGCATTGCTGAAACAGTTGAAGAGGCAATTAACCGTCTGCAGGATAATCCCCAGCCAGATCTAATCCTGATGGATATTCAGCTCGATGACGGACTGTGCTTTGAGATCTTTGAAACAATAAATGTTGATATCCCCGTAATTTTCACCACGGCTTACGATGAATATACCCTGAGGGCATTCAAGGTCAACAGCATTGATTACCTTCTAAAGCCGGTAGATGAAGAGTTGCTGAAAGCGGCACTTGCAAAGCACAGAAAACTCTACCCCGACAGGGACCCTCTAAGAAATGATTTCAGGCAGATGATGAATGAGTTCAGGCACCAGTATAAATCAAGGTTCCTGATTAAGACAGGAGAAAAATACCGTTCAGTAACAACCAGGGAAATTTCCCATTTTTATATCTGTGAACGAAATGTGTTCCTGAATGATCTTCAGTCGAGAGGATGTGGTATTGATTATTCACTCGATCAGCTTCAGGGGATTCTCGATCCCAGGAAGTTTTACAGAATCAACCGCGAGTGTATTGTCAATATCGATGCAATAGAGCAAATCCATACCTACTCATCAAGCAGGCTTAAGCTTGCCATCAGGAATGAGAAGGAAAATGAGATGTTCATTGTCAGCCGCGAAAAGGTGGCGGAATTCAAGAGGTGGATTGATAAATAGCTGATAAGAAAAATAGACCGGGAGACGGAAGACGGAAGAAAAGAAGGGGAGAATGGGAGAGTGGGAGAATGGGAGAGGGTGTCTGTTTTCCTACTTCCTACTTCTGACTTCGGTCTCCGGTCTTCGGTCTTTTCAGTTATTGGGACCAGGAAGTTGGTTCTCTATCCCAGCGGTGTTTTTCCAGAGCCTTCATCAGATCCTGATCGAGCGGACCCGCATCGCTGGTGTTGAGATTCGACATTGCATGACCTGCTTTTCGCATGCCAGGAATTATTGTGCTTACTGTCGGTTCACCAAGAATGAACCTCAGTGCCATCTCAGGCATTGTCATTCCTTCCGGGATAAGAGGTTTTAAGGCATCGGCCCTTTCAACGCTTGGTATAAGATTCTCCGGAACAAAGTAAGTGTTTCTCCAGTCACCCTGTGGCCATTTGCTCTCTTTCGTCAGGGTACCTGTGAGAGTTCCTTCATCGAAGGGAACCCGTGCAATCACTGCCACGTTCATCTCCCGGCATGCAGGAAATAGTTCATCTTTTGGGTTCTGGTCGAATATATTGTATATCACCTGAACAGCATCGATGAGCCCGCTTTTCACTGCTTTTATCCCGTTCCAGGGTTCCCACCTGTTCATGCTTATGCCAATTGCATGGAAGAAGCCCTGGTTTTTAAGATCGATCATCTTCATTATTCCTCTTTCGTCCTCGAGCCAGCTGTCTTCCCAGGTGTGGAACTGCATCAGATCATATGATGAGAGACCGGCATTTTTCAGGCTCTTCTCCACATACGACTCGATATGTGAAGGAGGAAAGCAATCATTTAGAGTAAATTCGCGTCTGCTTGGCCACTTGAAATTCTTGGGCGGCATTTTTGTTGCTGTATACAGTTTTTTCCCGCTGTTATTCCGGACCAGCTGTCCGAGAAGGCTCTCGCTTTTTCCCCTGCCGTAGCCCCAGGCAGTATCGAAAAAGTTACATCCCATGTCTGCCGATAACTGAAGGGTTTGAAAAGATTCTTCATCATCCGAGCCGGTCCATCCGCCCATTCCCCACATCCCGTAACCTATTTCACTGATGTCCCAGTTTGTCCTGCCGAATTTCCTGTATTTCATATCAGATGTAATTAAAGTAGAAAACTAAGGTAAGAGTTTTATTGAATCTTCGGTTTTTCTGCCAGCTTCGATTTCACATATTCTGCCTGATCAGTCATTCCGGCAGCCTGTTTTGCTGAGGCGATACTGTTCAGTATCATTCCGTCTACATATGAAGCGAACTGCTTTCCGTACTCTTCGGGGATTGATTCGCGAAACTCAACTATCATATCGATTCCCTTCCTGAAATTTTCATTATTGTTTACATCGTTTCAGATAGGTTGAGAACGGCTGCATAAGAGTGAGTTTGGCATTTCCGAAAGGAAGTCTGTCAAAACGATAGGCCAGTGAATCAAAATCGCTTTCGCTGCCATATGTATAGAGGGTATTGTTAATCGCTCTGGAAAGTTCACCTTTTACCTTTTGGGCTGATAACGACTTTGCCTTGCCAACTGCTGCGATGCTGTCGATCATCCCGAGTGCTGTAAGCGAATTGGCTGCCACAGAGTACGAAGAATCATTTATTGATTTCATAAACAGTTCTTTATATGCTGAGTTTTTATATCTTCCCAGCGAAAGTATTGCAGCCGATCTTACAGTTGTAACAGGATCATTTTTTGCTATTCCGGCAAGAATCGGTTCAAAGGCTTTCTTAATTGAATCATTTTTGATGTTCAGCCGCTGTATTGCATAGGTTCTTAATCCTTTATAACTGTCGTTCATTGCAGTTTTCATAAGCTCAGCTGCCCTGGTATTTGATGCCTGTTTCGCTGCTGCAAAATCGATTGCTTCGCGTTTGTCGAGCCAGAGTCCTGCATTCTTATACTGAAATATGAAATTATCGAGAGTTTTGTTTTCGGTTTTCGTACAAAGAAGGATCTTGTCGCCGTCGAAATTAATAAGATCCGGTCTTGTCTGTGCAGCGAAAGAGAATGTGTCAGCTTTCTGGTCGACCCACACATTATATCGTTTCTTTGCGCCTCCCTGGTAGACATCGATTGCCACAGGCAGTTTGAAAACCTTATCAGACTGGATCTGCTTTACAATTACCCTGGCTGTTTTTGATGCTGAATCATATCCATAGCTGATATCGAGTGCCGGGTGCCCGCTCCCAAAAAACCACTGGTTCCAGAACCAGTTAAGGTCCTGCCCTGTAACCTCCTCGAAAGCAAGCCTCAGGTCGTGTGCCTCGGCAGCTTTGAACCTGTGGGTTGTAAGAAAAAGATTAACTGATTTATAGAAGGCATCGTTGCCGATATAGTTCCGCAGCATGTTGAGAATGCGTCCCCCCTTCTGATAGCTGACTGCATCAAACATATCTTCACGGTCCTCATAGTAGAAACGCACAAGGTCTTTCTTTGCGCTGTTGCTGAACAGATACTGCTGCATCGCTGAATAGTTATGCTCTGCAGCCGCATCAGCCCCATGTTTGTATTCTTCCCAGAGCACTTCGCTGAAGTCGGCGAAAGATTCATTGATTGTAAGGTTGCTCCAGCTTTCAGTTGTAACATAGTCGCCGAACCACATGTGAAAAAGTTCATGGGCTATAACACCTTCCCAGCTGTTGCCGTCGATAAGCTGCCTTGCATCCTGCTGGGCAGATTCGCCATGTACTGTTGCCGTTGTATTCTCCATTGCTCCGCTCACATAATCACGCACCACTACCTGTGCATATTTCTGCCAGGGGTAGTCAACACCGGTCAGTCTGGAGTAGAGTTCAATCATTTCAGGTGTCAGACCAAAAATCTTCCTGGCAACGGGAGCATACTCTTTTTCAACGTAATAACTAACCTCTTTTCCTTTATAGTTATCCTTTACTATAGAATACTCCCCGACTGCCATCATCATGAGATAAGGAGAATGAGGCAGGTCCATTTTCCAGCTGTCGGTGCGGCTGCCATCCTTGTTCTTCTTCTGTTTAACAAGCAAGCCATTCGAAAGGGTCTTATATTTATCATCGACAGTAATGCTGATCTCATTGGTCATCTTCTGGTTAGGCTTATCTATTGTAGGCACCCATGCTGAATTGGATTCGGTTTCACCCTGTGTCCATACCTGGGTGGGTTTGTTTTTATTCTTCCCGTCAGGGTTTATGAAATAGAGCCCTTTTGCAGTCTGAAATGGCAGCACTGCCTTTTGTCTTAACCTTATCGGGCATTGAGATATAGTCAATGTATATAGTGTAATTCTCTCCACCCTTGTAAGTTTTGTCGAGGTTAATCCGGAGATTGAGGCTGTCGTAACTGAACTTAAGCGGAATGTTTTTTCCGTCCCTTACTACTGCCACCTCTTTTATATTCATGTATTTTGCATCGAGTGTCAACGTGTCTGTGGGATAAAAATGCGGTTTAAGCGTGATCCAGGCTTTCCCATACATCCATGATCTGGAGAAGTCGAAACTTACATCGAGTTTTGTATGGATCAGGTCGTTGACAATTGCCGGAGTTGCCCTGTAAACAGACTTCCAGGTGTCGGATTTATTGATCGTGGGATTCTGGGCGAAACATGTAAATGACACAGCCATTAAAGCTGCCAGAAGTATCTTTTTCATTGGGGAGATAATTAATCATTACAAGCTGCAAATGTAATGGAAATATTCTCCCTTTTTTACCTAGTTCGGTTTATAGTACTTCATTGCTTCCGGAATAAACTGTTGCAGCTTTCTCAATCTTGTTTCGTCAGATGGGTGAGTGCTCAGGAATTCCGGAGGTTTTGCACCTCCTGTTTCTGACATTCTTTTCCAGAATGGAAGTGCTTCGCGAGGATCATAACCCGCCATAGCAATAAATATTAATCCGTACTTATCTGCTTCTGTTTCCTGCTGTCTCGACCATGGCAGCATAGCTCCAACCTCGCTGCCAATACCATATGTCATCATGAATAAATCCTGTGTTTCCTGAGGTTTTTGAGCAAGAGCAACCTGTAGTGCCATCCCCCCATTTGCTGGACCAATGCCTGACTCATCCTTTCATTGCCGTGTTTGGCAACGGAGTGAGCTATTTCGTGCCCCATTACAACAGCCAGTGCTGTTTCATTCTGGGTTACAGGTAAAAGGCCGGTATAAACAACAACTTTTCCGCCGGGCATGCACCATGCATTTACTACCGATTTGTCATCAATAGTGTTAAACTCCCATTTGTATCCCTCAAGCACCGATGGTTTACCCTCCTTCACATAATACGTTGCAATGGCATTTGAGATCCTGGCACCCACGCGGTCAACAGAGGCGGCATCTCTATTATTATCCGGATTCAGAACCTTGTTCTCAGTTAAGAATGTATTGTATTGGGCCACTGCCATTAGCCTTAGATCTGATTCGCTCACCAGACTTAATTGTTTGCGGCCTGTAACCAGATTCAGGGCACATCCAGCAAGGAGAGCAGCGCCAAGCAAAAAAGCAACTATTTTTTTCATAATTAAGAGATTTTAAAATTATTCTTCCGGCTCTTACGTATTTACGGGCAAAGCACAAAGTTAGAGACAAGCACCTGTTTTTCTGTTACATAATTATCTGGAAGAATTGCATGATTCTCATACCATGATCACCATGATCTATTTGCCGGGCACAAAATTCCATATTTTGTAACATTACCATCATACCGGAATTATGTAAGCAATACCTGAAATAGTGTAATGATTGCAAGCCTCATTGTGCCTATCATTGTTGCTGATATAGAACCCTAAATAAGCGAGAAAGGCAGGATAAAGATGTGCGGTGCTAAAAGTATATTTAAAGTTGTAATTATTGTGGCGGTAGCAATGCTGGCAACAGGATGCGGGAAATGGGCCTATAAGCCGGAATTATCGAATCCGCATAAAATCAGCAATGAAGCAGCAGTGGGAAAATCAGTCGCAGCTGCTGATGGCATAAAAAGCATTCATGATGAAATCACAGAGCTTTATGAAAAGAGCAAGGTATCCCTTTCAGGAGGATGGAAAGACAGGGAAAATCTTGCTCAGATGTATTTTGTACTTCATAATATATACAGGGAGGGTCTTAACCCGGAAGATTATCACTTTTCAGAGATCGAACTACTTACAGACAAGATCATTCTGTCAGATACAGCAAACAATGCTGATATTTCCAGACTTGAGTTTTTGTTAACGGATTCATTCCTTCTTCTATCAGAGCGCCTGGCATCAGGAAAGACAGATTCTGAAACAATTGACCCGGAATGGAAGGCCTCCAGAAGGGTTTCTGCGATCGACTGGCAAAAGTACATAGACAGCACTTTGCTGAATAACTGCATTGTTGAAAATCTGAACAAGCTGACGCCAGGGCACCGTGAGTACAATAACCTGAAAAAAGCTCTGGCGCAATATCTCCTTATTGAAGAAGAGGGCGGCTGGGGAAGATTTGTTACTGAAGTCCCAAAACTTGAAACAGGCATGTGCCATCCGGATATCGCCTTACTCAGGAAAAGGCTTGCCTACTCCCAGGGATACATTGCAAGCGGACTGGATGACAGTGACCTGTTTGACCGGTTATTGTGTGAGCAGGTTAAGCTCTTTCAGCAAAGAAACGGACTTACTGCCGACGGGGTTGTCGGTAAGTCAACCGTTGAGGCAATGAACATTACTGTTGAATCAAGAATAGCTTCAATTGAGGCTAATCTTGAACGGTGGAGATGGCTTAGTGACGATCTTGGTAAACGATATATTACAGTCAATATAGCCAATTTTGAACTTCAGGTCATTGAAAATGACGATATGGTATTCAGAAGCAAAGTGATAGTTGGACGCAGCATCAGAAAAACACCTGTATTCAGCTCCATAATGACGTATGTGGTTCTGAATCCTGACTGGACTGTCCCTCCGACTATCCTGAATACTGATATTATTCCTTCTGTAATTAAAGATCCTGGTTACCTGGCTGAAAAGAATCTGAAGGTACTGAGGCCTGACGGTACGGAAGTGGACCCGTTGTCAATTGAATGGACTAAAATCGGCACTAACGGTTTTCCATACAGGATACACCAGGAGCCAGGGCCGGAAAATGCACTTGGCAGAGTTAAATTCATGTTTCCAAACCGATACAGCGTGTATATCCACGATACTCCTAATCACAGGCTTTTCGGGAGCACCGACCGCTCTTTCAGCTCAGGATGTATACGCGTAAGCAATCCTGTCGACCTTGTTGCCTGTCTGATGAATGATAATCCTCAATGGACTACGGCACAGATAAATACTGCCATTGGCCGGGGCAAGGAGCTTACAGTGGCTCTTTTGAAACCGATAGAGGTTCATATCGTTTACCTTACAGCATGGGCAAGCGATGACGGGACAGTATATTTCAGAAAAGATATTTATGAACGCGATAAGCCATTGCTGATTGCTCTGAGTGCCGGCAACTCAAAAACGGATCAGTAGTCCGATGCGGTTTTCCTTAATTCAGGATCTGAATCGAAAGCCAGAGAGGTTTCATTCAGAAGGGAGGAAATCCCTTCCGGCACTTTTTCCATATTGAGCAACCCGGAGGTGCTGAGGTATCTTTCATCAGGATAATAGATATAAATACATGATCGTCCGGATAAAGCTGAAATTATCTTTTCATGATTATCCATTGGAATCGATGGGCATCCGAAACTTCTTCCAAGACGCCCGGCGTTTTTAATGAAATCGCGGCTTACATAATCGGCACCATGAATAACTATTGATCTCTCCCTGGCTTTATCATTCACATCAGGCTCAACGCCATCGAGATAAAGTGAAATTCCATGTTTGCCATAATAGGTATTATCCGTTAAATAGAATCCCAGGCTGCTCTGGTTTGAAGATGGTATATTGGAAAATTCGCTGGGAAATTCATCTCCGCTGTTTCGTCCGTGTGCGACCAGAGTGTAATCGATGACTTTCATTCTGGTCATGTCAACAATCCACATACGCTCGACAGTGGATGAGAGGGAGAAGTCGATGATTGTCAGAAGATTCTTTTTGATTTTATCGGCAGCTTTCAAATTGAAAAAGCCGGTAAGCGCTTTTGTGAAAACCTCATATCCAGGTTTAGGTGTATTGGTCCCAAGTGCATTGTAAAACCTGGTATAATAATTTACTATTTCCCGTTTGTCAACTGAAGAGGCCGGATTGCCTTCATTGCTACCGCTCAGGTAAGAAAAACTAACCAGCAGCACCAAAAAAAACAATAAAGAATTCTTTAACCGCTTCTTCAATATGCAGAATATCTGACATCAAAACGGTACAATGTAAATAAAAGTCTTCAGATCGCGGTATTTATATTAAAAAGAGCTTGTATCTGACTCCATTGTGCGCCTTTGTGTTGGTCAAAACCAGTTTTGCTTAAGCCAGGTTGCCGTTTCACTGATATCGACGGCCTCTGCAAACGCTATCATTTGCGGGATCTTCTTAACCTCATCCATGTCAATAGTAAGCCCGGCAGGGAATACCGGGGCCAGGCGATGATAGTTGTCGCCAAGCAATTGGGAACACTGATAATTTGCTATTCCTGCTATGCCGTCGAACATCAGGTTTATAAGCGGTTTTATCCATTGTGCATAGCCCCAGTCGTGGGTATTGCCCGTAATATATTGCAGACTGGTGCCTGTTCCAAGAGACAGAAGACGAAGGTCGTCGAGTGAAGGTCTTGGGCCATATCGTTTATCCTGTGTCTGGGCAAGGGCACAGACTGAAGGATTGAGTGCAAATACACCGCCATCAATATATCCGTCAGCGGATGGGAAATAGGTAGGGGCTGCGCTTGTATACAGTGCGACGTCTGCCGCCAGGGCGGACTGATCATTATTTTGACCCGGATAATTGTGGAACAGTTTTGGTTTCCAGGTTCTTTTCTGCGGATCAGGATCCTCATTGTCGAGGTCAAAGGCAGTAATAAGCACCCGCTTCTGCAGTTGTCCCAGAGTAATATTGCCCAGAATATTCTTTAGTTCACGTCGCAGTGGTTTAATGCTGTAATCAGCTCCTCTGAGTTTCCCCAGGTCAATAACATTATCGAGCCATGAGTCATCGAAGATTACAGGACCTTTCTTTTCATAGATCTCACGGATCTTTGCCAGATCGAGTCCGGCAGATATACCGATCGACAGAAGGCCGCCAGTTGAGGTGCCGGCTGTCAGGTCAATAGTTTCAAGCAGGTTCTCCAATCCGGGAACTGCAGTTATACGCTGGAGCATAATCGTTGTTACCAGTCCGCGTATTCCTCCTCCGTCAATAGATAAAATGCGATACTTTGCCATAATAGCCTCCTTTCATATTTCATGTAAAATTACAACGCGAAAGAGCTAAAGTCAATATTAAATTCTCAGAGCTACTTCAATGACAAATGCTGCCGGATATATCGAGGCATTTTTCTTGGATTATCTTGACTTGCGTTGTTTTTTGTTATAATTTTAACAAAAATACATCAACATGAAAAATCTATTATTAATCCTTGCCATTTTTTGTGTTTTGAATGCACATGGGCAAAACTATCAGATCACTTTTGCAGGAACCGGTGCATCAATTACTGTATCATCTGTTAAAGTTGAAAACCTGACATCAGGAACATCTGTCAACATAGCAGGAAGTGATATTCTGCATCTGACGGCAATATCAACAGGCGTTAATTCTGAAATGGAGGATCTGCTATCTGAAATAAAGGTTTACCCCAATCCGATGTCCGATCACGCGACCGTGCAAATATCTCCTCCTGCTTCAGGTGAAGCAGTCATAACAATACTTGATTTGACTGGTAAGCCTGTTGCCCAGACTCAGTATTTTTTAGAAAATTCCGTCCAGAGTTTCCGCTTATCAGGTTTAAATTACGGGATCTATTTTATTGATGTAAAAGGTATGAATTATAAATTATCAGGTAAATTGATTAGTAATGGAAATGCCGTAGGAAAGATCAGTCTTGAGAAAATTCCCGGTTTAATACAGGCAGATGACAACAAAAAACCTGGCAGCGCTGCCAAAGGAAGTCTGGCAACAATAGATATGACCTACACAACCGGAGACAGACTCAGGTTTACAGGAATTTCAGGAGTTTACCAAACCATAATTACTGACATCCCTGCATCAGACAAAACAATAACCTTTAGTTTTCTGGAATGCAAAGATGGAGATAATAACAACTATCCTGTAGTGAAAATTAACAATCAGTTCTGGATGGCAGAGAACCTGAAATCACCAAAGTACAGAAATGGTGATCTGATAGGCACAACAACTCCGGCAACCTTGGATATAACTGGTGAAAGTACACCTAAATATCAATGGGCATATGACGGCAATGAAAGTAATGTGGCAATATATGGCAGACTATATACATGGTATGCTATAACAGACAGTCGTAATGTATGTCCTGTTGGCTGGCATATACCTGCAGATAACGAATTAACTGTTTTAACTGATTACCTTACAAACAATGGATATGGTTATCTGGGCAGCGGAAGCGATATAGGTAAATCAATGGCATCCATATCTGGTTGGAATACTAACCCAACTGCAGGAAATGTCGGGAATTCCCAAGAGAGTAACAACAGCAGTGGTTTTAATGGTCTTCCCGGTGGTTATCGTGACATTAATGGAACATTTTTAAGTATTGGAAGCGGAGCTTTCTGGTGGAGCTCCATAGAGTTCTCAGCTACAAATGCTTACGCACGCGCCATACGCAGCTATAATGATTATGTAGACAACTTCTACCACAGCAAGCAATATGGAAATTCTGTCCGTTGTATAAAGGATTAGGGGTTCGTTTCTGCGGATAAGGATTCCCGTTATCGAGGTTAAAGGCTGTAATGTTCTTAATAAATCACTTTTGTTTACCCCAGAGGAGATCTCCAGACTGATTCAGGCAAAGCCAGAAAAGGCCGGAAAGAATCAGGCTTACAATTGCGGGAGCTAATGTTGCCATTGTATAGCCAATGCCTGAATTCTCAATAAATAGAGAATACAGCAATATTAAACCGCATAATAGATTTCCTATGGCAATTGTAGTTATGAAAATTCCTTGCTTATGCGGATTTCGAAAAACCATAATTGCACCAATCCCCAGAGGAATCATTATTCCTCCTATCCATCTCAGCCAGGATGGTGGTATTGTATCTCCTCCCGCAGACTTTACATACGCATCAGGGATGAGTAAATGCACAAGGCCATAGCCAATTGCGACAATGGCAAAAAGCACCAGCGATACTTTTAGTAACAAGGAAGTTTTGTCTTGAGTCATGGGAGTTTTCCTTTCTTTGGTTTAATCTGAAAATATGATTATTTAGCTAATATGCCGAATCGAAAAGAAATCCTTGTTTGATTTATAATTCAAGTGCATTATTTACAGATCCTGAACTAAGTATTCTTGAATTTGAATTATTCAGATCAAAATTATGAAGTACCTCAACGCAAAACAAATCTTTTTATGTAATAGACTAAGGAGCATAAACCTCAAGCCTTCCCTGACGGCTACTTTATCTTTTTTTGAATATGTCTTGAGATCTAAAAACATAACAAATTGCGAGTGTAATCGCAAATTAATATAATATATATAGAGTATAATCATAAAATATTATAATTTTGTTAAAAATTCAATTTATGACAATAGAGCGGGAATTGGAGCAAATATTACACAACAGATTGTATAAAAAAAAAGCAATTGTAGTTGTTGGTCCGAGACAGGTTGGTAAAACGACATTGCTCAATCAGATATCCCAAAACAGCGAAAGGAAAGTACTATTTCTAAACTGTGATGAGCCGGATGTGCGAAAAAAATTGGAAACGCCTACTTCCACCCAGCTAAAGGCATTAACTGGAAATTATGAGCTGATACTGATCGATGAGGCGCAAAGGATAAGAGACATTGGCATCACTTTGAAATTACTCATAGACAGCTTCCCGGAAAAGCAAGTCATTGTAACAGGATCATCAGCTTTGGAACTATCTAATTCCATTAGCGAATCATTAACGGGACGAAAATTTGAGTACAAAATGTTTCCATTTTCCTTCCAGGAATTAGTAAATGCGTATGGATTATCAGACGAGAAGAGGTTATTGGAGCATCGATTGATTTATGGCATGTATCCGGATGTAGTAAATAATCAGGGAAGCGAGCGTGAAATCCTGACAAATCTCGTATCAAGTTATTTATATAAGGACATTTTTGAATTTCAGGATATTCGTAAACCTGAAATAATTGAGCGACTTTTACAGGCATTGGCATTGCAGATGGGTAACGAGATTTCGTTTAATGAATTGTCTCAAATACTGGGTGTTGACACAGCAACTGTTCAAAGATATATTGATCTTCTGGAGAAGTCATACATTCTGTTTCATTTGCGTTCATTTAGCAGAAATGTAAGGAATGAACTTAAAAAGAGCAGGAAAATTTTCTTTTATGACAATGGTGTGCGTAACGCCCTTATTTCAAACTTTAATCCGATTCCTTTACGTTCTGATGTAGGAGCATTATGGGAAAATTTCTTAATCAGCGAACGGATGAAAAGAAATAATTATTCATTTAATTATGCTGGTTCTTATTTCTGGAGAACAACCCAGCAACAGGAAATTGATTATATTGAAGAGCGAGACGGGAATCTCAAGTGTTACGAGTTTAAATGGAATCCGGGAAAGAAAGCAAATCTGTCCTTAACTTTTTCAGCAAATTATCCGGGTTCAACATTCACTCTTATCAACCCTGATAATTATATTGATTTTATAGGAGAATAGAATTTATGTCAGGAGCCACTCTGGTTTCTTATACCTGCTGATCCCTTTCCATCTTAAAAGCAGAGCTCTGAGTAAATCAAGTGTGAGTGTGAGTGCGGGAGCGAGAAAAAGAGTGAGAGTACTCGCTCTCGCCTGCCTGCCGGCAGGCAGGCTCGCACTCTCACTCTTTTTTGTGGAGATTAGGGGAATCGAACCCCTGACCTTGTGACTGCCAGTCACACGCTCTAGCCAACTGAGCTAAACCCCCGTCATTGACGGCAAATGTAAGAAAAAATTAAAAATAATAAAACATCCTCAAAGGAACTGTCGTTAGTTTTGGTAAACTATTGCTATTTTGTAATTTTGCAACTCACAATTAAAATGAGGCAACCGGCCTGTATTAAGTACAATGTTCGATAATCTAAGGCATTCAATGGATCTCGATGATCTGCTTTTCGAGAAGCGGAACCGGGAGTATGGTGCCTATCAGCTTCGGAAGAGATATAATGCTGTTATGTTTACCGGTCTCATCGCCGCAGTAATAATTGTAAGTTCTGCAGTTATAATTCCCTTTGTCATAAGTTCCCGCTCTGATGCTGTTCTTGGAGGCGGATCCTATTACGTGAAGGTGCAGATGGAATCACTTGAACTGCCTCCGGATGAGATCTTTGTCCCTCCTCCGCCGCCTCCGCCACAAGCCGCCACTATCCAGGAGTCTCAGAAATATGTTCCGCCGGTAGTTGTCGATACACTGCTTCCTCTCGAAGCAGCCCCGGCAATAACCGATCAGTTCCTGAACCAGACGACAAGTGATCTGGTTGTTTCCGGAGCCAATGGAGTTGGCGAGGATCTGCTAACAGGGCAGGTTGGTTTTGACCTTGATGAACCATATTTCTCAGTTGAGGTTATGCCAGCCTTCAGGGGGGGCGATCTTAATAAATTCAGGGACTGGGTGCAGAAAAGAACCCCTTACCCCCAGGCAGCCGTTGAAAACAAGATAAGAGGAACAGTGTACCTTACATTTATTGTTGAAAGAGATGGAACTGTAAGCAATGTAACTGTTGTGAAAGGGGTCGATCCCCTTCTCGATGATGAGGCAGTAAAGTCAATTTCGGAATCTCCAAAATGGACTCCCGGCCTTCAGCGGGGACAACCGGTGAGAGTAAGATTCTCCATTCCTCTTAATTTTATGTTTTAAAACATATTTGATCCTTATCTCTGTCTCTTATATGCAGGTTTTCAAATATTATTACCTTTATCCCAACTTCAAAACATACTTATGAAAAGAGTTATCCCTTTTATTCTTACAGTGGTTATTCTGTTATCGGGTTGCGGTTCAGCGAAGAAACAACTCGAAAAAGGAAACTACGATGCTGCAATTGATAAAGCCGTTAAAGAGCTCAGAAAAGACAGGCAGGATGAAAAACAGATTGATATCCTCGACAGGTCATATCTGATTGCAAATGAACAGGATCTTGAAAGAGTCCGATTCCTTAAGATGGAAGGCCGTCCGAATAACTGGGACGAGATCTACCAGGTATACCTGAGACTGAGCAACAGACAAACTCTGGTAAGGACAGTCACTCCCCTTAACCTTAACGGAAAGTCAATCGAATATCCATATGTCGACTATATGTCGGAAATGGTAAATGCAAAAAGAAAAGCTGCGGATTTCTATTATGCCAACGGCAAGGAACTAATGAAGAACGGGCTGAAGGATTCTTATCGTCAGGCCTATAACGAATTCTTAAGGGCAAAGGATTATGTTGGAAATTATCCTGATATCGACAATATGATAATGGAGTCTAAATATCTTGGAATGAGCAGGGTTTTTATTTCAATCAAAAACACTTCAATTATAAGGTTCCCCCAGGAGTTTGAGCAGGATCTGCTGGCTCTCGATCTTCCCAGCCTTAACTCGGAATGGGTGGAATATCATACATATCAGCTTGATAAAACTGTTAAATATGATTATTATGTAAATGTAAATGTCAGGAATGTAGCGGTTAGTCCTGACCAGACTGCCCAGAGGGACTCTGTTATCAAAAGGGATGTCGAGGATGGCTTCAGTTATATGCTCGATAAGAAAGGCAATGTAATGAGGGATACTCTTGGCAATGATATTAAAGTAAAAAAATATAAGACCCTACAGTGTGCCCTGGTTGAGACATACCAGACAAAAGCCTGCAGGATTGATGGCGAGATTGAGGTGGTTCAGGTTAACCCTAGTAAGCTTCTTAAGAAGGATCCTATCGGAGCACAATCGAATTTCGAACATGTATCAGCCCGTGCTCTTGGTGATGTAAAAGCACTCAATGACAGGCAGCTTGCTAAAACAAAAAGTTCCCCGATTCCCTTCCCAACAGATATCGACATGGTTATCAGGTGTTCTGAATCGCTGAAAATGGCCATAAGAGGAGCCATGCAGAATAACAGGAGGTATATTTTTTAAGAAGTCAGAAGTCGGAAGACCGAAGTCCGAAGTATTTAGTTCTGGCTTCTTTAACCTGTGCTCTGAGCCCAGAGCCCTGAGCTTTCTTCTTCCGACTTCGGTCTCCGGTCTCCGGTCTTCAAAAAATCCACAACGGACGTAAGTAGAATAAAAGAAACAGATGATTGAGACAGAGAGCAGAAGGGAAAAAGCAATACTTGTTGGAATTATTTGCTCCGGGCAGGATGAGCGCGATGTGGAGGATTATCTCGATGAACTATCTTTTCTGGCAGAAACAGCAGGTGCAGAACCTTTAAAGAGGTTTGTGCAGCGGCTTGATGCACCAAACCCCCGTACCTTTGTCGGTACCGGCAAGATTGAGGAAATCGCACAGTTTATATCTGAAAACAATGTCGATATCGCAATTTTTGATGATGAGCTTACCCCAAGTCAGTTAAGGAATATTGAGAAGGCACTGGGATGCCGCATCCTCGACAGAACCAACCTCATACTCGATATCTTTGCTCACAGGGCAAGGACATCACATGCCCGGACACAGGTGGAGCTGGCTCAATACCAGTACCTTCTTCCCCGCCTTACAGGTCTCTGGACCCACCTCGAAAGGCAAAGGGGAGGGATAGGTCTCAGAGGCCCTGGAGAAACAGAGATCGAAACTGACAGAAGGATAATCAGGGAAAGGATCGCGCTTCTCAAAACCCAGCTCAGGAAGATCGACACCCAGATGGCGACGCAGCGCAAGAACAGAGGGAAAATGGTGAGAGTGGCGCTGGTTGGCTATACGAATGTCGGAAAGTCAACAATAATGAACCTTTTAAGCAAATCGGATGTGTTTGCAGAAAACAAGCTTTTTGCAACACTCGATACTACTGTGCGGAAAGTTGTTATCGGTAATCTTCCCTTTCTCCTTTCAGATACTGTCGGTTTTATACGGAAGCTGCCTCACGACCTCGTGGAATCCTTCAAATCGACTCTCGATGAAGTGAGGGAATCAGACCTTCTTTTGCATGTAGTCGATATCTCTCATCCAATATTTGAAGAACAGATAAAAGTTGTAAATGAGACGCTGAAAGAGCTCGAATCGGCAGATAAGCCTATAATCGTTATATTCAACAAGATTGATGCCTTTTCATATACTGTGAAGGATGAGTACGACCTCACTCCGGTTCTGAGGGAAAACTATTCACTGGCAGACCTTAAGAAAACATGGATGGCTGCCGGAGGGGAAAACAACACAGTATTTATCTCTGCAAAAACTAAGGAGAATGCCGATGAACTCCGTAAGGTGCTTTACGAGGAAGTAAAGAAGATCCATATAAAGAGGTATCCCTATAACGAATTCTTATTCGATTTGCAATCAATATAGCTTATTGGCGGCCATGTATTCTGCAATCTGAACCGCATTTGTTGCAGCTCCCTTGCGGATATTATCCGAAACAACCCAGAGATTCAGGCATTTCTCTTTTGAAAGATCCCTTCTTATCCTGCCTACAAACACCTCGTCTCTGTTATGCGCCTGAATCGGCATCGGGTAAATATTTTCGGAAGGGTTGTCATAAACCACTACTCCCGGGAATCCGCCAATGAGGCTCTTTACATCCTCAATATCGAACTCTTTTTCAAACTCAATATTCACAGCCTCTGAATGACCTCCTACAACAGGAATCCTTACAACGGTGGCTGTTACCATTATTGTCTGATCTTCAAGGATCTTCCTTGTCTCATCAATAAGTTTCTGTTCCTCGGTTGTATAGCCGTCGGGCTGAAATGAACCTCCGTGAGGGAAACAGTTCTTATCGATTGGATGTGCATATGCCATGTCTCCGTTTATCACCGGCTCTTTCATTCTCCATCTGCGCAACAGCTTTAACTCCGGTTCCCGTAACCGACTGATATGTTGCAACAACAAGCCTTTTTATTTTATATTTCCGGTGAAGAGGTGCAAGAGCCATAACCATTTGTATTGTAGAACAGTTTGGATTGGCTATAATCCTGTCGCCTTTTTTGATGACGTGGCTGTTTATTTCAGGAACAATGAGGGGTACATTTTCATACATCCGCCAGAAGGAGGAGTTGTCGATCACAACAGTTCCTTTTTCTGCAAAAACCGGAGCCCAGTCGCGCGATGTTGAGGCGCCTGCAGAAAAGATTGCAAATTCAGGCTTTGCATCAACAGCATCCTGAACGCTCACTACCTTGACAGCTTTACCCTTGAATATCACCTCTTTGCCAACGGACCGCTCAGAGGCTGCCGGGATAAGTTCTGATATCGGGAAATTTCTCTCCTCAAGTACTTTTATCATTGTCTGGCCTACCATGCCGGTGGCTCCGACTACTGCTGTTTTCATAGTGATTTGTTTGGAATGGATTAAGTTAATTTTTAAATTTACTGTTTGTTTGAAACCGGTCAAAAGTAGCTTTTTTTTCAATTCGTCCCGCTGCATGAAAAAAGTTATTTTGCAGACTCTTTTGATGCTGTATCTGGCATCAGGTCAGTTTATTGAATTATCCGGCCAGAATACCGGTATTCCGGTAGCCGGAGATCTGATTATTTCGGAGATAATGGCCGATCCGTTTCCTGTTGTGGCTCTTCCGGGAAAGGAGTATATTGAGTTGTTCAACAGACGCAGCAGCCCGCTAAACATTAAGGGATGGAAACTGCTTTCCGGCGAGTCTCTGGTAATTTTCCCTGATGTGATCATTCAGCCTTCAGGATATCTGGTGGTTTGCCACGAAGACAATGCTTCCCTTTTCACCGGGTATGGTCAGGTGGCAGCAACAGGAAAATTCCCTGTTCTCAACGACGGTGGTAAGCTGCTCTGTCTCCTCGATGCTTCAGGTAAGCTGATTCACGGGCTTGAGTACAGCTCCGACTGGTATGGCGATGTGATCAAAGCTGAAGGAGGATGGTCGCTCGAGATTATCGATACAGGGTTCCCGTTTTATTCGGAAGGAAACTGGAGAGCCTCATCCTCAAGGACAGGAGGTACTCCGGGCACCACAAATTCAGTAGCAGGAAAAAGCCCCGACAGCGTCTTTAAAGGGATACTTAATTCGTTCCCGGTGCAGACTGATGAACTGCTCGTCTCTTTTAGCGAGCCGGTTCTGTCTTTTAATAGTGATATTGATAAAATTAATATTTCCGGTCTGCCTGTAAAGGGTATTATTCCAGTTGATCCGCTATACCGGCAATTCCTGATCAGTCCGGGCAGTCCCTTTGCAGAGGGGAAAAGCTATCGGCTCGAAGTGTCAGATCTTATAAATGATTTTGCCGGCAACAGGATGCAAAAAAAGAGTTTCCCTTTTGGTATTCCTGCAGATGCCAGGGCCGGCGATATCCGATTCAATGAATTACTTTTTAATCCTTTGCCCGGCGATGCAGACTATCTGGAACTCTTTAACACCTCTGACAGAATCCTTGATGCATCAAAGCTTTTCCTGGTCTCGGTTAACAGTTACAATGATACTTCGAAAATTTATCCTGTATCGGATGAGAGGCGGTGCATTATGCCGGGCAGCTATTATGCAATAACAACCGACAAGGGAAAGACATGTGACAGGTATTTTTCAGCTGATCCGGATTATATTTTTGAAATCCAGTCACTTCCGTCGATGAATGATGATGAGGGACATCTGCTTTTGCTGACAAGGGAGCTGGATGTTATTGATGAGGTCCGCTACAGTGATGACATGCACTTTTCATTGCTTTCCGGATCTGAGGGGATTGCGCTGGAAAAGACCGGCCCGATGAATAATTCTTCTGATGAAGCGTCGTGGCATTCCGCATCGGAGAGTTCCGGCTGGGGAACTCCCGGAAGGAGAAATTCAGTTTTCCCGGAGTCGCCGGCTGAAGCAGGCCTGGTTTCATTCTCTTCTACAAAGATCAGTCCCGACAGCGATGGATTTGAGGATTTCCTTTCAGTTCATCTCAGCCTTCCCGGTTTGGGAAATGTAGCGTCACTGGCGGTGTTCGATGAGAATGGCTCTCTTATCAGGAGCCTGGCTTCCAATATGCTTATCGGAAGTGAAGCAGATATTGTCTGGGACGGAACGGCTGACGATGGCAATCTTGTGAACAGAGGCATCTACATTATTCTTGTTTCGGCCTATAACGACAAGGGAAAAACCTATCAGTGGAAAAAAGCCTGTGCGGTGCTGAGAAGGTAATTTTAAGCTCCGGAGGAGCTTGCCACATAACGGGAGCGTCCTATTTGTAGGAATCGGGCTTCTCCACATAGATCCGGTGCTCTGCACCTGAATTATGATTCATATTAGAGTGGACCTGTCAGTGCTACGGAAGGAATGAGGACGGTGCTATGCACCTAAAAACCGTGGTTAAAGTAATATTACAATGTAGATATCATTTCAGTTACTATCGCTGTCATCAGCGATTCGGTTTTCTCAGCCTCATGCTGAACCGACTCGTGGGTTGTATATTCGATTTTGCCTTCCACTCCCAGATCAGTAATCACACTTAATGCAAAACAAGGCACTTTCATATGCCTGGCAACTATGACCTCGGGCGTTGTCGACATTCCAACCGAGTCGGCGCCGATTATCCTGAAATATTTGTATTCGGCCGGTGTCTCAAATGTCGGACCTGTCGTGGAGAGGTAGATCCCTTTATGAACCCTTATCCCAAGCTTGCCGGCAATACTGACCGCTTTTTCAATAAGATTTTTGTCATAGGCTTCCCCCATATCAGGAAACCTTGGACCAATGCGGTCATCATTCTGCCCGATAAGGGGATTTGGAAGCAGATTGATATGGTCGGTGATTATCATTATATCGCCTATCCTGAAATCGGGATTTACTCCACCTGCGGCATTTGAGAGATAGAGAGTTTTAATGCCAAGGTATTTTAATACCCTTACCGGAAGTGCAACCTGCTCGTTGCCATAACCTTCGTAATAATGAAACCTCCCTTTCATTGCAACAACTTTTTTGTTGCCGAAGCTTCCATATATCAGTTTTCCTGCATGGCCTTCAACAGTTGATACCGGGAAGTTTGGGATATCCTTATAATCTATTTCAATGCGGTTCTCAATCTTCGAAGCCAGCTCACCAAGGCCTGTGCCAAGTATGATACCGGCATCCGGATCTATTATCCCTTTTGTCCTCAGGAAGGCAACAGTTTCATTTATTCGTTCTAACATAATCAAGTATCAAATTATCAAATTCCTCCCTGTCGTCATTCAGAAATTCAATGCCGATTGGCACATAGTAAAATGCCGATCTGAAAGGTTCTGCAATATTAGTAAATTCCCTTAAGCGCACAGCATCCTTTTCGCTTGTAAATATGAACTTTGAGACGGATTTAAGATCATCATAGGCTTTCGTAACCAGCTCAAGATCATTTTCACTGAAATTATGGTGGTCGGGAAATTTAAGATGAACAATCTCTCCGGCATATTTCTTAAGCTGATCCTTTAAGGCAATCGGATTGGCTATTCCTGTCAAAAGTACAATCGAGGTTTCTTTTATGTCAGTCAGATCTGAAAGACCTCATTTTATCTTCACCTTCCGCAAATACAGGAACTGGTTCCTCATAGCTGACTGTAGTGAAGTAGAGGTTTTGCCCCGGTTGCTTGTTCATCTCTTTGACAATTATCCTTCTGTCAATAGGAGACAGATCTGGCGGCGATTTGGTGACGAGAATAATGTTTGCCCTGTCGATGTTCGAAGCGCTCTCCCTGAGGTTCCCGTAGGGCAGCATACTGTCGTTAAAGATAAGACGTTCATAATCAGTGAGGAGAATTGAGAACCCTGGTCTTATCCTTCTGTGCTGGTATGCATCGTCGAGCAGTACTACCTGGATCCCGGGATCGGCTTTCAGGATTTTCCTGACTCCCTGCACACGGTTTCTGTCGACAGCTACAACGATCTCAGGGAACTTCCCGGAGATCTGCAGCGGTTCATCTCCGATTTCCCTTACTGTTGAAGCGGGTGATGCTATCCTGAAATCCCTTGTTTCCCTTTTATATCCCCTGCTGAGAGTTGCTACTCTGAAGTGTTTGCCAAGCAGGCGGACAAGGTATTCTGTATGGGGAGTCTTTCCTGTGCCCCCTACTGTAATATTACCGATGCAAATAACTGGTGTCCGGAATTCAGTCGAAGGTAAAATGCCGGTATCGTACAGGAAATTCCTGATAGCTGTAATTACACCGTAAATCAGTGAAAAGGGATAGAGGAGTATGCTTCTGTTTTTTCCCATAATTCAACTCTAGGCACTCCAAACTCTAGGCACTTTAGGCACTTCTTAATGAATTTCGAGGAAGTATGGCAAGCGGGCCTGAATGCCGGAAAGATCTCTTAACTCGCGGATCATGTTATAGTATTTAACTGATTCGCCAAGCTCATTTTTAAGGATTTTCATTTTTACCTCACCACCCAGCTGAGTCATCAGCCTCATATAAGGATCTTCTAGTACCGGCAGTTCCTTTACCGAGTATGAATCGACTCCTGCAAGGGCAGCCGCCCCTTTGATTGCATCGTTCAAACCTCCAAGTTCGTCGACAAGGCCTATTTTTACTGCGCTTGCACCGCTCCAGACTCTTCCCTGTCCTATGCTGTCGACCGATTCAACTCTCATTTTTCTTCCTGCTGCAACTTTGCCGATAAAATCGCTGTAAACCTTTTCAATGCTCATCTGCATGATATCCTTTTCATAACTATTCATTGGCCTGACGATAGACGGGAAATCGGAATTCGTATTTGTCTTTACAGTCTCAGTCGTGAGCCCGAGTTTTTCCTCAAGAAGATTCCGGGCATTTGGTACTAGTCCGAAGACACCGATCGATCCTGAAATTGAGGCAGGATCGGCATAAATTTTTGTTCCTGGTGCTGAGATGTAATACCCGCCAGAAGCTGCATAGTTACCCATTGAGATTACCACAGGCTTAACTTCTGCAGCTAACTGCAGCTCCTTCCAGATGATATCCGAGGCAATGGCATTGCCTCCGGGTGAGTTCACTCTCAGAACTATGGCTTTCACGCTTGTATCTTTCCTTTCCTTCCTTATTATTTCAGCATAATTATTTCCTCCGATATTCGACTCATTGCCCTTGCCCATAACAATATTGCCCGAAGCATAGATCACAGCTATCCTGTTTTTGCGGCTGAATGTTTTATCCGGATCGGGGACTTTGCTGTATTTGGTCATTGTCACCATCTTCAGGTCATCGGTTGTTTTTATTCCTGAAAGCGTTTTTAATGTGTCGATGAGGGCATCCCTGTATATCAGCCCGTCAACAAGCCTGCTTTCAAGGGCATTCACAGCGATGTTTCCTGTAAGGTTGTCAGCAAGAAGGTTAAGCTGTTCCACGGAAATATTCCTCGATTCGGAGATCTGGTTTATTACATGCGACCATATTGATCCGGCATAGTCCTTTATCTGTGCCTTGTTTTCATCACTTAGCTTTTCAAGGAGGAATGGTTCTACTGCACCCTTGAATTTTCCGTGTCGTGTTACCTGCACTTCCACCCCAAGTTTTTCGAGAGCTTTCCTGTAAAACATCACCTCGCTGCTCAGCCCCTTAAAATCAATCATTGAACCGGGGTGGACATATATTTTATCTGCAACAGTTGAGAGGTAATAGCATTCCTGTGTAAGGACATAATCGGAATATGCTATTACAAATTTCCCGTCTTTTCTGAATTTGTCAAGAGCTTCCCTTATCTCACCCGTTGTTGCCCAACCCGAAGGAAGCAGATCGTTCTCTATCAGGATCCCTTTTATCTTTGGGTCAGCAGCTGCTTTATTGATGTTACTTAAGATCTCGTTGAGTCCCGGTGCCGGAGTAAAGGTCATATTAAGAAAGTCGAAGCCGTCAAGCGGATTCTCATTTCCCCTGTCGGGCACCGGAACTCCGGCCTTCAGAACGAGAACCGAGTTTTCGCTTATCGAAACAGGCTTGTCGCCCGATGCTACCACGGCACTCAGTCCTGCAATCATTACTATAAAGAAGAGAATTGAGGCAATAATTAACCCTGTAATTGTCGCAAGGGTATAGATAAGAAAGTTCTTCATTTTTTGTTAATTTTTGATTTAATGGGAATTAATTGCATTTAAAACAAATCCATGCCATAAAGGTAACTATCTATTTGATACTTTTGACAGCAGAAGCAGATGATTATGAAGAAGGTATTCCTCGGGTTGGGGACCAATATGGGCAGGAGGGCTGAAAATCTAAGGACGGCTGTTCAAAGCATAGAGACGGATATTGGTCGTGTCGTTAAGACTTCATCGGTTTATGAAACTGAACCCTGGGGTTTTCATTCTGAAGAGCAGTTTCTGAATATGGTTGTGGGTGTAGAAACTGAACTGACACCCTCCGGATTAATGGCAAAAATCCTCTCTATAGAAACTCTTCTCGGAAGGGAAAGGGGAGAGAAGCAGTATGTTTCGCGAGTAATAGATATTGATATCCTTTTGTATGAGGATCAGATAATTCAGGAGAAGAATCTTAAAATTCCCCACCCGCTTATGCATGAAAGGCGGTTTGTTCTTGAGCCTCTGTGTGAGCTGGAACCTTATTTAATACATCCTATTTTAGGAAAACCTTTTAAGTATCTCCTTAGTAAATGCAAAGATAGCAGCAAGGTGCAAGACTTAGGACCGCAAGACCGCAAGACCCCAGGACCGCAAGACCTTTAGATCAACCCATTATCGGCGAAACTATAATAATCCTTGTCGGAGATGATCAGGTGATCGAGAAGCTGTATATCCATTATATTTCCGGCTTCTTTGATTTTCTGGGTTATCTTGACATCAGATTCGCTCGGGCTAAGATTTCCTGATGGGTGGTTATGACACACAATTATCCCTGAAGCCAGGTATTCTATTGCCTTTTTCATAACAATTCTTACATCGGTTACCGTACCTGATATTCCGCCCTGGCTGAGCTTCATCCTGTTTATCACCCTGTTCGAACGGTTAAGAAAAAGTATCCAGAACTCCTCATGTGCCAGGTCGGAGAGGAGGGGCTGAAAGATATCAGCCACATCTTTTGAGCATTTAATCTGCGGCACTTCAGGCCCCTCTGCCAGTTTCCGGCGTCGTCCCAGCTCCAGTGCCGCAGCGATTGTTACAGCCCTTGCAGTGCCGATTCCGTGAAGCTTCCGTAGGTCAGCTATTGTAAGCTTACCGAGGCTGTTCAGATTATTGTTTGCGATGCCAAGAAGCTCCCGGCCGAGATCAACAGCCGATTTCTCCCTGGTTCCTGAACTGATAAGAATAGCAAGCAGCTCTGCATCGCTCAGAGAGGCTGTGCCTTTCTGAATAAGCTTTTCCCGGGGTCTGTCCTCGACAGCCCATTCGGTGATTTTTAACGACATGTAGCACGAATTTGAAATGCATATGCAAGATAAGCAATAGTGTGAAAAGATTTGCAAAAAAAGGTACAGGGTGCGTGGTGCGGCGGCTCTGTGCCCCTGGCCTGAGCCTTTTGTAAAAAAGAGAAGGCCGTATCTTTCGATACAGCCTTCCAGTATTTTGTAAATTGATACTACAGTCCGTTCACGTGCTTTACAAGAGAAGACTTCAGGTTGGAAGCCTTTTTCTTGTGAATGATGTTCTTCTTTGCCAGTTTGTCGAGCATAGAAGTCAGCTTCGGCAGAAGTACTCCGGCCTCTTCCTTGTTTGTTGTTGCACGAAGTGTCTTAAGAGCATTACGGGTTGTCTTTGCGTAATATTTGTTGCTCTCCTTTTTTACTTCAGTCTGCCTGATCCTTTTTTCTGATGACTTGTGATTTGCCATGCTTTCTTTAATATTTTCCTCGAAATTTAAAAATTGTAGTCCATAGGGGAATCGAACCCCTGTTACCAGGATGAAAACCTGACGTCCTAACCCCTAGACGAATGGACCATGCAAAGAACTTTAAAATGCGGATGCAAAGAAAGGATTATTTTTTTGAACTGCAAAATATTTTGCATGAAAAAATCTTTAGGTTTTAAAAATAATCAACCACCCCGACCATCCTCCTTACGTGGGCTGGGCATCTCCCTTCCTTACACCAATCCTGAAATATCGTACCCGTTGAAATCGCCGGAACTCATGAAGAGGTAAACAGGATTCTCATATTTCAGCATTTTTATTGCTGCAAACATTTCATCGGAATTGTCGAATACCCTTACATTTTTTCCTCCAAACGCTTCAGAAACCGCGGCTTTTGAAACAGGTTCCAGCTTCTTTAATTCGATGGCATGTGGATTGAAATATACCAGGGCGTCTGTTACTCCCTCCAGGCTCCCATTGTATTGGGGAAGAAATTCCCTGTTAAGGCTCGAAAAGGTATGCAACTCAACGCAGGCAATAATTTTCCTGCCGGGATATCTTGCCGTTACTGCTTCAACGGTAGCTTTTACCTTCGAAGGTGAATGGGCAAAATCGAGATAAATAACCCCGTTATCATTCTCCTTGACTTTCTGCAGGCGTTTTGATGTTCCTTCAAAACTTTTTATGGCCTCATAAAAATCGTCCTCTCCGACACCGGCTGCCAGGCATGCCTCCTTTGCAGCTGAGAGATTCTGCATGTTGTGCTCGCCGAAGATCTTTACAGGAACTACCCTGTTATGTGTTGCAGCAAAAAATCCTGCCTTGTTCTGAAAATATCCATGGACCCGGTAAGGGATCTTCCTGATTTTTTCACTGGCAGCCAGGGCAATTTTTTTTACCTCGGCATCATCCTCAAAATATATGAGTGACCCTCCTTCACTGATTTTTTCTGCAAAGATCCTGAACTGTTCAACATAGTTTTCGAAAGTTGGAAAAACATTCATGTGGTCCCATGCAATGCCGTTAAGAATAGCAATGTCGGGCATATAGAGATGAAATTTCGGCCTTCTGTCAAGCGTTGATGTAAGATATTCATCTCCCTCAAATACAGCTACCTCCGAGTCATCAGATAATCCCACCATTGTCTCAAATCCGTCGATCTGTGAGCCTGCCATGTAATCGAACTTCATCCCGAGAGTTCTGAATACATGCATTATCATTGCCGTGGTTGTGGTCTTTCCATGACTGCCGGCTACAACAATGCGTTTTTTATCTTTTGTCTGTTCATAGAGATATTCGGGAAAGGAGATGACCCTGATCCCTGTTTCGCCTGCTTTCAGAAGCTCAGGATTATCAGCTTTTGCATGCATCCCAAGTATTACCGAATCAAGATCCGGAGTGATTTTATCAGGAAACCAGCCCTGTTCAGGAGGCAGCAGGCCATACTTTGCGAGACGTGTTTTTGAGGGTTCAAAGATCTCGTCATCCGATCCTGTTACAACATATCCCTTCTTATGCAGCGCAATGGCAAGGTTGTGCATTACTGCACCTCCTATTGCAATGAAATGCACCCTCATCCTAAACGTCGCAGATGAGGATGCTTTTTTTCAGTGAGGCCAGCTTGTCCTGCTGGGCGGGAACAAACTCCTGTCCTACATAACCTTTGTAACCCGTTTTTACAATTGCGCTCATAATTGCAGGATAATAGAGTTCCTGGGTCTCATCGAGCTCATGTCTGCCGGGCACACCGCCGGTGTGGATATGGCCGATATATTTGCTGTATTTTGTGATGTTGTCAATCACATTGCCTTCCATTATCTGCATATGGTAAATATCATAAAGAAGCTTGAACCTCTCAGATCCCACCATTTCGCACAGCGCTGATCCCCAGTTGGTCTTGTCGCACTGGTAATCCTTGTGGCCGTAGCTGTTGAGGAGTTCCATAATTATTGTCACTCCATGCTTTTCAGCCGTTGGCATGATCTTTCGTAATCCTTTTGCGCAATTGATCATACCCTCATTGTCGTTCTGCCCTTCGCGGTTGCCTGAAAAGCAGATAAGGTTGGGAACTCCCGCTGCAGCTGCTTTCGGGATCATTGCCTCAAAATCGGCAATCAGCTTTTCGTGGTTTGCAACCCTGTTGAATCCTTTTGGAATTCCATAGTCTGTTGCATAACCGACAGCGCATTTCAGACCATGTTTTGCAACAACAGCCCAGTCTTTTTCCTGGAGAAGTTCAATTGATTCAATTCCCATCTCTTTGCAGGCTTTGGCAAAATCGTCAAGAGGAATTTCTCCATAGCACCACTGACTAACAGAATGATGTATGTTTCCTTTTAATGGCGCAGCACCCTCGCCGGCAGCTGCAAAAACACTGTTCAAAGGGGTGACGGCGGTTACCGCAGCTGCCCCTGCTACTTTTCCTATCATATCTCTTCTGTTCATGTTTATCTTTTTGAAAATTTTATCATAAAAATAGCAATTAACTCCTGCATAATGCTCAAAATCATTGAAAATTCGATCCTGCCTTTATTTTGAGCCTGCAGGCCAGTCCGATAGTTTTTTAACAGTTAATGTGCTGTTTTCCGCAACCCCTTCAGGCAGCAGCAAAACAGTGAGCGCTGCTTTGGTGTTAGCAGGTATCTTCACTTCGAAACCAACCATAATCGTGCCCGGATTTTTTGCATCCCAGGCATTTGTCGGTTCAGTACTCCAGGTTTTCATCACAACCGAAGCAGGTTCCCTGACCGAGATCGTCAGCTTCTTCCCGCTTTTCGTCAGAACTGCCGTGTTGTTTCCTGTAATCGAAACATCAGCCGATGTGAGCATATTCCATCTTATTGTCGTTTCGGAGGAGAGTGTCTCAATCTCATCCCTTACAGTCACATATTTCTTTTCCGTGATGGCAACGCCTCTTTCTGCTTTCTTTATCAGACCATCATATAAGGTTGTCATGTCTGTGATGGCATTCATCATGGATTGGTCGTCTGAATGGCTTCTTATTGAAGCGTAACCAGCTACTTTCTGCAATTCATTATTTACGGCAAGTGTATTGTGAACAAAGTTATTATACCTGAAGACCTCCCACCTCTGAGAATTCTGCGCCATGCCCCAGAGGTTAACTCCGGCCTGCTCGAGCGAGTTATAATCCTGCATGCCGAAATCCATTGCCCATCTCACGCCGTTTACCTCCATAACAAATGATCCGACATCCATATGTCCGTGGTTTACTGAGGGAGAGCCTGCTTTCAGCGCCAGGTATACAGCATTCGGATCAGTCCAGGAAGAGCGCATAAGCGCAACAGGGTTCTTTCCCTGTCCCACCCAAATTGTCTTTGCTGGCGGTGTTATCCTGTTCATTGTGATTCCTGCGCTCCATACCATTACCGCCGGCAGTAACCTGTCGTTGGGAGCAGTTTTGTTCATAAGAAGGTATTTTTCGGACCATAGAAGCGAAGGATCGTTTACCCTGTTTGCAAGCCAGAACATTGCAGGCTGCATGCTCCCTCCCGATCCGGCATCGGAATAATTGAAAGGACTCCCGCCCGGACCGGTCATGTTCTCAAGATATTGAGCAGTTTTTAGAACTCCCTCATTAATTGTAAGACCGTAATCTTTTCCAAAAGCTTTTTCCATGGCACTGAGGAACATAACATTAAAGCTGGTTCCATAGCCCCAGTAACCGTATCCTTCTGCATAGGCGCCGTCGGGCAGGTAATCCTCCATAGGGAGTTTTATTGAGGAAACCGCCCTGTCGATAATACTTTTAGCCAGCTCTGTCTCGTCTTCATATACAGCAAGCGCCCCGAATGTCATCCCGGCATTGCATACCTGGTTCCAGTTATGATAGGCTTTGAGCCAGCTGTTGTTTTTTGAATCGAGTGATGGTTTTAGTCCCTTTTCAATTATGGCTTCTTTTATTTTGGCAAGGGTTTCCTGCTTTAATTCCTTATAAAGCCAGTCATATCCTATTGCTGCTGCCATTGTCATTTCTGCAACATCGAGGAAATGTGAGGGATTCCAGTCAGAGAACTTCGCTATAGCAAGAAGTTCCTCTTCTGCCCTGGCTGAATACTTCTTATCTGAAGTCATCCTGTAAGAATATGAAAGATAGAAAATTCTGCGAAGCGCTTCTCTCGATTTATCAAGGAGCCTTCTCCCGATGAGGACCCTTTCTACGGGTGGTTTTCCAATTAGCTTGTCTGATTCTGCAAGAATGAAATAATGAATGTTGCTCCACCTTGTATCAGCTGCAATAGTCGTTTTTATTGCAGCCTCCTCACCCCGTGTAAGAAGGATCCTGGGATGAGTAGGAAAGGCTGCGACATCTGGTGAGTTTTCAATCTGCGCGCAGGAGCATATACTGATTAGGCAAAGAATTAAAGAAAGTTTCAAAGTGTTCATAAAAGTTATAATTTCACTGGTGAAGTATATATGCAAAGTAACGGAAAAATCATGAAGATTAAGATGTTGCTGTTAATGATTATATTTGTCTCAGGGTAAATAACTCTTTTTAGTAATATGAAGAACCCATCAGGTCGCGAATATAAAGGAGGGCACTCGGTAGAACTTCTGAGAAGCGGGAGATCATATTTTTCTGCCTGCCGTAAGGCTATTGATGAGGCGAAGAATTTTATCCACTTTCAGACCTACATTGTTGATGATGACGAAACCGGACGTTCTCTCGTCAGGTCATTTGTCAAAGCTGCAAGAAGAGGTGTAAGGGTTTATTTTCTTCTCGATGCATATGGGGGTGTAAGCTTTTCTAAGGAGCTGATCAAAGAGGTTGAAGAATCAGGAATCCTTTTCAGGCAATTTTCACCAGTGCTCATCTCCAGGGATTTTCAGTTCAGTCTCAGGCTGCACCACAAGGTATTGCTGGTCGATGGAGAACAGGCAATAATCGGTGGAATGAATGTGGCTGACAGGTATTATGGAAGGACCGGCACTAAAAAGTGGCTCGACTTTGCAGTCCTTCTGAAGGGGCCAGAGTGTGTACATGTCCTTTTTATCCTGAAAAAACTCTGGAACAAGGCATTTATTCCGCGTAAGGAAAGGTCGCAGGAGACTGTTCATAACCCGATCCTTTATCATGATGATCTGAAGGTAAGGGTTTTGCAGAACAACTGGTACAGGAATAAGGTGGAGATACTGAAAAGCTACCGTTATGCAATAAGGCATGCCCAGGACCATATGATAATATTTGCGAGCTATTTTCTTCCCGGCCGCAACGAAAGAAAGCTTTTAAGGAATGCCAGCAGGAGGGGTGTTGATATAAAGATAGTGCTTGCAGCAGAATCAGATGCTCCGATGTTTAAAAGAGCCACAAGCTTCCTTTACAGTTTTATTCTCAGGAATAATATCAAGATTTACGAATATCTGCCTTCAAATCTTCATGCCAAGGTTGCCACTGTGGATGGAGAATGGTCAACTGTAGGAAGTTATAACCTTAACCATCTAAGCGATTACGGAAGCATTGAGATGAACACTGATATCCTTGATAGTGATTTTACGCGGAAGTTCGAGGAACTGCTGATTAAGATAATAAACAAGGATTGCAGGCAGGTCACTGTTGAGAATTATGCAAAACAAAACACCTGGCTGCTCCGACTGGTAGACTGGTTCTCATACCAGGCGATAAGATTTCTGATGAGAATAATGTTTATACTGGCGGCAAAACGGACCAAATCACACAGTCCCAAAATATTGTAGGGAAGGATTGCGACCCTTCCCTACAGCATTAAATCAGAACTGGTGGAAACTCATCGAAACAAATTCAAGCACCTTAGGCAATGATCCTCTCCAGTAGGTCCATGTATGGCCGCCGTCGCGAATCCTGAATTCGTGAGGGATCTCCTTTTTGCGCATGGCTATGTGTACAAGTGAATTGCCTTCGAAAAGGAAATCATCGTCACCGCAGTCGATATACCACCTTACAGCCTTCTTCTGGGCGTCAGGAACATTCTCGATAAGGCTGAGCACGCTCTGCCTCTTGAAATAATCATCTTTTTGGGCATCTGTTAAGCCTTCAACCTTCTGTCCTGCCCTGTTTGTGCTGACCTCTTCAATTGTTCTCGGGCCTGTTGATGCGCTGAGAGGGCAGGCAGACGAGAATAGTTCAGGATGATGGAGAGCGTATGTGAATGTTCCGCCGCCGCCCATTGACAATCCCGAGATGGCACGGTATCTCTTGTCTGACTTGATCCTGTATGTCTTTTCAACGTATGGCATGAATTCCTGAAAGAAGAAGTCCTCGTAAAGCCATTCCATTTTAATATCGTTTTCGTACCCTCTTCTGCCTGTATTGGCATCGGGCATAACAATTATCATGGCAGTTGCAGAGCCTGATTTTATGGCTTCATCTGCAATTGTAAGAACTTCTCCGAATTGCACCCAGCCAGTCTGGTCATCACCTGAGCCATGCAGGAGATAAAGTACAGGATAACTTCGCTGCGAGGACTCATAGTCAGGAGGAAGATAGACAGCATATTTCCGGTCCATTTTGAGGATCTTGCTTGTCATTGAAAGATTATCGTAAACCTTGCCGGTCTGAGCAGCAAGCAGCAAAGGGAATGCGATAATTAATAAGAGTGAATACAGTTTTTTCATTTCGTGGGATTTATGATTTTTAAAAATTCAATATCTGAATGGAAAGGTAATAAGAATTTTGTAATGAATTTCTGTTAATTTTATGGGAAATATCCCTCTATGAAGATCAGCCTTTTCAATATAGCTAGTTTCAAAATAGACGGCGGCGCAATGTTCGGTGTGGTACCCAAAGCTCTTATGGTCGAGGGTCTGTAAATCCGACAGCGATAATCTGATTGTACTTACCCTGCGTTCGCTTGTTGTTGAAACCGAAGGACATGTAATCCTTGTCGATACGGGCTGGGGCGACAAACAGGATGAGAAGTTCTTCAGGCACGTCCATCTGCATGGAGGAGAAGGACTGCTGGGTGGCTTGAAGAACAGAGGTTACGGGCCTGAGGATATCACCGACGTCTTTCTCACACACCTTCACGCTGACCATTGCGGCGGATGCGTAGAGAAAACTGCTGGAGGAAACGGATATCAGCTTGTATTTCCGAATGCAGCATATCATGTAAGCAGGGCACAATGGGAATGGGCAGTTAAAAATAATCCCCGTGAGGCTGATGCCTTCCTCGAGGAAAATATCCTTCCGATTCAACAGAGCGGCCATCTGAATCTTATTGATGAAGAAGGAGAGCTTTTTCCGGGCTTCTCGGTACTGATGTGTTACGGACATACCCCGGGGCTCATGCTTCCTGTAATAGATTATAATGGCAAGACACTTGTTTATACCGGCGATCTGATTCCTACGGTTGCTCATATTCCCCTGATCTGGAATATGAGTTACGATATTGAGTCTCTTAAGACAATAGAAGAGAAGGAGAGGGTCTTAAAAACTGCACTTGAGAATAATCATATTCTTGTATTCCAGCACGATGAGAATGTTGAATGCTGTAATCTCGAACTGACTCAGAAGGGGATTAGGGCAAGGGAAAAGTTTGATCTGGCACTGTTAACAAAATAATACTGATTGTATGGCAGATTTCATTTACGAGAAACCTTATCAGATTGAAAAGGACTCAACGTCTTACAGATTATTGACAAAAGAATATGTCAAAACAGTTGAAGAAGGGGGAAGGAAGATCCTTAAAATTGACCCGGAAGGACTTGTTCTTCTGGCCAGGGAGGCAGTTTCAGATATCTCTTTTTACCTGAGGACCTCCCATCTGGAGAAGCTTGCTTCTATACTTGATGATCCCGAAGCAACTGATAATGATCGGTTTGTTGCATATATTATGCTTCGTAACACAGTTATCTCATCTAAGGAAGATCTCCCTTGGTGTCAGGATACAGGTACGGCAATCGTTATTGGTAAGAAAGGGGAGGATGTCAGAACAGGAGTAAATGACAGGGAATATATTTCAAAAGGAATTTTTGAAACCTTCAGGGATAAGAATCTCCGGTATTCACAGGTTGTGCCGCTTACAATGTTCGAGGAGAAAAACACAGGATCAAACCTCCCGGCTCAGGTTGATATCTATGCCAATGAAGGTGATTCGTATGAATTCCTCTTTATTACAAAGGGAGGAGGATCGGCAAACAAGACTTTTCTCTACCAGCAGACGAAGCAGCTGCTTAATGAGGAGTCGCTTGTCAGGTTTGTAAAGGAGAAGATAAAAGACCTTGGCACATCAGCCTGCCCTCCCTACCATCTTGCGCTTGTAATCGGAGGGACCTCAGCTGAAGCAACTCTTTCAGCTGTGAAGCTGGCATCAGCAGGGTACTATGATAATCTGCCGATATCGGGTAATATGTCAGGAAGAGCCTTCAGGGATCTGGAATGGGAGAAAAGAATTGAAAAGATATGCCATGAGTACGGCGTCGGAGCCCAGTTCGGAGGGAAATACTTCGTCCACGATGTGAGGGTGATACGACTTACAAGGCATGCTGCTTCATGTCCTGTCGGCCTGGGAGTAAGCTGCAGCGCCGACAGGAATATTAAGGCCAGAATAAGTAAAGATGGGATCTTTCTTGAGGAGCTCGAAAGGAATCCGGCACGCTTCATGCCTGCAAAAGCACCCGAACTGGAGAAAGCTGTCGAGATCAATCTCGACAGGCCCATGAAGGAAGTACTGGCCGAGCTGACAAAGTATCCTGTGAAAACAAGGCTCAACCTCACAGGCACCCTGATTGTGGCCAGGGATATTGCTCATGCCAGGATCAAAAAACTGCTCGATGATGGCAAGCCTATGCCCGAATATTTTAAAAACCACCCGGTCTATTATGCAGGACCGGCAAAAACTCCGGAGGGAATGCCATCGGGCAGTTTCGGTCCTACAACGGCAGGCAGGATGGATACTTATGTTGATCTCTTCCAGAGCCTTGGAGGGTCGCTGATTATGCTGGCGAAGGGAAACCGCAGCCGTCAGGTAATTGAAGCATGCAAAAAGCACGGAGGCTTTTATCTCGGTTCAATAGGTGGTCCGGCTGCAATACTTGCTGCCGAGAATATCAAATCTGTAGAGATTGTAGATTTCGAAGATCTTGGGATGGAAGCTGTCCGTAAGATCCGTGTTGAAAATATGGCCGCCTTTATCATAACAGATGATAAGGGGAATGATTTTTTTGACGAGTACAATAAGTAGGCGTAACGGCGCAACGGCTTAACGGCACAACGGCACAACGGCACAGCGGCGTAACGGCAAAAAAGACTGCTCGGCGAAGTCTGTGACTTCGCCGTTATTAAAATGGTATTTAAGACCGCACTTATTCAAAGCGAAGTTGCAAACTTCGCTTAGCGTTTGATACAAAACACTTGCCTTTACGCCATTGTGCCGTTGCGCCATTGCGCCTTTCCTTCTACTCCAGGATTTCAATGTTAAAGATTTCATGCCGATCCAGATTCAGCCAGTATCTGATCGAATTCTTCCTTACAAGCTCCCAGTAAATATCGCTGTCGAGGCCATTGACATAGTTGATCTCCTTAAGTTCGGAGCTGATCATCTTTTCGAGCTCAGGTTTGAGTGTGAGTTTTATTTTCCTGTTCATATAGGTAAACTCCACTGACGGAGTTGCCGGCGTATCATTTACGACAGTCAGAAGACCATGACCCGGTGTGGCTCCGGTGCTTACCTGAACGCCGTCGTTCAAGCAGCTGAGAGGAGGTATTGATCCTGCATGAGACACTGCGCTGAACTCATCAACTCCTGTATTGAAGTATTCCCTTGCCCTGATTCCCATTTTTACCCCGACTATTGCATAAACCCCGAGGTGGCGGTGCAGTTCATTTGCAAGCACTCCCGATGCCCATTCATCCCTGCCGTACTTTTCAATAATGGCAGCAACTGATGGCTCAATATCAGGGAAATAGAATGAAGGCTCCGCAGGGAATCTTTTAATTACCTGGTTTCTTTCAACTGTCTCACCTGAAATAATTTTAAGTGTACCTTCTATTACCTCCTCAGTTTTTTCCGATTGAAGGGTCAGGATCCTTGTTTTTTGGTTTTCAACAAATAATTGCGGATAATGAAGATAAAGTACTGTCATCTCATCGTAAGCGCTCTTTGAAAAACTGTGGTTCGCAGCGACATTATCAGAGCATGAGCCTGCGATTTTTTTTGCATATATTGTCGGTATTGACAGCGATTGACTTAACAGTGCTTTCATCGTAAAATACCTGGTCAGATTCTCCGCCTACTAACCTTACAGGTATTTTACCCTTGAGAACATTTTCAGCAGCTGCAGGATCTATCTTATAATTGAATCCGTTTTTTATATCCGACGCATCTCCGCTCCAGATTATATCTTTTAGCCTGGCTCCGAACGCGTCTGTCTCTGCGTTGGCCAGCGATACTGTCGACATACTCCCTAGGCAGATGAAACTGATCTTTGATTTTTCATGAGCCAGGATTTCTTTGATAAGAGTGAGGGCATCAGCAGCTTTCTCTGCTTTCAGTCCTTCTTCAACACCCCATCTGCTGTTAAGGGCAACCTTAAAGTCGGGTGAGGTGTATTCGCTTTTTCTGTTTATTCCGACAGGCAGCCCCTCATGGAAAAATGAGTTAAGCAGGCTCCGGACCTTAAGATAAGCTGCGTCGGCATTAAGAGCTCCCGGCGATACCGTTATGGCCAGCACCCTTACATCGGGAGAGGCCAGCAGCATTGAGATTGCCCTTATGTCGTCAATGCCGCCGTCAGTATCGATTATTACGTAGTGCCTCGGTTTCCAGGGATGGGAAGAGAGAGTGAGAGTGAGAGTGAGAGTGAGTATGATAAATAATACCTTTTTCATAATGTAGATTTTGTGCAAAAATAATATATAAATCCCTGCTTTTGGTAAAAGAATTATTTTCTATCTTGACCCTCAAATTCTGATAGTATGAAGAAGTTCCTTTTGTGGTTTGTTCCCGGACTGTTAGTTGGCAGCCTTTTGATTCTGGGAGCCGGCAAGGCAATTCGTGCCACATCAACCAATAAATTCTGCATGTCGTGCCATATACACCCCATAGCTGATGCCCAGTGGAAAAAATCAGTTCATTACGAAACGCAGTCTGGCTACAGGGTTGCCTGTGTCGATTGCCACCTTCCTCCGAAGGGAGAAGGCTACCTATGGGAAAAGACCAAAACGGGGCTTCGCGACTTATACGGATATCTTTTTAAAGACTCAGCGTCGTTCAACTGGGAAGAGAAGGGCAGGCTCGAGGTCGCAAGGCATTACGTCTATGAGAGCGCTTGCATAAAGTGCCATGAAAACCTCTTCCCGGCAAAGCTTACAAAAGACGGGGAGAACGCACACCTCTATTATACGCAAACAAAAAAGACTCCTGAGCTGCATTGTATTAACTGTCATCTGAATGCAGGACATTTTATCGAGGGCTACACTCATGGAAGCAACTCAACATTCGGAGCAACCTCATCAGCTGCAAAAGAGATCTTTCTGGAGGCTACGCCTGTTACAGAGTTCAAAAACTTTAAAGAGAGAGTTCCGAAATCGTCAGTTTCTTTTAACATGGTTGCAATACCCGGGGGCAAATTCAAGTTGGGAAGCCCCGAAGGCGAGCCTTTCAGGAAAAGCGACGAAGGACCTGTCAGGGAAGTTGAACTCAGCCCTTTCTTTATGGCTGAGATAGAAGTCACCTGGGATGAATATATGGCATTTTATGTACAGACAGCCGCCGAAGGAAGATCCACTGATACAGAGGGTCTTCGGAATAAGGTGGCAGCCGGGACTGATGCTATTTCAGGAGCCACGCCGCCTTACGGTCAGCCCGACCAGGGATGGGGAATGGGTCAGCGGCCTGCAATTTCTTTCTCATATCATGCGGCTGAGACATACTGCAAATGGTTGTCAGCTGTTACCGGAAAAACTTACAGGCTCCCTACTGAGGCAGAGTGGGAGTATGCCTGCAGGGCCGGAGCGGAAGGTCCGTATTTCTTTCCCGGAGATCCTAAGAAATTTGAAAAAAGCGGATTGCGGGCAAAGATTTCCAAAAATGACACTGCAGTTATCAATACCTATATAATATATAAGGGGAACAGCCCTTCAAAAACTCAAACACCCGACAGGGTAAAGCCGAATCCGTTCGGACTCAGGAATATGGCGGGGAATGTGGCCGAATTCTGTTCAGACTGGTATGCCGCAGATGCTTATTCAAAATACCCCGGCTCTGTGGTAAAGAACCCCAAAGGACCAGCTGATGGAGAAGAACATGTTGTTCGCGGCGGATCATACCTGAGCACGGCCGATCTGCTTAGAAGCGCTGCACGCGACTATACACGTACAGAAGCATGGCTAAGGACCGATCCGCAGATGCCTAAGAGCATCTGGTGGTTCTCTGATTGCTTCAATGTAGGTTTCAGGGTCGTCTGTGAGTTTGATGAGAAAACAGGAGGCACAGAGACTTTAAAGGATTCAGAAAGCGATGAAATTCCTGAAGATCAGGAAAGCCCGGAAGGCCAGCAATAAGATATTCAGTATTTTAGAATTTAACATTTTTTAAATATTGATAAATGCTTGTTTTTTACACAAGCACTTATTAAATTGCATCTCAATTAACCTTCTGACACGATCTAAATATTTTAAAAATGATAATTAATTCAGTTTTTTCTGTTAATTATCTTTTAAGCATTTTAATGAGTGTATTTTTTACACTTAAATATCGTATTGTTTTCACCAACCGACCTAACTAAATCTTAACTCGAAACTCCAAACTCCAAACTCCAAACTTTACCTGGTAACACTTTCAACAATCCTAATATCTAACTATTTATTAACTAACTAACAATGTATGAGTATGAAAAAAACTCCTAAGAACTTTTGGCCTCTTAAGCCAATTGTGATTATTCTTCTGTTCTGTGGACTGGCATTGCCTGCCATTTCACGTGCTGCAGAAAGTGGTAGTGCTCTTGTGGGTTCACTTGCTGATGATCAGGAAGTGAAAGTCACCGGGGTAATTACCGATGCCTCGAACGGTCAACCGATGGCCGGGGTGAATATTACTGTGCAGGGAACTACAATCGGAGCAATTTCCGATGACCAGGGAAGGTACACAATCAATGCTCCCAACAGGACCAGCACACTTGTATTTTCATTCATCGGGTATGTTACAGTAACAACACCTCTTGAAGGCAAAACGACAGTTGATGCAGTGCTTACAGCTGAAACAACCGGCCTCGAGGAGGTTGTCGTTGTAGGTTACTCAACGCAGAAACGTGCAAACGTTGTCGGATCTGTAGCTTCAATTTCAGGAACCAGCCTGCAGGCAGTTCCCGCTGTGAACGTATCCAATTCACTTGGCGGACGTTTGTCAGGTGTTACAGTTATCTCGGAAACCGGCGAGCCCGGCCAGATGTCTCCAAGGATCCTTATTCGCGGCCGCAGCACACTTGGCGGTACTGCAGGTACAAATGCAGTTCAGACACAAGACCTCTTGTTGTTATCGATGGTGTTCAGGGCCGTTCGATGGACGAAATTGACCCGATGGACATATCCAGCATCTCGGTTCTGAAAGATGCCGCTGCATCAATCTATGGTTCAAATGCTGCAAACGGTGTTATCCTTATCACTACCAAAAAAGGTGCTGAAGGAAAACCAAGGTTAAACTACCAGTTCTATCAGGGCTTCATGTCTCCGACAATTATTCCTGAGACCACAAATGCCCAGGAATATGCTACAATGCTTACCGAATACCAGGTTCAGAATAATAAGACACGCAGCTATACCGACAGGGATATTGAATTATTCGGTACCGGTGAGGATCCATGGGAACATCCTAATACTGACTGGTATGCTGACCTTATCAAAAAGAATACCACCACCTACAGGCACAACTTTACTATTGATGGAGGTTTTAAAGGCATGTCTTATTATCTTTCCTTTGGTCTCAAGGGTGACGAATCGATTTATAAGCAGTCATCTACAAGTTACAAGCAGTATAACGTTCGTGCAAAAGTTGATCTGCCGATCAACGAATGGATAAAGGTTGGTTTTGATGTTGCAGCTTTCCAGAATAACAGGGTATATCCTTATAAGTCAGCTGATGCAATTGTCGGGCAGTCAACACGTCTTCTTCCTACACGCTGGTCATTCTGGCCGACAGGTGAACCGGGCCCTGATATTGAGTATGGCGATAACCCTGTTGTTACATCAACATTTGCAGGAGGTAAAGAACGATCAGACTACATACAGGTACCTGAATACCTTTAATGCGTCCATTACACCTCCAGTTTGCAAAAGGATTGTCACTGAACGGCTCATTCAGTTATGACCTTACAAACTATTACGCCAAGGCATTCTATCAGCCATGGACTCTCTATACTGCAGACTTCAGCAAGGGAACACGAGATCCCAATACCGGATTTATTGTTACCCAGCCACTTACTCCTGGTCTCAGAGGCCTCTCTTCTCCTCAGAACAATGAAACTTATACACAGGTCATATTAACCAGACAATAAACGTTAATGCTACTTACACCAAAAAGTTTGGTGACCATAGTATTTTCTTCTATGGTGGTTTTGAACAGTATACTGCTGATTATAACTCTCTTTACGGATTCCGTCAGTACTACATTTCAACTCTGATCCAGACTATGGATGCCGGAGCTGACCTTGATAAAAATACAACCGGTACAGCTACATATTTACGCCCGTAAATCATGGATCGGCCGTGCTACCTACGATTATAAAGGAAAGTACCTTGCTGAATTTCTTTTCCGTCGTGACGGTTCACTTAAATTCCCACCTGACAGCCGCTGGGGTAACTTCCCCGGACTTCTGTTAGGATGGCGTGCATCTGAAGAAGGTTTCTGGAAAAACAATATTTCCTTTATCAACTACTTTAAGCTCAGGGCATCTTACGGAAAGATGGGTATGGACCCGGGTAATCCTTTCCAGTATACGAATTCATTCGGCCTTTCTTCAGGTATGGTATTTGGTACAGGCACATACAATCGAGACAGCTGTCGGACCTCCTGTAATTGCCAACCCGAACATCACATGGGAAACACAGACAACACAGAACCTTGGATTTGAATCAAAATTCTTCAACGACCTGATCAGCTTCGATTTTGAAGTGTTCAGTAACAGAAGGGAAGATATTCTTGCACCAAGAGATGCTTCGGTTCCAGGCTTCTCAGGTCTTTCACTTGCCAAATGAAAACATTGCAACTGTTGATAACAAAGGATATGAAATTGTTGCAGGTATTCACAAAAATATAACCCCTGATCTTCGCATCGATCTGACAGGTAACTTCAGCCACAACAAAAACAATGTTGTCTTCCAGGATGAACCTATAAGGGCTGTTGAATGGCAGCAGACAACAGGACATCCTTACGGAGCATGCGCTGATGTACAATGCTATCGGGATCTTTGCCGATAATACCTATACGGTTAACGGAGTTGCAAATTATCCTCACTGGTCAACTGCCAAACCAGGCGATGTTATTTTTGAAGACTATGATAAAAATGGTGTAATTAATGGTAATGACAGGATTCTCATTGACCAGGTTGATGCTCCTTACAATTACTATGGTGCTAATCTTGATGTTTCCTATAAAGCTTTCACTCTTTCAGTTCTTATCCAGGGACAGGGCAAATACCTAAGGCAGAGATACTATGATAACAGACGTGGTGAAGCAGGTAACTACTTCAAGTGGACCTACGACAACAGATGGACACCTGAAAATACTGTTACCGATATTGCAAGGGCTTATAACAGATCTGATTATTACTGGGCACAGGATGTTAATATAAGTACTTACTGGTATACAAACGTTGCCTATTGCAGGTTAAAGAGCCTTGTACTGACTTATAATGTTCCATCAAACCTTTATAAGAAATTAGGTCTCGCAAATGCAAGCGTCTATGTATCGGGCAATAACCTTGCACTGATTTATTCAGCTCAGAAGATCTGGGATCCGGAAGCACTTAATCCCGGTGTATATCCGACAATGAGAACATTTGCAATCGGTGCAAATATTGGGTTTTAATCAATTTAGAAATATTTAAAGAGTATAATATGAAAAAAATATCTAATTATATAATTGCCCTGGCGGTACTGTTATTTACAGCAACGTCGTGCGACGATGTTCTCGAGCAGCAGGCAGTTAATACCTTTAACCAGGATGTGGTTTTCTCCGACATAAATGTCGTGAAATCATACCTGGGGAAATGCTACGACAGGATGGGAGGGATAGCGAATCTACTAATATGAACAGCGATAATAACGGTGTTCTCGGAATGCGCGAGGACCTTCTTTCATCGATGCAACCGACCAGACCTTATGTATTCACCGTCCTGCAAACTACGGTAACCTTAAGGGAACACTTAGCCCCGATCAGCTTGGGTACTTTGCAAATACCGGTTATGCCGGATTCCTGAGATGGGAACAATATTTATGCAAATCATCCAGAACATAAATACAATTATTGCAAATATTGATGCATGTTCCGGTAACAACATCAGCAGAAGAGACTCTGAAAGCAAGATTAAAAGGAGAAGCTTATTTTTTAAGGGCTTATGAGTATGCTATGCTTCTGATGAATTATGGTGGTGTTGTATTGATGGATAAGCCCAATACTCTTGACCAGGACTTTCAGACAATGACACAGGTCAACAATAGCTCAGACGAAAGATTTTGTTCTTGCAGATATCGCAAGCGCTATTACAGCTCTGACAGGCAAGTCTATTGAGCAGGGTCGTGCAACTCCTGCTGCAGCTGCTGCTCTTAAATCGAGAGTGCTTCTTGTTCTGTGCAAGTAAACTTACCAATGGCGGTTATGTAGGACAGGAAGGAAATGCACTTGTTTCATTCCCGGCAGGAAGCCAGACAGCTCTTTTACAGGCTGCAAGGGATGCTGCAAAAGCTGTAATGGATGGAACATATGGTTCATTTTCGCTTGTTGGAACCACTACTGATCCGGTATTACCACTTACTGCAGCCCAGGTTAAAACCTACTCAGAAACCTATCAGAATATTTTTATTCAGAAAGGTAAATGGAACAAGGAAACAATCTGGGGAATTCAGTATCCGCTTACAGGAGGTAACGTAAACAATGCCAACATCTGGTTTGGTCCCTGCGGTTATCACAACTGGGGTAACAATAACCCGACAGAACCGGCAGTAAGAAGTTTTGAAATGGCAGACGGAACTCCATTTCGTATGGGATAAATATAATCCAGGCGATCAGTATATCCGTAAAGCAACAGCTGCAGAACTCGCAGCTGATCCTGAACAGGAGTCCTTATAACGGCCGTGAACCACGTTTCTATGCAATTGTTCTTTATCATGGCGCTCCATGGCAGTCACGTCCTTCTGATGTAGTTCCTTATGATCCTATTGAACCAGATTCAGACCGGTCATTTCTATAAGAATGATGAAACAACCGTCAAAGCTCTCGGTTGTGATACAAGGCAGGGACCAGTTGAAAACTGGAACGGAACAAAGACAGGTTACTATCTTAAGAAATTCCTCGATCCCACAATTGCAGGACAATATTTCAGAAATACCACTACCTGGGTGGAATTCAGGTATGCTGAAATACTGCTGAACTATGCTGAGGCATGTATTGAACTTGGAGGGACTGATCTGCAACTTGGTCTTGATGCACTTAACCTTGTCAGGAACCGTGCCGGTTTACCCGACAGAGTTACTGCTGACCAGGCTACAGCAAGGGACTTATCTTCGTCAGGAAAGAGCTATTGAGTTCTTCGGAGAAGGACACCGCTGGTATGATCTGCGTCGCTGGATGACCTTCGGCAGCGTGGTCACTAATGTTAACGAGATGAAGATAAAGCAGATGGAAAACGGTAACTTTGAATGGAAACTCGATGCCAGTGCTAACCGCTGACGCCAGGACCTGGGCAAGTGATAAATACTATTGGATACCACTCCACGTGCAGAGATGAACAAGGCTCCAAATCTTCAGCCACAACCGGGTTACTAGGTTTTAATTTGATTGTTTCAATCCGGATAATAAGGGGGTCGCGAAAGCGGCCCCTTTTTTTGAAGCCCTACGGGCTTGACTATTTCACCGCCTCAATCTGTCTCTTCTCCTTAAAGAAGAATATGAAGCATATAAGTACAGCTACAGCAATATATGCCGGAACAAACCAGATGCTCTTCCACTGGTAAGCTCCATTAACCGTATAGTATGATGTAACAAATCCAGAGAACCAGGTACCTATGAACATGCCAAGACCGTAAGTGACAAATGTGAAGAGTCCCTGGGCAGAGCTCTTGATCCTTTCATTCGACTTCTTTTCAGTGTACATATACCCTGTTACAAAAAAGAAATCATAGCAAACACCATGAAGAATTATCCCTGCATAGAGCATCCAGATGGCTGAATCCATGTTCCCGAAGGCGAAGCAGAGGTAACGTAATATCCATGCTGACATTCCGATGAGAAGCATATTCTTTACGCCGATCCGGTTGAAAAGAAATGGTATTGCAAGAATAAACAACGCCTCGGAGATCTGCCCCATTACCATTTTCCCGGCAGCATTTTCCATTCCTGACTGGTTGAGGTAGAGGTTTGCAAAGCCAAAATAGAAAGAGAGCGGGATGCAGACAAAGATTGCCGCTATAAAGAAGATCAGGTATGATCTTTCCCTGAAAAGAGTAAGCGCATCAATACCAAGTATCGATTTTGCTGATGATGGTGTCTTTGCCTGTGGAGGAGTGTCGGGCAGCGTAAAACTGAAGAGTCCCAGGGCGGCAGAAACAATCGCTGCCATGTAAAATGTGTTTGGCGTCTTCTCAATTCCGAGCAGAGCTATCATAAAGCCTGCAATCACCCAGCCCACTGTACCAAATACCCTGACCATAGGGAACTGTTTACCGGGATCGCTCATCTGCCTGAATGCAACAGCGTTCGATAGTCCGATTGTCGGCATATAGACAAGTGAATAAGCAAGTATCACCCAGTAGAATGCCCCGTTGCTGTCGATTCTTGATGCAAGGAAAAGCAGCAATCCTCCAAGAATATGCAAAATGCCCATCAGCCGCTGCGCTGAGAAAAACCGGTCGGCAACCATGCCGATGAAAAACGGCGAGATCATCGTTGCAATGGCAAGAGCGCTGTAGGCTGCGCCTATCTGTATTCCATTCGATTTAAGAAATTCAGTCATGAATGTTCCCATTGTCACATACCACGATCCCCAGATATAGTACTGAAGGAACATCATTACCGACAGGATTGTGATCATCTTTGGCTTCATAGGTGTAAAGGTTAGTTTTACTTGTAAAATACATAATACCAGAAAGTATTTCCGAATTGTTTCCGGAGCGCTGGTTCTGCTGCCTGCAGATTATTGCCGTATTTCTGAAAGACTGTAAGGTATTGCACCCAGCGTTGTTCAGTGTCACTTTTAAGAGTCATGTTTCCTATATCAGGCATAGTGCCGTCGTTAAGAACTGTAAGCGACATCACAGCCTCTTCAACAAGGGCAGGAAAAGAAGAGAATCCGTGCCCGCGGAATTTCGGCAATAGTTCTGCAATTCCCCGGTAGTCCTTATTCAGCAGAAGAAAAGCGATCTTATATTCAAATGCCGGCCTGTTTAGTGAGTCTACATCAAGGACTCTTTCAATGTTTATGTAAGGGTTATCAGTTATTGCGAAGAAGTCTGTCTTTAATTTAATCCTCCTCTTCGCCCCGAGCTCACGATCGCTATCAACTGCCTCATCGTTGTACAGCATTTGCTTAAATGCACGGGCCTCTTTCCTGTAGAATAACGTTTTTCCAAGAAGCTCAATATACTTCGCAGCCATCTTATGATTCCCGTTTATAAGTTCGGTCCGGATCAGCATCTTTATCCCCTCCGGAGTGGGACCATCTATAACCATGTTTTCGAAGGCCCAGCGGTGAGCTTCATTTATCATCCCGATCGTGTAGTAAAAGTAGCCGCCCCTCCTGAGGATCTCACCAACCATTTCCCATTTCAGAAAGAGAGTTGATCCGTCGGCTTTTTGCTGGAAGTTAAGAAGCCTGTCGTTCAGGATCCCTTTCTCGCACAAGGCAATATTATTCAGAAAAACAGTAAGGGTGTTTGTTGGCGGATTTGCTGTATTGTATGCAATAACATCCTCAAACCTGTTCTGATAAAAGAGTTTCTCCACCTCAAAATATCGGCTTGTCTTCTCATCAAACCTTAGGTATGATATTGTAACAAGAATAATTGTGATCAATCCGGTCGAAATAATATTCCCTTTAAGCTCAGAAACCCTTAATCTTGCCGGAACCTTCAGATTAATCCGGGCCAGGGCAGGCAGTATTGAGATAAGCAGTGATACTGGGATAAAGTATTTCTCATGTGTTCCGGGATTAAGATCTGTAAACGGAAAAGCCAGCAGATTTTTAGTAGTCTGAAAGAAGAGGTATTGCATTGAAATATAGAAAAACAAAAGGCTGATACTCCATAGTGCGGATATTTTTAACAGATATTGATTTTCCCTGCTGAACAAAAAATGCAAAGTCAGGAGGATCATGTATATCCAGGCAAATCCCCCGGAAATAAAAAAGACTAAAGGCGCAATTATCACAGAGATCCAGCCCTTCAGAAATCTTATTGTAAGCAGAAAGAACAGAACCTGCAGCAGCAGTCCAAGATTATTCATAAGCATGAAGCGGTAATCAGTCTGAAGGAAGAAAAGAGCCGATCCTATAAGTAAGGGTACTATTATCGCGCCTTTGCCGGCACTTAATCTTATTATCCGCGATAACGCAATTACTATGAGTGTCAGAATCAATGAGAATACCATAGCCCCTGAAGCCGGATAAAAACAGAATGAGATCAGTAGTTTTTCGAGCCAGACAAGCCCTCCTCCGGGCTGGCGAAGGTTTTCTTTCAGGAAGTCAGATGTAAGTACAAAGAGGGAAGATTTCTCCTGGAAGAAGAGGATGTGATCGCCGAAAAAACAGAAGTAGGTGAAGGTGATGAGGAAGAAGACAAAATATGGCAGGAATGTAAGACCGAAGACCGAAGACGGAAGACCGGTCCGCCAGCCGGCGGACGAAGACAGAAGTCTTTGCGACCTTTGCGAATTTCCTTTGCGATTAACGGATATCATTTTGTAGCCCATTTTGACTGAACTGCTTCGGTTTTTGCGAGCTTCCTGATTTTTCCGGGAGTGAGCTTGATCTCAAATGTTGAGAACTCCGGAATGTTGAAGCTTTTCAGGAAGCGTCCGTAAAATTCAGGATCTTTCTGGGGAAGAATGAAAGGCTTCTGTGATTTACCCTTCCCGTCAATATAGGCAATATATGGTCTTGCTGTCAGTCCGTCATCTCTTTTGCTGCTGAATATCAGCCACCTGCCGTTTGATGACCAGGAGTGGTAACTGTCGGCAAAATCACTGTTCAGATCAAGCCTTGAGGCTTCAAAGGTTTCAAGATTAATGGACCAGAGGTCTGCCTCCTTATGCCAGATTGAGAATGTACCATAATCGAAGAAAGTAAAAACAAGGTATTTTCCATCAGGAGAGATCCTCGGGAACGAAATACTTTTATTCATTATAGAGGCATCAAAAACAAGTTCAGCCTCTCCGAATGAACGGGTTTCAATGTTAAAAGGAACCCTGAATAAATTGTATCTGATCTCTTTGTAATCATAGTTTTCTCCAACCTGGGGTGCTCTGCAGAAATAAAGATACTTTCCGTCGGGAGACCATTCAGGAAATGTATCCATGAACTTTTCCTTTCCGGTCAGTTCGATATTCATCATTTCATTCTTATCAATATCGTAAAGAACAAGAGAGGATTCAAGGTCGCTGACTTCAACTTTTTTATTATCTGAAGAATGGAACTGCTGAATTATTTTATTTGAGGAAAAGGCGATGAACTTCCCTGAAGGATGCCACCTGGGATAGACTGAACCGTTCTTCATCTCCGGGGTCTTGAGGTTAAGCTTTCTGAACTCACCTTTGGAATAAAGATAAGTGCCGCCCAGAGAGCCTCTCATGTGGAACATGAATTCATCTGTTTTCCCGTTGTTGACCGAATGGCAGTTTATGCAGTTGTCGTCTGCGACACTGTTTTCTATAAGTGACTTCGTATCAAAATTCTCAAGATTACGGCTGTTGATGCTCAGCTCTGACCAGCTCTCGTATCCCGGATAAAGAAGCCTGTAAAAGAGAAAAGGATCAATGGGGTCTGCAGAAACATTATTAATTACAGTTTTGAATTTTGACCATTTCCCTTCGCTGTCTTTCAGAAAAACATCAGTTCTGATCTCTTTCCCGGAATTTTCAGAGAGCATTTTCTTCCACTTTTTCTCAGGGATAATTATTTTGCCTGTTTTGGATGAGACTTCAATTTCAGCTCCTGTTGCTGCTGAAAACTTTACAAAAAATGCAGTTCCTTTTTCCTTAATCATGAAATTAAGGGGAGCAATATTCGGCGGGATTGTGACTCCTGAATAATCTGGTTCTATTTTTGGTGTAATGTCTGAGTACAACTGTATCTTCATCTGGTTTGATCTGCAGCTATTAATCAACAGTAAAACTAAGATTGTAAGATTTAGAGATTCTGAAATATATGTTTATATAACACGGCTGTAACATCGAGTTAATACGGAGTAATACGTGTCCGATAGCTTCCCGATAGCTATGGAGTGATAACCTTCGTGTAACTCTGTCTTACTCTGTGCAACTCCGTGTTTAAATATTTTTCCCTTATTGTCATTTGGCCTAAAAAAGCAAAGGTGCATTTCTGAAGTGGAAGATTCGCCCAAAGTAATAAAAAACCAATTTATAGTTCTATCTTTTTTAAAATTAGTAAGCAATTTACTCTTGCCAGCAATTGAGTATTTCAGGTAATCGTTAAAAAAGATTAAAAAGGGTTAATTATTTGCTTTTATGACAGGCTATTTTTACATTTGGTACAATCTGAAACTAACTTAAGGATCATTGTATTACAACAGTATTTATAAATCCAATCTAACATGAAAAATTCCAGGTATTTCAAGACGAAATTTTTCTGGGTAAAGCTGCAACTGTAGGAGTAGCAGGGGTGATAGTTCCTATCAATTATTACCAGTTGTTCCCGTGAGACAAAAAAGGTTGTTGCTGTTCCAACAATGCTTGATCAGGCTCCTGACGGACCGGTTCTTAAAGCAGGTGTAATTGGTTGCGGTGGACGCGGATCAGGTGCAGCAATTAACTTTCTGAGTGCAGGACCAAATCTTCAGATTGTTGCATTGGGCGATACATTCCAGGATCGTGTTGATTCCTGCAGGGAGAAGATTCTAAAGCAGAAAAGAGCAGGATGTTCCTCTCGATAAGTGCTTTGTTGGATTTGATGCTTATCAGAAAGTTATTGATGCAGGTGTTGATATTGTTATTCTTGCTACACCTCCTTCATTCCGTCCCGAGCATCTTGCAGCAGCTATTGCAGCAAAAAAACATGTTTTTGCAGAAAAACCTGTTTGTGTTGACCCTGTCGGAGCAAGATCAGTTATGGCAACGGTCAGAAGGCAAAAGGAATGGATCTCTGTATTGTTACAGGTACCCAGCGTCGTCACCAGCGTGATTATGTTGCTACATGGCAGCAGGTTCAGCAGGGCTTAATGGGCGATATTGTTGGTGGAAATGTTTACTGGAATGGCGGTAAACTATGGCATCGCGATAATAATCCAACATGGACTGAGATGGAGTGGATGATCCGCGACTGGGTTAACTGGACATGGCTTTCGGGTGACCATATTGTTGAGCAGCATGTTCATAACCTTGATGTAATGAACTGGTTCACAGGATCACATCCTGTAAAAGCTGTTGGAATGGGATCACGTCTTCGTCGTGTTACAGGTAACCAGTATGATAATTTCAGTATTGATTATACATTTGAGAATGGAATGCATTTCCACAGCATGTGCCGCCAGATAAACGGGACAACTCCTAATGTATCTGAAAGAATTCAGGGAGCAAAAGGTTCTACAAACTGTCATGAACTCAATTGTAGATCTTGCCGGAACTGAAATATGGAAATATGAGTATCCTCTCGATGAAGAAGGAAAACCAACGAAACGTCCAAGTGTTGAGCCATATGTTCAGGAACATATCGATCTTGTTACTGCATATCCGTACAAGACCAGCCGTATAAATGAAGCTGAAAACACTGCTATCTCAACAATGGTTGCTATAATGGGCCGTGTTTCAGCTTACACAGGCAAGGAGACAACATATGAGGAGATGATGAACTCAGACCTCAAACTCGGACCAACTAGTATTTGCATTCGGACCGGTTGATATTGATAAAACAGTTCCAATCGCAGGACTTGCTTATGATGCCGCTGCTGAAGCTGCAAGGGCTGCTGAGAGAGCTGCCGCAAGAGCTGCAAGAGAGGCTGAAGCTGCTAAAGCTGCAGCCGGCAACGAACTAAAATTCTTTACATAATTAAATTCACTTGATATGGATTACTCAAGGAGGAATTTCATAAAGAGTGCCACAACTACAGGAGCCGCCATTATGGCTGCTCCTGCAGTTTTTGGTACAGCTGCTGCATCAAGGCAGCAAAAAGCAACTGATGCTATCAACTCCATTCAAACTTAAATATGCTCCCGGATTGGGAATGTTCAGGCAGAATGCCGGACAGGATCCTATCGATAACATTAAATTCTGTCACGATCAGGGATTCAGGGCAATGTTCGACAATGGCCTTCCCGGAAGAGAACCGGCACTTCAGGAGAAAATTGTTGCCGAAATAAGCAGGCTGGGAATGGAACTCGGACCATATGTTCTCAGGGGCGATCCCAGAATTCCTGATTTTGTTCTGAATAAGCAGGAAATCAGGGATATGCTTGCTGAGGTAATGAAAAAGGCAATTGAAGTGTCTAAAAGGACAGGTGTTAATGAAAGCTCTGATAGTTCTGGGAAGATATGATGACAAACTCCATATCGATTATCAGACTGCAAATGCAATCGACAATCTCAGGTTTTGCTGCGATATCGTTGAACCTGAAGGCATTACATTGGTTCTTGAGCCTTTGAATAACCTTATTAATCACCCGGGTCTCTTTCTTACAAGAATTCCCCAGGCTTATGCTATCATGCAGGGCGGTGAACAGACCTTCCTGCAAAATTCTTGATGATCTTTATCATCAGCAGATCTCTGAAGGAAACCTTATTCCGAATATTGAGGCTGCATGGAGTGAAATCGCTGTTTTCCATCTTGGAGACAATCCGGGCACGAAATGAACCAACAACAGGTGAAATAAACTACAAAAATATCTTCAAACACCTGTATAACAAGAAGTATGATGGTACCCTTTGCATGGAGCACGGAGTCAGCCAGAGAGGCACCAAGGAAGGTGAGTTAAGAGTGATACAGGCATATCGCGAATGCGATAGTTTTGAGGTTTAATGATCAGATCTATACTTTCATTTGTTTTTATTGTCAGTACGGTTTTAGCTTGCTCCCAGGGTAGCATCCTAAAACCGTACCTGGGTATTCCTGTTGTTGACCTCAATAGTGATATATCACGACAGGTCATTGTCGACAGGGAAGAAGGCCAGTACCTGGGCCACCCAACCACTGTTCTTCTCGAAGATGGAAAAACAATCCTTACTGTCTATCCGAAAGGTCACGGTAAAGGGGAGATTGTATATAAAAGAAGTTCTGATGGAGGCCTTTCATGGAGCGATAGAATCCCTGTACCGGAAAGCTGGAAAACATCCCTTGAGGTTCCTACGATTTTCAGGGTCACAGATGCAAAGGGGAAGAAAAGGCTAATTGTATTTTCCGGACTTTATCCTGCACGTCTGGCTCATTCTGAAGATGATGGAAAATCATGGAGCGAGCTCGGGAAGGCCGGCGACTGGGGAGGCATTGTCGTGATGGGAGCGATGACGGAACTCAAAACCGGGAAAGGACATTATATGGCTCTTTTCCATGATGATTTGAGGTACTTTACTGCAAATGGCCAGGATCTTTACAAAGCAGATGTCAATTCTGACAAAGAGAGGCTTTTTACACTTTATAAAACCATTTCGAAGGATGGTGGTTTAACCTGGTCGGTCCCGGAGATCATACTTGCAAGAAGGGATATGAACCTGTGCGAACCTGGCATAATCAGATCACCCGATGGCAAACAGCTTGCTGTACTCCTGAGGGAAAACAGCCGCAGGGCAAATTCGCAGATCATTTTTTCTTCAGACGAGGGGAAGACATGGAGCAATCCCCGACCGCTTCCAAATGAGCTCAACGGCGACAGGCATGTCTTGAAATATTCTCCCGATGGAAGAATACTTGCCGTATTCAGGGATATAAGCCCATCATCATTCAGACCCGACCTTGACAGGCTGGCAAAGGAGCGCAATGAAGTAAATATGAGCGAAGTGGCTAAGGCAACAGGCCAGGGTAGCCCGACAGAGGGTGACTGGGTCGGATGGGTGGGAACATGGGCTGACCTTGTTTCCGGCGGAAAGGGTGAATACCGTATCAGGTTTAAAGACAACATTCACAGCTGGGATTGCTGTTACCCCGGGGTGGAACTCCTTCCTGACGGAACCTTTGTTGTCACCACTTATGGTCACTGGGAGAAAGACAGGCAACCTTATATTGTAAGTGTAAGATTTACACTTAAGGAACTTGATAATAATTAAAGGTTTAATTTATGAAAAGGCATTTTTTAATTTGTTCCATGTTGATTGCTGTTTCACTTATTTTCACAGGTTGTGGAAGTGAAAACTACAGGTTATTTGTAGGTGGGTTCACTTTTGACAGTAAAACAGGAATGACTGTTTTTGATTTTAACTCCGGCACCGGTGAACTAAAACCCCTTTCACAGACGGATGTGGGCACAAACCCTTCATATTTTTGCTACTCAGAAAAGAATAAACTAATGTATGTCCTGAATGAGGTGATGGAGTTCAGAGGGGAGTTCGGAGGCGGACTGACTACCTTTAAATATAATCCTTCTGATGCTTCATTTGAAAAGAAGAATGAGTTTCTGATACCCTATGGAGGACCCTGTTATATTTCAATGTCACCCGATTCAGCTTACTTGTTCAGTTGCCAGTTATCCTAACGGATCAGTTGCAGTAATAAGGCTCGGCAGTGATGGAATTCCTGAAACTGTTTCAGATACAGTGATATATTATAAAACAGCTCCGAAACCGTCGCATGCCCATATGATACAGAATGATCCTTCAGGCAGGAAGGTATATGTTACTGATCTGGGTCTTGACAGGATAATGGTTTATGATTTCGACAGCAAAACAGGTAAGCTTAATCTGACAACAAATGATACAGTAAACGTCCCGGCTGGTTCCGGACCCCGTCATTTCACATTCAACAGTGATGGCTCAAAAATGTATGTCATTAATGAACTTGGTTCAAAAATGATGTCTTTCGATGTTGATGCCGGCGGCGGGCTGAAACTGTTGCAGACACTGCCAACTTTCAGGGAAGGATATATGGAGAACAACTATTGCGCAGATATCCATTTAAGCAAGGACGGACGGTTTTTATACGGTTCGAACAGGGGGGAGAATACTATTGTAACCTTCAGGATAGAGAAGGATGGGACCCTATCTCTGGCTGGTCATACTTCGTGCGGAGGAAACTGGCCCAGGAATTTCACTCTCGATCCTTCAGGGAAATTTCTTCTTGTCGGGAATCAGAAGTCCGACAGCATTTCTGTTTTCAGGCTTAACAGAAAAACAGGACTCCCTGAAGAACCCTGCAAGGAATTATAAGGTGACGGCTCCTGCCTGCCTTAAGTTTTTCTAACGAAGGTATTCCTTTGTGCTTTTGAGCTGCGCATAATTCTTAAGTGTAGCAAGAGTTGAGTTGTGGACATCCTCTGCCTTAACAGTCTTATCCCCGAAAGTCACATTCTTTGTTGCACAGGCATCATGAATCAGGAGGCAGTTAAAGCCCAGATCGCTTGCAGCCCTTGTTGCAGCCTCAACGCACATGTGAGTTTGCATTCCGCAGATGACAAGATTTTTGATATGGTTAGCCTTCAGGTAATCCAGCAGATCGGTATTCAGAAAACAGTTCACTTCATCCTTCGATATTATCTTCTCCCCCGGAACAGGTTTTACAATCGCATTTATCTCAGCTCCCGATTCAGCATTATGCCTGACATGTATTACAGGCATCTTGTCCTTTCTGAATTCTTCAAGAAGGATTGCTGCATTGGCAGCCGCCTTCTCAGGCTCAACAAGGGCTGATTTTCCTCCCGGGAAATAGAAATCCTGGATATCAATAATCAGCAGAGCCCTTTTATCCGGCTGCGCTGAAGACACTGCAACTAAAAGGAAAATTGAAGCAAGGGTTATAAATATTCTTTTCATGCTCAGGAGTTATGATTTGTAATTCAAAGGAAGTAAATTTATCGGAAATTTATGATCTTGAACAAATCAAACATCTGCCCCTTTTTATGACAAAAAATGCCTGCCAAACCATCTTCATATTTCTTTTCATTATTGTTCTCATTTCCGGGTTCAGGAAAGATTCCCGAAAGCCCTTCAGAAATTATGTCGTCCTTGTCTCTCTTGATGCCTTTCGCTGGGATTACAATAGCTTATACAATACCCCAAACCTCAATCAGCTTGCAAAGGATGGTGTCAAAGCAGAGAGAATGATTGCTTCTTTCCCTACAAACACTTTTCCGAATCACTTTTCAATAGCAACCGGTCTTTATCCCGATCATCATGGTCTTATTAACAACAGCTTTGCAGCTCCGGAACTAGGGCTCTTTTACAGAATGGGAGACAGAAGCGCTGTTGAAAATCCTGCCTTTTACGGAGGGGAACCTGTATGGGTCACTGCCGAGAAACAGGGCGCAAAAGCTGCAACTTTTTTCTGGGTAGGATCTGAGGCCCCTGTCGGGGGAATGCATCCGACATACTGGAAAAAATATGATGGTTCAATAGGATATGGCGCTAGAATAGACACTGTGGTAAAATGGCTCAGCTATCCTTCATCGAAAAGGCCTGAACTTGTAACACTATATTTTGAAGAACCGGATGCCACCAGCCACGATTCCGGACCTGTTTCAGAGGAGACCGGGAAGGTTGTTGAACATCTCGACAGCCTGATGGGTGTTTTAAGGGCAAGACTATCGGCTCTGCCTGATGCAAAAAAGATTAATCTTATAATCCTGTCCGACCACGGGCTTGCAGCAGTTTCATCTGAACGCTACGTAAATATAAAGGAGTATGTGCCGGAAAGGATGATAGCGTCTGTTTCGGGAAGCAATCCCGTCTTCATGATAAATCCTTCTGAAGGAAAGGCCGACAGCATTCTCATTTTGCTTGGGAAAGCAAGAGGACTTAAGGCATGGAAAAAGTCCGATCTGCCTGCTAAATGGAATTTTGGCACCCATCCGCGGATCCCGGAAATAGTAGTAGTGGCAGACAGTTCCTGGAGTATAGGCACAAGGGCCGGGGGATCATCAATAAGAGGAGGTGCCCATGGCTATGATAATTACAATTCTGATCTTTTTTCGATCTTCTATGCAGCCGGACCTGCATTCAAAAAGAATTATAAATTCAAAGAGCTGAACAACGTGGATGTCTATAACCTCATCTGCAAAATACTCGATATCAGGCCAGCTCCCAACGACGGCAATCCGAAGAATATTAAGAGGCTTCTGAGGTAAGGAATGAGGGTTCTTACCTTTGTAATTCAATAAAAAGTCCGTAATATTATTATCTGAAACAGATTATTTATGAATCGCAGGGAACTTATTGACAGGCTTAAACACAATCCCGGGGAAATTTGGGATATGATTGTTATCGGGGGCGGTGCCACCGGCATGGGAACAGCTCTTGACGCGGCCTCCCGCGGTTACAGGACTCTGCTGCTGGAGCAATCTGATTTTTCCAAAGGAACCTCATCACGCAGCACAAAGCTTGTACATGGTGGAGTAAGGTATATGGCACAGGGCGATCTTCTTCTTGTTATGGAGGCCCTCCATGAACGGGGACTGATGCTTAAAAATGCTCCGCACCTGACATTTAATCAGGAGTTTGTTATCCCGATCTATACAATCTGGGATGCCATCCTTTATACTGTGGGCCTGACGTTCTATGATCTGCTTGCAGGCCGTCTCAGCATGGGCAGATCGCGTTTCATTAATAAACAAAAGACCAGGACCAGGCTGCCGCTGTTAAATACAAAAGGATTAATCGGAGGTGTTGTGTATCACGACGGGCAGTTCGATGATTCGCGGATGACTGTTGCACTGGCTCAGTCAGCAGCTGAAAGAGGGGCGGTGGTGCTTAATTATTTCAGGGTTTCCTGCCCTTCTTAAAGATGACAGGGGAAAAATTACAGGAGTTAAGGCCAGCGATGAGGTTTCAGGAGATGAATTCAATCTCAGCGCTAAAGTTGTAATTAATGCCACAGGAGTATTTGCAGATGACATAGCCAGGATGGATGTTCCCGGTTCCAGGCCAACGATTAAGCCAAGCCAGGGCGTGCATATAGTCCTCGACAAGTCATTCCTTCAGAGCGATTCAGCCATTATGATACCGAAAACTTCTGATGGCAGGGTCCTTTTTGCAATACCCTGGTATGATGCTGTTGTCATCGGGACTACTGACACTCCGGTAAACGATGTCAGTCTCGAACCTGTTGCACTTGAAGAAGAGATCCGGTTCATCCTTCAAACTGCAGGACTCTATATGGTAAAACGTCCTGAAAGAGAGGATATTCAGTGCATTTTTGCCGGATTGCGGCCGTTAGCTGCAAATCCTGAAAACCCTTCTTCAACCAAGGAAGTTTCAAGACGTCATAAGATAACTCTTTCAAGGTCGGGACTCATATCTGTTATCGGCGGTAAATGGACTACCTACAGGTGCATGGCTGAAGAGACAGTAGGCAAGGCAATCAAGGCAGGCTTTCTGGAGAAGAAAGAATGCATTACTGCAAACCTTAATCTGACGAATACCAAAGATGTTGATTTGTCCGACAGATTGCACATTTACGGAGCTGGCTCGGCTGAAATAAGGAAGCTGATAAGCGAGAACCCGTCTCTGGGAAAACAGCTTGATCCGCGCTTGCCTTATACTATTGCTGAGATTCTCTGGATCTGCAAAAATGAAATGCCGGTAAATGCTGAGGATATTCTTGCCAGGAGAACCCGGGCCCTTCTCCTTAATGCACGGGTTAGTCTGGAGATTGCGCCGGCTGTTTCTGCTCTGATGGCTCAGGAACTGGGTCATGATGAGATGTGGCAGACTATGCAGGTTGAATCATATACTAAGTTGGTAAAAAACTATATTTAAATGAAAAGATTTATACTTTCTCTTGATCAGGGAACCACAAGTTCGAGGGCAATCGTATTTGACAATGATGGGCAGGCAGTGGCCGTTGCGCAGAAGGAGTTCACGCAATATTTCCCAAAGCCGGGATGGGTTGAGCACGATCCGGAAGAGATCTGGTCGACACAGGCCGGGGTTGCTCTTGAAGCAATTACAAAGGCCGGTCTGCAAAGTACAGCGATATCTGCCATTGGAATTACAAACCAGCGCGAAACGACTATTGTGTGGAACAAAAAAACCGGAAAGCCTGTATATAATGCAATAGTGTGGCAGGACAGACGTACTTCAGGTTTCTGTGATTCCCTGAAGAAGGAAGGGCAAAGCCGCATGATACTTGAAAAGACGGGATTGATAATTGACGCATATTTCTCAGCCACCAAAGTAAAGTGGATACTCGATAATGTGAAGGGTGCAAGGAAAATGGCGGAGGCAGGGCAGCTTGCTTTCGGAACTGTTGATTCGTGGCTGGTCTGGAATCTTACAAGAGGTGATCTTCATATAACCGATGTTTCAAATGCATCGCGCACGATGCTTTTCAATATCCACACGTTGGCCTGGGATGAAGATCTTCTTAAACTATTTGATATCCCGTTTTCAATGTTGCCCCAGGTAAGGGCTTCAAGCGAGATTTACGGAACAACATCGGGCCACTTCTCCTCTTCTATTCCTGTTGCAGGCATTGCAGGCGACCAGCAGGCTGCTCTTTTCGGCCAGATGTGCATCGAGCCGGGAATGGTTAAAGAATACCTATGGCACCGGCTGTTTCATGATGATGAATATCGGCACAAAGCCTATTGAGTCGAAAAATAAACTTCTTACCACGATAGCATGGAAGATAGGAAAGGATACCTTTTATGCTCTTGAAGGGAGTATTTTCATTGGCGGAGCTGTAGTACAATGGCTTCGCGATGGCCTTGGAATTATAACAAGTTCGGGCGATGTTGAAGAGCTGGCTGCTAAAGTAAAGGGAAGCGACGGTGTGTACTTTGTGCCCGCTTTTGCCGGTCTGGGAGCTCCCCACTGGGAGCAGGATGCCCGAGGTACCATTGTGGGGTTAACAAGAGGCACCACTTCTTCACATCTGGCACGTGCAGCCCTCGACAGTATTGCCTATCAGACACTTGAGGTTCTTCTTGCAATGCAGGAAGATTCAGGTATCGACATACGTGAGCTCAGGGTTGACGGAGGGGCTACTATCAATAACCAGCTTATGCAGTTCCAGTCTGATCTGCTTCAGTCAAAAGTGGTACGGCCAAAGATAACAGAGACCACAGCTCTTGGCGCTGCATACCTTGCCGGACTCGCAGTTGGATACTGGAGCGGTCTGGATGAGACCCGTAAGCAATGGCAGATGGACCGTACCTTCAGTCCAAAGCTTAAGCCGGCAGAGACAGAGCCGCTGATTAAGGGATGGCACCGGGCAGTTAACGCAGCAAAAGCCTGGGCCAGAGAAGAAGTTTAGAGTGAGCTAGAGTTTGGAGTGACTAGAGTTAAAAAAAAACTTATTAGAAGCTTTTAAATAACTCCAAACTCCAAACTCTAAACTCCAAACTTGTAGCGCATAGTAAGTAAAACCTAAATAGTGAATCTATGAACACATTTTTTGCAGAATTTTTCGGAACGGCAATGATAATTGTCTTTGGGGGAGGGGTAGTAGCCAATGTACTTCTCGATAAAACCAAGGGCAATAACAGCGGGTGGATAGTGATAACATTTGGCTGGGCAGTCGGAGTATTCACCGGGGTGCTGATATCTGCCCCAATAAGCGGGGCTCATCTTAATCCGGCGGTTACCCTTGCTCTCGCCATTGCCGGCAAGTTTTCATGGGCCTTGCTTCCATTATATGTTGCTGCCCAGATGCTGGGAGCCATGTTTGGAGCTTTTCTCGTGTGGTTAGCTTATAAAAAGCATTTTGATGCAACAGCCAATGCAGATTACAAACTTGCAGTCTTCTGTACTTCACCTAATATAAGAAGCTACTGGTATAATATAGTTACAGAGGTAATAGGAACTTATGTACTGGCTCTTGCTGTTCTTTACATGGCAGAACCGGAGGTTGGCCTCGGATCGCTGAATGCTTTACCGGTTGCTCTTGTTGTTCTTGGTCTCGGTCTGTCATTGGGAGGACCAACGGGATATGCAATAAACCCTGCACGCGACCTTGGTCCGAGGATTATGCATTTCTTCCTTCCCATTCCGGGTAAGCGGGATGGCGACTGGAGTTATTCGTGGGTACCAATTGTCGGACCTCTTGCCGGAGCCTCAATTGCTGCAATAATGTATGTACTGTTTGCCGGATAGGCTCACAGAGATATTTGTCTGGGTCAGTTAACTTTTGGATTAGTTGCAGTTCTGTTCCACCCTGATAATAGGTTTTACATCATACCCGTTATCAATTGCTTTTTGCAGTAACATATTGTAGGTAGTCTCATCCATTTTCTTTTCCCTGGAAAGTATCCACAGATATTTGTTGTCAGGATCCCCGACAAGAACATACCTGTAATCGTTGTCAAGATACATTATCCAGTAATCTCCTGAGAATGGCCAGAAGAATTGTACTTTAAGTTTTGCAGGGCTCTTTTTGTCAGGTATCCAGGCAACACCCTTTGAAGATGTCGTTTTTGCCGGATCGCTGATATAATTGCATTCATTCAGTACAGTAATTTTCCCATCGTCGCGCTTGGAATAAGTTGCAGAAGTGCATTTAAGTTTTCTTTCGAAGTAGTTTGGAAGCCTGGCAATTTCATACCACTTTCCCATATACCTGTTTAGATCAACTGTTGAGACCACAGTTGGTACCTTTTGTGCAAAGGCTGCTGTAAGAAAGCTCGTTGCAATTAATAAGAGCATTGTTTTTTTCATTTTTTCTCCTGTTTAAAATCTTAATAAAAGTACTGAACATATCATCAACCTTATTGTTATAGACATATAAATTATTAATACCAGATAATTATGAAAAAGCTCCTGTTGTTTTCCGCAATCTTGGTCTTATCAGTTTCACAAATTACAGCACAGAACACTGCTGTTTCTAAAGTAGATAAGCTTGTTTATCCCGGCGTGGTATTCGGATCAACTGTTAATTCCGGTTCCTGCTATAACATGTCACCTCAATCGACCTCAGTTTCATTTGATTCAGCGATAAGGTATTGTGTTGCCGATAAGTACTTTTTTTCAGATGGATACAGGGAGAGATTTATAATTCAATATTTCAGGGTTCGTAACCGCATTCTTAATCACTTGCTTGCCTAGCAATTATTAATGTTCGCATTTTTTATTTGGATTGACAGATATTTCTTAAATTAGATGAAACAATTCTAACAATTAATGGTTTAATATTTTAATAACTAAACTTTATAATTATGAAAAAACTACTACTATTTGTCAGCGCAATTGTTCTTGTTTCAGCCCAGCTGTTAGCACAGGAACCTACGTTCAAAGCCGGAGATAAAGTTTTGAATGTTGGTATTGGGCTTGGTTCCAGCTGGTATTCAGGAACATATTATTCCATGACTTTCCCTCCGATAAATGCTTCTCTGGAGGTAGGGGTAAAAGACGGTGTACTTGAAAAAGGCTCAATCGGTGTAGGCGGCCTTCTCGGCTATTCCGGTTATAAGTACGAATACTCAAGCTATAAATGGACCTACTCCAATTTCATAATCGGGGGAAGGGGATATTTCCATTATCCGCTTGTAAACAAGCTCGACACATATACCGGCCTTATGCTCGGTTATAACATTGCAACTCAGAAATGGAGCGGCACCGGAACAGAACCTTCTGACAGTGACTCATGGGGTGGATTTGTATGGTCGTGGTTTATCGGCGGCAGGTATTATGTTAAGGAAAACTTTGCCCTTATGGCCGAACTTGGTTATGGCTCCTATTACATGAACCTGGGTGTAGCATTCAAATTCTAGGTATCGAAATAAACAAAATGCATTTGGGCTCTTTCGGGAGCCCATTTTCATTTTATAACTTCGGTCTTCCGTCTTCGGCTTCGGACTTCTAGTATCAAGATGCCCTTGTAAATGTCAGTACAAATCTTGTCCCTTCATTTTCAACACTGGTGACATTCAGCTTTGCACTATGCAACTCGAGAATTTTGGAAACAAGTGAGAGGCCAATTCCATATCCGCCTATAAATTTTGTATTAGAAGCCCTGTTGAAAGGATTGAAAATATTGTCAAGTTCAGACTGAGGGATCCCTATACCATTATCTGCAATTGAGATATTAATCAGGGTATCTGAAATGTCGAATTCGATTATCACATCATCATTTGAGAACTTGCAGCCGTTGTCGATAAGGTTCTTGAAAGCAATTGTAAGCAAGCCTTCATTACCGCAAACAAGAAGGTCATTATTCTTTTCGGGATAGAGGATCTTTGGAATAATTCTCCGGCCCTGGTACTTTAATTTAATCTGGTGAATTGCAGTGAACATTATTTCATCAACCCGTATGCATGTAAGAGGGATGTTTATGTCCCTGTTTATCTGGGCAAGCTCGAGGAGGCTGTTAAAAAGTGAGTTCAGGTTTTTAAGGTCGTCCACCAGTTTCGAAATGTGCCGGACATATTCTTCATGTGACCGTTCACGGCTTAACAGGTAATCACTTTCTCCGATCATGACGGTAAGGGGCGTCCGCAGTTCATGAGAAGCATTTGATATAAAATCTTCCTGGTTTTTAAAAGCTATCTCAAGATTTGTAAGCATTTCGTTGAATGTAATCGCCAGCTGGTCTATTTCATCCTTTCCTTTTCCTTCTCCCAGCCTGGTACCCAGTTTTAATGAATTGATATTCTTGACACTTTTTATTATATCGGATATCGGCCTTATTGCTCTTCTTGAGAATAAATAAGAGAGGATAACAGAAAGACAAACGCTGAACAGGATACTCCAGAGAAGGATTATCCGGAGTTCTGCGAGGTTCTCTGTTCTCGATTTATCGAAAGCCATCAGGTAAATGTCAATAGTGCTGTTCCTGAAGTTGTGCTTGTAGCAGACTCCGTCTTTTTCGCCTATTGAAAAATAGCTTACCACATCATTATCGGAATGCTGGCGCAGGGCTTTTTTAGTAAGGTACTTAACATTATTGCTGTAAATAATGTTACCGGCTGAATCGGTTATTGCGATTTCCTCTCTTTCCCAGGCAATAGTCGATTGCTGGATCTTTTTTAAAAGCAGTGAATCGATCTCTGAAACATTTATAAGCAGAATGCCATTGTTACGTGCCCTTTCGAGAAGTGATTGCCTGAACTTTGTGAGCTGGCTTGAATTTGAGAAATAATATACCAGAAGGGAGAAAAACAGCAGAATTACTGTTACAATAAGAGTGAACTGAAATGAGAGCCTGATCTTAATGTTCATCTTTTAAATCTCTTTTTCACTGCAATAGAACCCAAATCCAAATTTGGTATGTATCAGCTTTGGATCAAAATCCTTGTCGATCTTCTTTCGGAGGTAATTGACATAAACGTCGATTATGTTTGTAGAGGGGTCAAAATCTATTCCCCATACCTGTTCAATAATAAATTCCCGGGTGAGCAGTTTTTCCTTGTTTTTCAGGAATACTTCAAGAAGCGAATATTCTTTTGCCGTGAGATCAATTTTCTTCTTCGCCCTGGTAACAGTCTTTGCGTTTATGTCCATTTCGAGGTCAGCGATTCTCAGCTTTTCATCCTTAACAGTTATATCAGAGCGCCTGAGAAAAACGTTGACTCTGGCAAGCAATTCCCTGTAATCAAATGGTTTTACCACATAATCGTCGGCGCCTGAATCGAATCCTATAATTTTGTTGTCGGCAGTTCCGAATGCAGTAAGCATAATTATGGGGATCTTGCTGTTTGTTTTCCTGATCTCCTTGCAGAGATCATACCCGTTTATCAATGGTAAATTGATATCAAGAATTATCAGACTGTATGACTTATTTTCCACCATCTGCCTGCCCGAATAACCATCAAAAGCAATATCGGCTTTGAATCCTGATTCCTCGAGTTGGATCTTCAGGATCTCCGCAAGCCTCTGCTCGTCCTCAACTATTAATATGCTGATATTCTCCATTCTCATATGTCTTAAGAGGCAAATTTACTTTTTGCAGTCAAAAAACCCCAATTTAAGAAGTTTCTAATGAACTTCTAACTATTTCTTAATCCTTTCCAATGAAAGATGAAAGTATTTTTGTCTCAGAGCCTTTTTTAAAATTACATACTTTGTTTACTTATCAGAGCAGCTGCCCCCAAAGCAGCTGCTTTTTTTTGTGTCCTCATTTTAGATTATATTTGATTACATAGATTTTGTACAGTATAATTATCTGCTGCTATGCGGCAGCTTTAATGTTTACACGATGAGACCAAAGTATTTCTGCTTCGCCATTCTGAACCTTTTATTATTGGTAAATCTTCAGGCTCAACCCCTGACCTTGTTATTTGACTCCGGATGGAAGTTCCATCGGGGCGGTGCACAGCATGCTGAACAACCAGGTTTCGATGATTCGTCATGGCGGAAACTCGATCTGCCTCACGACTGGAGTATCGAAGATCTTCCGGGGACAACTTCTCCTTTTAACCGTGATGCCATCAGCCAGGTCAGCGGCGGTTTTACCACGGGTGGAACAGGCTGGTACAGAAAAACATTTACTCTTCCTGCAGAACAAAAAAATAAAAGAATTGTGCTTCTCTTCGAAGGGATCTACATGAATTCCGAACTATGGATTAACGGGGCATCGCTCGGGAGCCATCCGTACGGATACACTTCATTTTATTTTGATATAACAGATAAAATCAAATTCGGAAGTGAAAACATACTGGCAGTAAAGGTCAGGAATGAGGGAGAGAACAGCCGGTGGTATTCCGGCTCCGGAATTTACCGCCATGTCTGGCTCAGGGTACTCGATCCTGTCCATCTGTCTCAGTGGGGAACCAGTATAACAACTTCTGAAGTAACAGCAGCTTCAGCGAAAGTAAATATCAGAGCTATTGTAAACAACAATTCGGCCGGTGAGTCAAAAGTCACGCTGATCACGCGTATTATGAATTCAAAAGGGATAGAAACCACCAGGAAAGAATCTGAAAAACCCGTGCTGAAGAATGGTGAATCTGAATTCGCCCATGATTTAGTCATTCAAACCCCCGGACTCTGGTCAACCGAAACCCCTGTTCTGTATACTGCAGTTAATGAAGTATATGCAGGCGGCAAGCTTGTCGATCGCGAAGAAACAAAGTTTGGTATACGGACCATTGGTTTTGATGCTGTAAACGGGTTTCAGCTGAATGGCAAAGCAATGAAGCTGAAAGGGGGGTGTTTTCATCACGATAACGGGCCGCTCGGCTCAAAATCGTTCGACAGGGCAGAGGAACGCAAGGTTGAGATTTTAAAAGCAAACGGATTCAATGCAATCAGGTGTTCTCATAACCCGCCGTCACCTGCATTTCTCGATGCATGCGACCGTCTCGGAATGCTTGTTATTGATGAGGCCTTCGACATGTGGCAGTATCCAAAGAATCCTGCAGACTATAATCTCTATTTCAGCAGCTGGTGGAAGAAGGATATCGAAAGCATGATATTGCGCGACAGAAATCATCCATCTGTAATATTATGGAGTATTGGAAATGAGATACCCGGCATGGATTCACAGGAGGTTGTTGAAACAGCCCGGATGCTGGCAGCTTTCGTCAGAAAGACCGATCCAACGCGCCTGGTCACAGCTGCAGTTAATAATCTAAATCAAAAGAAAGATCCGTTTTTTGCAGCATTTGATATTGCAGGGTACAACTATGGTTCCGGAGGTGATCATCTCAAAGAGAATATTTTTGTAACTGACCATAAGCGTTTGCCATCGAGGATAATGATCCAGACGGAATCATATCCGCTCGAGGCATTTCAGAGCTGGATGGATGTACTGGACAATCAGTGGCTTCTTGGCGATTTTGTCTGGACGGCTTTCGACTACATTGGTGAGGCAAGCATAGGATGGAGAGGTTACTGGCAGGAACAAAGCTTCTTTCCATGGAACCTTGCTTTCTGCGGTGATATTGATATCTGCGGATGGAAGCGCCCGCAGTCTTATTACCGGGATGCTCTCTGGAAGGAAAATCAGCTTTCAATCTTTGTAAAGCCTCCAAAACCTTCATTTGAAGAAAACCCCGGCCGTATGTCATGGAGCAAATGGCACTGGCTCGATGCTGTTCCGGACTGGAACTGGACGGCATATGAAGACAAAGCCCTTCAGGTGAGTGTCTATTCATCATGCGATGAAGTGGAGCTGTTCCTTAATAATAAGTCGCTTGGCAAAAAGAAGACAGATCGATCGACAGAATTTATGGCGGTGTGGGATGTAGCATATCAGCCGGGCATGTTGAAAGCCATTGGCTACAAAGGGAAAAGGCAAGTGGCAATGTCAAGTCTTGGAACAGCGGATGAAGTCTCGCAGATTAAGCTTACAGCTGACAGAAACTTTATTAAAGCTGATGGTCAGGATTTAACTTATGTTGAAGTTGAACTTCTTGATGCAAAAGGTAACAGAAATCCCAAATCAGAAAACCTGATCAGGTTTGAAGTAGAAGGACCAGGAACCATAGCAGGTGTCGGGAATGCCAATCCTGTAAGTACCGAAAGTTATCAGCATCCTGAGAGAAAAGCCTGGCAGGGCAAGTGCCTTGTGATTATCAGGTCAGGGGCTGAGCCAGGGGAGATCATACTTAAGGCATCAGCGGACGGGCTTAAAAGCAGCGAGATTAAGATCAGTCTTGATATCAGGGATCCGGCTGGCCCATGAGGAGAAGCAAAGCCCCATGCTGAAATATATCAGAGCCACAGCAATCCTGATCCTCTTCCTGTAGGAATCTGTAGATTCTTCTGATTCTGATCTGATCATTGCTGATGCCTCAAATATTTGTTTTATATTCAATGTTATTTCAAATTTAGTATTTTTAGCTCATTACCAACCATGCGCACTAAACCTGCCGATCTGAAATCGGGTTTTATTGAGATCCTGTTAATCTTCATTGGGGTTACCATTGCTGTTGCCTTCGGGAACTGGAATGAAAGGAAAAAGCAGAACAGACTTGAAAAAACATATCTGGAACTGCTTTATAATGAGGTTAATGGAAATAAGGTCATAATTGACCGGATGATTAATAAGTATGACAGCAACATTGATGTTCTGAAGAGGATAATGGACCTTTCCGGTCCCGGGTCATCAGCAATCCCTATGAACTCTTTTGATTCCCTGTTATTCATAGGTTTAAGTTCCCCTAATTTTGAACTGACAAATAGTATTTCAAATGAATTAATAAGTTCCGGCAATGGCAATCTAATAGATGATATTAACCTTCGGATAATGATATCAGAGTGGAATAATCTGTTTAATTATTATAATACAGCTGACCAGAAGAAAACATTGGAATTCCTTGAGAAATATATCTATGAAAGCGGATCTTTCACAAATCTCGGCAAGGCTGCGAAAAGATATTCTTACTCCAAGGAATTAAAGCCTGGCAATTTCTTCGATATTGACAACCGCAAACTTCTTTCCGATCCTGTCTTTCAAAACCTGGTCAGCGATCACCTTCAGAGTTACCTGCGGTTCAATGAGAAATACAGAGGGTTGAAAGTGACACTCGACAGCCTCTCAGCCACAATTAGAACGGATCTTGGAAAGTAAATTATACTCACATTAACAGGATGCAATTACGACATCTTCATCAGTTCAGTCAACAGTGATTGTATATTTCCCTTCACCAAGTTCAAAATTCCCGGTAGTAAGGCCCTTAATCATTTCCGGATTAAAACCGGATGCCTGGTCTTTCTTTATAGTAATATGGTTTGATGCCTTCATTTTCACAACTATAGCGGCACTGGTACCCTGAGGAATCTCAAAGCGGTAGATAACGCTGTTCTTCTCCTTTTTCCAGTTTGACACTATCATGCCAAAAGGAGAGGCATATTTGCAGTTTACACTATCGAGTTTTTCAGGAACAAAAGGTGTCAGCGAGAATCTCCTGAATCCCGGATATTGAGGGTCAGGTTTAATCCCTCCAGGCCATCTGTAGAACCACTCCGTTACAGTTCCGAACATGGGATGGCAGTTCGAATATGTATTATCGCTCTCCTTCCAGGTCTCCCATATTGTTGTTGCGCCCTTATCTATCATATGACCCCATCCGGGGAATTCTCTGCTATTTACAAGATCAAAAACTCTTTCGGGTGAGATATACTTTGACATTGCATCCAGGATGTATTTCGTACCGAAAATGCCTGTCGTAAAATGTCCGGAAGGGCCTTGTCTTACTGCTTTCATAAGCGAATCTGCGGCTGCGGCAGTTTCTCCGGGCGGAATAATGTCATAGTAAAGCAAACTCGCAAATAATGTCTGCCTGTTTATTTTCCCTGTATAGGGCTTCTCCCAGAAATCTTTTCTTATCTGCTCCTCAATCCTTTTTGCCAGTTGCCCGTACTTAGTGCTGCTTTCTTTATCATCCATCAACAGGGCAAATTCCTGCATTATCCTGGCGCATAATAGATAATGACAACTGCCGATCAGTTGCACAGGTACCGGCTCAAGTGATTCGTGATCGCCAAGGCCCTCATCGACGATCCCTTCCGGATGGATCCGCGCTGCCTTGTCCATCCATTTTTTATCGAGGTCGTACATTTCTTTCACTAAGTCTGTATCGTTATAATACAGGTATAGGTTGTACTGCGTGGTTATGAAGGCCGATTCCCAGCTTAACCCGCAGTAGCGGATCCCCACATAAGGGGCGGTATCTATAAATACAGAGTCATTAATTGCATCAACCCAGTCATACACTGTTTTCCTGTAAAAGGAATTCATGTCAAAATTATAAATGAACGACTCGCTGGTAGCATTCAGGTCGCCTCCATAACCGAACTTTTCCCTGGCTGCGCAATCTGACTGGACACTGATAAGATTTGACAGAAAGGTTCTTTCAGTAGCCTCCTGTATTGAATTTAACAGTTCCGACGAGGATGAAAAACTATTATTTTCCGGGACACTCGTATTTAATGCCAATCCTTCAATATCATTGATCCCGGGTAAGGTGCCGGGCCCTGATATTTCCATATACCTGTATGTGTGGAAAGTAAACTCAGGCTGGTACCATGTTTCATCTGTATTACCAATAATATATGTATCTGTTTGCCAGGCAACATCAGGTGAACCGGGGCCGCCGGTTCCCTCTCTTTTTATCTGACCGCATACGGCAGTCATGGGATTGAGGCTCCCATCCCCGTAGACACGTTCTCCAAATCTGAAAGTTATTGTATCGCCCGGGTTGCCTTTAAGCCTGATTCTGTATATACCTGTAAAATTAACTCCCATATCTGCTATATAGATACCGTCCTCAGGTGAATATATATTAACAGGCTTAATTCTTCGGGTAATCTGAACAGGAGGGAAAAAGGCTTTCTGCAGTTTCCCGCCGGGACCGGGTTCCTTTTTTGCCTTTTCCCATGATGAGTCATCAAATCCGGCATTGTCCCACCCGATTATCTCTTTTCGGGAATCATAAACTTCACCCAGGTACACGTTGTTTTTTATTATTGGCCCCTCTGTGAAATTCCAGGAATCATCGGTGATTATAATATCTGTCTTTCCATTTTCATAGTCAATAATAATCTTTCCTGTAAAAACAGGCTTTCCTGTAGTTAAGACTTCCCGGAGGTTTCTTCTTCCCCACATTCTTAATGGCAGAGGGTTATAGAATCCGTTGCCCAGTGTTACTCCGATACAATTGGTTTCTGAATCAATAAGATCTGTTATGTCATATTCGGAATAATATATCCGTTTGCTGAAGTCAGTCCAGGCAGGATCAAGCATGTTTTTCCCTACCCTTGATCCATTTATGCTTGCCTTGTAATAACCGGCTGCGGTGATAAGCAATTTAGCCGATTTAATTCCTTTGCCAGCCTTGAATTCCTTTCTGAAAAGAGGTGAAGGATCATCAAGGTATAAAAGCGAATCATCAGCAGGCTGATTTTTACCTGTTCCAATCCAGAAGGCATCGATGTTGTTGCCAGGAACTCTTTTTCCTGCTTTTTCTGTGATGTTATCACAAGCAAAAAGTGAAAGAAGAAAGAGAATTACGGATAGTCTCCCTTTTGTGAAATTCAGACTTGTAATTTTAATCATAGCGGTTTTATAAGAGTGTAAATCGGCTGATCGGCGTATATGTTGATTTTGAGGGAAGGAGGAAGCAATTTTAAATTTGACTGTTCTTAAATTCTTATCATTTCAGAAGGCACATTCCGGTTCAGAACAGCTATCTGATGCTGACCGTTCAGGATAATGCCTCTGTCTGAGAAGATCTGGTGCAGAGTCTGAAGAGCTGCTTCAGGAGTATTGTTGTTTTTGCTCAGATGGGCAAGACAGATATGACTGAGATCATCACTGATTATTTCTGCAAGGAAAGAAGACGTCTGATGATTCCCCAGATGACCTTGATCTGACTTAATCCTGGCTTTCAGATAAGGTGGGTAGCCTCCGTTCATAAGCATGTCCTCATCGTAGTTCGACTCTATTACAAGCAGGTTGGCAGCTCGGATATATGGGGCGGCCGTATCGCAAATATGTCCAAGATCTGTAACAATTGTTACTTTTTTATCCCCGGCGCAGATGTGAAACCCTATTGTTTCAGGGGCATCATGAAAAACAGGAAAGGCTTCGATATCAAAACCGGCAATGTGAAATTTCTGCTGCAGAGGGATTTCCCGGATACAGTCCTGAGATATTTTCGTATGCGGAGACAGAATGCTGTTCCAGATTCTTCCAGTTGTGAATACAGGCAGGCTGGCTTTTTTGGCAAGACCTTCAACTCCCCTTATATGGTCAATATGATTATGGGTTATAAGCACACCCATAATAGTCTGCATGGAAATTCCGGTATTCTCCAGAAATTTACGGATCTTTCTTGCCGATATCCCTGCATCGATAAGGATTCCATGGAACTCGTTACCGAGGTAATAACAATTTCCGCTGCTTCCGCTGCTCAGACTGCAAAAATTTAAAGCCATCAATTTATTTCTTATTGGTGTCAAAGGTAAATAATAGTATGGAAAGCCCTGCATCCGTCTTGGTATGTTCAATGGTATATATAAAGACAAAGCATTGACTATGGCTCCTGACAAAATTACGTATTATAATTATCTCGATACAAAGGGCTGGGATAAGTTGAGGGAACTCACTCTTTCTGAAGGTATCCAGGAAGCATGTTAATTAAACTTACTACATGGCAACTTACTAAATAGTAACTAACTATTAGGTAAGTTGCAAATAAATTATTATATTTGAGCAAAAACAATATGGAGACACCATTTGTTTTCGGGAAGATTGCGTCAGATAGAAATTTTACAGACAGGAAGGTTGAAACCGAAAGACTGGTTTCAAACTTTGCATCATCAGTAAATACTATTCTGATTTCCCCCAGAAGATGGGGAAAATCATCGCTTGTTTCAAAAGCAGCAGAAGTCTCTTTAAAGACAAACAAAAACATCAGATTCTGCTTTATCGATTTGAATAATGTCAGAACTGATGAACAATTTTATCAGCAGCTTGCCACAAAAGTTCTGAATGCTTCAGCAACAAAAACGAAGATACTAATAGAAAATTCCCGCAAATATTTCGGGAAATTTATCCCCTATATAACTATCAGTCCTGACCCTGCATCCGAACTTAAGGTCGGGCTTGACTGGAAGGAAGTGAAAAGGGAACCAGATGATATCCTTGACCTGGCGGAAAAGATCAGTTCCCGGAACAATTTTAAGTATGTAATCTGTATCGATGAATTTCAGAATATCTCAGAATTTGAAAATCCTCTTGACTTGCAGAAGAAAATGAGATCACACTGGCAGATGCATAAAAATGTATCCTATTGTCTGTATGGCAGTAAACGTCATATGATGATGGAAGTATTTACTTCGCCTTCAATGCCTTTCTATAAATTCGGGGATATTCTTTTTCTGAGAAAGATTTTATTAAATGACTGGATCCCTTTCATACAGAAACGATTCACCGATACAGGCAAGAAGATCGGTAATGCCGAAGCAGGATTGATTGCTGAACTTACTGATTGTCACCCGTATTATGTTCAGCAGCTGGCACAGCAATCATGGTTAAGAACTGATAGTTTTTGCTCACGTGAGATAGTAGCAGAGTCATTTCAAAACCTGATACTGCAGTTAAGTCTGCTTTTTCAGAATTTAACTGACGGTTTGAACCGGACTCAGCTTAACCTGCTTAAAGCTCTGACAGATGATATAGATCAATTGAGTTCCCAAAGCACAATTCAAACCTATCAGCTGGGTACCTCAGCCAATGTTGTAAAAGCAAAGAGAATGCTTATTGAGAAAGAGATAATTGAAGTCAATGGAAAGGAAATTTCTTTTCTCGACCCTGTTTTTAAATACTGGTTAAAAGAATTCTTCTTTAAGAATTAATGGCCTGAACGATATTACATGTTTCAAGAACCTGGGGATCTTACCTATATGGAGTATTTAAAACATAACTGCCAGATTCCAGGCATATTCAACCATTCAGTTTAAAAGCTTTCTTTTGTGCAATCAAAGCCAGTTCAGTAGCCAGGAAGCAATGATCCTGTGTCATTGCAGTTTCGGTACGGTTGACCACATCGCTTACAAGTTGTTCTCCATAGGGCATATATACTGCCGAGCAATCGAAATACGTTGTCTCCTTCTGGTTGACAAGAAACAGGTGATTTCCCCCTTTACGGCCGGCAATATCGATATACTTTCGCATTTCAATATAGCCTTCTGTGCCGAGAATAAAGGTTCGTCCGTCGCCCCAGGTGGCAAGTCCATCCGGAGTGAACCAGTCTATCCTTATGTAGCCGGTGGCTCCGGTACCGCGCACCAGCATATCACCGAAATCCTGGTAATCGGGATATTTTGTGGTTCTGAAATTGCCAATCTGAGAATAGCTCACTTCAGCCTGTCTTGAGTTTGTATAAAAGAGGAACTGGTCGCACTGATGTGATCCGATATCACACAGTATTCCTCCCGCCTTGTCAGGAACAAAAAACCAGTCGGGACGTGTAGCCGGAGTCATTCTGTGAGGCCCCAGACCAATTGTCTGTACCACTTTGCCGATAGCACCTGCCTGGACAAGTTCTCCGGCTTTTACTGCGGCCGGGTTGCCAAGCCGTTCGCTGTACATTATTGAATAAATACGCTTCGTTTCCTTTTGTACCTTTTTTACCTCTTTGAGTTGAGCTAAAGTGAGAATGCCCGGCTTATCTGCCATGAAGTCCTTGCCTGACTGCATAACGCGTATCCCGAGCGGTGCCCTTTCGACAGGGATGGAAGCACTGGCAACAAGCTGAATGGTCTTGTCACCGAGAATTTCTTCTTCGCTGGCTGCTACTTTAACTTTGGGGTATCTTTTTATGAAACTCTGAAGTAATTCAGGCTCTTTGGCATATACGGAAACCAATTGTCCGCCGCCTTTGGTCAGAGCATCCGCCATGCCGTAAATATGACTGTGATTGAGGCCTATTACGGAGAACATGATTGATTCTTTTGGAGGGGAACGTTTCTCAGGTTTCAGTATTATTATATCAGGCTGTAAGTTACTATTGAGGTTCCCGCCAAAAAAATCGGATGGCAGCATAGCTATTCCAGCTACTGAGGCAAGGGATTGTGATAGAAATTTGCGTCTGTCAGATTTCATATTCTGATGTTTAAGGTTTAAGTTTTGAAAACTATTGTTCAGTATCGGTTTTTGCACCTATTCTTTTATTTGCCTGTCTGGAAAGGAAAATGAGAACACAGATCCTTTTCCCGGAGAAGACTCAACATAGATCTTGCCTCCAAGCAGTTCTACAAGTGTTTTTGAAATTGACAACCCGAGACCGGTACCAGGGTGGAATTCTTCATTTTGATTCTCAATCTTGGAGAAGTGCTCAAATATTTTATTCTGCATTGAGGGGTGTATCCCCGGACCAGTGTCACTGACAGAAAAAGTAGCATGGTTATCCTTTTTTACATAGTGGACACTTACTGAACCAACCTGAGTGAATTTAAACGCATTATTCAGCAAGTGTTCCAGGATTTGCTTCAGACTGTTCCTGTCAATATGGATAACTTCGTCAGAACTCATTTCACTGCGGTCTATTTTAAAAAGGAGGTTCTTTTCCTTTGCCAGTGACGAATAATTCTCGTAAATGTTGTCGAACAAATCATGAATTGAAACGGGTTCTTTTACAAGTTTTACCTGACCGGTTTTAATTATGCTGATATCAATCAGATTAGATACGATTGACAATAGCCGGTGACTGCTTGAAATAATTAGCTTACCATATTCTGCGCGTTTCAATTTATCTAAACCGGGGTCAATGATCAGATTTGTAAATCCGAGAATCCCATTTAGGGGAGTCCTGATCTCGTGGTTAATATTACTGATAAAGGCAGTTTTTAATCTATCGCTCTCTTCAGATTTCAATAATGCCTGCTCAAGTTCTTTATTCCTGATTTGAATCAATCTGTTTGTTTTATAAAGAGCTAAAACCAGAGCTGTCACAGTTACTGATGTAAATAACTCGAACTTGTAAGCAATCAGGACATTTGTATAATTCGTGAATATTTCATTGCCGGGAATAACCTTATACAGATATAAGACAATTATTAAGGTCGGGATTAAAAAAACAATGTAGTATAAAATAACCATTATTGCCCACATGCCAGCAAGTAAGTATACATTCCTGGTCTTGTTTTTTATATATGAATAGAAGAACCAGCCAAAAAGACTTGCGGTGCAATGCATAAGAATTGTAGATACCTCAAGATTATCCAACGGGAAGCTCAGTGAACCAATGAATGAAACACCGAGCATATATACCCAGTTTGGAAGGAATATTATACTTAGCAATACGCCTATTTCGCGCATATCGCTGCCTGCTCCTCCCAATCCGGGGATCACAAACCTGATGTAACCCAGAAGAATTGTCAGAATTCCGAACCCAAGCATTATGGCTGAATTCTTCAGGATATCCCGATTGAACTTTATCATTTTTATTTATATTCTGACAGAAAAAATATCTCTTACAAAGGTATATTTATATCTCAATTTACATACCTTAGTTATGAAGGGTGGATTTTTAATTTAATGAAGTCCAGAGGTACCAAAAAGCAAATGTTGCAGTCTTTTTCATTCAAAACCAGGAATCTGGCCGGAAAGTATCCAGTATCAGGCAGTGGATGTTTCATCGAGACTCACTCCCATCGGACCCATCAGTAAGTCAGGAGCAAATCAATGATGTTTTTCTTTCAGGACGGCTTGATTATCATTACAAAGGATAGTTGATCAGTTAGCTATTAATTGCAGCATTAATATTGTGGTGGTAATAAAGTAGATAATAATTCTTAATTTTGATAGAGCACAGTATTTCAATAGTATGAAATAAACCGATTTTACGGAATCCATAATCCATTTGTTATGAAAAATGATTTACATTCACAGTCGCGCCGGAAGTTTATTCAAACAGTCGCAGCAGCCGCAGCTGCAACGCCATTTATCATAAGATGTTCATCAGGTTCTGCCTCTAAGGATGGCATTCTTAACCATGCCTGTATAGGAGTCGGGGGAATGGGATTGGGAGATCTCAAAAAATTCATGCAGCACCCCAATGTTAAGATTGCTGCAATATGTGATGTAGATGCAGAATTACTAAAAAAGGCATCTGAACTTGTTCCTGAGGCCCGAACCTATTCCGACTGGCGTGAACTCCTCAGAAAGGAAGCAAAAAACATTGAGTCTGTAAATGTTACTGTACCCGATCATAACCATTTTGCCATTGCTTATGCTGCAATACAAAAAGGGAAACATGTTTACTGTCAGAAACCCATGTGTCACGATGTGGCAGAAGTTAGGGTTCTTACAGAGGCAGCGGTGAAAGCAGGCGTAGTTACGCAGTTGGGAACACAATATGCGGCTACTGTCGGAGACCAGACAGGTGTTAAACTTATTAAAGAAGGAGTAATTGGAAAGGTAAAAAACATATACCTCTGTTCTAACAGGCCGGGCGCTGTTGAATACCGGGTGGAAGGTCCGCGTCCGCCGAAGGGGGAAGCACCACCGCCAACTCTTGACTGGGATCTCTGGACCGGGACTGCTCCGGAGAGGGAATTCGCCCCTGTGATTTATCATACAATGAAGTGGAGGGCATGGCAGGACTTTGGAACCGGATGGTCGGGAGATATCGGATGTCATATATTTGATGCTGTGTGGAAAGGGCTTGAATTGAAGGCCCCTGTATCTGTTATTGCTGAGGTACAGAAGTCGTGGAAAGAATCCCCGGAACGAAGGGCTGATAACTGGCCTCAGAGCGATCATATCACATGGATGTTCCCGGGCAACAGTTTCACTGAAAAAGAGTTACTCCAGGTTGAATGGTTCGATGGTGAGTTTTATCCTCCAAAGGAAGTAATGGACATGTTTCCGGGTGATGAATATCCTGCAGAGTCGGCGATGCTGATTGGTACGGAAGGTGCTCTGCTTATACCTCACCAGGGCACCACAGTTCTCTTGCCCGAGAGTAAGTTTAAGGATCATGTCATTCCGAAATTTGAACCGGGGAATCACTACAATAACTATATAATTGCATGCCTGGGAGGCCCTGAGGCGGAATCACACTTCGCCCGGACAGGTCCAATGACAGAGGCAATCTTACTGGGTACAGTAGCAATAAGGGTTCCGGACCAGTTACTTGAATGGGATCCGGTTAAAATGAAGTTTCCGAATTATCCTGAAGCCGATAAATTCATACAGCGAAAATATCGTAAAGGTTGGAGTACTTCTGTGTTTTAATACCTTCTCAACTGCACAGAGGGCGACAAGTGCTACACCAACGATCACATAGTAAATGAATTATTGCCGGAGCAGGTAGAATCTGGCAAAATATTATGTCGAACGTAATCTACATTATATATTGTATATTTGTCGTACAGAATCGACATAAAATGGAAAGTCTAATAGAATTTCAGGAAAATATTCTTCGGCAGATAAAAAATGATTTCCGAAGATATTTGCATGGCAAGATAAAATGGGAGCATCGGATGATTGGGATTAAAGGTCCAAGAGGCGCAGGAAAAACCACATTGATGTTACAGCATTTAAAATATGATCTTGGAGCTCCGGCAGATGCACTTTACATCACAGCTGACCATAGCTGGTTCTATACTCATAGCTTGTTTGATGTTGCAAGTGACTGGTACAAGCAGGGAGGGAAGTTTTTATTTATTGATGAGGTTCATAAATACCCCATGTGGTCAGCTGAATTGAAAAACATTTACGATGGGTTACCAGAGATGCATGTCGTTTTTTCAGCCTCTTCTGCATTGGATATTTATCGTGGTGAAGCTGATTTAAGCAGGAGAGTAATTACTTATTTGCTTGCAGGACTGTCTTTTCGAGAGTTTTTATTATTTACGCGAGGGATCAGTTTTGATGCAATCAATATTAATGATATCATCAATAATCACCAGAGCATTAGCAGAATGATTACGGAAGGTTTTCGCCCGTTACCGGCATTTCGTAAGTATTTGGAAGTCGGCTATCTGCCTATTATTGCAGAAGGGGAAGATACCTATATGATGAAATTGCAACAGGTGATAAATACGATTGTTGACATAGACCTTTCCTATATCGCTTCTTACAATTCAGGTACATCAATAAAAGTCAAGAAATTGTTGGGGGTAATAGCAGAATCTGTACCATTTAAACCAAATATATCTGCACTGGCCAGGAAGCTCGATTTGAGCAGAGATAGCGTCTATCAATACATCTACCAACTAAGAGATGAAGATTGCTCAATCCTCTCAGTTCTGAAGGGAAAGGGGTCTCAACATTACAAAAACCCGACAAAATATTTTTGAAAACAGCAATCTCGCCTTGCCCTCAAAGAGAAACCGGATATTGGCAATATCAGGGAAACATTTGTTCTGAATCAACTGCTTAATGCAGGTTTTAATGTAAGTTCTCCTGAGGAAGGTGACTTTATTACCAATGGATTGACTATTGAAGTAGGTGGGGAAAGGCAAGAATAGCGAACAGGTGAGGCACCTTGATAATTGGATTATTGCTTCGGATAATCTTGAAACTGGTTCCGGAAATAAAGCTCCTGTCTGGCTATTTGGGTTTTTGTACTAGCCAAAACCTAAAGTTTGGAAGCATTATCGTTCAGTTTCAAAAATGAGCAGACATGCCGATCATAAATAAATTATGTTAATAATACTTAACTGCCGGAATAATCGGCAAATTGTTCTGGTCTATCTCCCTGATAACGCTTATTTATGCACTTGGAAATTAATGTAAAATCAGTACTTGTTAAATAACTGGAAATCAGAATTACTCCAAAAAAGTCAGATTCTCCGGCATAACAAAATTGTCGGCAACCGCTCTTCAGTATGAAATTTCGATTTTTAATACTTATCATTCTTACTGTTTCCAGTTCCCTTAGAGGAGAGGGTCAGACCAGGACATTACAACAAACCGGATATGATATCAGGATCAGGAATTTCATTGATTCACTGTGGATTATTGATACACATGAACATCTGTTAGATCCTGAGATTATAAAAGATAGTTATTTCATGGATTTCTCTTTGCTATTTCTGCAAAACGGTTATGATGACCTGCGTTCGGCGGGGATGCCTGATTCCCTCTACAATTATCTGTTTAATGAAGAACTGACCCCGATTCAAAAATGGAAATTGGTAAGCCCATACTTTAAAAACACATTCAATACCTCTTTCAGCAGAATAATTTTGTCCGGCATAAAAGACCTGTATGGTATAGACGCCTTAAATGAATCAACAGTAGACAAACTCTCCGACAATATAGTAAAGGCATATTCTTCAAACTGGTATGACCGGATCCTTAAAGATTCGTGCAGGATCAAGTATGTAATTAAGGACGGGAATAATATGCCCGGGATGGATGACTTTTTCCGTTATGAAACAAGATTTGACAGCTGGCTGACTGTAAGGTCGAAGTACAGGATAGATTCCCTTGCGATTCTGCAACTGGATCCAATATATAACCTTGAAGACTTTGACAAATCTCTCCGGACAGCATTTGAAAAGGAAGTTAAAAAAGGAATGATTGCTGTTAAAGTTTTTGTTGCATATTATCGCACCCTGAACTTTGAAAAAGTCGAACATGATGCTGCGAAAAAAGTTTTTCGTTCATTGGTTAACGGAGAAGAAGATCATGTTATCACATTCGAAGATGCAAAACCGCTCCAGGACTATATGCTTCACAATTTGCTGGACCTGGCAAAAGAATATAAGATCCCTGTAGCTTTTCATACAGGAATACAGGCCGGCCAGGGTAAAATATTAGGTAACACGAATCCGGTTTTACTGACTAATCTGTTCAATGAATACCCGGAAATAAAATTTGTGCTTTACCATGGGAGTTATCCTTTCGGCGGAGAACTGTCAGCCCTGGCAAAAAACTATAGAAATGTCTATATTGATATGAACTGGGCATATGCAATCTCTCCTTCTTATAGTGAAAGATACCTTAACGAATGGCTGGAAACTGTTCCGGTAAGCAAGTTGATGGCTTTCGGAGGCGACTGCATGGCTGTGGAGAATATCTATAGCGAACTGAAAGTGGCAAAACGAATTATATCTAATGTCTTATGCAACAAGGTAAGAGATGGTTATTTCTCTGAGCATGAAGCAAAAGTTGTTGCGAAAATGATTCTTTTTGATAACGCTTCCCGAGTATATAATCTGCCGTAAATCTATTTTATCCTGACGGGTTTTTCCATACTGCTTTTCATCTCAGAGGGCAAAACCCATATTCTGTTGCACTTATCATTTGTGAAGTACAGCATGGATGGTGAAATTCTATCCGCATTCCCATCGGTCCAAAAGGCATAGAAATCCTTATTTTCATTGACCGGACGGCGTACGAAGGAGTTATTATTTATGCTGTTATTTGTCAGGTTGCTGACTTTTTCCCAATTGACTCCTTCGTTCCTGCTCATCCATAAGGCAACTTCGCCACCGCTTCCATATTTCTGCGGTCCCGGTTCAGTAGTACCGATAATTTTCCATTCATTTCCCTTAATATGGAGTGAACCCATATCAAAGTTGTGGTCCGATTCACAAACTTTATTGAAATTCCATTTATTATCTTTGCGGTGTACAATCATCCATTCCCTTGGCCCTCCATCCGGTCCGGGCCTGAAATCCCTTGCCAGGACTAACAGTATCACAGGATTTCCATTTTTATCAAAACTGAGGTCACTGATATAAACAAGTTTCCCTTCTGCTTCATAATCCTTAATAAGAGCGTCATTCTTAACATCAGTAACCGGAGTTTCAATTGCTTTGTTGTCTATCGTCTTCCAGGTCCTTCCAAGATCCTCAGTCTGGAGCAGATAAATATTTGTTTGTTTGTACATATCCCCTCCAGGGTGATAATTAAAAACTGTAACAAGCTTTTCCCCGGAAAGCTCCGAGACCTGGAAATGGCCCCCCAGACTTGCAAGCTTTTTGGCATCAGACCATTTTTCTCCATCACTGCTTGACGAAAAATATAGCTCATGCCCTTTTGCAAATCTGGAAAACATTAACAAAAATCCACTATTCTCCGCCCACCATGGTTGTGGAGAAATCATCTCGCATTTCTTTATTTCATCGAAAGACTCAATAGAATATGGCTTTGAACTTCTGAATATCAATCCCGGACGCGTTCGGCCCCAGCCACTTACAAATACCCAGATAAAACCGCCAGGACCAATCGAAATTGATGCATTGTCATATGGTACACGTACTCCCATCTTATCATACACCACGACAGGTTTTGGCACTTGATGAAGCCTGTGGTCAAAATAAGATGCCATTATCAGCAGATGTCTTTCATCGGAACCTGATGTTCCTCCATATAAAAAAAAGGTCTTCTTTACTTCCGGAGAAAAAATTGCAACAGGTCTGTACCGCGAATTATAAGTAGCGACACCGCCAGAGAAATAATAACCATACTCGGAAGGCTGTCCGGCATTGAACCAGAGACCTTTATAACCATCAATCGTTGTATTCTGCGGAAAGACCACAATGGAATCTAAAAAGAAAAATAAGAAAAAAATCAATATGGAAGTTCTTATATTCATTCGATCTGGCTGGCTATATTTGTAAATATAGTTTTTTTTTAAAACCTAACGATTTATTGCTATTATTAAACGTCTCGTTAAAAGTCGGGCTTGAAAAATCCAATTGAATGATTTATGTCACCTGCCAACCCGGTATTTTATTATAAAACCTTAAATTTGGTTGCTTAGAGTTTTATATTTTGCCTGAGTTTTTAAGATTATGAAAAAGCCGGGAAAGTTTTTAATCAGGAGTTCTTTCAGTTTAATATTCCTGATTTTGGCATTTGTTTTTCTCTCTGTTATCTCGGTCAGCAATAAGACTGAAAATTCCACAAGTGGAAGAATGGCCTCATTTGATGAGGACTGGCTCTTTATGAAAGACACTCTTTCAGGTGCTGAGTTCCCCAGCTTTAATGATTCCAACTGGAGGGTTATCAACGTGCCGCATGACTGGAGTATTGAAGATCTTCCAGGGCAGAATGGTGTGGATATTATAGGGCCATTTGACAGATCTGCCATTGATAAAGGCAGTTCCGGATATATGGTGGGTGGTACAGGCTGGTACAGAAAAAAATTTACAATCAGCAAAAAGGATAAGGATAAAAATGTATACATTCAGTTTGATGGTGTATATATGAAATCAGATGTCTGGCTTAACGGGAAACATCTTGGATTTCATCCTTATGGATATACTCCTTTTTATTATAATATTACTTCATATCTGAATCCTCCGGGCACGCCTAACATTGTTGCCGTTCGTGTCAGAAATGAGGGGATGAACTCCAGATGGTATTCAGGATCAGGTATTAACAGACATGTCTGGCTTATCTTAAAAGAACAGGTTCACATAGATGTTTCAGGCGGCTTGTACATTACAACCCCAACCGTATCTGAAAACTCAGCTGTGGTGAAAGTTGCTGCAACTATCGTAAACAGCGGTAACGATAATGAAGAAATTGAATTGCGAACAGAGTTGCTTGATCCGGAAGGTAAGCTGGTTGCGGCTATTACCAAAAATTCTTCAGTGGTTTCAGGAAAGGCCTGCAATGTTATTCAGGAAGCTCAGGTAGTAATGCCATCGCTGTGGTCTATTGATGAACCTCAACTTTATATGGCCAGAGTATCTGTACTTATAAATGACAAAGTAACTGATGTTCAGGAAGCTCATTTCGGGATCCGGAGTATAAAAATTGATGCTCAGAACGGATTTACATTAAATGGCAGGCCGGTTGAACTGATAGGCGGATGTATACACAATGATAACGGGCCTCTGGGGTCTGCTTCAATCGACCGCGCTGAGGAAAGAAAAATTGAAGTACTTAAAAACAGCGGGTTCAATGCAATCCGCACTGCCCACAGCCCGCCCTCATCAGCATTACTCGATGCCTGCGACCGGTTAGGCATTGTAGTCATTAATGAAATCTTTGATATGTGGGAAACTGCAAAGAGGTCTCAGGACTACCACCTCTGGTTCCGGGAATGGTGGCAGAGAGATGTGGAGTCGTGGGT
>CAVXUP010000011.1:0-37047 GCA_963765005.1 uncultured Bacteroidales bacterium
CCCCGTTTTATCCACCGTAGCTTTAGCGAAGATGGACGTTTAGTGAGCACAAAAATAATCAACTAATCCGATTTTGCAAAGGCATAAACAGATGTTTGGCGTATTTATAGGTGCGTAGGCCCTCTCTATTGCATTTCAGGCAGTAATTTCCTTCTTGCCCTGTTTGATCTTAATTGCAAGGTAGATATTATATACCCCTGCAACAAGCAGCAGAACGCCCAGCCATATAGCTATTGTAAGCCCCAGTAATAATGGATTGAAGATTATTACTCCCGCAAGCAGGATAATAATTATGCCAATAATAATCATTAACAACCTGTTATCCTTTGCTTTGAAAGCGTCAATTATCTGAATGACTCCATAAAAACCTGCCCAGATACCCATAAGTATGGGAAATGATTGCAGCAAGAGCCATAGGAGCCACAACGAGCAAAAAGCCTAGAATTAGATCCCGATCCCTTCAAGGATATCCCAGTTCCAGGTCTCTCCCTCCTTCCTCTTTGGAAGGCCTTTGATCACAAGGACTATACCCATAATAAAAAAGCCAATCCCAAGGTAGAACGCTGCAGTTTTAAATGTGTCTTCAGGATTGAACAATACAAAGAATGCCAGTGCTGTCAGGATGATCCCTTTTATCAGGATCATGTACCAGCTATTGATAATTGTCTTTGCCATATTAATATTTATTTAGAAATCTTTTTGCCCATAATTCAACATATATCAAAGATAAATGAAATATTTCTGAGCGTCATTAAAAGTGATAATAATGTAACTTCTTTACAAAGTTATATAACACTTATCTCACACAATATCAATAAACTTTGGACTGATGAAGATGCTAAGCTTCATTATCTGGCAACCAGAGTTTTATCTCCATAATTTCAAGCAGAACATACATGAAGATCGGGCCCTCCATAATTAACGATTCCTTGCAGCTCCTGAAATCCCGTATCTGGGAAGGTGATCTGTCGCAACGATATGCTGACGGGGAAGCTCCGTTACGTTCTGAATTATTCAGCACTGAACAGATGGAGCAGCATGGAAAAACCCTTGCAGGGTTACATATGCTGGGCCCCGAAGTTGAACCTGACCAGCAGTTGCTGTCCCGTCTTGCTGAAAATGAAGCTATACTTCTCGAGGTACATGAACTTGTTTCAGATGCAGTGAAACGCAATCGTCAGATCACTCCTGCGGGAGAATGGCTGCTTGATAATTTTTATTTGATTGAAGAACAGATCCGAACCGGAAGAAGGCATTTGCCAAAGAATTATAGCAGGGAATTGCCTCGTTTACTGAATGGCCTTTCTGCCGGACTTCCTCGTGTATATGACATTGCTGAGGAGATCATTTCTCATGGCGAGGGGCACATCGACCCGGAAAACCTGCGTCGTTTTGGTACTGCATATCAAACGATTACCACCCTGAAATTCGGTAATTGTGGGCTATTCCCATTATGTTGCGGCTTGCCCTGATTGAAAACCTCCGTCGTATTGCAGTCAGGGTTGCCGCCGGCTTGATCGACCGGGAACTCGCTGATTGATGGGGGCCGACAAGATGACAGAAACAGCAAGAAAAGGACCCAAAAAGCCTGATCCTGATAATTGCTGACATGGCAAGGTCAGATCCTCCGATGTCTACTCCTTTCGTGTCAGAGTTTGTTCGTCGCTTGCAGGGGCAAGGCCCTGCCCTGGCATTTCCACTGACCTGGATTGAACAGCGGCTTTCAGAATCAAATTCAGACAACTGAGCAATTAATCCAGTATGGAAACCAGCAGCAAGCTGCAGATCAGGTCTCGATAAGCAACAGTACTGGCAGCCTTCGGCTTCTCAGCGCTTTAGACTGGCGTGAATTTGTTGAATCATTGAGTCATGTCGAACGTGTGTTGCTGCATGACCCTGCTGATTCTTACGTGACAATGGATTTCGACACCCGCGATCACTATCGTCATGTTATAGAAAGAATTGCAAAAAAAAGCAGCTTTTCTGAAATTGAAGTTGCACGCGCCTCTGTGACTCTTGCTATGAATGGGGCAGAATTGAACGGACAAGAGGACCGCACGGCACATGTGGGATTTTACCTGATTGGTAAAGGGTTGCCTCAGCTTGAACACTTTACAAAGACAAAACATACTTTTTCTTCGTTATGTAAAAGAACCATTTCCCGGTTTCCTCTAATTTTCTATCTGGGCTCAATTATTTTGCTGACAGCAGCATTTAGCTGGAGCCTGCTTGAGAAAGCCCAAAGCGATGGAGTTGGCAGCTGGCATATCTGGGTCCTGGGTTTTCTCCTGTTTTTATGTTCAAGCTACCTGTCAATAGCTATTGTGAACTGGCTGGCTACAATTCTGGTAAATCCAAATCCTTTGCCTCGGCTTGATTACTCCAAAGGGATCCCTCCGAATCACGATCCCTTGTGGTTGTTCCTGCCATTCTGATGAACCCCCAGAATATTGATGAACTATCAGAAGCTCTGGAGGTGCGTTTTCTGGCAAATCGCGATGAAAATCTTCATTTCGGCTTGTTGACCGATTTTAAAGATTCAGCGCATGAAAAATCAGAAGAAGACGACAAACTTGTTCAGATGATTGGCAAAAAAATTATTTATCTGAATGAAAAATACCCGGGAGATGATTATGATACATTTTTCCTGTTTCATCGTCCCCGCAAATGGAATCCCAGGGACCGGATCTGGATGGGTTATGAACGGAAGAGGGGAAAACTATCAGATCTTAACGCCCTTCTGCGCGGAAACAATGAAAATCTGTTCTCATTGATCATTGGCAACACTGATGTACTTAAAAAAATAAAATATGTTATTACTCTTGATACAGACACCCAGTTACCACGTGATTCAGCCCGTCAGTTTATCGCGGCCATGGCGCATACTCTGAACAGGCCAAAATACGATGCTGTTAAAAAGCGGGTAACTGATGGATACACAATACTGCAACCTCGTGTTGCAGTGAGTTTGCCCGGCACCAACAGGTCAAGGTATGCAAAGCTTTTTGGCAGCGAACCAGGAATAGATCCATATACCCGTGCAATATCGGATGTATATCAGGATCTTTTCGGAGAGGGATCATTTATAGGCAAAGGCATCTATGATGTTGATGCATTTGAACAAACACTCAGAAACCGGCTTCCTGAAAACAGAATTCTAAGCCATGATCTGCTCGAAGGTTGTTATACCCGTTCAGGACTATTGAGCGATGTCCTTCTGTTTGAGGAATATCCGGCAAGTTACGCTACAGATGTAACACGAAGGTCGCGATGGATAAGAGGTGACTGGCAGTTGTTACCATGGCTGTTCCCGGTATTGCCAAAATTAAATGGAAACTCCCGGAGAAATCCCTTATCACTCCTCTCGTGGTGGAAGATCCTTGATAATCTGAGGCGCAGCCTTATCCCATTTGGGTTAACCTTGCTTCTGATTTCAGGCTGGACTATATTAACATCATCATGGTTCTGGACTTTGGTTGTAATCGGAATTATTCTGATCCCCTCAATGATTATCACAATAGCAGATATTCTTCAGAAACCGGAGGAAGTTAACATCAGGCAACATTTGAACTCTGCCAGGCAATCGGTAGCAAGGCAGTTTCACCAGGCCCTGTTTATGCTGATAAGCCTGCCATATGAAGCATATTATAGTATGAATTCATTGTTGAGAACCTGCTGGAGGTTGATCATATCAAAAAACAGGCTTCTGGAATGGAATTCTGCAACAGGTAATGAACACCAGAGCAGGTTTAAGCTTTTCGACTATTTCACGAAGATGTGGATATCTCCATTTATATCTGTTCTTTCAGCAACCTGCCTGTTGATCTTATACCCTGCAAAATTTGCAATGCTGTGGCCAATCATCGGGCTATGGTTTGCTTTTCCTGCAATAGCCTGGTGGATAAGTCTGCCTTTGATGCCTCACAAGGCAAAACTGACTGAAAAGCAATATCAATTTCTCAGGAAACTTTCACGAAAAACATGGTCATTTTTTGAGACCTTTGTCGGTCCGGAGGATAATTGGTTACCGCCCGACAACTACCAGGAACATCCTGTAGCAGTTATTGCTCACAGGACTTCTCCAACCAATATGGGTCTGTCACTTCTTGCAAACCTGTCTGCATTTGATTTTGGGTACATTCATACCGGTGAGCTTCTCGAAAGAACAGCAAAGTCTTTCAATACAATGAACCTGATGGAAAAATATCAGGGTCATTTCTTTAACTGGTACGATACTCAGTCACTGAAACCATTAAGGCCACTGTATGTCTCTTCTGTCGATAGCGGAAATCTTGCCGGCCATCTGCTTACCCTTAAACAAGGACTTATTACTCTTCCTGATCAGCTAATCCTGGGGCCGCGTCTCTTCGAAGGGATCAATGATACATTACAGATCCTTATCGAGAAAACCGGAAAACAGGTTCCAGACCAGATAGTTCAATTCAGTAAAGACCTGAATGTTATACTAAGTGATCACCCCGTCAATCTCGGATATATGCGAAAGTGCCTTGAAAAGCTTGCAAAATCATCTGCCGAAATTACAAATGCACTTTACGCTGAGACTGACGAACAAAACAAAGTCTGGGCGAACAATCTTTCGCGGCAATGCCAGGATGCTCTTAACGAATTGTTTTACCTGACACCATGGATATTAAATCCGGACTTACCTGACATACATGGCTATTCCAACGATATCAATGCTATCCCGACTCTAAGGGAAATTGCCTATAGCGATAATGCGAAGAAAAGGATTGAACTTATAGAATCGCTTATAAGGAAATCCGGAAAATTCGCTGACATGGAATATGGATTTCTTTATGACAAGTCGCGTCATTTACAAACGGTCGGATATAATGTTGAAGACAGGCGCCGCGATTCAAGTTATTATGATTTACTGGCATCAGAAGCAAGATTATCGAGCTTTGTGGCAATTTCGCAGGACCAGATACCTCAGGAAAGCTGGTTTGCACTTGGCCGTCTCCTGACAACTATAAACGGCGAGCCAATTCTTCTTTCATGGAGCGGTTCGATGTTCGAGTACCTCATGCCTCTCATAATTATGCCGGAATATGAAAATAGTCTGCTTTATAAAACTTGCAAGGAGGCAGTTTTACGACAGATAGAATATGGAAAATTCAGAGGAGTACCCTGGGGAATTTCGGAATCGGGATATAATAGTGTTGATGCGCAACAAAATTACCAGTACAGGGCATTCGGAGTGCCTGGATTGGGTCTTAAGAGAGGACTTTCAGAAGACCTGGTCATTGCTCCATATGCTACTGCGCTTGCGTTGATGGTTATGCCTGAGGAAGCTTACCATAATTTCAAGCGTCTTGATGATGAAGGATTTATGGGAGAATATGGTTTCTATGAGGCTATTGATTATACCACGATCCGTTTACCAAGGGGCCAGTCGTATGCTGTAGTAAGATCTTTCATGGCTCATCACCAGGGAATGAGCTTTCTTTCACTTGCGTCTGTTCTTTTGGATCATCCGATGCAAAAAAGATTTGAGGCGTTTCCACTGTTTCAGGCAACTTTATTATTGCTTCAGGAAAAGATCCCAAGAGCTACTACATTCTTTTCGCATACTTCCGGTGTAGCTAATGTCCGGCCTGTATCAGGCAACCAGGAGATGCCTCTTCGTGTTTTTAATACTCCTGACACTATATTCCCTGAAGTCAAGATGCTGTCAAATGGAGGAAGGTATCGGGTGTTAATTACAAATTCAGGCGGGGGATACAGTCATTGGAAAGATCTAGCCGTGACTCGATGGCGGGAAGACAGCACCTGCGACAATTGGGGCGCTTTTTGCTATATCCGCGACGCTGAAAATGGAAATTTCTGGTCGACAACCTATCAGCCCACCCTTAAACGACCTGAGAAATATGAAGCCATATTTTCAGAAGGACGTGCTGAATTCCGCAGGCGCGATAACGATATTGACACACATACCGAAATCGTTGTATCTCCCGAAGATGATATCGAATTACGAAGGGTCCTGCTGACAAACCGGACACGGGCAAACAGGATTATTGATATAACAAGCTACGCAGAGGTTGTAATGGCTCCTAACGATGCCGATCTGGCACATCCTGCCTTCAGTAATCTTTTCGTTCAGACAGAAATTATCTACCAGCGACAGGCCATTCTTTGCTCGAGGCGGCCCAGATCAGCAGGAGAGAATTCGCCATGGATGTTTCACCTGATGGCGGTTCATGGGGCTGAAATCAGGAATATCACATATGAAACAGAACGGTTGCAATTTATAGGACGCAGAAATAGTCTTGTGTCGCCAGATGCAATGACAAGATCAAAATCCCTCTCTGGAAGTCAGGGCTCAGTGCTCGATCCGATAGTTGCAATACAATTCCAGATAGTTCTGGAACCTGAGGGATCTGCAGCGATTGACATTGTTACCGGGGTAAGTGAATCGCGTGAAGGAGCTTTAAATCTCGTAGAAAAATACCAGGATAAGCAAATCGCAAATCGTGTTTTTGAGCTCGCATGGACACACAGCCAGGTAATATTGCGCCAGATAAATGCCAGCGAATCGGATGCACAGTTATATAGCCGGCTTGCCAGTTCAATAATTTTTGCCAATCCTTCATTAAGGGCAGAGAAAGGGATTCTCATTAAAAACCATCGCGGTCAATCAGGCTTATGGGGTTATTCCATTTCAGGCGATTTACCGATAGTGCTTTTACAGGTTGAAGATCCTGCCAACATTAACCTGGTTCGTCAGCTTGTTCAGGCTCACGCATACTGGAGATTGAAGGGATTAGCTGTCGATCTCGTAATATGGAATGAAGACCGTGCAGGGTACCGTCAATACCTGCAGGAACAAATTATCGGATTAATTGCTGCCGGGATTGAAGCAAACGTAATAGAACGGCCGGGAGGAATTTTTGTGCGCTCCGCAGACCAGATATCAAACGAAGACCGGATCCTGTTCCAAACAGTAGCCCGTGTAATCATTAGTGATACAAGGGGAGCATTGGAAGACCAGATAAACCGGCGCGGCTTTGGCGAATATTCTGTTTCAAAGTTCAAACCAACCCGTACATACAAGCCAAAACTAAAATCAGATGTAGTATTGCCCAGAGAGGACCTGAAATTCTATAATGGCCTGGGTGGATTTACATCTGACGGGAGGGAATATGTTATTACAACTTCAAAAGAGAGGATAACACCGGCACCATGGGTTAATGTTCTTGCAAACCCGGGCTTCGGAACTCTGATTTCAGAAAATGGGGCAGCATATACATGGGCTGAAAATTCACATGAATATCGTCTCACTCCCTGGAACAACGACCCTGTTACCGACTCCAGCGGAGAAGCAATATATCTCCGTGACGAAGAAACAGGTCACTACTGGTCGCCAACACCATTAACTGACAGCGAATCTAAATTATACCTCACCCGTCACGGTTTCGGCTATAGCGTATTTGAACATAACGAAGGAGGCATAATAACAGAACTATGGATCTATGTTGCCATCGATGCGCCTGTAAAGTTTTCAGTATTAAAAATAAGGAACGAATCGGCACGATCATACAAATTAACGGCAACCGCCTATGTGGAATGGGTTTTGGGAGATCTGAGGCATAAATCCGCCATGCATGTGAATACGAGTGTAGATTTAAACAGCAGTTCAATTTATGCAGCAAATCCTTATAATCCTGACTTTGGAAACCGGGTTTCTTTTCTTCAGACTGACGATGCATTAGGCTCTTTTACCTGCGACCGGTCAGAATTCATAGGACGAAACGGCACTTTAACAAAACCTGCCGCGATGTTACAGTCGCGGCTCTCTGGAAAAAAAGGGGTAGCATTGGATCCTTGCGCATCAATGCAGGTCCCATTCGACCTTGGTGTCGGACAGCAAAGAGAAATAGTATTCAGGCTTGGCTCCGGAAGGGAAATGGAGGATGCGAAAAATATTCTGCAACGTTTTCGCGGATCAGCAGCTGCATACGCCTCACTGCAGGCTGTCTGGCAATACTGGAACCACACTATTGCAGCAGTGCAGATTGAGACCCCTGACCTATCTCTTAATGTCCTGGCAAATGGCTGGCTCATTTATCAGACACTGGCATGCAGGGTCTGGGCACGAACCGGCTATTATCAATCAGGAGGAGCTTTCGGCTTTCGCGATCAGCTTCAGGATCTGATGGCTCTTGTTCATACCAAACCAGACATCATGCGCCAGCATCTGCTGCTTTTTGCCACCCATCAGTTTTCTGAAGGAGACGTTCAACACTGGTGGCATCCACCCTCCGGAAGAGGAGTACGTACTCATTGTTCAGATGATTACCTCTGGTTGCCACTGGCAACATGCAGGTATGTAAATGCGACAGGAGATACCGGAGTTCTGGATGAATACAGTCATTTTCTTGAAGGGCGTCCCGTAAATCCTGAAGACGATTCTTACTACGACCTTCCAGGCCGTTCAGAAGAAAGAAGTACATTATACGAACACTGCAAACAGGCTATTCTGTATGGACTCAAACTTGGGGTGCATGGACTCCCTCTTATCGGTACTTGCGATTGGAATGACGGGATGAACAAGGTTGGGAACCAGGGTAAAGGCGAAAGTGTCTGGCTCGGCTTTTTTCTTTATGAAGTTCTTAATAAGTTCATTAAAGTTGCACAAAGTAAAGAGGACTTTGAATTTGCTGAACTCTGTAGTATTACAGCCAATAAATATTCAGCAAAATCTTGAGAAAAACGCCTGGGACGGGGAGTGGTATATGCGTGCGTTTTTCGATAATGGATCTCCGCTTGGATCTGCGAAAAATGCTGAATGCCAGATTGATTCCATCTCTCAAAGCTGGTCAGTGCTCTCAGAAGCAGGTGATGCTGATCGCTCAATGAGAGCTATGGAAGCTGTGAATAACAGACTTGTACGATACGAACATTCGCTGGTTCAGTTGCTTGACCCTCCTTTTGACAAATCAGATATGGACCCGGGGTATATCAAGGGATATGTACCCGGAGTAAGGGAAAATGGTGGTCAGTATACACATGCAGCTATCTGGACTGCTATGGCATTCGCGAAACTGGGAGACAGTATAAAAGCCTGGGAAATAACAAATATGATCAACCCGATTAATCATGCCAGATCTCCGGAAGAAGCAGAAAGATATAAAGTTGAACCTTATGTAATGGCCGCTGATGTTTATGCCATGCCAAATCATATGGGAAGAGGCGGATGGACATGGTATACGGGATCGTCAGGATGGATGTATCGTTTGATTGTGGAATCCTTACTGGGATTAAGACTAGAAAATGATAAACTATATATTGAGCCATGTATTCCTTCTGACTGGGTATCTTATAAGATTCACTACAGGTACCGGGAGACGACATATCATATTACAGTAAATCAGCTGCATGAGGCAGATGCAAAATTAACTGTAATAGTTGATGGCGTTGATTATCATAATAAATTCATCTCACTGATTGACGATAGGCAGGAGCATCAGGCGGAGGTAAAATATTACATATGATATCAAAAAGAAAAATATTGACCGGTTCAGCTGCTGCTTTTCTGCTGATCATAATTTTATCGGCTATACTTGTAAAGTCCCTGGTCAGGAATAGAATAGAGACAATGCTTGCTGAAAACAGGGGCGGCTATTCAGTAACAGCGGAAAAGATTCACATATCAATTATTTCCAGGGGCATAATCCTTGAAAGAATCAGGATAGTCACAACTATAGATTCCACTTTGGTACTGGATATAAACGGAGAAATAGGGTCAATAAGGCTAAGAGGAATCAATCTGGCAAAAGCCATTTTCAAGAAAGAGATCAGTATAAAGACAATAACTGTTTCAGACAGTTACATTAAAGGCAGGATTGATTCAAGCCGCAAAACCGGCAAATCAGTTATTCTTCCTCTTGATATAAGTTTAGGTACTCTCCTTTTTGATAAGCTGACCCTCTCTCTTGAGACTGATCCGGGTGCAGCGTCGTATTATGTTAAAGATGGTAATCTGATATTCTATGCGATTCAGGCAGAGAAACTCGACACTTTAAACTCCAGGATACTTAATCCGCTTGATTTCAGTGCCAAAGAGATTGCTTTTGTTTCTGCTGACAGTATGTATTCATATCTGTTCATGGATATTATATATTCTGCAAATTCAAAAATGTTAGGTATAGACAGCTTTTCAATACAGCCAAATTACGATGATTACAATTTCACATCCCGATATAAATATCAAAAGAGCCGCATCGAAGCCGGCTTCAGCAACATTTCTGTTCATGGTTTTAATCCTTCTGAGTATATAAGAACAGGAACCATCGCTTGCTCCGGTGTTGAGATCGGAAAAATGGATATGAAAGTTTTTAAAGATAAGCGAAAGGAATTCCATCACATGGAAAAGGCCGCATTCCAGGATATTATTTACAGGTATCCTGATGCTATCCGGATCGATTTAATAGATCTTGCGGAGGGAAATATTACCTACACCGAGCATGCTGAGGGAGCTAATGAACAAGGCTCATTAAGTTTCACCGGAACCAGCGCCAGAATCTACAACATAACGAATGACACTATTTACAAAACGGAAACCGAATATTTAAAACTGGAAGCAGAATCAATGCTGATGGGGAAGGGAAAAATTACAATTCAGCTAAAAGCAAAACTATACGATTATTCCAATACTTTTTCGGTGAATGGGAAGCTGGCAGCCATGGAAGTGCAGGAAATAAATCCTTTTCTTGAAAAAACAGCATTTATTTATGCTACCTCGGGTAAAATTGAAGAAATGAATTTTAGTTTCATTGCAGATAATACACAGGCAAAAGGGAAAATGACAATGTTGTATACAGGACTGGATCTTGCACTTAAGAATAAAATATCAGATGATACCACGGCAATTAAGGAGAGGATTTTTTCGATCTTTATCAACAGAAAAGTGCTTGATTCCAATCCGCTTCCGCATAATGAAACAAGAGAGGGAATTATAGTTTATGAAAGAGACCCTGAAAAGTTCCTGTTTAGTTATTTCGCAAAATCTGTCATGTCAGGAGTCAGATCGATTCTCTTAAAGTGAAATTGAAAGTTTTCGAAGGCTGATAAAAAACCAAGTCAGTTATCTGGGTTTTTTCTTAGTCGGAATAATGAAAAGCGGTATTGTTGTATGACGCAATACCTTTTCAGTAACGCTTCCCATTACAATATTTTCAAGCCACTTATGACTGTGTGAACCAATAACTATTACATCTGCCTTTATTTTTTTTGCGGTCGCCAGAATAGATTCTGCAGGATCACCATCCGCGACAATTGTTTTTATGGTTTTATCACCAAGGTGAAGTTTCGACTTGTCAAGAAATTTCTGAGACTCCTTTTTCAGCTCTTCAACACCATCCAGGATCAATGGCACAGAATCCCTGTAACCGGCGAAGCCCATCACCCTGATATGTTTATAGGTATTGTAGTGAAGCGGGTCTGAAACAATATGCAACAAACTGGTTTCAGCTCCCATCTCTTTCGCAAATAGATATCCTGATTCAGCTACTTTCTTTGCAGTAGGATCATAATCCAGGGCAATCAGTACTCTTTTCATAAACCTTTATATTATCGATTAGTACCTTTTGAAATTACATTCGTATTGATTTTATCGATGCAAAGTTTACTCGAAATATTCCGATAATTGTTACATAATTAACAGAAAGAGTTACATCATTAACATATCTGAGATAAAGTCAGCAGACAGGTTGGTTTGAAAAAATCTGTACAAAGAGAAGTTATAGAATAAGATCCTATTGAGGAAGTGTATTGCAATGATTTACAAGTATTACAACACTTGCTATTTTATCAAACTTAATCTTGTTTTGCTTAATATATTTTTTTAGCTCCTCCTCCCTCCCGGGAAATATCTTAAGGAATTGCTTCTCATTAATAAAACTATCGTAGGTACTCCCTTTCCTTACCCAGTAAACCGGATCTGGTCTTACTGTAAAATCACTCGGCAAATTCAGATTATACCTGCCTGATTCCAGTTCAATCGATGAATAGCTTTTTGTATTTGACACCTGCGAGGTCCCTCCGTAGCCTGCCGGAGCCCCGGGAGACTGAAGCGACGACCTGTGCTGTATGAACAGGCAGATTGGCGCTTCCACAAGAACCTCATGGAAAATCTTTCCGACAGGTACAAACTTTCTATTATCCAGGTAGACTGTATCGATAAGTTCTGTATTCATCATATCATAAAGAAGCCCGTTTTTATCAAAAACAAACTTCTCTGTAACTGTATTATAATTCAAAGAGAGCTCCGCTCCTGCTCCCGTTTTTCATCTTCACAAGACCTGCAGTAAACTCATTAAAAAGATACTGAGGCATTGATCCGTCAGAATTTTTCTGGGCCCCGGCCTGCAGAATAATTGCCAGAGGAATAAGGATGGCAAATAACTTTTTCATATTTACTTGTTGGTTTGAAGTATAAAGCAAGAAAAGAGACTAGAGTTTGGAGTTTGGAGTTTGGAGTTTGGAGTTTGGAGTTTGGAGTTTGGAGTTTGAAGTTTGAAGTGCCTACGATAAATGCTGGGACATTAATCTTCAAATTTTCAAATTTTCAAATTTTCAAATTACTTCAAGCACATTAGTTCACTCCAAACATCTATTCTACATACCTGTTCAGATTTTCCCATTTTACCTTCCACTTTCCATTTTTGGGGAACTGATCTTCAACGCACATCTTTGCAACTGCAGTTAAAAGTCCGCCGTTTCCAGGGAGATAGATGGAAAGCCTCGCATCCTGGTAATTATGGCCATTCATGAGATACCTGTTCTTCGGAGCATCCATCATTAGGAAATCAACAGCCTGTTCTCCCCTGTCTATAGAAGCGGCCGACATGGCCAGCAAAGGGAAATCCCAGCCCCATGTTGTTTTCCAGTTCCACTTCTTCGTTATTGTGTCAAGTGTATTTCCAAGTATCTCCTTATCTACAAGCCTCGTGGAAGGCAAAAACCCCGATACAGCTGATACTATCGGGTGATCGCTCATATACCGCTGATTCTGATACGAGTCCTTTGTGTCCTCGGAACAAAGATATAAGCCATCCTGAACAGGAAGGGCTGATATTTTAGCCACCACCTTATCCCAGTCAGGATCAGGCTCAAGGCTTAGCCTCTTTCTCCATTCTCCGGCCGTTTTTAGTCCCCAGTACCAGTATACTAGTTCAAAAGCAGGATTAATTGTTGTTTCCTTATTAAGACTTTCCTGTGCAGGTATAAGCACCGGGCCCAGGGTATAGCGGTCACCTGCTTTGTCATACCAGGCATAGGATGCCATGAAATCAGCTGTTGCAAAAACAAGGTTTTTATACTTATTCAGTATCTCAGATTTATTTTCTGCATTCAGGTAGAGCAGCTCAGCGTAAAAAATAGGATGGGGCTGCTGCCAGATAAGGTAGGTGCCAACAGTGCTTGGACTCTCCCTGCCGTCAGGGCCAACCATCTTTGGCCATCTCACACCATTGTAGCCCTGATGCTGAGCAGTTAACTCAGCCTTTTCAAAGATCGTTGTATAATAATCCATTTGCTTTTCAAGAATATCAGCTTTCTGCCACAGCGCAAAATGGACTCCATGCCACCAGTGCATCTCAAGATGGAATTTCCCAAACCAGCTGTTATATGTAAGACCTGTTTCCTGCGGTGGCAGTGACCCGCTGCACTGGATCTTTGTAAGATAACGCGAAAGGATCACCCTGCGTTCGAGCTCCGGCGCTCTTGGATCTGTGCACTCAGAAAAATCAACTGCTCCGCCCGTTGTCCAGAAGTTCTTCCAGTTCAGGCTTGAAGAAGCTGAGGTTTCATCAAATGCCACCGGTCTTCCCGCATCTTCCGATTGTAAGAAATGGCACGAAAATGAATAGATGCTATCTGATTGTGATGGTTCAAGGTACCATGTCTGGCTCTCACCCTCAATCAAATCAGCTTTGTTCTTCAAAACACGGAGATAGTATTCATCATTATCCTGAACTCTTTTAAAAACTATAACATCTCCGGAATCTGAAACAAGCCGGGTTATATGTTTTTCAGGAGAACTGAAATCATAACCGCTCCAGGCAGCAATCGCATTTGGAAAATTTATCTTAATCCTTAATTTTTTCTTTGCAATCAGAGGGGAAACAATTCTTACAGAGATCTGGTCCAGGTCAGGATGGCAGACTGTTCTCACATGTACAAGATCTCCATAAACTGAAAAACGGCTGTCTATTTCACCTCTCCACAGATCGAGCTTCTGAACAGGTTCTTTTATATCAGATATTTCAGCAGCCTTGCCAGAATCACTTATCATGTCCAAACCAATCATCCCAAGGTGAATCCGGTGCGGATTGCCTCTGAGCCAGTCTGAAGCAATGACCTTTCTCTCCTCCTCCCCTTTCCTGAACTGATTTACATACTCAATATCCCTGCCGTTGACACTGTATTTTTTATAAACATCTGACAGGCTGAAATTTTCAGGATTCTTATCGCTGTGCCATCCCCAGTTCGACATCGTGCCCAGAGATATGCCCCGCGAATAGAATTCCGGAAATGTCTGGAGACCGGTAAAATCAACTGTATATGCAAACTCGCCATTACCAACTGATAATGAACTCAGGCTGTCGATAACTGAGTTTTCAATATTATGCCTTGCAACAATGTTATAACGATCGATCGGGGATTCTGAATCGCAACTGCAAAGACAAGGGATTACAAGAGCAGCAAGAAAGTAAATTGATTTGTTCATATCTCCAATAACTGTTAAAAGACATAAAGTTACTATTTTTACAATTCAGATTTAACAATAGGCGGATGACAGATGCGGATATTACGATAATCGGAGGAGGAGTTGTGGGACTCGCAATTGCGGAGGAGGTTTCACGTAACCATGATAATGTATTTCTGATTGAACGACACCCGACATTCGGACAGGAGACGAGCAGCAGGAGCAGCGAGGTAATTCATGCAGGAATATACTATACAAAAGGGAGCCTCAAGGCACGGCTTTGTATTGAGGGCAAAAATCTTCTTTACGATTACTGTCAGAAATATGATGTGCCGTTCAAAAGATGCGGGAAACTGATTGTCGCAACTTCGGAGGAGGAGATAAAGGTGATAGAAGGAATACTGCATACTGCAAGAGAAAACGGAGTTGATGATATGACTGTGCTTGAAAGGGACCAGATCGCTGAGATGGAGCCGAATATCTTTGCACTGAAAGCTTTGTTCTCTCCTTCTACCGGGATCATCGATTCTCATTCACTGATGAAGCAGTATGAGACCAATGCCATAAATAGCGGATGCCAGCTGGTATATGGCAGTGAGGTTACTGCGATCAGAAAAACCGGAGAAGGGTATCTTGTTACCCTGCTTGATGCAGACAGCCGGAGTTATAGTTTTACTTCGAAGATTGTTATTAACTCTGCAGGACTGCAATCAGACAAGGTTTCTGAAATGGTTGGAGTAAGCGATGAGAACCTGAAGATCCTGTTCTGCAAGGGAGAATATTTCAGGATAAATCCTCCAAAAAACAAACTGATAAACAGGCTTATATATCCTGTTCCTCATCATAATATGGAAGGAATAGGCATTCACGTTACTATTGATATGGGAGGAGGGGTCAAACTTGGACCCGATGTAAGATATCTCGAATCAAATATTTACGATTACAAACTGACTCCCTCAAAGCAGGAAGCATTCTGGCTGTCAGCCAGAAAATTCCTTCCTTTCCTTGAGTTTAACGACATTGCACCTGAAATGGCCGGAATACGTCCGAAGATCCAGAAACCAGGAGAAGCTCTGAGGGATTATTATATCATGGAAGAGAGCGGAAAGGGATTTCCGGGATTCATTAATCTGATAGGAATGGAATCTCCTGCATTGACTTCTTCGATTTCAATTGCAAAATATGTGAACAAGCTTATATAGTTTGCGTAATATTTTATGTAAATTTAGGTTTTCAGGTTCCGCATTGAAATTAACAAAGGAGGTTTCTATGAAGACTTTTACAATTGCCCGCCAGTCATTTAACCTGATTATCTTGGTTTTACTTCCTGCATTGGGCCTTGCCCAGGAAAATGTCCAGAGCCAGGAGTACAAGCCTCATGTGGGACAGGAAGGCAAGGATGTTATCTGGGTACCCACACCAAATGGACTTGTGGATAAAATGCTGGAAATAGGCAAAGTAACTGATAAGGATATTCTTATTGATCTTGGCTCAGGAGATGGCCGGACCGTTATAGCTGCGGCTAAAATCGGGGCAAAGGCTCTTGGCATTGAATATAACCCTGATATGGTCGCCCTATCCGAAAAAAATGCACTTGACAGCGGTGTAAGCGAAAGGGCAAAATTTATCAAGGCAGATCTTTTCGAATATGATTTCTCCGAAGCCACAGTTATTACAATGTTCCTGCTGCCTGACATAAATCTTAAGTTACGGCCCAGGCTTCTGGAGCTTAAACCCGGAACAAGGATTGTTTCAAACACTTTCACAATGGGTGAATGGGAACCTGATGTTGAAGTTACAACGGAGGAGAACTGGAACAGCTGGTACACTGCTCTCATGTGGGTAATTCCGGCAAAAGTAAATGGGACCTGGGATCTTGATGGAAAAAGTCTGGAGATCACTCAGCAATACCAGATGATTCATGGTTCACTGAATTCCGGGAATTCGGATATAAAAATCACTGACGGAAGGCTTAATGGCGACAGCATCACATTTACGATAGGAAGTGCCAAATATACAGGTCAGGTAGAAGGAAATAAGAAGATGTCAGGGACTGTGACTTCCGGTTCCGGCTCAAAGGAATGGGTTGCTACTCTTAAAAGTGAATCAAAGTAGTCTATCACTCCCTCGTTGGCAGTCAGCAACATGATTACTCCTCTTTCAAAAGGAGGAGAGACTACGCTTTATTTGGAGCTTACCATATTTATATAATCTGTTATCGAAATACTGGATAATTACATAGCTATCGGGAAACCCGGAATTCCTGCTGAAAACTAATTTTGATTACAGGGCATACATGTACCGGAATACTGAGACTTCTTTAGCTGCTTTTGCTTCTCAGCAGCTTCCCAAGATCTGCCATCTCGTCCCTGTACCTTGCAGCTTCGACAAAGTCAAGTTCAGCAGCAGCTTTTTCCATGCTTTTCTTTGCCTTCTCTATTGCCTTCTCAAGAGCCTCCCTGTTCATATACCTGACAACAGGGTCAGCAGCAATATCGGGTTTCTCAGGCTCGACATAAGCTTTCATCGCTATACCCTTCTTGCTTAATCCGCTCAGGATCGATCCTGTCTTTTTACTTATCTGAGTTGGCGTAATACCATTCTCAATGTTATATTTCAGCTGTTTTTCCCTCCTCCTGTTTGTCTCGTCGATAGTCTGCTGCATACTTCGCGTTACATTGTCGGCATACATTATCACCTTTCCGTTAAGATTACGCGCAGCACGTCCTGCCACCTGGGTAAGCGACCTGGAAGATCTGAGAAATCCCTCTTTGTCAGCATCGAGGATGGCAACAAGCGATACTTCAGGGAGGTCAAGCCCTTCCCTGAGCAGATTTACTCCAACGAGGACATCGATAATTCCGGTCCTCAGTCCCTCCATAATATCTATCCTGTCGAGGGTATCAACATCGGAATGGATATATCCGCATTTTATATCATACCTTATGAGGTACGACGACAGTTCCTCGGCCATTCTTTTGGTTATTGTAGTAACGAGAGTCCTCTCTCCAGCTGCGGTGCGTGACCGGATCTCCCCCATCAGATTATCAATCTGGTTGAGGCTGGGACGGATCTCAATCGGAGGGTCGAGAAGACCGGTAGGCCTGATGACCTGGTCAACAAAAACTCCTTCGCTTTTCTCAAGCTCATAATCGGCGGGAGTTGCGCTTACAAAAATTGTCTGGCCTGTAAGTGATTCAAACTCTTCAATTCGCATTGGCCTGTTGTCGAGGGCAGCAGGAAGCCTGAAACCATACTCAACGAGTGTCTGTTTACGTGAGCGGTCACCGCCGAACATTGCCCTTATCTGGGGGACGCTTACATGGCTTTCGTCAATAACTGTGATGAAATTCTCAGGAAAATAATCAAGCAGGCAGAATGGCCTTGTACCTGGTTTTCGCCCGTCAAAATATCTCGAATAATTTTCAATGCCGCTGCAATAGCCAAGCTCCTTTATCATCTCGAGGTCGTAAAGCACCCTCTGCTCAAGTCGCTTAGCTTCTTCTTTCTTTCCAATCTCCATGAAATGTGCTGTCTGGCTCACCATATCATCCTGGATTTCACTAACAGCCATATTTATCCTCTCCCGTGTGGTGACAAAAATATTTGCAGGATAAATTATATACTCATTCAGAGTATCGATTTTCCGTCCGTCAAGAGGGTCAAAGGTATTAAGCTCTTCAACCTGATCGCCGAAGAAGATAACCCGTATAGCAATATCTGCATAGGCCGGAAAGATATCTACGGTATCGCCTCTTACTCTGAATGTCCCGTGCTTGAATTCAAGCTCATTGCGCGAATAGAGACTATCAACCAGTTTCCGAAGGAAGAGATTCCTCCCGATATTCTGACCGGTCCTCACATGAACGGTATTGGAATGGAAATCTTCAGGATTTCCTATGCCGTAGATACAGGAAACGGAAGAAACGACAATGACATCGCGTCTTCCGGAGAGCAGCGATGAAGTGGCACTGAGCCTCAGTTTTTCGATTTCCTCATTAATAGAAAGGTCCTTTTCTATATATGTATCAGAAACCGGAAGATATGCTTCAGGCTGGTAGTAATCATAATAGGAGACAAAATATTCAACCCTGTTTTCAGGAAAGAACTGTTTGAACTCACCGTAAAGCTGTGCTGCAAGGGTTTTATTATGACTGAGTACAAGTACAGGTCTGTTAACCTTCTCTATTACATTGGCAATAGTGAATGTTTTGCCGGAACCTGTAACGCCAAGAAGAGTCTGAAAGGGAACATCATTCTCAAGTCCCTGCACAAGCTGCCTTATCGCCTCAGGCTGATCGCCTGTCGGCTGAAAATCTGATACTAACTTAAAATCCATAGGATCGTAATGATGAAGAATTCAAAATTACAAAAAAGGCGCCATATATTAGCGCCTCGTTTCTTGCAGTTATGGTAATTCTATCCGAGATAGCCCTTTAACAAGCGGCTGCGGGATGTGTGCCTTAATCTCCTGATAGCCTTTTCTTTGATCTGACGAACTCGCTCGCGGGTGAGGCCGAATTTTTCACCAATCTCTTCGAGTGTCATCTCCTGGCATCCTATTCCGAAGAAGAATCTGATGATATCCCGTTCCCTTTCAGTAAGAGTGGCAAGTGCCCTGTAGATCTCCTTTGAGAGCGATTCATCCATCAGAAGCTTATCAGCAACAGGTGAATCGGAGTTGGTGAGTACATCAAGAAGACTGTTATCCTCTCCTTCGATGAAAGGAGCATCAACTGAAACATGCCGTCCTGAGACCTTGAGTGTATCCGCAACCTTTTCCTTTGGAAGTTCAAGTACATCAGCAAGCTCTTCAGGTGAGGGAGTACGTTCATTCTCCTGTTCAAACTTCGAGAAAGCCTTGTTGATCTTGTTCAGTGAACCAACCTGGTTAAGCGGTAAGCGAACAATTCTCGACTGCTCTGCCAGAGCCTGAAGAATCGATTGCCTGATCCACCAGACGGCATATGATATGAATTTGAAACCGCGTGTTTCATCGAATTTTTCTGCTGCCTTGATAAGGCCGAGGTTACCCTCATTGATAAGGTCAGGAAGACTAAGCCCCTGGTTCTGATATTGTTTTGCTACAGATACAACAAAACGCAGATTTGCTTTGGTGAGTTTCTCGAGGGCTGCTCTGTCGCCCTTCTTTATACGCTGAGCCAACTCAACTTCTTCTTCAACTGATATCAACTCCTCCTTACCAATCTCCTGCAAATATTTATCGAGTGAAGCACTCTCTCTGTTTGTTATGGATTTGGTAATCTTTAGTTGTCTCATTATGCCTCCTGAAAATTTTTCGCAAAGATATTGTTTTCTTATGTAATAACAAAAAATATCTTGGATTGTTGTGATAAGGGGATCTATTTTTAAATCCCCTTATTATCAACAACTTATAAACAATGACATTAATTGCCGAATTGGAAGCGGAATACAGTTCCGTCTGATTGAACAAATAATCCGCCAATTGACTCCATCTTACTCGCATCATTACTGGTCAGTTCCTTCACTTCCGAAGGATTCTTAACTTTCTTGCCATTGATAGTCAATATAATGTATCCGCGTTTCATTCCAAAGTCCTTGAATTTACCTTCGTTCAATTCTGTTATTTTCAAACCCTGGTCCACTTTGAGTTTGCTCCTTTCATTCTGATCAAGTGGCGAAAGCTTGGCTCCGTAAACAACCTCTGAACCAGCACCTGCCTTTACAATATTAGTATTTCCCGAGGCATTCTTCAGAACAATAGGAATTGTTGTCTCCTTACCATCGCGAAGGTAGGTAACGGTAGCCCTGTCGCCAGGACGGCGCTTGCTCACCTGCTCCTGCAACTCAGGCACAGTATTTACCTGCTGTCCGTCAAACTTCACAATAACATCGCTAGCCTTAAGCCCTGCGTCTTCAGCTGAACCTCCATCAACAATGTTTGTTATAAAAATACCTTTGATCTCCTTAAGATTCTGTTTTTCAAGATCCTCCTGATTGACATCCCTTATATTTACTCCAATCAGGGCCCTCTGTACCTCGCCAAATTCCTTAAGGTCTGCAATAACCTTCTTGACGATTGTCACCGGAATTGCAAAAGAGTTTCCTGCATATGCGCCATTAGGTGAATATATTGCACTTGTGATACCCACAAGCAGTCCTTTTGTATTTATGAGAGCACCTCCGCTGTTTCCCATATTCAGGGCTGCATCTGTCTGAATAAATGATTCGATCTTATAATCACCTTCAAGCAGATCGAGGCTCCGCCCTTTTGCACTCACGATGCCGGCAGTTACAGTAGACGTCAGATTAAAAGGATTTCCAACTGCAAGTACCCACTCCCCAAGTTTAAGAAGTTCCGAGTCACCGTATTTAAGAAATGGAAATCCCTCTCCCTTTATTTTCAGAAGAGCAATATCGGTACTTGGATCCCTGCCTACAATTGTCGCAGGTAATACTCTTTTGTCATTCAATGCTACTTCAACATTTTCAGCATCTTCAATTACATGGTTATTTGTAATAAGATAACCATCAGAAGAGATTAACACTCCAGACCCATACCCGCTGACCTCCCTTGGTCTTGAAGACCTTTCACCATAAAACCAATCCATAAGCGGATTGCTTGCCTGACCAACCATCGATTTTGTTCTTACATGAACAACAGCATGCACAGCCTGTTCAGCTATTGTTGTGAAATCGGGGAAACCGTCCTGCATCTGCATTGAGGTCAGATATGCCTGACCTTCGCTGACAGCAACCGCTGAACTATCCGTCGGTACTGCTGAAACTGGTTTGTCGAGCAGTCTGGTATAAACAAACAAAGCTATGAAAGCTCCGAAAAGAGCCATAACCAATGAACCTAATAAATATTTGCCTTTCATAATTCTTATTTTTTAATTTAACTTCTTCGCTGATTCTCTTGTCGGTTTTCAATTTTCATCACTTCACAAAAGATTCATATCTTTATAACCTTTTTATATCGATTTTGTTTTACAAAGATCGTGCATTTTTGAGATGTGGTTCAGGATGTTGCCAACATTTAACAACACTTTAACAAACAGACATCACAGTTGTTAAAGTATTTTAACTACTCATGACATTAATATAATACTTAAACAGAATATACCATAATACAACACGACGGAATATGAAAGTAGCATTTAAAAAGTACCAGGGTGCCGGAAACGACTTCATTATTATAGACAATAGAAAGAAGGTTTTTAATCCCAACAATTCTACACTTATTAACAAGCTGTGCGACAGACGCTTCGGGATTGGAGCAGATGGATTGATTCTTATTGGTGAAAGCAGGGAACACGACTTTGAGATGAAGTATTTCAACTCCGACGGATTTGAGGGAAGCATGTGCGGAAACGGTGGCAGATGCTCTGCTGATTTTGCCATAAAATCAGGCATAGCAGGAGAGAAACATACTTTTAAAGCTATTGACGGACTGCATAGGGCACTAGCTCAGGACGGCATTATTAAACTATCTATGAAGGATCTGAAAGATCCGATCCTTATAAATGGAAGTTACTTTATCAACACAGGATCACCACATTATGTCCTTTTCAGAAAGAATATCAATGATATCGATGTAAACACTGAAGGGAAAACCTACAGGTGGGCTAAGGAATTTGCCCCGGGAGGAACTAATGTAAACTTCGTAGAAGTCAGAGAAGATGGCCTGTACGTCAGGACCTTTGAAAGAGGGGTTGAAGAGGAGACTCTGTCGTGTGGAACCGGCGTCACTGCATCTGCCATTGCTTCAGTTCTTGCAGGACATTTTGACACGAAAACTGTCAGCGTAAAAACAAAAGGCGGTGATTTGTCAGTTTCATTCATAATAACCGGAACAAACATTCACGATGTATGGCTCTCGGGTCCGGCTACCTTTGTTTTTGACGGGGAGTTTGAGGGGTAAGAGTATGAGGGGGAGATAGGGAGAGGGGGAGATAGGGAGAGAACAATTTGAAAATTTGAAAATTTGAAAATTTGAAAATTTTTACTCCGTGTGAAAAGCTCGCTGTGAAAAACACCGTGTTAACGTGGTAAAATAGAAAGTTTACATTATTTTAATTTAATATCCTTTATAAATGAATAGGTATATTTCGTTTGTTCTTACAGTATTAATATTTTCGGTATCATCATCCGCACAGCCGGGTACAACCGAGCTGATGAATGCTTTTAAGGAGATGAACTCAAAGTTTGAGGACCTTGGCCACCAGTTTGACATTCTCGAAAAGAAGATCGATGATGTACAGTGGTATAACAAGGTAGGTGATGTTGCCTTTATTGATAAGGTCTTCATCACAGGACCACCAGTAGCAAAGGAGAAAAACCCTACTGGACAGGGAGCAGGAAATCCCGTTAAATTCTGGACATATGTCTTTATCCCAAAAGATGCCGACCAGTCAAAAAAATATCCACTTATCGTTTTTCCCCATGGTGGAGTTCATGCCAACTTTGATACCTATTATACTCATATTATCAGGGAACTTGTTTCGCAGGGCTATATAGTAACAGCTGCAGAATACAGAGGATCAACAGGGTACGGCAAGGACATGTATGATAAGATTGATTACGGAGGACTTGAGGTTCAGGATGTTGATGCCAGCAGGCAATATATGCTCGATAACTACTCAATTGCAGATAAAGACAGGGTGGGTATAATTGGCTGGAGTCATGGTGGCTATATAGCATTATTCAATATATTTGAGTACCCCGCAAATTATAAAGTAGCCTTCACTGGCGTGCCTGTAAGCGACCTGATAGCACGCATGGGATACAAAAACCAGGATTACAGGGATCTGTTCTCGGAACAACCTGCCGATTGGAAAGCCTGCTGATCAGAATGTTGCTGAATACAGAAAAAGATCGCCGGCCTGGCAGACTAGCAAGTACCAGAATACTCCCCTCCTTATCCATACAAACACAAACGATGAGGATGTAAACGTTCTGGAAGTTGAACATCTTATTAAATCGCTGAAGGCTGATGGCAAGAAGAACTTTGAATATGAGGTGTTTAAAGATATGCCCGGAGGACATTCATTCGACAGGATGGATTATATGGATGCAAAGGAGATAAGGATGAAGATCTACAACCATTTAAATAAATACCTAAGCCCTCCAAAAGCTTTCAGGAGCATAAAGGATCTGCAGAAAGCAGGGTATGGATTTAATTAATGGCGCAGCGGCATAGCGGCGCAACGGCGCAACGGCGTAGCGGTATAACGGCGCAATGGGAAACGCGAAACACGAAACACGAACGCGAAACGCGAAACTTAAATCATGATCGAAAAAGAGAGACTTTACGGAAAGACCCTGAACGAACTGATAGCTGTTGCGAAAAGGATCGGCTTGCCGGGTTTTGCAGCAAGGCAGATCTCCGACTGGCTTTATAAGAAGGAAATATCTTCGCTTGAAGAGATGACAAATCTTTCAAAGAAAGCCAGGGAGTTGCTCTCTTCCGAATATGAAGTTGGCCTCTATCCTCCTGAAAGATCCTCCGAAAGCAGTGACGGCACAAAAAAATATCTATATAAAGTCCTAAAAAACAAATACATAGAAACAGCCTATATCCCTGATAGCGAACGGGCTACTATCTGTGTCTCTTCACAGGCCGGATGTAAAATGGGGTGCATATTCTGCATGACAGGCAAACAGGGATTCCAGGGAAACCTTACATCAAATGAAATCCTGAATCAGTTCAGGAGCCTTCCTGAGTTCAAAAGCCTTACCAATATGGTATTTATGGGCATGGGTGAGCCGCTTGACAATATTAACGAAGTGCTGAAAACTCTCGAGATACTTACAAGCGACTGGGGTTATGGCTGGAGCCCGACAAGAATAACTGTAAGTACGGTGGGATTAATTAACCCGGTTAAGGAGTTTCTTGAAAAAAGCCGCTGCCATCTTGCAGTAAGCCTCCACTCCCCATTTGATATAGAGAGAAGAAAACTGATGCCTATACAGAGAACAAATACGGTGGAAGAGGTCCTTAATGTTATCCGCAATTTTGACTTCAACAGCCAGAGGAGGGTTTCATTCGAGTATATTCTCTTTAAGGGTATGAATGATACCCCGCGACATATCAAAGAACTTGCCCGCATTCTGAATGGCATTAAATGCAGGATCAACATTATACGTTTTCACCAGATTCCGGGTTCAGAATTCACCAGTCCCGATCTGACAACCACTATCGCCTTTAAGGAGGCATTGAACGCAAAAGGCATCCTCACAACAATCAGGGCCAGCAGGGGAGTTGATATTCAGGCTGCATGCGGACTTCTGTCAACCATAGAACAGAACAGGACATGAAAGGATACTGCAGGTCACTCTACATCTTTCTATTTCTTGCTATTTCATTTCGATCATCAGGCCAGAATGGAGCTCTCAGCACTCTCCTTTCCGACAGCTCCATGATGCATGCCTCTGTCTCGCTTTATGCTGCAGAAACAAAAACGGGCAGGATTATCATTGAAAACAATTCCGCTAAAAGCCTTATCCCTGCTTCTATATTGAAACTTATGACCTCAGCTGTTGCTCTTGAGTTGCTTGGCCCGGGTTATACTTTCAGAACCACAATCGGTTATACTGGCAGCCTCGACAGAAATACCGGCAGGCTAAAGGGTGATATTATAATAAAAGGCGGAGGCGATCCGGCTTTTCTTTCGGAGAGGTTCGGCGATCATTACCAGGATCTTATTTCACGGTGGATAGATGAAATCAAAAAAACAGGTATAAAAAAGGTTGAAGGGAGAATTATAACTGATGATTCCTACTTTGACTTTCAGCCGGTTCCTGCCAAATGGCTCTGGGAAGATGCCGGAAATTATTACGGGGCAGGGGCCTATGGCCTTTCACTCTACGAAAACACCTATGAGATATACTTCAAACGGCTGCCTGGCAGTAACAGTCCGGTAATTTCAGAAATTGTGCCTGAAGAATGCAGATCCGAGCTCTCCAACTGGCTGGTTTCGGCTGGCACGTCCGACAAAGGCTATGTCTTTGCAGCTCCTTACAGCACAAACGGGTGGCTCGCAGGAACAATTCCCGAAAACCTCGGGGGCTTTTCCCTTGAAGCCTCAATTTCGGATCCGCCCCTGCTGTTTTCCAGAATATTACACAGCAGGCTTAAGAATGAAGGAATCTCCATCACAGGCGAGCCTGCTACAGTGAGGCTTATTAAGTCCGGACCAATAAACACTTACTCTACAATTACAGATGCGGTTTCACCTCCTCTGTCAGCTCTTATTGAAACACTTAATCACGAGAGCATCAACCTTTACGCTGAACATCTCCTGAAGGAACTCGGAAAAAAATACAAAGCCAACGGTTCAACAGCGTCAGGACTGGAGGTAATAACAGAGTTTCTTGAAAAAGCCGGCATTGAAATGAGCGGTATGTTCATTGAGGATGGCAGCGGACTCTCGCCTCTGAATTCTGTAAACGCTAAGGAGATGACCGCACTGCTTATATATATGAAGGAAAACGGAAAACACTTTAGTGAATACTATTCCTCATTGCCGGCCGCAGGCAGGGAAGGTACACTTAAGAACGTCTTCAGAGACCAGGTTTTTGATCAGAGACTAAGTGCAAAAAGCGGATCAATGACAAGAGTCCGCAGCTATGCAGGATATATTACTGCCTTATCTGGTAAAAACATCGCTTTCACTGTGATTATTAACAATTATACTGGCCCGTCGAAAAATATTATTTCTTCGATAGAGAATATCATCAAAGAAATTATATTGTATAATTAATAAACACTGTCCGCCATTCAAACTTATCAATATATTTGCAGCCTCTTTAAGCAAAGGATATTACTATGAACAAAAAGATAGCTGCCAGAGTCTGTAAGGAATATGACCTTGGAAAAATACTTGAGCTTGTTTCCGATATATATAAAAATACAGGCGGTCCTGATGTAAGAGGGAAAAGATGTACTTGTAAAGCCAAACATACTTTCCGACGATGATCCCTCCCGATGCATAAGCACACATCCTGTTGTGGTGGAAGCCGTCATCAGGTTCCTTCAGTCTGAAGGGGCCACTGTTTTTGTAGGAGATTCGCCTGCTGTTCATCCGAGAAAATTCAGGGGAGAAAAATCGGGTATTTTCGCGGTATGCCAGTCAACCGGGGCAGAATGGGTTGACTTTACTGCCGATCCTGCAGAGAAGCGGGTTAATAAACGAATGCTGAAGATCGCCTCGATTGTCGACAAAGTTGACTTAATTATCTCTCTTCCGAAATTCAAGAATCACGAATTGATGTACTTCACCGGGGCTGTAAAGAATAGTCTCGGACTGGTTCCCGGATTCAGTAAAGCGAAACAGCATGCACTCTGGCGCGACAGGAAATCGTTCGGAGAGTTCCTTGTCGACCTGAATGAGACAGTCACTCCTGATTATTTTCTGATGGATGGCATAATGGGAATGGAAGGTCCCGGTCCGGGAAACGGTTATCCGGTAAAGGTTGGGCTCTTACTCGGATCTACGAATCCGGTTGCCCTGGATATTGTTGCAAGCCGTGTTGCCGGATATGACCCCATGATGATACCCACAACGATGACAGCTGTAATGAGAAAGCGCTGGGTCAGCTCGGAAGACGATTATATTTATGACGGGCCGGAGATCAGCAGCCTTGTGGTTAAGGGCTTCAAGAAAATCCCGGTTGCAGGCATTCAGAATATTGCTGTTCAGTTCATATTGAAAAGGGTCACAGTTCTGAGGAAACTTGAAAGGAGACCTGTTTTTATTCATGATAAGTGCACCGGTTGTCTTAAGTGCGTGAAGATCTGTCCTATGAATGCCATTGAGGCTCATCATTCAAAGAAGAATCATATAGTTCTTACCGACAGTAAATGCATCAGATGCTTTTGCTGCAGCGAGGTTTGCGGTGATGATGCGATAGAAATAAGAAGGAAACTTTTGGGAGTATGAGAAAATGGCGCAGCGGCGCAACGGCTCAAAGGCGCAACGGCACGATGATTTAATGCAGGGAAGGGTCGTGACCCTTCCTTACTACAGATCAAAAAGATCTAATAGATAAACAAGTGAGGCGATGGCGGCGCTGCCAAGCTGGAGTTCACGGATGTTGACCTGCTCAAAGGTATCATTGGCTGAATGGTGGTAAACAAAATACCTCTGGGTATCGGGCATGAATCCTATCTGTAAAGCTCCAAGAGCCTTCAGAGGTGCAATATCAGACCCTCCCCCGCCCTGGTCAAAATCCCTTATATTATATGGTGCAAACCACGATGCCAGCGACTTGAGTTTTTCAAGCCTCTCCCCTGCTGCATCGAAACCAAAACCGCGCGGACTCATTACACCCCTGTCCGATTCGAGCGCTGCGTAATGCACTTCTCCTCTCCTTACGGCCTCCTCTGCATAAATCCTGCCTCCGGTACCTGAAATCTCCTCATTCATAAACATGACTGCCCTTACTGATCTTTTAGGGCGGATTCCAAGTTTTTTATAGATCCTGATCATTTCTATTGCCTGCACACATCCTCCTGCATCGTCGTGTGCGCCTTCGGTAATATCCCACGAATCAAGGTGCCCTCCTACTGTAATGTACTCTCCTGGATTGACAGTTCCCCTTATTTCCGCGATAACGTTATACGACCAGGTGTCAGGAAGATTCCGGCATGTTGATACCAGGCGGACTTTCAGAGCCGGATCATCCTTAAGTCTCCTGCTAAGGAGATCCGCATCAAGAGTGGAGACAGCTACAGCAGGTATCTTTTTCACCCCTGCTGCATAAAGTGTAACTCCCGTATGCGGGAAATCATCTGTAAACTGTGTTGCAGACCTGACTATTACAGCAGCAGCACCGAGTCGTGAAGCTTCTGATGCCCCTGCAGTACGTTGATTAACAGCTCCTCCATAACCCGAAAAGCTATTAATAAGAGTATTGTCAACCGGACGGTTGAAAAAGACTATTTTTCCTTCAACCCGTTTGCCACCGAGAGCCTTTAACTCTTCAAAATCATGTACTTCTATAACATTTCCATTGATACCTTCAGCTTCAGTTCCTTCAGACAGCCCGAGAGCCGCAATTGTAAGCTCTTCCGTACCATGCAAGGCAGTTGTTATGGTGCATTCCTCAATGCCCCTCTGCCATGAAGGTACAGGCACCTTCTGAAGCCAGACTGAATCAGCTCCGGCCTCTTTAAGGGCTTTGAATGTATACTGAACAGCTTTTTCTGCCTGAGCTGATCCTACTATTCTCCCCTTTGTATTTTTGCACAGATATTCAAGGTGCCTGTATGATGTAAGATCTGTCAAAGCCTCACTGAAAACAGATTTGACAAGGATTGCCGGATCCTGGCTATAGATAAGTGGAAAAACAGTAAGAAGGAGAAGGGAAATAATTCCTCTTCTCACTTCTTGTTTTTTAAACATCAATCCTTGCATACTTGGCATGAGTCTCGATAAACTCTCTGCGAGGCGGAACCTCATCTCCCATCAGCATTGAGAATATATGATCGGCTTCAGCAGCACTTTCAATTGTAACCTGGCGAAGTGTGCGTGTTTCGGGGTTCATTGTAGTCGACCAGAGCTGTTCGGCGTTCATTTCACCAAGACCCTTGTATCGTTGTATCCCAACGGATGACTCTTTGCCCTGGCCCATTTCAAGTACTGCAGCCTCCCGCTCCTCTTCAGTCCAGCAATAGCGTTCCTGTTTTCCTTTTTTGACGAGGTAAAGAGGAGGAGTTGCGATATAGATGTTTCCCCCTTTGATAAGATCTATCATATACCTGAAGAAGAATGTCATAATGAGAGTCGTAATATGAGATCCATCGACATCAGCATCGGTCATTATTATAATTTTATGATAGCGCAGACCAGCTACATTAAGAGCCTTGCTGTCGTCATCAGTTCCAATCTGCACACCAAGGGCTGTGAAAATGTTTTTTATTTCTTCGCTCTCATAGATCCTGTGCTGCATGGCTTTTTCAACGTTCAGGATCTTTCCCCTGAGAGGAAGTATCGCCTGAAAACTTCTGTCGCGACCCTGTTTTGCCGTACCGCCTGCTGAATCGCCCTCAACAAGGTAGATTTCGCAGTTCACGGGATCCCTGTCGGCGCAATCTGCCAGTTTACCTGGCAAACCTGATCCGGAAAGCACATTCTTCCGCTGCACCAGTTCCCTGGCTTTGCGGGCAGCATGGCGGGCCGTTGCTGCAAGTATAACCTTTTGCACGATTATTCTTGCGTCCTTTGGGTTTTCCTCGAGGTAATTTGTCAGCATTGTGCTGACTGCCTGATCAACTGCTCCCATCACCTCAGAGTTTCCCAGTTTTGTTTTTGTCTGCCCTTCAAACTGAGGTTCCCCGACCTTTACCGAGATGACTGCTGTAAGCCCTTCGCGGAAATCATCGCCGTTGATATCGAACTTAAGTTTTGTTGTTGCCCCGGAATCTTCTGCATATTTCTTCAGAGTACGGGTCAGACCTCTTCGGAATCCTGCCAGGTGAGTTCCTCCTTCAATTGTATTAATGTTATTCACATATGAATGTACGTTTTCAGAAAAGGAACTGTTATACTGCAATGCGATCTCAACCGGAATTTCTGTCTTGTCAAAGGTTATGTGCAATGGTTTTTCAATTATTCTTTCCCTGTTGGCGTCGAGATAGTCGATAAATTCTTTAAGTCCAAGTTCAGAATGAAACTCTTCGTAACGAGGTTTACCTCCGTTTCCATCCTCGACCAGCTCACGCATATCCTTTATCGTAAGAAGTATGCCCTTGTTAAGGAATGCCAGTTCGCGGCAACGTGCCGAGAGAATCTCAAAATTGTATTCTGTGGTCTGAAAAATTGTGGCATCAGGAAGAAAAGTTACCGTTGTGCCTGATTTGTCAGAATTCCCAATAACCTCCACTTTTGTTACCGGTTTACCCTTCTGGTATTCCTGTCTGAATGTTTTGCCCTCCCTGTGAATGACAGCGATAAGCTGTTCTGAAAGAGCGTTGACGCACGATACCCCAACTCCGTGCAGACCACCAGATACTTTATATGAATCCTTGTCAAATTTTCCTCCGGCATGAAGAACTGTCATTACTACCTCAAGAGCAGATTTTTGTTCCTTCTCGTGCAAACCTGTAGGTATACCACGTCCGTCATCACTTACTGTTACAGAATTATTTTCATGTATAACGACATCAATCCTTGAACAATACCCGGCCAGAGCCTCATCTATTGAATTATCAATAACCTCGTATACAAGATGATGCAATCCTTTGACACCAATATCACCAATGTACATCGCAGGTCTTTTCCTCACAGCCTCCAGTCCCTCAAGAACCTGAATATTCTCTGCTGAGTAGTCTATGCTGTCCTGCAATTTCTTTTCATTCTCGCTCATTGTAATCTTATAATTAATTTGTTCCTGTTTAACAACTGTTTTTATCCGTAATCACCCACTCTATACCAGTTACAAATTACTGATTTTATGGATTTTAAATAACGCTGCAAATATAGTAAAATAAAACAACTTTTCTGTATTAAAATATACAGAAATTATCCACAATTTCAACGAGATTTTAACTTAAAGACTATAGGTAAATCCTACCATAAACTGGAACCGTTGAGTAGGGTAAAAAGCCCATTCCTCATAGCCTTTTAATGAGATATTATTGAGCCTGGTCCAGAAGGAGAGTATTTTGGAGTAGCGGTATTCAGCGCTAAGGTTCATGTTGAAATGTGCGGGCATATCAAACTCAGCAGGAAGATATCCTGCCTGTGCACTGGCATAATCCCCGTTTACTATGTTTTTGCGTGCACCGAGGGCAGTTAAATCAATGCCTGCAATTATCTTATCACGAAGGTTGTACCTCAATCCGAATCTGCCGTCCCAGGCTGGCTTGTTCCAGGCAGATGTGAATCCCGTACTGTAGTCATTATAATTGGCCATCCATTCATAGGTAAGCTTTTCACTGAACCTTCCGCTCATTTCAGCATGAATATTTAAAAGCTCAACATTATCGGTCAATGGCATAAAATAGTTACCCATTGCCGGCTTTACCGGTTCAAAGTTATACAGGTTGGTATAAAAAAGCATGTTTGAGATTATTGAGTAAGAAGCTGAAACAAGATATTTTCCCTCAAGTCCTGTATTTCCCTTCAATCCCCCGGAAACTATTATTTCGTGATTAGTATCAGGCAAACGGAACAGTATTCCATCCGGTACAAAATCGGGATACTGGTTTATGGCCATATAAGGATTTTCTGCGATCAGCTTGAGTGGCTCATTCCTTTCAAGCCTGCCATTCAGAGCTGCATAGAAACTCACATAGGATGGCACAATATTGAATCCGAAGTTTATATCGGGATATAAATGAGGTGTATTTGACCTGTCCATCAGCGCCTGGAACCCAAGTTTCAGATTCCACAACCTCGTACTCTTTTTCATAAAAGGACTTAAGGAGTAGATAGCATCTCCGCTTGTACTCAATGAGTCTGAATTCTTATAATATTCAAAATCAATACCCGATCCAACGTACCATCCCTTGAATGATTTTGCCATGGTACCTTCCATGCCAAAATTATTCTGAGCCATATCTGTTATATAATAGAAATAATTATAGAAGACTTCGAAGTCATATACAAAACTTACCGAGTCGAGCCTGGTAGACTGAAGCGATGCTTTTGCTCCGATATTGTTATATCTCATCCTGATATCGTCCTTCTCAGGATCGTATCCTGCAATAGCAGGGTTATAGCCATAAGCATGCCTGACCCTCTGTGTAAAGTCTACAGAGCTCTCGAAAACGCTTTTCCTGAAAAATTTTCTCCCGAAGAGCGATGCATCATTATCCATGTAACCTGCATATGATTCCAGGTCGTTGGCCAGTTTAACACCGGCATTAGAGGAGAAATGCCTTCCATAAAATCCAACAGCGCCCTTTTTAGAACGCTCATTTGTCACACTTATCTCAGCCAGAGGGCTCAGGTAGTTACCTAGTCCGATATTAACAAAGCTTTTATAAAGTTTGGTAAGCGGATCTGAAAGCAACGAAGCTGATTTGATCGGACTGATTGCAAAAGCGGGAAGAAAGGGTTCGCTGCTCACCTCATAACTGAATTTAGGCCTCACACTGACTGTGTCCTTCATATCAGGAAGATAACTTCTTTTCTTCACAATATGAAGTGATGGCTTATATGGGTTATAGAGTGTGACCTCGCGTTTCGGTGCTGCTGTCTGATTGTTTTCCTGTGCAACTGCAGTCACCAGGAACATCATCATCGTTGCAGCTATTGTCAAATATCTTTTTATCATTTCTCTCTGTTTCTTATTCTACCTTTCAAAACTCATTTTCGCACCTGACCGGTCAGGGTTGATTATTTCCATCAAGAGATCCTAGTTTTGCCTTCACCTCATCAAGGATCCCGTCATTTTCAATCGTATAGTATTCCTTAAGACTCTGAAGTGTAGCACGGGCCTGAAGAGTATCTCCTTTTTTGATGCTTATGTCGGCAAGAAGCAGAAAGACCCTTGCCATCCAATACTGATGAGGTGTGTTCTGGTCGATGAATTCCGTTATAATTTTTTCAGCATCGGCAACCTGACCTTTCTTGTCAAGCAGTTCAGCCACCCTGAACTTTGATTCAGCTCCTTCAATACTTGTCACCTCCTTCGCCACCTTCCTGAAATCGGCCAAAGCCAGGTCAAAATTATTAAGACTGTAGTTTGCTTTTGCACTGAGAAAAGCCGCCTGCCTCGATAGCTCTTCAGGAACATTTGCCAGCTTATTGATCTTGGCTGCTGCCGCAATTGTCTTTTCAGCATCACCTGTCTGGTAGGCTGAAGCCAGCTGTCCTCTTATTGCCATAAGTTTTATTCTGTCGTCCGATGCAACGCCTTCAAGCTTTTCATAATAAGCAAGAGAAGCATCATAATTTTCTTTTTCGTAAAGGATCTCTGCGGCAGAGATTAACGCCTGTCCGGTAAATTGATTATTTGGTTTCTCAGCGACCTCTGTATAAAGCCTGAGAGCTTCATCGTTATTACCGGCCTGTTTCTGACAATCGGCAAGATAAAAAAGAGCATTTGTTCTGAAGCTTCCATTAGGAAATTCATTTATATAGCTCTTCAGCACTTCTGCGGCCTTTTCATACCTGGAAGTCATATAGAGGTTTTCTCCCGACGAATAGAGAAGTGAATCCTTTTCAGCCATATTTACATCACCATATCCGTCAAGAGTCTTAACATAGGCAAAGTACTTCTCAACTTCATTGGTCTCTACATAAGTATTTCTGAGTCCGGTAAGTGCACTTCTGGCCTCAGGTGAAGATTTATAATTCTCCACAACTTTTTTGTACTGGGCAATTGCCCTCTCATTATCGCCCGTATTGAAATACAGGAGACCCAGCTGGACCATTGCGCGAGGTACAAAGGGGCTTGAAGGATATGTTGATATAACAGTATTGAAATCAGCTTCTCCTTTCTTCTTATCATCAATTGCTACGTAAGCCCGGCCTCTTTCAAATATTGCACTGGGGATATAGGACGATGCGGGATACTTCTGGATCAGAGAGGTAAGGATATCAACCTTGCCTCTTTCATTTCCTGTCAGCCCAAGAGCAAAACCTTTCTGATACAGAGCATAATCTGCGTCAAGAGCCCCGAAATCAATCACCTTATCGTAGTAGGATGCCGCCATAGTATAATCTGTTGCCATATAGTAGCAATCAGCAATCCTGTTTTTTGTATCTGCTAGAACTTCAGGCCTTGCGGTATATGGCCCCGATTCAAATGCCTTGAAGTTGCTCAGTGCAGCCGGGTACTCCTGCTGATTAAAAAGGCAGTATCCGAGATTGTATCTTACAAGATTGTTTTCACTCAACTGCTTAGACCCGGGTATCCCCATGAAGAGTTCATAATCAGCCTGAGCTTTGTCGTACTCTCCCTGCCTGTACCAGCCTTCCCCTCTCCAGTAAATTGCTCTTGCCCTCAATTGACGGTTATACTTTTCATATTTAAGCGACTTGTCAAACATATCAATTGATGCGTCGACCTCGAGGTTTTTATATAGTTCGAGTCCTCTGTAGAATGCCACCCTCTGATAAGCCTCTTCAAGCCGGCTGTCCTTCCTGCTTATTTTATCAAGCGATGCCAGGGCGGCTTTATAGTTCTTTAACTGCATATAGGTGGCCACCAGGTAATCGTATGCCTCCTGCACTCTTTCCGATCCCGGGTAGAGGTCAATGTATTCAAGGAAAGCCTGTATAGCCTCGCCGAAGGGTGAATATCCTGTTTCATATGTAAGTTTTGCATAATTGAACAAAGATTCTTCCCTGATTTTCTTATCAAATGTGAGCTTCGACGCCTCACCGAATGCAAACTGAGCCCTCTTTTTATCTCCTTTCGCAAGGTAACAGTCACCCAGAAGGTTCCAGATGTTCTGGCTGAGCAAGTCATTTTTTGCCCCTATTTCAAGAAAAAGCTTTATAGCCTTATCTGTTTCACCAGTCTTGTAATAGCAGTAAGCAAGCTCATACTTGTCTTCCCTTCCGCTGACTTTTGTTCCGCTTGCATATTTTTCGAGGTAAGGCAATGCCTCTTTGTAGTTTTCCTTTTTATAATATGCATCGCCGATGAAACGATACAATTCAATTGCTCGTTCCTTGCCTGCAGATTTAAGAAGCTCCGGAGCCATTTCCAGAATACCGTCATAATCCTTATTAATATATAGTATCTGAACTATATAAAACGGGACGACTCCACCGAATGTTTCGTCATCTTTCAGTCTCAAAAAGCCCTCCATTGCAGCCTGATACATTTTCTGTTCGTAGGCAATGTGCGAGTAGTAATAGACCGCGGGAGAAGTGTACTCAGTATCAATATCCTTAATCTCAGAGAACATCAGCAGTGCCCTGCTTTTGTCGCCTGCCATATAATGTGAATACCCAAGCCTGAAGAAATATGCGGCAAGTTCGTCTACCTTTAGATACTGCCTGTTAACCGCCTCATAATATATTATTGCTCTCCTGTAACTCTTGTTCTGGTAAAAATAATCTCCCAGGGCCAGACGGGCTTCGTTTAATCTCGGGCTTTCAGGATAATTATAGATGTACCTGACCATCCTGTATTCTGCATCACCGTTAAAGAGCTTAAGCGAAGCAAGAGCGCTGTGGTACTCCGCTTCAGCAAGCCTCACCTGGCTGGATTTATCATCGCCCCTGACAAATGAATCAAGCAGTCTGATGGCTGCAGGATACTTCTCTTTCCTGTACAATTCCATTCCTCTTGTATATTCAGATAACGCCTCCTTAGTTATAAAAGGAAGCTGAGGATAGGCCTGAACAAGAATAAATAATAGGAAACCTGATATAAGGATCGCTTTCTGTCTGTTCATAACTTATTTTTTTTGGCCTTTACAATTAATTGCTGCTATCCGGCACCGGCATTAGAGCTTATGATATAACGCATTAATTGTAAGCCATATACAACTAAAATGCCATTTTCTGATTTACCGTAAAATTACAACTATAAAACGCCGTCTTCCGGCCTTTATTACTGATTTTATCAACATCCAAATGTTAATTATCAATTCTTTCCTTAATTTGCAGAATAAACCTACGAAAATGCAGGAAAATCTTCCGCTTGATGTAATTATTGAGCTCACCGGATGCAATATCTGGCAGCAGGATCACCTGGTCCTGTCCGATGTAAATCTGCGGGTGGAAAAGGGAGAGTTTATTTACCTTGTCGGAAGAGTGGGAAGCGGAAAATCAAGCCTCATCAAAACACTTAACGCACAGATTCCACTGAAGGAGGGAACAGCAATTGTAGCAGGATATAACCTTTCAAAAATCAAACAGAGAGAAGTACCCTTTTTAAGAAGAAAGACAGGCATAGTTTTTGCAAGCTGCAGTTGTTGCTAATTAACAGCATATTCTCAGAAAATCTGCAACTCTTCTGGAGGGCCACCAGGTGGATAACTAAGGCAAATTAGGTACAAGTCACAGTTACTAAAAAGCTACAACTAGGTGGGAAAGGGGCAGGGCAAGGCAAGGCAAAGACCAACAACCAAGGGCAGGGCCAAGGGAAGGAAGGGAAGGAAGGAAAGAAAGAGAAAGAAAGGAAAGAAAGAAAGAAAGAAAGAAAGAAAAAAAAAAAAAAAAAAAAAAAAAAAAAAAAAAAAAAAAAAAAAAAAAAATTTTTATTTTTTTTTAATTTTTTTTTTTTTTTTTTTTTTAAAAAAAAAAAAAAAAAAAAAAAAAAAAAAAAATTTTTTTTTTTTTTTTTTTTTTTTTTTTTTTTTTTTTTTTTTTTTTTTTTTTTTTTTTTTTTTTTTTTTTTTTTTTTTTTTTTTTTTTTTTTTTTCA
>CAVXUP010000012.1:0-190151 GCA_963765005.1 uncultured Bacteroidales bacterium
TTAAATTCAACAATAACTTGTCCTGTTTGTGGATTTGAAAAACAGGAGGTCATGCCAACTGATTCATGCCAGTTTTTCTATGAATGCATAAAATGCAAAACTGTTATAAAACCATTACCAGGTGATTGTTGTGTTTATTGCTCCTATGGATCAGTTCCCTGTCCTCCGGCGCAAATTGATGAAAGTTTTGGTTAAAGGAGGTATATTCATGAAAAGATACAAAATCATATTTTATCCCATACCTCCACTTTGCCCTTCTTTAGGGTTTTTTCTGTCACACTTTTTGCAAAGCGAATGCAATGTAGTACATTGCTAACTTCCTCATAACAATTAAAGAATCCACTACCTTATAAAATTTCACAAATAATTTATTCTATTACATCTATTTATATTATTATAATTATTTGTTTTATTTAAAATATTAGGGCAATCCCCGGGTAATGGTATATTCTCTTCTTTCATAATGTTTATATATTCCCGTGTCGCTATGTTCCGGGCTTCGCTTTGCTGCGGAAGCCTCGAAGCTGAAAAAACTTCTTCGAGTTCTAAACCCTTCACAGCGCTAATGCGATGATTTAAGCGGTACAATGGCACACGGCTAAAATCATAATACAATAGTGGTGTTCGCCCCAGGCTCACGTCTATAAGGGTCGTTTGTTGAAGTTAGCCATAAGTCCTGAAAACGGTGGCCATACCCGCACACTGCCCAGCAGGCAAGATGCTTTATCTTTCCAGGAACCCCCAGGTCTGCATATGCACTATATCCATCGCTTTGAAGATCTCCCGAAAAATCCTGCAGAAAGCTTTTTGGCCCCTCACGACCCCTGGTCTTCCTGTAATCAAAACAGACCAGCCGTTTTACTGGATCGTAGTACACCCAGTAATAACCACGGTGTGTTGCTCCCGGCTTATCTTCCGTTAGTACCGCGATGGGAGTCTCATCTGCCTGAAGGTAATCGGTTGTTACTATTATACTCTTTAAAACGTCATACACAGGAACCAGCCATCTCTCTGTTGCTGTATTGGCCCATCCGCCTATTGTGGAATCAGGTATGTGAAGGTTCTGACGTTTAAAAATCTTGCTCTGACGGTAATAAGGAATATGATCTGTAAACTTACTGATCAATATTTGTGCAATCATTGACGCTCCTGCATTGCCCTTTGGTATAGGAAGTGAAGGAAGCTCTGCTATCGCAATGCGTGTGGCTTCATCGCTGGATTCAATAATGTACTTCGGCCTGATGATCTGACGGACATAAATATTGGCAGGATCGTACTCAAGTATTTCTGTGATCTCGTTGCCGATAAACTTTGACCCTTCAGGAAGGTTCTCTGGCTCAATGATCTCTGTCTTGCGCGGCAGATGAGCCGGAAGTTCTGCCCTTAGTGGGTGTTTCTTATCCCTAGCCTGAGGCTTGGTGCGTGTAAAGGCGATATCTTCCTGTCTTTGTTTCAGGGACCTCTGTAGCAGGTAAATCAAACAGGGTGCTCTGCAGAGGATCCGGAGTGATAAAACGCTCTCTTTTTGAACCGTAAATTAATCTCTGAAGTTCTGCAAGCTGGTGTTTGAGCCATTCGATCTGGGATTGTTGTTCCTGCAAAGTGGATTTTTGCTCCAAAAATTGCTGGTATTCCGCCTTTGATATGGTTATGGTTTCCCCTGGTGTCATGATATAAAGTTACATCATGAAAGCATTGAGTATATTAATATTACACCTGTTATTATCAACAAAATAAACAAAAATTGTTGCTAAAAACGTCGCCTTTTTCTTGCATTTTTCATTGAAAAACCAGTTACCATCATGGCAATCTGACCATACTCCAGAGGTTGTGTCAGACCAGGCTTTTTTGCCTGTGGCAGTTCAAGTGTACCCCGTTCGAGCCTTTTATAAAACAGTACATATCCTCCGGGTTCCCATCGCAGCATCTTTACCCGGTTACGCGGTTTGTTGATGAAGATAAATAGATCGCCGCTGCGGGGGTCTTCTCCCAACCTGCCGCTGACCAGTCCGCTCAGTCCGTCAAACCCCATACGCATGTCGGTGGGTACGTTATAGAGAAAATACCTGGGCGATGTTATGGAGAACATATACCCTAAAGGATGATCAGTTGCTTTATTACAGACAAGGGCGTTGCTGCTGGTAACCTCAGCTCAACACCACCCGGATAGCGCAATACTATTTCATTAGCGGTTGAAAGATCTTTGATCCGCAGAAAACTGCCTTCTTCAGAATCTGAACCTTTGTGTTTATATAACCAGTAGCGCAGAGTATGTATCGGGATATTGTTTGTCCTGGCATAGTCGGTCTGTGTCATGCCTGAGGATTCTCCACTGCTGTGCGATGTTTAGATTTCGCGGAAGTAGTCTCTTTCGTATTCATATTGATTTTTCCCGAAAGATTCGGACTCTGCGTCAGTATGTCAAATATGCACTTCCCCGGTCGGATACTCTTGTAAAGGGTATTAACAACCATCGCATCCTCAAAGCCTTTTACGCTTCCGGCACCGTCAGTCACATGGGTATAATGCAAGCCAATGCTCTGAAATAGTCTATATGTCTGACTTCCGGAATAAAAATCATATTAAAGTTAATTAAAAACTGAGTCTGATTGAGTAAGTTTTCAGGAAAACAATAGCAACAATACTGAAAGATTTGCCCGGATTATAGAATCGGGTAGAAAAACATTTCAAAAATTATTAAAAACCTGAGAATAAATAAGGAATATTCCGGAATATTCCCGATCTGACAGCCATTTTCCGGACCTTATCGAAATAGTTCCGCAAAAATGAATTCTATAATTCTTCCTCTTCCTTTTTAAGAGTTCTCTGATATTTCATAACCAGGTAGCAGATTGTAATCCCCAGGAAAAAGGCAAGAGTATACAACACAAAATTGTTCTGTCTTTTGGCAGTCTCATGCTGGACCAAATATTCCTCGAGGGGATTCAGAGAATTAATTAAGATCGGATTCATAGTATATAAAAATTAGAATATCATTATCAACTTTTTTAATGCTATATCCATACTTGTCAAGCATGTATATGACAGCATCCTTGTGCTTTATCTTGATAGATGGACAATCAAATTTAAATCCAAGCTCCATTGCCTTCAAATGAGGAATCCCTTTCCTTTCTTTATCTAATTGATACAAATCGGCAGCAACTTCCTCATTTTTCTGAATCATTAGTTTCACTGAATTTCCAATCTTGTATTTTATCTTCTGCCTTAGCTTCTTGTCCTTGTATGCGCATTCTTTATGAGCTTTGGTGTTGCCGTGCGAATCTTCTGCCAATGGCTTCAGACAGATCTTGCAAATCCTCTTTTCACTTGAGTTTTCTTCCAGGTTTTTCATTGATTATTATTTTAAAAAGTTCTTATTAACTGCAGTTCATGTCATATTTTAAATAAGAATCATCTTGCCCAATCGGAATCTATACCTATTTTTTGACCTCTCCTGTCAATATCCACTGTTCCAGGGCTCGTTTTGAGAAGAAGATCCTTCGACCATGAGGACGCTTGAAATGCGGAATTAATTTCTTAGAGGTGAGCTGGTAAATAGTATGCCGGCTATAACCGGTAAGGGAACACGCTTCATCAAGACCTACCAGGTCAAAGTTGTCAGAAGGAGCGGGGCTTTTCCTCTTGGCCGGAGTCAATCCTGAGGTCAAATTATTGTCAGGATTGTCCTTGGGACTTAATATGATATCCTTTCTGGAATTACCAAAATCTGAAGGTTCTTCTTCAGAGGTTTTTCTGACTGTTCTGTTATGCACCGGGAATTGTTGGCTTTCAGAGTTCAAATCGCTCCTGTGATTCTCTTTAGCAGAAGAATCAGAAGATTTTTCACAATTATTCACAGTCAATAAAATCTGAATGTAAAATTTACCGGTAATAGAGAATGAATCAAAGTTTTCATAGGCTGAGATGAACCTGATCCCTTTTTCAGCCAGGTCATTTAGTTCCATTGAGAGTTGAGCAGCAAATCCTGTCCATTCACTTAGTTTGTATACCAGTATTGTGTCAAATTCTTTATTGTAAACCCTTGACAGGAGTTCCTTCTTCAAGAATTGGTTTCCATTCTTATCAGAAATTTCCGAAAATATTTTGTACTTTATATCTTCAGTTTTTACTCTTTCAACCAGAATTGCGAGCCGGTTCTGGTTAGACTTGTTATCGTTACAGGATAATATATAGATTGCGGTTGCCATTGCTTTAAGATTCTTGCTCAAAGTTAATTTGCTCTAAAAGCTAATGCTAGTATTTGAGCCTCTAAATCTTTCTGCAAGCCATGAAATTTATTCTGCAATTATTAATAAAAGTTTCAACTACCGGGTCATCAAAATCTCATGTAATCTTGAACGGTTATAACTATTCTTCCGAAAAGATTTTTGACTTATCTACAGAGTTAGTTTACAGCGATTCTTCCGCTATCCGCACATGATTTTTTGCAGGAAAAATCGACCACTAACCTCAGAAAGTGATCTTGCAGCGATTTTATGAGGATCTGCGATTAATAATCTATGAAAAATGGGTTATTCCTACGCGGTTTCAATCCTGAACGGTAATAACTGGTTATCAGAGGTCATTATAGATCTGATCTTCAAAATCTGCTATAGCATCCAGTCCCAGGGATTTCAGATAAATTTCAGTGGTTTTCATGCTCTTATGTCGAAGAGACTCTTTTATCATCATCACCGGCATTCCTTTTCTGAACATATACGATGCATAGGTGTGTCTGGCCCAGTACGATGTTAAATTTTCTATCCCGATCTGCTTTCCAATAATTTTCAGATCCCTGTTTACTTGCCCCCTGACTTTATGTATCCTATCTATCTTTTGCTGTTGTGAGATATGCTTTTTTACATCCAGAATAGGAAGCAGGTAACTTCTCTCCGGTTTATGATATCTCTGCAAAATTTCCTCAATTTCCTGACGGATTGGAAAGGTAACCCTGACAGGTTTCTTTGCAAGTTTTTTACGTTCATAGATTATATTCCCATCCTGAATGTTTTTAGTTGTCAGATATACCATGTCAATAAATGAAATCCCTCGCCCGAAAAATGAAAAAACAAAGATATCCTTAGCAAGCTGAAGGTCGGGGTAGGTTTCCAGTTTTAAGAACTCCTCCAGGTTAAGCTCATCCAATGCCCTGGGGCTGGTCTCTATGCTGAATTCACTGACTTTGATTTCGCGGAATGGATAGAATTCACTCCTGACCAAATTCTTTTTAATGGCATAAAGGAATAAAGTTCTTGTTGTCCGCAGATAATTATTTATCGAAATATCTGCTACACCTCTTTTGTCTTTTAAATAAAAAATCCATTCCTCAAGTATTTTTGGTGTCAGGTCTGAGAGAAAAAGATCTTTCCCGTCCCTGAATGTTTTAAAAACGCTGAGAACATTTTTAAATACTCTGGAATAGCCTTCTCTTCCTGAATTTTGAAGTTCCTCAATCCTGTTGGAAAAAGCTTTAAATACGGTAATCCTGCCACTGCTTCGATTTCCAAAAGCATTAATGAACTGATCAGGAGTATAGTCAGTTATTCCATCCCTTATATACTGATCGTGTATTTCCTGGGCTTTTGCCTTGTACTTGGTAAGATAGGAGTTAATAAGAGTACGGCTCGGCGATTTTGCGGAGTAATTACTTGTTACAGACTCTGTTTCTTCATCCCATTCTTCCTTAAAACAGTAGTATCCGGAATAGATATACTTTCTGTAAGAACCTGCTGTAATGCGAAGAACAATTGGATGTCTTCCTGCTTTATTGCTCCTATCTTTCAGAATATCAAACTTTACAGTACTCATTTGTATTTGTATTTAGTGTACAGTTTAGTGTACAGTCATAGTACAAAAATACACAAATTAAGACAGCACAAAAAAAATCATATAGCTTATATATAATACATTATAAATATTTGCAAAGTAATAAAAGTTTCATAGTTGGCTAGCGCACTTGCATGGGGTGCAAGGGGTCGTCTGTTCGAGTCAGATCACCCCGACGGAAATGAAGGGGCGGATTAATCTGCCCCTTTTTACTTAATAACTGTGTAAATGCTTAAACACATACTACTGTTTTGCATGCTTATCTGTCTGTCACAGAAGATAAGCTCCCAGATCGACCCACTCTTTCCTGCTATTGACAAAACCAGCCTTCCCGATGCAAAGTTCCAGAAAGCAAGGACATTCACTTCCGAATCTCTCCTTGAATACATGAACGGTGGCGCTCAGCTATACCTGGAATACGGCTGTATCGATGCCTGGGTGAATGAACTCAGCTATATGAAGGGGAAATATAAGGTTGAAATTTTCAGAATGTACAGCCCTTCCGAAGCTTTTGGCGTATTCTCGGCATCCAGGGAGAAATGCCTGTGCATGCCACCGTTATCGTCCTATACCTGCCAGACAAAGTACCATCTTCAGATCAGCAGGGGAAGATACTATATCAGCATAATTAACGGGAAAGGAAGTCCTGCTGACAGTCTTGCTTCAATTAAAATAGGGGAGGCTATCGTTAGTAAAATCAGTGAGCCGGATGCTGAATTGTCAATATTTTTTCCTGGTTATAATGCAGAAATGATCAGACAGAACGCGGTCCTTGTAAAAGGAAAACTCGGCCTTCAGAATGGAGCTCCCGATAATGAAGATTATCTTAAAGATGCCGTTTATGAAACTGCTGTAATACTTCCTTTGATTGACAAATATGTTCTGTCTGTGAAGTTCAGTTCACCGGAAGATATTATGAAGTTTGCCACTCTTCATAACTGGAAAACAGAAAGTGCTTCCAATAGCGGTAACAAGATGGCAACGGGGAAAATGTGAGGATACTTTCAGAATCTCATATTCTGATTGAAATTCCCAGATAAGTTACCTGTAAGAAATCCATTAACCCTGCCTGCCGGCAGGCAGGCGCAAAGTCCGAAAAGTTTATGTGCAAAGTTCGCAAAGGGAATAAATGCACTGTTTCATATTAGCAAAGTTGAGTATATTTGCAGTTGAAATAATTCAATTAAATAATGGAACTGTTTAAGCCACTCGACATTCAGAAGGAAGAATCAAAAAGCAAGATTGAAAACGTTGAAAATGTAAAATGCCTTATTGTCGGTTCCGGACCTGCCGGATATACAGCGGCCATCTATGCAGCACGTGCTAACCTTAAGCCGGTTCTGTACACTGGCCTGCAGATGGGAGGACAGCTTACCACAACAACCGAAGTTGATAATTTTCCTGGATATCCCGATGGTGTAACTGGTCCGGTTATGATGGAAGACCTTAAGAAACAGGCTGAGAGGTTTGGCACCGAGGTTCGTTTCGGAATAGCTACTGATGCCGATTTTTCAGGTAAGAAGCATAAGGTGATCTTCGATGGTGAAAAGGAAGTAGTCGCTGATGTTGTGATTATTGCTACCGGTGCCACTGCCAAATACCTTGGTCTTGAAGCAGAATCGAAATATGCAGGACAGGGTGTGTCGGCATGCGCAACATGCGACGGGTTTTTCTACAGGGGAAAAGATGTGGCTGTTGTTGGCGGGGGAGATACGGCAGCTGAAGAAGCAACCTATCTCGCTGGTTTGTGCCGGAAAGTTTATCTGATTGTCAGGAGAGATGTGCTGCGCGCGTCAAAAGCTATGCAGGATAGAGTTGCTAAAACAGAGAATATTGAAATACTATGGGAACATCAGACCGTCGACCTTTTCGGTGACAACGGTGTGGAAGGCGCAATGCTTCTAAAAAAGAAGGGCACTCCGCAGGAAGAAATAGTTAAAATAAAGATTGACGGGTTCTTTCTGGCAATAGGCCATACTCCGAATTCGGATGTATTTAAAAAATACTTAGAGACTGATGAGGTCGGTTACATAAAAACCGTTCCGGGCACTTCAAGGACAACTGTTCCGGGTGTTTTTGCAGCAGGAGATGTGCAGGACCCTGTTTACCGTCAGGCTGTGACTGCTGCCGGCTCAGGCTGTATGGCAGCGATCGACGCAGAACGTTATCTGTCAGAATTGTAATGTACTTCTCACACTTTTGTCTTTATCCTTTTGTCTTTTGTCTTTAAAAAAATTATCTTTTATCTTAAATATAAGCTTATGAAAACTTTCAAGAAGACTTTTAAGATAAATGCTGAACCGTCCGATGTTTATTCAGCAATAACGAACCCCTATACAATAAGTTTATGGTCAGGGTATCCTGCTGAGATGAGTACGGAAGCGGGAAGTGAATTTTCTTTATGGGAAGGAGATATTACAGGAAAAAATATAGAATTCATCCAGGATAAGAAAGTGGTTCAGGAGTGGTATTTCGGAGATCAGGCTGAGAAATCTCTTGTGACAATTACAATTGCTCCTGACAGGGAAAACTCCTCAGTAACGGTGGAGCATACGAATATTCCCGATGAAGAATTCAATGATATTGCCGAAGGTTGGAGAGAATACTATATAGGAGCAATTATCAGCTTTTTCAATCCTAATTTTTAAGATCTTTTTCGCTGGCTGATGCCGCGGGTTGTCCCAGAAGTGAGTAAATATCTTCGGCACATGCAACTATAAGAGTCGCAATTCCCATGTAACAAAGAGTATTTGCATTATCCTGTATTTTTTTATTCCAGTCAGGTACCCACGAAAGGATATGCGTACTTATGAATCTTCTGATTTCTTTTCTCATCTCTCCCTGACATGCAGCATCATCAAGTACAAGGTACTTTTCAACAAGAATTGTCAGAAAAAGCAGTTCGATTCCCAGGTGATCATCGTTAATCCTGCCCTTGAATTTTGATTCCCAGCCATATGATTTATAGAAATCGCTGACAGCGGTTCTGTTTAACAGCAAGTTCACCTTGTCCTTATCATAAAGTGATTCATATGCAGGAGCTACAGGAAGATCTGTCCTGCCAAAAAGTCTTATGAAATCACTGCGCAACTTTTTGCCGCAGGTTTTTTTATCCTCGCACGACTCTCTTAGCTGGGCAGCTGCCTTCATGAAATTAGGATTTGCACTTCTTACCGGAAGCCTGTTAAGTATCCCGTTCTTCCAGAAATCGACGACACATTCTTCTGATGGCTCATGCATTATCATACTTCCCGCAAAGTAAAGAAGCATGCTGTATCCTTTTAAAACATTTCCGTGTATGGTCTCATTTTGCATAGTAAAATGGCAGAAATGGTTTTCGCCTTTAAATTTTTTTGTTTGTTATGATTCAGATCAGATCTTCTGCAGTAATCTGAGATATAAACCACGCAATCAGGAAAATGTTCGAAATGGAATAAAAAAAACCGCATCGGACAATGCGGCTTTATAAGAGTTAGTTATGATTCTACTTGCTGAAATCAGCCATTTCATGAGGATAAAGATCATTGTCAACCTTTGTCTTTATTTCTTTGAAGGCCTTAATTGTATATGCTACATCTTCAAGTGAATGTGATGCTGTCGGTATCAGTCTCAGCATAACTACATCACGGGGAACTACAGGATATATAACAACCGAACAAAAGACTCCATAGTTTTCCCTGAGGTCATAGATCATTTGTGTAACCTGTGCGAGAGGGCATTTCATAAATACAGGCGTGACCGGTGATTCCGTCTTACCCAGATCAAGACCTGCTTCCTTCAGACCTTTCTGCAGAGCTGCAACTATTGTCCATAGTTTCTCCCTGTACTCCGGATGTGCCTTAATGAGTTCAAGCCTCTTTATAGCGCCAATTGTCATTGCCATAGGCAGAGATTTTGCATAGATCTGTGACCTCAGATTGAATCGAAGGTATGTAACAACCTCTTTGGTGCTGGAAACAAATCCTCCGATGCCTGCCATTGATTTGGCGAAGGTGGCAAAATATATATCAATGTCGTCCTGAACTCCGAAATGTTCACCTGTGCCTGCACCTGTTTTTCCCATTGTTCCAAATCCATGGGCATCATCAACAAGGAAACGGAAGTTGTACTTTTTCTTAAGGGCAGCTATTTTATCAAGTTTGCCAAGGTCGCCAGCCATGCCGAAAACACCTTCAGTTATCACAAGTATTCCTCCGCCTGTCTGTTCAACAAGCTTTGTGGCTCTCTGGAGCTGCTTTTCACAGTTCTCAATGTCGTTATGCGGAAATACAAATCTCTTTCCCATATGAAGCCTGAGACCGTCCATAATACAGGCATGCGACTCGGAATCATATACTATCACATCATGCCTGTCGACAAGTGCGTCAATTATAGATACCATTCCCTGGTAACCGTAATTAAGAAGATAAGCCTGCTCTTTCCCGGTGAATTCTGCTGCCATCTGCTCAAACTTCTCATGCATTGTTGTCTGTCCCGACATCATTCTGGCTCCCATTGGATATGCAAGACCATACTTTTCTGTAGCGTCTGCGTCTGCCTTTTTCACTTCCGGAAGGTTTGCAAGTCCCAGATAATTATTCAGGCTCCAGGTCAGGACCTCTTTGCCTCTGAACTTCATTCTCGGAGATATCTCACCTTCAAGTTTCGGAAACATGAAATAGCCATCGGCCATGCCGGAATACTGGCCTAAAGCCCCTTTGTTTGATTTAATCTTTTCAAAAATATCCATATCAGGCTGATTGATTGTTAAAATTTTCACAAAACTATCAATTCGGAACAATACCATCATACCTATTTATACCTAATTTGGAGTATCCCTTTCTTTACCGTAATAAATGCATAATAATTACGTTTTTATGTCAGGAATAAATTTTTTTTCAGTAATTTTGCGCAACATTTTTTTCTATGAGGTTCAGATTATTTTTTGTCCTGGTAATTATTGTGCTGTTAAGCTCTTGCGGAGAATATGAAAAACTTCTTAAGAGCACTGATTTTGAATTGAAGAAGGCCAAGGCAAAGGAGTATTATGATGCCGGCCAGTATACCAGGACAACAGAGCTTTTGAGCCAGATACTCCCGCGGTACAGGGCAACTGAAGAAGCTGAAGACCTTAACTGGATGAACGCTCAGGCTTTTTATGGAATGAAGGATTATTTCATGGCCAGTAATTATTATAAGTCATTTATTGAGCAGTTCCCTTTTGGCCGGCACATCGAAGAAGCATGTTATATGGCTCCCTTATGCGACTACCAAATTATCTCCCCGTCCTGAACTTAGACCAGCAGAGCACAAAGGATGCTATTGAAGGATTCAGGATCTTTATGACAAGGTTTCCCGGGAGCAGCAGGAGAGAAGAGGTAACTGACCTTATAAAGGAGATGGAGGAGAAACTTGTTGAGAAATCATACATGAGTGCAAGGCTGTATTACGACAGGAAAGAATATAAGGCTGCAGTAGTGGCACTCAATAACAGTCTGGATGAATATGCCGATACAAAATACAGGGAGGAGATGTTGTTCCTTAAACTGAATTCCCTTTACTATTACGCTGAACTCAGCCAGGCAGCAAAGCAGAGGGAAAGGTACCAGGCTGCTCTGGATGACTATTACTCATTCAAGGAAGAGTTTCCCGAAAGCCAGTATTCAAAGGAAGTAAATAATATATTAGAGAAGACTAACAAGTATCTTAATCAGGGCAAGCCTGCAATTGAAGTAAATAATAATTAGAGATATGGATTACAGAAAATCAGCAGCACCATCAACAACAGTTACCCGCAACCTCGATCTGATGACACAGGGAACCGGAAACATTTATGAGACAGTTATTATTGTATCAAGAAGGTCGAATCAGATTTCTGTTGAGATGAAGCAGGAACTTAATAAAAAACTTGAGGAGTTTGCATCATACAGTGATAATCTTGAAGAGGTATTCGAGAATCGTGAGCAGATTGAGATATCTAAATTTTATGAAAGGCTTCCAAAGCCAACTCTGATAGCTCTTCAGGAGCTGGAAGATCAAAAGATTTTCTACAGGAATACCGAGTCGGCTCCAAAACTGAAATAAAAATCAGCCTTGCAATGCTGAAAGGAAAACATATACTTATCGGGGTAACCGGGGGCATTGCAGCATACAAAACTGCAACTCTTATCCGCTTGCTTGTAAAGGATGGAGCTGAGGTTAAAGTACTCATGACCAGCAGTGCCAAGGAGTTCATTACTCCTCTTACTCTGGCAACACTTTCCAGAAATCCTGTACTTTCAGAGTTTTATAATACTGAAAACGGAGACTGGAACAGTCATGTTGACCTGGGAATTTGGGCTGACCTGTTCCTTATAGCTCCTGCCACTGCGAATACTCTTGCTAAGATGGCCGCAGGGATTGCCGATAATCTTCTTCTTACTACTTACCTCTCGGCAAGGTGTCCTGTTTTTGTAGCACCTTCCATGGATCTCGATATGCTGAAGCATCCGGCTACAGTTATAAATATCGAAACACTCAGGGCATTTGGAAATGAGATCCTTGAGCCTGCAAGCGGCGAGCTGGCCAGCGGACTTTCAGGTAAAGGAAGGATGGCAGAACCTGAAGAGATTGTTAAAGCTGTAAATCTCTTCTTCTCAAAAAAAAAAAGCCCGGCCAGCTGAAGGGTAAACGGATTCTTATCAATGCGGGACCTACCCGCGAACCTCTTGACCCTGTTCGATTTATCAGCAATTACTCCTCCGGAAGGATGGGTATTTCGCTTGCCGATGCTGCAGCAGATTATGGCGCTGAAGTTGACCTCATCCTTGGGCCTGTCAGTATAGCTCCTTTAAACAAATCGGTAAATGTAACAAACGTTACAACTGCGGAATCGATGGCTTCAGAAACTATCAGCAGATTCCATCTGTGCGACATTGCGATCCTTACAGCAGCAGTTGCCGACTTCACCCCTGCAGATGTTAAAACTGAGAAAATCAAAAAGAAGGGTAATGAGCTTATAATAAGACTTAAGCCAACAACTGACATAGCTGAAACCCTTGGGAAAGCGAAGAAAAAAAACCAGTTTGTGGCAGGATTTGCTCTCGAAACAACTGATGAGATTTCAAATGCGAAGGAAAAGCTCATGAGGAAAAACCTCGATATCATTGTTTTAAACTCACTGAGGGACTCTGGTGCCGGATTCGGTCATGAAACAAACAAGATCACAATAATTGACCGAAACAATAATATTGATAAATTTGAGTTGAAATCGAAGGACGAGGCAGCTAAGGATATACTGGATAAAATTGTTTCACTAATCAGCTAACATCAGGGATGGACAAGCTAATCATTTCGAAATATTTCCTTATTATCATTTTGCTTTTCTGTTCACCCCGAATGAGCGCCCAGGAGCTCAACTGCAATATTCAGGTTACTGCCCAGCAGATACAGGGTTCCAACAGGCAGGTTTTCGAGACGATGCAGCGCGATCTTTATGATTTTATGAACAACACTGTTTGGACTAACCATGTTTACAGTTACGCTGAAAGGATTGACTGCAATATTCTTATAAATCTGAATGATCAGTTATCTGCAGACGAATTCAGCGGGACGATACAGGTACAGTTGAGACGCCCTGTGTATAACACTACTTATAATTCGACCCTTTTGAATTTTGTTGACAATAACTTTCGGTTCAAGTATGTCGAATTCGCACCTCTCGAGTTTAATCCAAATGCATACAGGGACAACCTGACAGCTGTGCTGGGATATTATGTTTATATAATACTTGGATTTGATTATGATTCTTTTTCCCTGAATGGCGGTACGGAATTTTTTCAGATAGCTGAAAAAATTGTAAGCAATGCCCAGAATGCGCCTGAACCAGGATGGAAACCATACGACGGATCGAGAAACAGGAACAGGTACTGGCTTATTAAGAATATTCTCGATGGAGAATATACTCCTTTGCGGCAGTTCATCTATGAATATGATATCAAAGGACTTGACAGGATGGAATCGAATGTTGCGGAAGCCAGGATAAGCATTGAAAGCAGTCTGCGGCTAGTTCAACAAGTCTACAGAAAACAGCCTGACCCGTTCATGTATTTTCTGCAGGTTGTAATGGATTCCAAAACAGAAGAGATTGTAAGTATCTATAAAGATGCATTTCCCGAAGAAAAGTCCCGTATTTTGCAGATCCTTGCTGAGATCTCGCCGGCAAACAAGGCAAAGTACGACGTTCTTAGAACAAGTAATGTACCTTAATCAACAGTCATGCTACTGAAACTGTTTGTGCAGAATTATGCTCTTATAAGGGAACTGGACATTGAACCTGGAAACGGCCTTACGATAGTCACAGGTGAGACTGGTGCAGGAAAATCAATACTACTCGGAGCACTTTCACTGATTCTTGGCTCCAGAGCTGATACCAGCGTTCTTCTCGACAAAAATGAAAAATGCATAGTTGAAGGGACATTCAGGATTGAAGAGTACGAGCTTAACGAGTTTTTTGCCGCAAATGAACTCGATTACGAACCTGTCTCAACTCTACGGCGCGAAATAAATCCGGCCGGAAAATCACGGGCTTTTATCAACGATACACCTGTTAATCTTAATATCATTAAGGAAATGGGTGACAAACTCATCGATATTCATTCGCAGCATCAGACCCTGATGCTTAATGATAATTCCTTTCAGCTTAATGTTATTGACTCATTCGCAGGTGTAGAAAAACTTAAAAGTGATTACAGGGTCTCATATGCCAGCTACCGCAGGATAAAAAAGGAACTGGCAGAGGTCAGGGAAAAGTCCGGCAGGAATAAGGCAGACCTTGAATACTATCAGTTCCAGCTTAAACAACTTGAAGAAGCCAGACTTAAGGCGGGAGAGCAGGGTGAACTTGAAAGTGAACAGGAAATGCTGGCCCATGCTGAAGAGATAAAGCTTGCACTGGGCGGAGCATCAAATCTGTTTTCAGCTGATGGCAGTTCAATTCTGTTGATGCTGCGTGAGGTTAAAACAAATATTCTGAGAATCAAGGGATTTCTTCCCAATGGAGAGAGCATTCTGGCAAGAACAGAGTCAGCGCTTATTGAACTCGATGACCTTGCCTCTGAAATTGAAAAACTATCAAATACTGTTGAGGCAGATCCTGAAAGGCTTACAAAGCTTAATAACCGGCTTGATACAATATATTCGCTTATACAGAAACACAGGGTAAGTAATCTTGATGAACTTCTTACACGGAAGGAGGAGATTCAAAACATAGTTGACTCAATCTTTTCCGGCGATGAGAGGGTAAGCGAGCTGGAGGCAATGCTGAATACAGAGACTGAAACATTGAAGAGGCTGTCCTCCGGCATGACAGAGAGAAGAACTTCTGTTCTTCCTGAAATTGAGTTGCAGATAACAGAATTGCTAAGACAGCTGGGGATGCCTAATGCCCGTTTCATTGTACGGCTCGGGCAGGATAAAGACTTTACCCCTGCAGGCGTTGATCATGCCGATTTCCTCTTTTCTGCCAATAAGCAGGTAAACCCGGATAACCTTGCAAGAATAGCATCAGGAGGTGAACTGTCGCGGGTGATGCTGAGCCTGAAGTCGCTGATTTCGAAAAATAATAATCTCCCCACCATCATTTTTGATGAGATTGATGCAGGAGTGTCGGGTGAAGTTGCTGATAAGGTAGGCCAGATACTATCTGCTATGGGAAAGTACATGCAGGTCATTAATATAACTCATCTCCCGCAGGTGGCGTCAAGGGGGTCGAAACACTTCCATGTATATAAAGATGATACGGTTGACTCAACAATTACCCGTATCAGATTGTTATCAGCTGATGAAAGAGTTCTGGAAGTAGCCAGGCTTTTAAGCGGCAGTGAAGTTACAAAGACAGCATTGGAGAATGCCCGCGAGCTTTTAAGAGCTGCAGTTAATTAGTTTAAAATTTATACTATTAAAATGAAAGAAGGTCTGTTAAAGGGGAAAAAAGGTGTCATTTTCGGCGCCCTTAATGAGAAGTCTATAGCATGGCAGGTTGCCCTTAAAGCCTGGGAACAGGGAGCTGAAATGGTGCTCACAAACTCTCCGGTTGCCCTCAGGCTGGGAACAATCAGCGAACTTGCAAAGATCACAGGCAGCCAGGTGATAACTGCCGATGCAACTAAAATGGAGGATATTGAAAACCTGCTTTCAGAGAGCATGAAGATCTTCGGAGGGAAGTTCGATTTCATTCTCCATTCGATAGGAATGTCGCCTAATGTCAGAAAAGATATTCCCTATGAACAAACCAGCTATGAGAATATGCTCAAGACCTTTGACATATCAGCTCTTAGTTTTCACAGGGTCCTTCAGACTGCATACAAGCTTGATGCAATAAAGGAATGGGGATCAGTGGTTGCTCTCTCATATGTAGCTGCACAGAGAACTCTTTCGGGTTACAACGACATGGGAGATGCAAAGGCACTCCTTGAATCAATTGCACGCAGTTTCGGATATATTTATGGCCGCGACAGGAGGGTAAGAGTGAATACCGTATCGCAATCGCCGACACCCACTACGGCAGGTAGCGGAATACATGGCTTTGATTCGCTTGTTGATTTTTCCGAAAGGATGTCTCCGCTTGGAAATGCAACAGCTGAAGAATGTGCCGATTATTGTGTGGCTCTTTTTTCGGACCTGACCCGCAAGGTAACTATGCAGAATCTCTTCCACGATGGCGGATTCTCAAGCATGGGTATGAGCCTGAAAGCGATAGAACAATATCAGAAGAGCTTTGAAGAGTGCGATTGTGATGAGAAGTAAATAAGTATTAAAGCCTATTTTTAAAGCGGTTTGCCATTCGGTTAACCGCTTTTTTTATATTTGAAATAACTTAAAAATATTAAGATGGTAAAAATTATACTCCTCGTAGTCTTATATTTTGTTTTCCCTCTGTTAATCATCTTCATGTGTAAACAGTGGCCGATACTTAAAAAGTTGGGTTCGATAGTGCTGGCTTATGGTTTTGGTCTTGTATTTGGAAGCCTGGGACTGCTTCCCCAGGGTAGTGACGCTTATAAACTGGCATTGCAGGGGAGAGCAGCCCTTCCAAAGAGTGAAATGCAGGTGTTGCTCGAGACCGCTACACTAAGTCCCGACGACGCCTTTGTTAACTCGATTGCTTCGGTGCAGGACCTGCTGGTCTCAGTTGTCGTACCGCTCTCTTTTCCGCTGCTTCTCTTTTCGATGAACATAAGGAGATGGTTGCGCTTTGCCAGGGAGGGATTCATTTCGATGGTACTTGCGCTGGTTTCGGTGGTTGTAATAATCGTTTCAGGGTATTTTATTTTTAAGGATATTGTCCCTGATTCGTGGAAGGTAGCCGGCATGCTGGTGGGTGTATATACCGGAGGGACTCCAAACCTGGTTTCTCTGAAGGTCGCTCTTGATGTGGATCCTAATTTGTTTCTTATGACAAGTACCTATGATATGATAGCAGGCGCATTTACAATAATATTCTTCATCACTGCCGGACCAAGGATCTTCAGAGCCATATTGCCTCCCTTCCGGCACAATGGCGAAGTAGTCGAGACAGATGAGATTGTTCAGGAGACCGAAAGTTTTGAAGATTATACCGGTATGTTCAGGAAGGGGAGACTGATCCCGCTTCTTAAGGCTGCAGGGCTTGCTTTAGTTATATTTATTGCATCATTCGGAATTAGTCTTTTACTGCCCGGAGTATCGCAGATGGTTGTTGTAATCCTATCGATAACAACTTTTGGCGTCCTGGCATCACTTATAAAATGGATTAACAGGATTGAAAAGACATTCCAGCTTGGGATGTACTTTATTCTTGTTTTCTCTTTTACTGTAGCTTCGATGGCTGATCTGGGGGTTTTCTTCAGCATAGGTTATCTGGGCCTTTTTGGCTATATCAGCTATTCTTACTTCGGATCGCTTCTGCTTCATCTTCTCCTGGCAAAGATTTTCAGGGTAAATGCTGATGATTATCTTATCACAACAACTGCATTCGTATTTTCTCCTCCTTTTGTTCCTGTAGTTGCCGGAGCATTAAAGAATAAAGATGTAATTATGACAGGAATAACAGTTGGAATTATAGGCTATATAATTGGTAACTACCTTGGTGTAGGTCTTGGTTATTTCCTGAAGGGGTTCTAGTCGGGGCTAGAACAGGTAATTCAGTCCGATTGAGAATCCGATATTGCCATCCTGCTCATTAAATGCCTTGCCAAGATCTATTGCGATAACGAAATTCCGGTTCATTGCAAGCATAATACTGACACCGGCGCTCATATGAATTTGTTCAGTATCTGGTTTAAAGTAGTCATAAAAGCTGTCGTCGGTATAGATCAGGTTCATCGTTTCGCTGTTATTAAATCTCTCCTGAAGATTATCAGGCAGACTTATGCTTTTTGTAACTTTCCCTGCATCAAAGAATCCGTTCAGCCCCAGGTAACAATCCTGTTTAAACAGTGTGAAGTACAGAGGTTTCCATCGTAATTCAATATTGGCCAGTAAAAATGCATCACCAATAACCCTGTTCCTTAGCACGCCGCGCAGGGTCTGGGATCCGCCAAGCCCTTCGGAGTATGCCCCTGTAAGCATGGAGGTTATAAACTGAGACTGATAGAAGAAAGGGGTGGTTCCGCTAAGCGTTGCCTGGTAGCCCAGTCTGTAAACAAGGGCCAGATCGTTTTCAACAAGGGTAAAATATTGCCTGTGTGTGACATAAAACTTAGAAAATCCCATATCATTGCCCATGAAATTCGGGGCAATCTCAATCCCGGCTTCTGCCCATATCCCCTTCATCGGGTTTGGCCTGTTGTCACGGCTATCCCACATAATGCCGGCCTTGAGCGTGTTTACCCATCCTCCATCTGCTTCGTCGGCAGAAAAGATCCCTAATTCATTGTAGATCTCATAGAGGCCCGGTTGTTCTTCAACGGTTGGAAGCAGAACATCTTTGCCCTTGTTAAGCTTTTCGACATTCACCGAGTTAACATCAAAATTCTGGAAAGCAAAGCCAGCGCTCCATTTAAGGTGTTCTCCAGTGAGTTTTCCCTGGAAGTCATTCTTGAATCTGAACTGGTTCCTGTCGAGACGGTAGAACATCCTGGTCCTGTAATCATTGTTGGCAGGATCATCATCCATCCATGGTTTGTTAAAGACTGATTCATATCCGTTATAGCCGTAAAAAGGGTTTGCCTGGTCAGGGAGATAGCTGAGGTCTGTTGACATATGAACTCCCGGAATCAGTGTGTTTGATTCATACATTATCCGATATATGCCGCTTCCTTTGGTAAACCGCGATACCTCCATGTAAATGTGATCATTGTAATCGGGAAACCTGCTTCCGTCTCCGTAATTGAAGAATTCCACAAGAGCTCCATACTGGAACCCGAGGTCTGAATCATAGGTTATTGTCGGAAGGGCACCTCCGAATTTCCATCCTGTTTTAACTTTCTTTTCCTGATTTTCCTGCGCAGATACTGATAATACCAGCATCGAAATCAATATTGCCGAAAAGGTTCTTTTCATTAGTCCTGGTTTTGGTTCATAACGATAAAGATAAAGAAAATTGGAAACAGAGGACTCTTTTTTCAATATTTGCTACCTTCGGACAATAATATTTTACCGGATGGCAGATTCATTGCTTATAAGAAATATTGGTTTGCTTGTCCAGACAGAACAACTTGCCTTACTGAAGGTATGCGGTAAGGAGATGTCGGATCTGAATACAATCAGTAATGCATATCTTCTGATTGCCGACGGACTTATTGCCGGTTTTGGCCCGATGCGAGATCTTGATGAGAGGAAAATTATCTCAGAAAATCTGCCCGGAAGAATTATTGATGCCGGAGGCAGATTTGTATTCCCATCGTTCTGCGATTCACACACACATATTGTTTATGCAGGCAGCCGCGAAACTGAATTTACTTACAAGATACAGGGTCTTTCGTACGAGGAGATAGCAAGGCGGGGCGGTGGTATTCTGAATTCTGCCAGACTTCTGCACAATACCTCTGAAGATGATCTTTATCTGCAATCTTCTGAACGTATCAGGGAAATAATCGGAATGGGAACGGGAGCTGTTGAGATAAAAAGCGGTTATGGCCTTAATGTTGAGGATGAACTTAAGATGCTGAGGGTTATCAGGAGGATAAAGAACAATTTTCCAGTCGAGGTACGGTCCACATTTCTGGGAGCCCATGCAATTCCGGAGGAGTTCAGGAAAAACCGGGAGCGATATATTGATATTGTTATAAATGAAATGATTCCTGTTGCAGCTTCGGAAGAACTCGCCGATTATATTGATGTCTTTTGCGAAAAGGGATTTTTCAGTGTGGAGGATACAGAAAGAATTGTTATGGCCGGAATGAAATATGGATTACGGGCAAAGATCCATGCCAATGAACTTGACTATTCAGGCGGCATCCAGGTTGCTGTAAAGTATAATGCCTTATCTGCTGATCACCTTGAATGCACAGGTGACGCAGAGATTGAGGCACTCCTTGGTTCGGAGACGATGCCTACACTTCTGCCCGGGTCAGCTTTCTTCCTCGGATTGCCGGAACCTCCTGCACGGAAGATGATCGCTGCAGGTTTGCCTCTGGCTCTTGCTTCAGACTATAACCCGGGATCATCCCCATCGGGAAATATGAAACTTGTTATGTCACTGGGGTGTATCAGACTGAAAATGCTTCCTGAAGAAGTTATAAATGCTGTCACGATTAATTCGGCGTATGCTATGGGCATATCGCAGACACATGGTTCAATAGCTGTCGGCAAGGTGGCAAATCTCTTTATTACAAAGGATATACCTTCGTACGAGTTTATACCGTATGCTTTTGGGAGTAACCTTATTGATACAGTTATACTTAAAGGTAAGGTAATAAATATATAATAATGCAGGAAAAGATAATCGAGTGTGTTCCGAATTTCAGTGAAGGCCGGGACATGCACAAAATCAAACAGATTACAGACGTAATTGAATCGGTCGAAGGAGTTAAACTGCTTGATGTGGATCCGGGGAAAGATACAAACCGAACGGTTGTGACCTTTGTCGGAGATCCTGATGCTGTCTCAGAAGCTGCCTTCAGGTGTGTTAAGAAGGCTTCGGAAATAATTGACATGTCGAAACACAGCGGAGCACATCCCAGGATGGGAGCAACCGATGTGTGTCCTTTTATTCCGGTTTCAGGAGTAACAATGGAAGAGACTGTGGATCTTGCAAGGAAGGTTGCCGAAAGGATAGGCAGGGAACTCGAAATCCCTGTTTATTGCTATGAAAATGCTGCTTTTAACGGGCAGCGCAGAAACCTTGCTGATTGCAGATCTGGTGAGTATGAAGGTCTCACGAAAAAGCTGGCCGATCCCGCCTGGAAGCCTGATTTCGGACCTGCTGTTTTCAATGCCGCTGCAGGGGCAACTGCTGTCGGAGCCAGGGATTTTCTTGTCGCATTCAATGTAAATCTTAATACTACTTCTACCCGAAGGGCAAATGCAGTAGCTTTTGACGTAAGAGAAAAGGGGAGGGAGATAAAGAATAAGAATGGAGAAGTGACAAGTGTACCCGGTACACTTAAATCGGTAAAAGCAATTGGCTGGTTTATTGAGGAGTATGGGATTGCCCAGATCTCAATGAATCTTACTAATATCACAGTCACTCCGGTTCATATTGCCTTTGATGAGGTATGCAGGAAGGCTGATGAGCGCGGCCTGAGGGTAACAGGTTCGGAGCTTGTCGGTCTGATTCCACTGAAATCGCTGCTTGATGCCGGCAAATATTTCCTCGAAAAGCAGCAGCGCTCTGCTGGGGTTTCCGATGAGGAGCTAATAAAAATCGCTGAGCGATCCCTCGGTTTGAGCGATATACATCCATTCAGACCCAACGAGAAGATCATTGAGTATGTAATGGATGATGGATCCGGGAGCAGACTTATTAAAATGGATCTTAGGGCGTTCATGAATGAGACTGCCTCGGAGTCGCCGGCTCCCGGAGGCGGGTCAGTAGCTGCATATGTTGGTGCGCTTGGCGTAGCCCTGGGAACGATGGTTGCCAACCTCTCAGGACATAAGCGCGGATGGGATGAGCGCTGGAAGGAATTCTCAGACTGGGCAGGCAGGGGCAAGGAGATACAGAACACACTTCTTAAACTTGTTGATGAAGATACCCTGGCATTCAATGCAATAATGGAGGCATTCGGTCTTCCTAAAAAGACTGACATTGAAAAAACTTACAGGGACAAGGCAATTCAGGAGGCCACCAGATCTGCTATACTGGTGCCTTTCAAGGTAATGGAAACGGCGTATGCCGCATTTCCACTAATAAAAGCCATGGCTGATACCGGAAATCCGAATTCTGTTTCCGATGCAGGTGTGGGTGCACTCGCCATCAGGGCTTGTATTCGCGGAGCTGCCCTAAATGTAAAGATCAATGCATCAGGTTTTGCCGATAAGGGATTTGCTTCCGGAATTATTTCCTGCGCCTCTGAAATTGAACGAAAAGCTGAAAAGGAAGAGCTTGAAATACTCCAGATGGTTGAAAAAAAGATGTGAATTCTTTAAGATGACTATTGTCATACAAAATATTTAAATATATTAGCAGTCCGAATATTACCTTTTAACCTAAACTATTTCGTATGAAAAAAATCCTATTTCTTTTTTCACTGTTGCTATTGACAGGGGCTCTTGCCATAGCTCAGACAGTGCAGATTGCCGGAACTGTGACCAGTTCCGAAGACGGCCTCGGCATTCCGGGGGTCTCTGTTTTTATCAAAGGCACAACAATGGGAGCAGTTACCGGAGTTGACGGGAAGTATGTAGTTACTGCCACTTCATCAGCTCAGACACTGGTCTTTAGCTTTATAGGCTTCAGGACACAGGAAGTGCCAATCGAAGGAAAAACCCGAATTGACATTTCCCTTGAACAGGATGTCTTTAAGGTTGATGAAGTTGTGGTAGTTGGTTATGGCACTCAGAAGAAAAGAGAGGTAACCGGATCCATTTCAAAAGTGGATGGTGCGCCTTTAGCATCTCTCGCAACACCCAGTTTTGATGCCCAGCTCGCCGGACGTGCAGCCGGTGTTCAGGTAACAACGCAGACAGGTGTGCTTGGTGAAGTACCGCGTCTCAGGATCAGGGGTGTAGGATCAATTTCTTCAGGTACTTATCCTCTTGTTGTGGTTGACGGTGTTCCGATATTTACAGGTGATCAGGGAGGTAATGCTTCCACCAACGCTCTTGGCGACATTAATCCTGCGGATATTGAATCAATGGAGATCCTTAAGGATGGTTCAGGTACAGCTATCTACGGTTCGCGTGCTGCCAACGGAGTAATTCTCATTACAACTAAAAGAGGCTCTGGCGGAAGATTCACTGTGAATTACAATAACTATTTCGGAGTTGCAAGTCCGGTTCGTCTTTTTGACCTGCTTAAAGCATCTGATTTTGTGACCATTTCAAATGAGAAGAGGTCAAACAGGGCACAATCTGCCTGGGCTTCAAATGACGGCGCAGCTTACCCTGGCAGGGTTTTTGATACTGACTGGCAGAGGGCAGTGCTCCGTACAAATGCAAAGCAGCAGGATCATAACCTTTCATTTTCAGGAAGTACAGATAAGTCGACCTATTACTTCTCTTTAGGTTATTCCAAAATGGATGGGGTTACAATTCCTAATGATATGCGGCGTTTCTCTCTAAGGGCGAATGCAGACCAGAAAGTTAAAAAATGGCTGACCATCGGAACAAACGCAGCAATCACAAAGACCGATTATTCAGGTCTTAATACAGGAACAAACTCCCTTTCCGGTAATATTTTCTCAGCTATAAGGCAATTGCCAAATACCCCTATTTACGATAAGGATGACCCAACTGGTACAGGTTATAACTTCGAAGATAATACCAACCTTGTCGGAAAGTGGAATAACTTTACGACTATAGGCGATAACCTTCCAAATATTGTATATACCCTCAATAATAACGTTCAGAAATCCAAAGTATTCAGAACAATTGCCGATGTATATGCCCAGGTTAACATTCTTCCTTTCCTGAATTACAAACTTCAGATAGGCGTTGACCAGTCGATGACTGAAGGATTCCAGTATTGGAACCCGATTCATGGTGATGGAAAAAGCAGCCTTGGGTACATTGCAAATAACTATCAGAAACTCCAGAGGTGGAATCTGCAGAATATACTCACATTCAACAAGACCTTTGGAGGCGCTCATACTGTTGGCGCAGTACTTGTAAATGAATTCCAGGCACAGCAGGTAAACAGTTTCTCTGGTTCGGGTACGAATCTTTCCAATGAATTCTTCAGGTATAATCTTATTTCCGGAACATATGGCGTTCAGAACTCTGGCGGTAGTTTTTCGGAAAACGGCTTCATATCATATGCCGGCCGTCTCAACTATAATTACAAAAGCAAGTATTTTCTACAGGGTTCACTGCGATATGATGGAATTTCATCGCTTCCGACAGAAAACAGATATGGTCTGTTCCCCGGAGCTTCAGTTGGCTGGACAGTTTCCAAGGAGGAGTTTATGTCAGGAATCACAGATTATATTTCCGATCTTAAACTCAGGGCTTCCTATGCTCAGGTTGGTAACGTTAACATTGGAAACTATCCATACTTAGGGCTCTACGGCTCAGCAAAATATGCCGACTATAACGGTATAGCCTTCAGCCAGGCCGGAAATGATCAGCTTAAGTGGGAAACAAGCACCAAGTATGACTTTGGAGTAGATGTCCTTTTGTTCGATGGACGGTATAAAGTAACCTTCGACTATTTCTTGAATGATCAGGACGGCCTGATCCTTGCTGCTCCAACGCCTCCTTCACTCGGTATTCCGGGCAACTCCATAAACAAGAACATCGGAGCTATGAAAAACTGGGGCTATGAATTTTCAGGAGAAGCCAATATCATAAGGACCAATGACTTTAACTGGACGATCGATGGAAACGTAACATTTGCCGGCAATGAAGTAACCGCTCTTTACAATAACCTTGATATGATTTATAACTATACAATCATAAAGGTTGGTGAATCATATAACTCAATATATGGTTACAAGTATGAAGGCGTTAACATGGCTAACGGCAACCCGCTTTACAGGAAGGCTGACGGCCAGGTAGTTCAGGCAAATATTGCAACTTCAACATATGTTAATTACGATCCGGCTAATCCGACAAATGTAAGCGTTGCTGCTGCTCAGCTTGGCAATAGTGACAAGATGGTACTCGGTTCATCGCTCCCGACTTACTATGGTGCTATAAATTCAAAAACAACATATAAGGGATTTGATCTTAACATCATGGTACGGTTCAGCGGAGGTAACATGGTTATGAACCGCACACGTATGGACCTTCTTGGACAGAACTTTACAAACAACAGCAAAGAGATCCTTGGCCGCTGGAAGAGTGTTGCAGAACCGGGTGACGGATGGACGCCAAAACTCTGGGCAGCAGGCGGTAACTTTGTCAACAACTCCGACCAGGCAAGCACACGCTGGGTTGAGAAAGGAAATGTTGTTAAGTTTTCTACAATCTCCCTTGGATATAATTTCCCAAGGGAACTTATGCGCAAAATCAATGTTGAAAGCCTCAGGATCTTTGCCCAGGCGCAGGATATGTTCATGATAACAGATTATACCGGTATTGATCCTGAAATGGAATCAAATGGTACCGACTACAATGGAACACCACGTCAAAGGGTTCTTACATTTGGTATTAACCTTGGTTTATAACAGTAAAAACTATAGATTATGAAAAATATATTATCAGAAGTAATGAAACTCAGGAAATTGGTGCTTCTTCCGGTTTTCCTCCTTGTATTGCTTATTTCTTCATGCGAGGATATAATCGATCTTGCCCCGTACAGCAGTATCTCTGAGACTGCTGCCTACTCAACGGCGAGTCTTGTTGAACTTTCTGTTGCTGGTATGTACAATGGCGGACAGCGAGGTGATTATAACGGTGCCGGTCGTGGTTATCCTTTCGGTGCTGCCTTTGTTGAACAGGGCGACTGCCGCGGAGAAGATGCAGTTAACCTTCAGGCTTTTTACCAGTTCACCTATGAAGGTACTTATACAGCCAGCACTGCGAATAATCAATGGTACTGGTCTGATACCTACAGGCTTATAAACAGGTGTAATATGGTCATTGACGGTGTTAACCAGGCTGTTGCCGGGAATATTATTACAGCTGCCAAAGGGAATGAGTATCTTGGTGAAGCATATTTCATGAGAGGTATTGCTCATCTTGAACTGCTTTTCCATTTTGCACGCCCCTATAAGCATACTTCAGATGCTTCTCATCCTGGTGTCCCATACCGTACAAAAGCTTATACAACACAGGTTGCAATAGACGATGGAACGACCCAGAGCAGAAACACTGTTGCCCAGTGCTATGCAAAGATCCTCGAGGATCTCAATTTTGCCGAAGCTAATCTGCCGGGAAAATCAGGACGGACTGGAAACCTCAAAATTGTAAGGGCCACCAAAGGTGCTGCCATTGCTTATAAGACAAGGGTTTACCAGCACATGTGGGACTGGACTAATGTGATTGCCGAGACTACAAAACTTCTTGCACTTCCGGCAGCTGATGGTTATTCGCTCAGCGCTTCTCCCGACGGACCTTTTGTCTCGAATTATGGCAATAGTGAGTCTATATTTTCAATGGAGAATTCGGCAACAAACAATCCAACCACCAACGGTTCGCTGCCTCAGATGTATGGAGGAAAAGGTCGTGCTCTGGTATCAATAAGCCCTATTATCTGGAGAAACCCCGGATGGCTGAACGATGATAAAAGACGGGGAGCAACAATGGCTTATACGGTAGCAGCAACAGGAATTGTTTACACTGAAAAATACAAGGATTTCACAAACTTTACAGATGCTGCTCCTGTTATCAGGCATGCTGAAGTTATCCTGAACCTTGCTGAAGCATATGCCAGAAGAAATAATGCCGGTGATGATGTACTTGCTCTTAATAACCTCAATCTTGTCAGAAACAGAGCTCTTGCTGATCCTGCAACCCAGGCATACACTGCTTCAAGTTTTGCAACAAATGCTGACCTTATCAACGCGATCCTTCTTGAGAGACGCATTGAATTTTGCATGGAAGGCAGACGCTGGCCCGATCTTCACAGATTAATGCTTGATATACCTGCTAAACTCTCAAACAGTAATCCTCCGCTCGGTTCTTATACACTGGGTACTCCGTATACCGGACCATTCGGAGTTGTTTCGATTCCTTATGCAAGTTTCAAATTCCTGTGGCCGATACCTCAGGTTGAGATAAATGCCAATCCTACACTGGCTGCAGAACAGAATCCCGGCTGGTAGTCAGGGTAATAAAACAAAAAAAGGTTGACGGGAAGTCAACCTTTTTTTTTGTCTTGCGGTCTTGCAGTCTTGCGGTCTTGCGGTCTTGCAGTCGCTGCTTACAGAACGACCGCAGGACCGCAAGACCGCACGACAATCAGACAATTCTTTTTATCATCCTCAGGCGATGCGAGTATCCGTTAATCTCCTTCTTGAAAATTCCCTGGTGATCTATCGTGTCAATGCGGACCCGGCCGGATGCATGTATAACTAGGCCTTTTGCCAGGATCATTCCCACATGCGTTATTTTCCCTCTTTCATTGTCGAAGAAAACAAGGTCTCCGGGTTCGGCTGCATCGATGAAATCAATCGCTTTTCCTGCTTCAACCTGCATCCTGCTGTCGCGGGGAATGGCGATGGAATGGATCTTATAGACCAGCTGACAGAATCCTGAGCAATCGATTCCCGAAGGAATACGTCCCCCCCATATATATGGGCTGTTAATGAACTTCAGTGCAGTATCGCTGAGTGTTTCATTTGCAGAAATATAACCAGAGCTGAACTCAGCTGCAGTTTTATATGTGCTCTTCCCGATTGTGAAAGTCTTGTTTTCAAAATCAGGGTTGAAAACTTCACATCCTGCCTCAAGCACCATTTTTGAATCGTCATTCTTATGGCAGAGCAGTGACCTGTTCAGAACATGTCCAACAGAGTCAGCCTCTCCTTCACTGTGCTGAAGATGATCCATATCCAGCCACCCCCTGTAGCTGTCGAAAACGGTCTCCACTTTTATCCAGCTGCCTGAGGTACCGAGCACCCTGTATCTTTCTCCAAAGAGTACCTGGCTTAGCATCTCTGACTTATGCGAGGGACCCGACCGCAAAGGCACAAAAACATTCTCACATATGTACGTTTCCATAGGATCATAATTTTAATCAAAATTACAAAAAAACCGTCTACCTTTGCCTGTGTCATCAAGGATTATCAAATTCGATCAGATATGGCTGATGCTCTTAATGCAGGAGTACCTCCAAAAAAGTTTTTAATCAATATAACCCTCTTCCTTGCAAGTATTATTGCTGTATTGCTGCTTTGGCCCGAGGCAATGAAGGATACAATTCCGGAGCTGCTGGGAAGTACAGTTCTTGTTACCTCATGCTATGTTGTTCTTTACCTCTTTCTTTCCCACTTCAGAAAAGAGCTTCTTGAAGTAAGCCGTAAGACCTTTTTCCTGATAATCACAATCCTGTTTTTTTTCATTCTTACAAGTCTGATTCTCAGTCTCCCGGGTGAAAGTATGCTTTACATTATTCCATTTGCGATAATCCCCATAGTAATCCGCACTTTCTATGATGCAAGGCTTGCCCTCTTCGTCCTTCTTATTTCAATACTTCTTGCAGGTTTTATTGTTCCTGCTCCCTTTGAATTCATATTTATCAGCTTCATTTCGGGCGTTGCCGCAATTTTTTCTCTTTCTGACATGAACAGGAGGGCAAAGCTGTTTTTCTCCTCAATTGTTGTGGTATTCAGCTATTCTGTTATCTATTCAGGTCTGACACTGGCATTTACTGGTGGTTTTTCAGGTATTAGCCTGAATACTTACATTCATTTTTTTTTGAATGGTTTGCTTATACTTCTTGCATACCCTCTTATTTTCCTTTTTGAGAGAAAGTTTTACTTTCTTTCCGATACCACACTTCATGAGTTGTGCGATACAAATCAGCCCCTGCTTCGTCGTTTTGCCACTGAGGCTCCCGGATCATTCCATCATTCCCTTCAGGTGGCTATACTGGCTGAGGAAGCGGCACGATCGATCGGAGCAAATATTCTTCTTGCAAGGACGGGCTCACTGTATCATGATATCGGAAAAATTCTAAATCCCGGTTATTTTATCGAGAATCAAAACATTGGTGTCAGCCTTCACGAAGAGCTGAGCCCTCTGGATAGTTCGCGCATTATAATTGGCCATGTAAACGAGGGGGTAAGCATTGCCAGGAAGTACAGGCTTCCTGTTCAGATAATCGACTTTATCAGAACACATCACGGAACAGCAAAAACCTACTACTTCTATAAAAAATACCTTCTTGAAAATGGCGAAGCCGGGGGTATGGAGAATGAGTTTGTTTACCCGGGTCCTAAACCTTTTTCAAAGGAGCTGGCAATAGTGATGATGGCAGACGCAGTTGAAGCTGCATCGCACACTCTCGCTACGCATGACGACACCACTATAAATGAGCTCGTTGAGCGAATAATGCTAATCCAGGAACAGGAGGAGCAGTTCTCCGATTCCCCCCTTACGTTTAAAGAAATCACAGAAATAAAGGGGCAATTTAAAAACAGGCTTCTCAGCATTTACCACAAACGGGTCGTTTATCCCGACATGGAGAAAGGCAAGTCTTAGCGCATGTCTATTATCTCAACGCCTTTATACTTTTCAGCTTTGAAAATATAGGCATCAGGATCGGGTTTCTGATTGAGATCATACTGAGTGAGAACAAGGGTCATTACAACCCCGTCCTTCCTTTTATATTCTGCGGTTTTAAGATTTAACAAGGTCTTGCCAATTGAAAGCCTGACCCTCTGAAGTTCGCTGTTAAGGTCCTCAGGATACAGGTCAATTATATATGTTTCAGGGCGTTCTTCAACAAGCCTGTTCCTATAACCCTTCTTATACATTGTAAAGACCTCCGAAGGACGGCTCTGGAACGATTTATCCTTCTTGTCGACTTTGTTTATTGTGACCTCTTTTTCGGCGATAAGATAACTCCACGATGTCACTCCATCTGACCATACAATGTTGTTCTCAAGGTCGAGCCTGTATTTGTCCCTGCTGATAAGGATGGATCCTTTGGTGGTATCTTTTTGATTCGCTTTAAGGTCAGAGTTGATCAGGCTGAACTTCATTAAGAGTGCAGGTGCACCCAGTGCCTTTGATGAAAATTTATCAAGGATCTTTACTGCCTCCTGGTCGCTCTGTCCAAAGAGGATGATTGTCTGAAGAAGTAGAACTGAAAGACCTGAAATATATCGTTTCATATTAGCTCTTTACTCCAGACTCTTCAAAATCTGTTCCAAAGATATAAAGTCGGAGCAGAGAACATCTCTTGCCTTACTTCCTTCGAAGGGTCCTACCACACCTGCCGCCTCAAGCTGGTCGATTATTCTGCCTGCACGATTGTAGCCTATTGAAAGCTTCCTCTGTATCAGTGAGGTTGATCCCTGCTGGTGCTGAACAACAAGCCTTGCCGCATCATCAAACATAGGATCCCTCTTTTTAAGGTCGACTTCAAGTACTCCTGATTCGCTGTCGTCGATGAATTCAGGCAGATGCATGGCATCGGCATAGCCCTGCTGAGAACCGATGAAGTCGGTAAGTTCTTCTATTTCAGGAGTATCGATAAACGCACATTGAACCCTTACTGGTTCGTTGCCTGTTGAAACAAGCATATCACCGCGACCGACAAGCCTGTCAGCTCCGGTGGCATCGAGAATTGTACGTGAATCGATCGATGAGAATACCCTGAATGCCACACGAGTGGGGAAGTTGGCCTTGATGAAGCCCGTAATAATATTTGTCGACGGCCTTTGTGTTGAAATAATAAGATGTATGCCGATCGCCCTTGCAAGTTGTGCCAGCCTGCCTATTGGTCCTTCAATCTCCCTTCCTGCTGTCATTATCAGGTCTGCAAATTCATCTATAATGAGTACTATATAGGGAAGGTATTTATGCCCTTTCTCCGGATTAAGTTTACGGCCTATGAATTTTTCATTATACTCCTTTATATTGCGTGACTGGGCTCCTTTAAGCAGCTCAAGCCTGTTATCCATCTCGATGCATAGTGAATTCAGAGTCCGGATTACTTTCTGGGTATCAGTAATGATAGCATCCTCCTCACCCGGCAGTTTTGCAAGGAAGTGCCTCTCAATCTTCATATAGAGAGGCAGCTCAACTCTTTTCGGGTCGATAAGAACAAATTTTACCTCTGCAGGATGCTTCTTGTAAAGGATTGAGGTTATGATAGCATTAATCCCTACCGATTTACCCTGCCCGGTTGCTCCTGCGACAAGCAGGTGAGGCATCTTTGTAAGGTCTACAATATAGGGTTCGTTGGTGATTGTTCTGCCCAGAGCGAGAGCGATATCAAATTTAGTCTCCTGGAAAGCCTTTGATGTTATCAGTGACCGCATGGATACCATCTCAGGTTTTTTGTTAGGCACTTCAATCCCTACTGTTCCGCGTCCCGGAATAGGCGCAATGATCCTTATGCCCAGAGCTGAGAGGTTAAGAGCAATATCATCTTCAAGCGATTTGATCCTTGCAAGCCTTACTCCACGCTCGGGTACAATCTCATAAAGCGTGACAGTGGGTCCTACGGTTGCTGTAATACTCTTGATGCTTATCTTATGATCACCAAGAGTCTTTATTATATTCTCCTTGTTTTCAATAACTTCTGAATTATCAAAAGCGCTTTCAGACTTGTGTTCCTTAAGTATTGAGACAGGGGGAAATTTGTAGCGCGAAAGATCGAGTCGCGGATCATAATCATCCATTATTCTTTCAACCTCCTTTTCAGACAGGTTGTCGCCTATATCGGGCCGATTGATATTAAGAGGCATCTTATGATCAACTGTCAGTTTATTTCCTGTTGTATCGATATCGCGTATTATAGAGCCGGGCACGCCGACGGGTGAGAATGGAGAATCGTCATCGTCCTCATCCTCATCCCTCTTCTTTGTCGTATTCTTTACAACAAATTCAATTTCATCATCTTTTTCTATATCCTCATCATCTGTCATAGAATCAGGTATAGGTTCTCCCTCTGCTGCCGCAGCCGTTTCGGCATCCCTGTTTTCATCCTTCTGTTTCGGTATCAGAAATGAAGGGATTTTTCCACCGAAAGCCCGGGGATTAACCCTTAGGGCGAATACAAGATATGTTATAGTAAAAGTTGCAAAAAGCAGACCTGTCCCGACCTTTCCCATGAAGGAATTAAGCCATCGCGTTATAAAATAACCCTGAGCCCCTCCCGGTCCGCTGATCAGGTAGCCTTTTGATTGTCCGAATATAAACGCAAGCAGAAGCGAGATAATGATTGCAGCGAAAGTGAACTTGATTATGAGTCGGAACAGTCTGATCTTAGGGAAGTTGAGAAGATATAGTCCGATTGCGCCGAAAATGGCAGGAATAAAAAATGCTCCATAGCCAAATCCATAGCCTATTATCATCTTTGCAAGGAAATGACCGCTTTTGCCCGACCAGTTTTTCACGGCAACTTCAGCTCCTGATACAATTTCCGAATCAGGAAGGCTCTGATCTGTTTTCCACCAGAACAGGTATGCCACACATGCAAGAAGAAGATACAGGGCAAAGCCTGTTATTACAATTCCGGTCAGGAATTTTACTCTCTCGTCCGAGAAGAATGATTTTGTTTTTACCGAAGACTTTGTTGGTTTTTTACTCTTCTTATCCGGCTCTTCCTGCTCTTTCTTCATTTTAGTAATATTTACCCGTCCTGAGCTTAAAAGCTGATCATGGCCGTAATGAACTTGTTGATATCGTCCTTAGAAACTCTCTTGAAAGATTTTCTTCTTTCAAAGGTTTTATCCGGCACATCTTTCTTATAGATTGCATCAGCTTCGAAAAATAGTTCGGTTGTCCCGAGTTTGAAGAAGAAGCTTAAAAGAACTCCATCAATCTGACTGAAGGGATTTGACGAGTTTGAGTTTTTGATACCTATTTCATCGGTATACCAGACGTTGTAAATCTTTGAAGTGTCTGATGCAAGTTTTATCTCTGCATTCTGGCAGTTGTATCCGCAGATAACAGCAGTTTTCTCAGTCTTTGAAAGGATCATTCCATCCATAGAACTGAAACCAGGGAAAACCTCATTTTCCTTAGCAGCATAGTAGTATTTTCTGCTGAAGAAAGTGTAATAAGTGTCATAGATTCCTTCCTCGGGATTAGCCAGATTTGTTATACCTGATTTGCCATAGGGCGAAATCAGTTCGAAAAGGATTTTGTCACCCTTGAAGGTGACAGTAAGGTTTTTAGGCAGAAACTCAACGGGTACTGCCAGGGGACCCAGATAGCTTAAAGTGTAATGGATTTCACCCTCCTCTATATATTTCGGCCCTTTCCGGTCACACGAACAACCCGTCACTGCATATAATGCTGCAATGAATAGTACAAATCTGAATCTCACCTATTTTGCAATATTTGAATTATGTAAATGTAATGATTTTTTTGATTTTTCTCCCGGAAGCTTATAATTATAAGATCTAAGTCTTCGAAATATGTTGTTTAACATATTTTTGCATGTCCTTTAGAAGCTGTTGCTTTACATGTTAAAGACTTTATTTGATAATTTTGCTGTTAAACAATATTCACCGGTATGAAGAAAAAACTGGCTGTTGTCGCGCTTGGCGGAAATGCACTTCTTAGAAGTGATCAGATCGGCACTATTGATGAGCAGGAAGATAATACTTCAAAGACACTTGAAAACCTTGTATTTCTTATCAGGGAGGGTTATGACCTTGTAATTACTCATGGTAATGGTCCGCAGGTAGGGAATATTCTAATGCGAAATGATGCGGGGGAACAATTGTATGGGATTGCCCAGATGCCGATTGATGTATGCGTGGCAGATTCGCAGGGAGGCATAGGTTACATGATAGAGCGGATGTTCAGGAATGTACTTAACCGGCATGGTATTGAAAGGAATGTTATTTGTATTGTTACCCAGGTGCTTGTTGATAATAATGATCCGGCCTTCTCTGATCCTCAGAAAAGGGTTGGAAAGATATACACCAGGGAAGAAGCTGACGAGCTGGCTGATAAGAAAGGATGGGTTTTCAGGGAGGAGGTAAAGTCAAACGGAGGATACCGTCGGGCAGTGCCTTCTCCGGTTCCGGCAGGAGTTGTCAATGAGGCGATTATCCGCGATCTTGCCAGAAAGGGCAATATAGTTATTGCAGCAGGAGGCGGTGGAATACCTGTTTATATTGATGATAAAATGGATGTTCGTCCTGCAGAGGCAGTTATAGACAAGGATCTGGCATCTTCGCTTCTTGCAAGTCAGATTGGAGCTGACGAATTTTACATACTAACTGATGTCCCGTATATCTATATAAACTATAAAAAGCCTGACCAGGAGATAAAAGAATTCCTTAACTATGAGGATGCTCTCAGGTATTATAATGAAGGCCAGTTTGCCAGGGGAAGCATGGCGCCAAAGATTGAGGCATGCCTGAACTTCATAAAGAGGGGTGGAAGCAAGAGCGTTATCACAGAAGCCTTTAAACTGGCAGACAAGAAGTATGGCTCCAAGATAACAATGGAATATGAGGATGAGAGGAGATAGGGTAAAGGTTGCAAGGTGCAGGTTGCAGGTTGCAAGGTGCAGGTTGCGCGGTGCGAGGTGAGTAAAAAATATTTACCTTTGTTTCATGAAATAATTTATAATTTTCAAATTTTCAAATTTTCAAATTTTCAAATTCATTCACCATGTCAGTAAATCTTAAAAACCGTCATTTTCTTAAGCTTCTTGATTTCACGCCTGAAGAGATAAAATACCTGCTCGATCTTTCTGCAAATCTTAAGAAAGCAAAGAAGGAGGGCACCGAAAAGCAGATGCTTAAAGGGAAAAATATTGCTCTTATTTTTGAAAAGGCATCAACAAGGACAAGATGCGCCTTTGAGGTGGCTGCATACGATCAGGGAGCACATGTTACATACCTTGGTCCCACTGGTTCCCAGATAGGTCAGAAGGAATCAATGAAAGATACTGCCAGGGTTCTTGGTGGAATGTACGATGGGATTGAATACCGCGGCTTCGGTCAGGCTATTGTTGAAGAACTTGCTAAATATGCAGGAGTTCCAGTATGGAACGGGCTCACAAATGAGTTTCATCCTACCCAGATCCTTGCCGATTTTCTTACAATGACCGAACATTCTTCGAAGCCGCTCAATAAAATGGTATTTTGTTATCTTGGCGATGCACGCTATAATATGGGTAACTCACTTATGGTGGGGTCGGCAAAGATGGGCATTGATTTCAGGATCGCAGCGCCAAAGGCATGCCAGCCTGCTGAAGAACTTGTGTCGAAATGCCGCGAAGTTGCAAATCAAACCGGGGCTAAAATTACTGTCACGGAAAGTGTTGAGGAGGCTGTAAAAGGCGCTGATTTTCTTTATACTGATGTGTGGGTATCAATGGGAGAGCCTGATTCGGTATGGACAGAGAGGATAAGCCTTTTAAAACCATACCAGGTTAACATGAGCGTTTTGAAGATGACCGGTAACCCGGATGTTAAATTCCTGCATTGTCTCCCTGCATTTCATAACCGCGAAACTGTTATGGGAGAGGAGATCTTCAGAAAGTTTGGTCTTGACGGACTGGAAGTTACAGAAGATGTATTCGAATCAGACCATTCAATAGTGTTTGATGAGGCTGAGAACAGGCTTCATACTATAAAAGCTGTGATGGTAGCAACTCTTGGATCTTAAGGGAAGTAGGAAGTAGGAAGTAGGAAGTATTTAGTAGGAAGTAGGCAAACTTCGGACTTCGGTCTTCGGTCTTCGGACTTTTGTCTTTATACTTTTATCTTTTATCTTTCCTTACGCTATCCACTCCTTAAAGAAGAAGAAGGTCATAACGAATGAGGCTGCGAGCTTAAGACCGATTCCTGTCAGGAATCCGAGGAGGCTTCCGAATCCTGCCTTGAAAGCATACTTCAGGTCGTCCTTGAATATCAGCTCTCCGATGAAGGCCCCGACTAAAGGGCCTGTTATAATCCCAAGCGGACCCAGGAAAAGGCCAATTACAAGGCCAACAGTTGCGCCCCTGGTCCCGTATTTGGATCCTCCGAATTTTCGCGTTCCCCATATCGGAACAATGTAATCAAGTATTGTTACAGCAAGTGCAAGAGCTCCAAGGGTTATGAGTGTCGTGTTTGTGAATTGTCCGAACTTGCTGAAATGAAGCAATATCAGTGCAACGAAGCTTAATGGCGGACCCGGTAAGACCGGGACAAGACAACCGATAATACCTAATACAATCAGAATTAGTCCTGTGATAAGGAGCAAGTAATCAGACATTCAGAAAAATAATTTGAAAGTGAATCGGGAAAAACAGTTATTCTTTGCCCAGATCCTCGAATTCAACATTAGTATATTCTTCAGCTACCATAACAGCCTTTTCATTTGCAGGCTCTGCAGCAACATAGTGATGACTTTCGGGTGATTCCTCTCTGCCGTTTCCGATATATGATACAGCATCCTTCAAACCCTCTGCGAATTTGTCAAAATCTTCCTTATACAGGAAAATTTTATGCTTTTCATAAAATACCTTACCCTCATTGCCCAACCGCTTTTTACTTTCGGTAATAGTAAGATAATAATCCTCCTTGCGTGTTGCCTTTACATCGAAAAAATAGGTTCTTTTTCCTGCGCGCACAACCTTTGTGAAGATCTCTTCCTTCACACCTTTTTCATCATGTCCGTTTGTTTCTTCCTTGATACCTGCTTCCTCTTCCATTTCCAAGTCAGTTAGTGTTAGGATTTTGATTTATATTGTCAAATGTAACAATTATTTTATCATTTCAAAACTGAGCAGATAATTTGTGATAATGCCCCTTATTTTCGCTTCCTATTTTGAGGATAATGGAAAAAGCGTATTTTTGCACCGGAAATTCGAGGTTCTTTATAAATGATAAGCAGAAGATTACTACGTATAAAAGCTTTAATGGCTCTTTATGCTTTTAACCGCAGGGAGGATGAAAATCTTGTTACTGCCGAAGCAGAACTGATGTTCAGCATCGGCAAAACCTATGATCTCTATCATCACTTACTGCTTCTGGTTCTGGAGGTTGCTGATATTGCAGGCGAAAAGATAGAACAGGCTCTCCAGAAAAGAATGCCCACACCTGAAGATCTTAATCCGCAGAGGAGGTTCGTCGACAATATGGTAATTGCACAGCTCAGGAGAAATGTGCCCTTGAATGATTATATCTCGCGGCATAAGCTCTCCTGGGTGAATCACTCTCATATCCCCCGGATGCTTTATAATAAAATGATAGCCTGGGATTTGTATGATGAGTATATGAGGCAGGAGAATCATAATTACACAATTGATAAAAAATTCATTATAAGCCTTGTCACGGATCTTTTTGCGGTTTCTGAAGACCTGCATTCAAATCTCGAAGAGCAGAGTATCTACTGGAATGATGATATGGAATATGTCACAGTGATGGTAGAGAAGACACTTAAGAAATTCAAGGCAGATTCGCGTGAAAATGTCTCCATGATGCCTCTTTACAAGAATGAGGAAGACGAGGAATATGTTAAGATTCTCTTCCGGAAAGCAGTTATTCACTCTGCGAAATGCTCGGTGCTCATTGACAAAAACACCACTAACTGGGAAGTAGACAGGATCGCCTTGATGGATATACTTGTTATGCAGCTTGCAGTAACAGAAATACTCGAATTTCCCGAGATCCCGGTAAAGGTAACTCTCAATGAATACATCGAGATTGCCAAATATTATTGTACCTCAAAAAGCAGTACCTTTGTCAACGGGATTCTCGACAATATTGTAAAGGAGATCCGCGAAGAGGGTCTGATAAATAAAACAGGCAGAGGACTTGTTGGTGAATCAGTTACTTAGATTAATAATAATTAATAAATTTTCACAATGACTAATTTAGCTTTTATTTTTTCAATGGCTCAGCCTGCCGGCGCAGGTACTCCGAGTAATCCTCTTGTTACTTTTCTGCCATTGATCGCAGTGTTTGTTGTCTTCTATTTTTTCATGATCAGACCTCAGATGAAAAAACAGAAGGAGTTGAATAATTACAGGAAAGAGCTTAAGAGAGGCGACAAGGTAATTACCACGGGAGGTATTTATGGCAGGGTTTATGAGGTTAAGGAAAACTCCATTACTTTGGAGGTTGGCGGCGATGTTAAGCTCAGGGTTGATAAAAACGCAGTACTTAAGGATCCTTCAGTTGACGAATAGGTCTTATTGACAGACCATCCATGCGACTTGGTGTAACAGGCGGTATTGGCAGCGGAAAGACATCCGTCTGCAGAGTGTTCAATACGCTTGGGATACCTGTTTTTTCAGCTGATCCTGAAGCCAGGAGGATAATGCAATCAGATCCGGCGGTCATAGAGGGAATCAACGCCGTTGCCGGGAGGGATCTCTATCCGGCAGGTATGCTTGACACGATGGTTCTGGCCAAACTCATTTTCAACGATCCTGAAATACTTAAAAAGGTTAATTCCCTGGTTCATCCTGTAGTTTTCAGGGCTTTCACAGAGTGGACGGAAGTTCAGTCTGCTCCATATGTGATAATGGAAGCTGCCATACTTTTCGAGAGCGGGGGCAATAAACTGGTTGACAAGGTACTTTCGGTTCTTGCCCCTGAAAAGGAGAGAGTCGAAAGAGTTATGCACAGAAATATGCTTAGCCGCGAACAGGTAATGGAACGGATGAGGAATCAGATTTCTGATGAGAAGAGGATTGAACTATCAGATTACCTTATATTTAATTCGGAAAATGATATGATTATTCCCTCTGTTCTGAAAATACATTTTGATATTTTGGCAGATATAACGGGAAGCAACTGATAATGGCAAGTTTTGCGAAATGGCTGGGTGGAGGACTTGGATGGGCTTTTGGAGGACCTATCGGAGGACTGCTTGGTTTTATTGTAGGGTCTGTTGTAGATTCCGCGACCGTAATTAGCTCCGCACAGGTTAGAGATACAGGCAGAACCAGTCAGGGTGACTTCGGAATGAGCCTTCTTGTCCTTGTCGCCGCCGTAATGAAGGCCGATGGCAAGGTTGTAAAATCAGAACTTGACTATGTGAAAAGCTTCTTTGTCAGGCAGTTTGGACAAGAGGCTGCCAGTCAGGCTCTTATGATGTTGCGCGACTTGCTCAAGCAGGAGATCCCTGTCAGGGATGTCAGTGAGCAGATTAGCAGAAATATGGACTATTCGTCGAGGCTTCAGCTTATGCATCTGCTTTTCAATATATCAATGGCTGATAATCATGCCCATCCCTCTGAGGTTGTTTTAATAGGAAAGATCTCAGAATATATGGGCATCGCTTCGTCCGACTATATCTCAATTAAAAACATGTTCATTCCCGAAACTGATTCATTATATAAAATACTGGAAGCAGACCCTTCTGCAACTAATGAAGAGCTTAAGAAGGCCTACCGGAGAATGGCAATGAAATACCATCCCGACAAGGTTAGCCATCTGGGTGAGGATTTCAGGAAAACCGCTGAATCGAAATTCAAGAAGGTTAATGAAGCATATGAGAAGATTAAGAAGGAAAGAAACTTTGTTTGATTGAAGATTGGTGATTGGTGATTGGTGATTGGTGATTGGGAGGTGATAATACTTTCTTTACCAGCAATGATAAATTATGACTTCGGGTTATAATATTTGTGAAATAGTAGTCATAAGTATATATGATAATTAAATTTGCATATAAAATAATTCTATTAAGATGGTTTTAAAAGACATTCTTGCAATTTCAGGTGAACCAGGACTTTTCAGGTTCATTGCCCAGGGGAAAAATGCTATAATCGTTGAACACCTCGAGACAAAGAAGAGAAGCAGTGCTTATGGTTCTGCCAAAGTCAGTTCTCTTGAAGATATAGCTATTTTTACGGAGACTGAAGATATACCTCTGGCAAAAGTCTTTGACCTTATTTTCGAAAAGGAGAACGGAGGGCTTGCAACTGATGTCAAGGCTGACGGTAACAAGCTTAAGACCTGGTTTGAAGGGATTCTTCCTGATTATTCGAGGGAGCGGGTTTATACAAGCGATATAAAAAAGATAGCTCTCTGGTATAATATCCTGCATAAGCTTGACCTACTTATTAAGGAGGAACCTGAGAATGCAGCAGAGGCTGTAGAGGCTGTAAAGGCTGTAAAGGCTGTAAATGAGGAGGCTGGTTCGGTTCCTGTAAAAAAGAAGAAAAAACCTTCAGCCGCAGCTAAAAAAGAGTAATTCAAACCAGCTCCTTCTGATGACAAACTTTGGCGGCGACGAAGTGGTGTATGGGTATGCGGAGTCTGAAATTATCATTCTTCCTGTGCCTTACGACGAGACAAGCACCTGGATGAAAGGAGCTGACAAGGGTCCTGAAGCGATACTTGAAGCTTCTGTCAACCTTGAGTTCTATGATCTTGAGACAGCTTCCGAAGCACATCTTAAGGGAATTCATACCCTTGCTCCGGTTGTTGAAAAGGAGACTCCCGGAAGCATGGTGAATGCTGTCTTTGAAAGCACCCTTGCATTGCTGAAAGACGGTAAGTTCCCTGTTATAATCGGTGGAAATCATAGTGTCACAATCGGTGAAGTGAAAGCCTTTGCCAGCCAGTTTGAAAATCTGACTGTGCTCCAGCTCGATGCCCATGCTGATCTTCGACAGGAGTATGAAGGGTCGGAGTTTAACCATGCATGTGTAATGGCCAGGGCAAGGGAGTTTGCACCTGTTGTCCAGGTAGGTATCAGAAGCATGTCTGCTGGTGAGCTCCCATACGCTGACAATGACAGGATTTTCTATTCACATGAGCTGTATTATGATAAAGGCCTGTACAAAACGGCACTTGATAAACTTACAGAAAACGTCTTCATAACTATTGATCTTGATGTATTTGATCCTTCAATAATGCCATCAACAGGAACCCCTGAACCCGGGGGACCGGATTATACAGAACTAATGCATTTTCTGAGGGATGTAATAAGGAGCCGCAATGTTGTCGGATTTGATGTTGTGGAGCTCTGTCCTTCACCCGCAAATAAGGCACCTGATTTCATGGCTGCAAAGATCATTTACCAGCTGCTGAGCTACAGATTTGCAATTTTATAGAGGCTGGCGCGGATTTGTAATCCGTGCCCTTGAGGTATGCTCGGTCCTCAGGTTGGCATATATGTGTATTTGTTTTGGCACGGATTGCAAATCCGCGCCAGCGATCTGAGTTATTCAATCATTCTTCTTTGCTTGCTCCCAGATGACATTCATCTCGTCAAGGGTCATTTTGTGAAGCGATCTGCCTTTCTTTATTGTTTCCTCCTCAAGGTAATTAAATCTCTTTATGAACTTCCTGTTTGTTTTTTCAAGAGCAGCTTCAGGATCGATGCCGTAGAGCCGCGAGGCATTAATAAGTGAAAAGAGTACATCTCCAAGTTCAGACTCTATTTTTTCATCGTTATGCTCCTCAATCTCTCTGCTGAGTTCATTTATCTCCTCAAGAACCTTAGCCCAGATCTGTTCCCTCTTTTCCCAGTCGAAGCCAACCCCTCTTACCTTTTCCTGGATCCTGTTTGCCTTAATTATAGCTGGCAGGGAGGCCGGAACTCCTGATAGTACTGCCTTATAACCGTTGTTTTCCCTGATCTTGAGTTGTTCCCAGTTTTCTTCAACCTCAGAGGGCCCGCTTACCTTAACATCGCCGAATACGTGAGGATGCCTGTATGTGAGTTTATTGTTAATGCCTTCAAGAACATCAGCCATTGTGAAAACTCCTTTTTCGGAACCGATCTTTGCATAGAAAACAATATGAAGCATCATATCGCCAAGCTCATTCTTTATCGCCTCATCGCTGGCCGAGGATATGGCCTCGGCAAGTTCATAAGTCTCCTCAATTGTTAGTTTTCGCAGGCTTTCGTTAGTCTGCTTCTTATCCCATGGACATTTTTCTCTCAGTTCATCAAGGATATTCAGCAGTCTTTCGAACTCCCTGAGACTTTTTTCCCTATCGTTCATTTTGCAGCAATTTAAAAGAGGCGTTCGGGCGAGGCTGCCCTTGATGAAACATCAACGCGTATCACAGACCCCACTGAAATGCTCAGTAGTTCAGACACATCCGCTCCATTTATTGAAATCTCAAGCAGCTCGAACTGGTTGAACCGTGCAAGCATTTCACCTACTGAAACATCGCTGTATCGTTTTGATATACTTTCAGTATGGTTTTTATTACTCTGGATCAAGATCCTGTATCTCTTGTTTTCAAACACCCTGTAGAAAACCTCCCTGGTAATATTTGATATCGCGTTCCCGTATGAATCGATGAATATTATGCTTCCGATGATCACATCCTTATCGATGGTGGCGCGCAAGGGGATCTTTTCACTTATGCTCGATACCGGATTACCCAGTTCCGTGAGACTCTTTCCATTTAATATTCCTGAAGCAGCCAGTGCAAAAACTGAAAGTTCATCAGCGCTCTCCGCATTTTCAATTTTTACTGCTTCCTCAGGTTCAGAGTTAAGAATGAGATTAAAAATCCCATTATCGGTGCCAATAAAAAAATGATCTCTGGCCTTAACAATCAGATAATCCTGACCTGCTTGTGCCTCGGAATGAACACATATTATATGTACTGAGCCCTTAGGGTAATTGTTAAAGGTATTCCTCACTATGAATGAGGCATGTGAAATACTGAAAGGAGGAATACTGCAGGCGTTATCGATTACAGCTACGCCCGGGCATAAACTGCTTAGCATTCCTTTAATGATTCCTCCATAGATATCATCAGGTCTCCATTCTGTTGTAAGTGTAACTACGGGCATATGAAAAAACTTATGACAAAGATAATCTTCTAAGGAAAAAATAAGCTTACTTTGTAATGTTCTGTGATTATTTTTCTCTTTTTTATGACACGGGAGAAGCAGTTTTAATAAGGCAGGGAAGATCGCTAATTATTTTTAGGTTTAATGACAGAGATAATTATTATTCTTGAGGATGTTGATCCGGTAGTATTATTCGGAACAAACAACTCCCTGCTTGAAAAGATCCGAAGTTTTTTCCCGAAAATTCAGATCATTGCAAGGGGAAATGAGATTAAATGCATCGGGGAGGAGGGAGAGATAACAATCTTTGCCGAAAAGTTCAATGAGCTTCTGGAATATTTTTACAAGTATAACAGACTCGACGAACAGGATATAGAGAAATACCTCTTCGATGCTGAGCATATGAAGTCGGCATCGAACGGCGATTTTGAAGAGGTTATAGTGTTTGGTACAAGCGGCAAGCCTGTGAGGGCCCGTACTGTAAACCAGTTGCTTCTTGTGAGCGATTACAGGAACAATGATCTGATTATTGCCGAAGGCCCGGCAGGAACCGGTAAAACCTATACATCGATTGCTCTGGCTGTGAGGGCCTTGAAAGAGCGAGAGGTAAAAAAGATAATACTGACACGGCCGGCCGTAGAGGCAGGGGAGCGTCTGGGTTTTCTGCCAGGGGATATGAAGGAGAAACTCGATCCCTACCTGCAGCCCTTATACGATGCACTGCACGATATGCTGCCTTATAAGAAACTGGAGACCTGGATAGAAGACGGTACGGTACAGATAGCCCCGCTGGCATTCATGAGGGGAAGGACTCTTGAAAACGCTTTTGTAATTCTCGATGAGGCGCAGAATGCAACAATCAGCCAGATAAAGATGTTTCTGACAAGGATGGGTGTAGCCTCTAAATTCATAATGACCGGCGATTGTACACAGATTGACCTTCCGAGAAAATCAGATTCGGGTCTGATTCAGGCGATAAGGATCCTTTCGGGCATTGAGGGAATATCAGTTATCCGTTTCGATGAGAGGGATATTGTGCGGCATAAACTTGTAAAAAGGATCGTCAGAGCCTATGAGAATGAAGAAAACGGAACTGTTAAATAAATAACAATATGGCAAAGACAATCTTAAGTTCAAGTTACAACTTCCCGGGCCAGAAGAGCATCTATAAGGGAAAGGTGAGAGATGTTTATAATATTAATGATGACTACCTGTTAATGATCGTATCAGACAGGATATCAGCATTTGATGTTGTTCTTCCCAGAGGGATCCCTTACAAAGGTCAGGTCCTGAACCAGATTGCAGCAAAATTCCTCGATGCCACAAGCGATATAGTTCCAAACTGGAAAATTTCAACTCCCGACCCGACAGTGACTTTCGGACATAAATGTGAGCCGTACCCTGTTGAGATGATTGTAAGGGCTTATCTTACCGGAAGCTCATGGAGAACGTACAAGGATGGGGCCAGAGAAATCTGCGGCATCAGGATCCCTGACGGAATGAGGGAGCATCAGCGTTTTGCGGAGCCGATTATAACCCCGACAACCAAAGCAGAGCAAGGTAAGCATGATGAGGATATATCGCGTGATGAGATTATTGGCGGAGGCCTGATCCCTGAAGAGGAATATCTGCTTATTGAGAAGTACACTATGGATGTCTTTAAGAGGGGCTCTGAGATTGCAGCCAGCCATGGTCTGATTCTTGTAGATACAAAATATGAGTTTGGGAAGAAAGACGGGAAGATTTATCTGATAGATGAGATTAACACTCCCGACTCCTCACGTTATTTTTATGCCGAAGGCTACCAGGAAAGATTTGATAAAGGACTCCCTCAGAAACAGTTGTCAAAGGAGTTCGTCAGGGAATGGCTTATGGCTAACGGGTTCCAGGGCAAGGAAGGGCAGAAGGTGCCGGAGATGACAGATGAATTTGTGAATCAGGTATCAGAAAGATACATTGAGTTGTACGAGAATATTACAGGTGAGATCTTTGTCAGGGCAGATATCTCGAACGTTCCGGAGAGGATTGAACAGAACTGCAAATCATTCCTTAAAACTTTATAAACAGTAAAATGCAAATTCCCAGGACTTAAAATGAAATACCGCATAATAACATTCATAGCAGCTCTTCTTATTCTGGCGTTTGACAATGCACCGCTCAGTTCTCAGGTGGTCGTTGAAAAGTCAAAGGACAAAATTGTTATTTCCGGCATTCCATACTATGTCCATATCGTTAAAAAGGGTGAGACTTCCTATTCAATTTCAAAGGCATACGGAATTACTGTTGAAGAGCTTAACAGGGAGAATCCTCCTGCAGTTTATGGTCTGAAGGAGGGTCAATCGCTCAGGCTGCCTGTACGTTCTGAGTCGGCCACCCCTGAGGTTCCGAAAGTACCTGCCGTTAAGAACCGGGATGACGCCAGGTATATCTACCATAAGCTCAATCCGGGTGAAACAATTTACTTCCTTTCGAAGTCATACGGTGTTTCCGAAAATGAAATTGTAACAAGCAATAAAGGTATTGACATAAACAAACTTCCGGTCGGAGCTGAAATCGCAATCCCACGCAGGGAATTCATGGCTGAGAAGCAGACCTTTGAAGCTCAGCAGGACAATTATCTGTTTCATAAGGTTGTAAAGGGAGAGACATTATCATCGATTGCTCAAAAATACGGAGTGACAGTTCGTGAACTCAGACGCGAGAACCGCGATACAAGGTTCCCTCAGGTTGGAGATTATATTAAGGTCCCGGGTGTAAAGCCTGCAGAATCGGCAGATGCCGAACCTGTGAAGGCCGAAGAGCCTCCTGTTGCTATTGTTACAGCACCTGCGGCAGTTAAAAAAAGCGGTTATACTGAAGTGAAAAAACTTAAGGGGTCTTTCGATGTGGCAATACTTCTTCCGTTTTATTTAAGGGAGAATTCGCAACGGAGTGAATCTGATAATTCCGACCAGTCAAAAAACAAGAAAAAAATCATCTTCAGGAGTGAGGACTGGATATATCCAAGGAGTATCGATTTTGTGGAGATGTATCAGGGGATTCTGCTTGCAGCAGATACTCTCAGGTCATTGGGTATGGAAGTAAATCTTTTTACTTACGATATCAAGAGCGATACCGTTGAGCTGACGAGGCTCATTAATTCAGGAAAGCTTGCAGGTATGGATCTGATAATTGGTCCGGTATATTCAGGTAATCTTGCAAAAATAGCCTCGTACGCAAGGAATCTGAATATTCCTGTTGTTTCACCTGTACCTCTTTACAGCAACGAGGCCCTCGCGAATAATCCGAACCTGTTCCTGGCCAATTCGTCGCTTTCGCTGGAACTTGCGCAGAAAAAGCTTGCCCGAAAACTAAGTGAGTACTACGATAATAACTTTGTTCTCATTCATTCGGATACCCTTGGAACAGGGGAAGAATTGAAGAAATTCAAAAACCTTCTGCTGACCGAGCTGAGCTACAGGATGCCCTATGAGGATATCAGGTTTAAAGAGTTGCAGTTCTACAGCCGTTCGAAATTCGGGAACGACTCCATAAACCGGCTGAGTCATTCACTCTCCGACCACAATAAGAACATTGTGATAATTGCATCAGAAGAATCACCTGTCATAAGTGAAACAATTGAGGATCTTCATAGTCTGTCGCGTAAGTTCGATCTCAGGGTTTTTGGATATCCTGTGATGCGCGATATCGATAATCTCGACCCTAAATATTTTTTCGATCTCGATATCATGGTTTATTATCCATTCTGGATTGACTATTCAAAAGCAAATGTAAAGAGTTTCATCTCCGACTACAGGAATAAATTTTTTACAGAACCTGTTGCAAAGAGCTATGCCTGGAGCGGCTATGATATAGGCTATTACTTTTTAAGCGGACTTGCAATTCACGGGAAGGATTTCATTGAGCATCCTGAAATTCATAATCCTGAACTTCTGCAGAGCGAATTTGATTTTGTAAGGGCTCAGGAAAGCAGCGGTTTTGAAAACCAGAAACTGTTTCTTATCAGATATACAAAGGATTATGAGGTTAAAAAAGTAGAAGAGAATGACTCTGCCCAGCAGAAATAGCTGTAATTTGCATAATTCAAAATGAAGAAAAATCTTTTATGTTAATAAAAATTAACAATCGGGAATATTTGCCTGTTTCTGATTGTCTAACTGTTGAAAGATGACCAATGAACCGTACAATGCGGCTGACGATGGTAAACTGATACAAGCATCACTTGATGGTGATACGAAAGCATTTGATGTGATTGTAAACCGTTACCGGAAAATGGTTGCACGTACAGTAAAAGGAATGCTGGGTGATTCTGTTTATGCCGAAGATGTCGGGCAGGATGTTTTTATAAAACTTTATCACTCATTGCAGGATTTCAGAGGTGAGGCCCGGCTGTCAACATATATTCAGAAGATTGCTGTTAACCTTACACTGAATGAAATAAAGAGAAGAAAAAGATTTTTCTCCACCTTTTCGCAGAAAGGCAATAACGAGATGTACGAATATGAAGTACCCGATATTGACACACAGGAGAGGAGGGAGGCAGCTGAAATTGTAAATAAAGCACTTCAGGCGATGGATCCGAAGTTCAGGGTAATAATAACAATGAGGATGCTGCAGGGATACTCGACGAAGGAGACTGCTGAGATTCTCGACCTGCCTCTCGGAACAGTGCTTTCAAGATTATCAAGGGCACAGGAACAGTTAAAAACAATTTTAAAAAAACTATAGGCAATGAACGCTTCAGAAATAAAAAGGATAATGCTCAGGTCGCTCGACAATGATGCAGATCCCATGGAAGTTGCAGAAATTGTTGAGAGAGAAACCGGGTCTGTTGATTTTAAAGCGGGTTTTTCTGACAGAGTGCTCGCAAAACTGGCAAAGCCCGGCATGGCTGTTGTTCGTGAGGTCGACTTTATCAGATCAATGAACATTGTTTTCTACAGGATCGCCATTACTGGCGTAGCAGCAATAGTCCTTTTGCTGATTTCAATATTCCTCATGGAGGGTTCGCTCTCATTTAACTCTTTTCTTGGACTGAGTGGAACGAATGATGACAGCATAGTTTATTTATTAACAGGAAATTAAAATGAGAGCTAAACCGATTATAGTTATTATTGGCACCCTTATCATAGGCTTTGTTCTGGGTATGCTGACCTCAGCCCAGATCAGATTCCATAAGCTTAAACCTGTAAGGGTCTATTTTTCTGAAGAGCGCTTCAGGGAAGGCTTCTATAAAACAATTCAGCCCGACGAGAAGCAGAAGGCAAAAATTGAGGAGGTTCTTGATAAATATGCAAAAATAAACAGTGAGATTCAGGATAATTTCAGAAAAGAATTTGACGAGAGCATGAGCGGCCTCAGAAAAGAGATCGAATCAAATCTTACAAAGGAACAGGTTGCCAGACTTAAAGAGATGGATGAACGCCGGAAGGAAATGATCAGGCAGGACAGAAATAGCCCGGCCAGGGATACTTCTGGTTATCGCGGGCACAGAAGATTTCAGGAGGGTGGCAGACCGGGATGGCAAGCACCTCCGGATGGACACCCCCGGACTGATTCAGCACCTCCGCCACCACCGCCAGCCAGTTTATGATATTGAAAAAAGAACGTAATCGAGCAAAATAGGAAGATCTTCAGGATTTACCCCGAGCGATATCAGCAATTCCCTGTCTTCAGCAAATACTGAAATGAATTTCTCCTTTGACATTTCTCCCGCTACGATGCTCTGCCTGTAGCAATCGACAGCTTCCCTCTTTTTTCCACGGCACAGAGCTAAATGCCCCATATTGATATTATCAAAAGCATTCAGCTTTCCTGCTGACAGCCGGTCGTAGTATTTCTCCGAATCCTCAAACCTGCCAAGAGCAAAATAGCAAAATGATATCGGCCTGAGGATATTAATATTTTCAGGATCATTGTATTCAACCCTGAAATAGTATTTCAATGCGTTTTCATAATCCTTCAGGTCGAGATAGCAGTGAGCTGTCATAATAATGGTGTGGATGTTTTCAGGCTCCATGTCGCCTGCCTGCAAATAATGCTCAAGAGCCTCTTCTGTATTTCCAAGCCTTCTGAGAAGCCATGCGATTTTCTTCAGGGTCCATGCTTTCCTGTCTATTAGTTCGGCTCTTCTGAAATACTTAAGGGCATCCTCGTAAGATCCCTTTTCCTGGTAACAGTATCCGATCTTTTCATATAACTGAGAATCAGAAGGTTTCGTGTTTACCTGTTTAAGGAACAGCCCCAGGGCATCCTCATAGAAATTCTTGCTGAAAAAATAGTCTGCAAGCCCGGCCTCGGCTTCAGAGGCGTTGCATGTCATTCTGAAAAAGGCAGAATTGTATATATCAAGCTTTCCGGTGAAGAGATCTTCGAATTCCTTCTTGTATGGTGACAATTTGAAGAACCTGTAAAGATCCTGAAGGTATTGAGTCACATTGGTGCGGAATCCCTTGAAGGGATCGATGGCTGATTCCTCGTCATTTAATTGCTGAAGGCCTTCAAGCTCCATCCTGAAAACTTTAAGCATCATGCTTTTCTGAGCCGAGGGTAAATGTTTCAGGTTCAGAAGAAGCGAGTATTTGTCTGAGTTGCAAATAAAAGGCGTTTTGTAAAGTGCTTCAGCCAGCTCGTTTGTTCCGGGACCAAGTATTTCGTCGCGGTAGATCTCATTAACCGTATCATGATCGGGGTAGAAGGGAACGAACCAGTTCTGGAAATCCCTGAAAAAGTCGAAATGCTTAAGGTTGGCGAAGGCCGACATATATACATCGGCACCTTCCATCTGCAGTTTAGTCAGCTCCTCCATTGTTTTAAAGATCTCATCTGATTCACTGAACATCTCCGACCAGTCAGGATTTCTTTCCTCATTTTTATCTTTCGGAAGTATATTGTCAAGATCAAGCTTTTCTTCAATCATCGGTTTCAGTTTAGCCACCTGGGGAAGGATCTCATCGTGAAGCTTTCTGCTGAGAGTCTCTGTCTCGCGCGATCTGATTGTCTGCAATACTATTATTCTGCAATGTTCCCTGAAAGCGGCATCCCGGCTCATTCGTGCAACCCGCCCTGTAATTTCAGGATAGAGCACTATTCTTCCATTGTAGTAGTGAAGATTGAGGATAAGTCCTGATAATGCCCTTTCCATAACCTGTTCGAGTCCCGACTCATACAAAGAGATAAGGTGTATAAGCTTTTCTGTCTGCCAGGTTCTTAATGAGCTGAGAGTTATCGCTGAGGTGAAAATGCTTGCCTCATACCACCTGAATTTGCCCGATTTAAGGATAATGTTTATAAGACTGCTTTCTGCCTCACCGTAATAGTCGGTAAGCCAGAGGTGGTTAAAAATGTTTTTTATAAGCTGCCTGTGTTTAACCGACAGCTCCGATGCAGGATCGGGGTTTATCTCGTTTGCAAGCTTCAGCCATTCATCGAGCTCCGACTTGAACATCAGGTCATCAACAGTGTCAACGATCGACTTTCCTGTAAGTTTCATTTCCTTTTCTGTTTGCTGTTTCACCCAGTAGGTATGCCAGCCTGATTGATGTGACAATATGTCCTGTCTGACCCGGTCAGCCAGGCTAAGGATCGATTGCATCAGTTTGAAATAAATCTTGCTGCGTTCAGGATCATTTATTCCATCAATTGTATATGTCAGCATGTTCCTGTAAGTCATCTCAAGGTTGTCATACTCATCACGAAGCTCTCCTGCAGGTGCAATGGAAATCATCTCTTTCAATAAATCAAAGCTCTGCTTGATCTTTCTCTCTGAAATAAGATCACAAAGTTTCTTATGCTGCTTTATAACTTTTGCTATATCCATTTTGTCATGTTCAGTTGCTCAATTGTTATTTGCAAAGATCAGGCCAATGTAGGAAGGTAAAGGCTGTAAAGGCTGTAAAGGCTGTAAAGGCTGTAAGTAGTAAATACTTCAGACTTCGGTCTTCGGTCTTCGGTCTTCGGTCTTTCAGTTAAAACCTGTATCCTATACTGATGAACCCTTTCAGGCTGTTGAAGTAATCTCCCTGTTTGTGGTTGCCATACATAACGCCTATTCTCATAGGACCAATGGCTGACATATATCCGGCACCCAGACCGATACCTGTACGCAAGGTGAATGCCTCGCTGCTCTCCACCTCCTCCACTGCAAAAAGGTCAGCCATGATATTCACATGAAGGTCTTTCAGAAGTTCAAAGTCGAGGTCCGACCTGAATCCTGCAGCTTTTCTTATAAGTATTTCATTTGCATGAAATCCGGTCATGGCGATTGATCTCCTGTTCAATGATTCAATGCCTCCGAGGAAATAAAAGTTCTGCTTTTCAGAAACAGGGTCGCTTGCGGTAACAAAGAGCACATCACCTCCAAATCCAAAAGTAAGTTTCCGGCCCCGACTGAAATAATGCATTACACTTCCCCTCAGCGTATAAAACCTGTCAGACTCAAACTGATCGTCCCCGTTCCTGAAAACAACTTTTGAGGAATCTGTTTTTATATTTGCCGAAGTCAGTCTGGAAGTCCCTGCAGAGATAGAGAAAACAGTGCCATTATCCGGAAAATGTTTCTTATCCAATGTGTTAATCTGGTAATCGTATGCTGCTGTCAGGTAATTATTTGATATGCTCTGAATAGCTGCATCAGAATTGTAGTTTGCAATGAGCTCCATATCTTCATAACTAAGGTTGAAACTCATCATATTATTCAGCCCGATCCTTTTGCTGACCGAAAGGCCGGGGATGAAATACCTGCTTTTTACCTCTCCGCGGTCACCCTCCAGTTCCATCATGGGAATGAGTGTCTTGTCAGCATAAAATGATGCTGACATTGCGAATTTCTGGTTATTGTCAATGAATTGAAGAAAATCGGCTTTAAAACGGTAATAATCGGCGATCAGTGAATTAATGTTGATAACAGATTTCTGTGTAAGTATGTTCTTTAATGATACTCCCACTTTCAGGCCAAATAGCAGGTAATTATCATAATGCACAGAACCATATAACATTGCGTCTGGTTTCTCAATACAGTCAATGACAAGAATCAGGGAATCAGCCTTTGGAACTATACTGTACTTCACTTTTTCGAACCATGCTTTGCCGTAGAGAAGTTCAATGCTGTTCTTCAGCATTTCCCGGTCCACTATCTTCCTGGGTTTGATGTCGAGGACTCCAAGTATTTGCATGTCAGAATAGTTCTTATTACCGCTTACTTCAATCCTGTCAAAAGCGTATGATTGTTTGCCCAGAATATTGTTAAGCGGTTTTTGCTCAGCAATCCTATTTAGCGAATCTGCAAGTTTCCTGAAGTATTCTTTATGGGGCAGAGCGGCAACGTATCCTCTCATGAACAGAGTATCGACATTTTCGAATCCGGTAACAGGCAGATCATTCACTCTGGGCATAACAAGAAAATCAACAAGCTTTCTTTGTTCATTGAAATCTTCCAGGCTTCTGAACATGGCAATCTGTTTTATTATTCCCCCTACAGACTTAAGGTCTTCTTCGTTATATGCCTCAAACCCGACATATGAACCGATAATAACTTCTGCACCCATGTTTACTAACTCGCTTGCAGCAAAGTTTCTGATAAGACCGCCATCAACCAGGAGAAGTGTATCTCTTTTAAGAGGAGTGAAAATAGAAGGAACCGAAAAACTTGCCCTGATTGCATCGGGCAGATAACCGCTGGTCTGTTCCACCTTTTTAAAAGTAATTATATCGGCTGCCATACAGGTGAAAGGGATAGGAAGCTTAGAAAAATCATTTATGTCAGCAGCGGGCCAGGCATAATAACTGAGCATGTTTTCAATTACCTGTCCATTGATAAGTCCTGAGGGCAGGACAATTTTCTTCTTTGAAAGGGGCAACGACAGGATGCTGTTACTGATTAGTTCTTTTTCGAGGAAGATCACCTTATTTTCAGGGATCCTGTTGGAGAGCGCGCTTGCCCAGTCCATGCCTTTCAGTATGCTCAGGAGAGTGTCGGATGTATAGCCCAGAGAATACATGCCGCCGATTATACTTCCCATGCTGACACCTGATATGCAATCGGGACGCAAGCCGGCCTCCTCCATAACCTTGATGACACCCAGATGCGCAATGCCATGGGCTCCGCCACCGCTCAGAGCAAGCCCGATGCGCGGCCTTGATTGTGTATCCTGACCAGCAAGGGATTCATGATATAAATTCAGAAGCAGGCAGAGAAAACTGATCTTCACGAACCTAATAAGTATAGCCTTCAGGAAAAAGCCAGCATACGATTTCATTCCTGGCATGATTAAATGCACTGATTAATCCACATTTAGCTGCAAGATAGCAATTTTAAGTAAATTTGCAGCGTGAAAAACAAGTCAGTTTTCGGTAATGAGTGGCTTCCTGCAACAAATAAGGAAGTGGAGGCGCTGGGATGGGATGAGATTGATGTAATCATCTTCAGCGGCGATGCATATGTTGACCATCCCTCATTTGGGCCGGCAGTAATCGGTCGTATAATTGAATCGGAGGGTTTCCGTGTTGCTCTTGTGCCGCAGCCGAACTGGCAGGATGATCTCCGCGATTTCAGGAAACTGGGGAGGCCAAAGTATTTCTTTGGTGTCACAGCAGGAAACATGGATTCAATGGTAAATCATTATACTGCAGCCCGGCGTTTGCGCTCTGATGATGCCTACACTCCCGGAGGCAAGGCCGGCTTCCGGCCCGATTATCCTACGATAGTCTATTCGAACATCCTCAAAAAACTATATCCTGATGTGCCTGTCGTTATAGGAGGCATTGAGGCTTCAATGCGCCGGCTTACCCATTACGATTACTGGAAGAATAGTTTGGAGCCGTCCATCCTTATCAGCAGCGGCGCTGACATGCTTATCTATGGGATGGCGGAACAGCCTGTAAAAGAGCTGCTGCGGCTTCTGAAGAAAGGGGTTCCTTTCACCTCACTTAAAACAATACAACAGACCGGCCTTGTTTTACATAAAAATGATCAGCTGCCGGCTCAGAAAAGCTGGAAGGATATTTCGCTTCATTCGTATGAGCAGTGCCTTAAGAATAAGAAAAGCTTTGCAGAGAATTTTGTGAAGTTTGAAAAAGAATCAAACAAGATCCGGTCTGCAAGACTTTCTGAACCGGCAGGGGAGGCTGTAGTCCTGATTAATCCTCCATTCGAGCCAATGGACGAGGCGGAGGCTGACAGCTTCTATGATCTTCCGTACACATACCTGCCTCATCCCCGGTATAATAAAAAAGGTGATATTCCTGCCTATGAGATGATAAAATTCTCTGTGAACATACACAGGGGGTGCTTCGGCGGTTGCAGTTTCTGCGCCATTGCGGCACATCAGGGGAAACAGATAATAAGCCGTTCTGAGGAGTCAATACTCAGGGAGGTTGAAAAAATTACCTCTATGCCGGGTTTTAAGGGTTACCTGTCGGATCTCGGAGGACCATCAGCAAATATGTACAGGATGAAGGGCAGGGATATGAAACAATGTATGAACTGTTCGAGACACTCTTGTATCTGGCCTGCTGTCTGTAAAAATCTGAATACAAGCCATAAGCCTCTTACTGAGCTTTACAGAAGGGTAGACAATATTGAGGGAATCAAAAAATCATTTATCGGAAGCGGGGTGCGATACGATCTGTTGTTCAGGGAGTGGAATGAAAATGCGGGCAGAGAGGAGAACGAATACCTCGAGGAACTGATTCTGAATCATGTCTCAGGACGTCTGAAGGTAGCCCCTGAACATTCTTCCCCTAAAGTTTTATCGCTGATGCGAAAAGCCCCTTTCGATCTTTTCAGGAAACTTAAAAAGAAGTTTGACTCAGTTACCGCCCGAAACGGGCAGAGATATGAGATAATCCCATATTTTATCTCATCGCATCCGGGCTGTACGGATGGAGATATGAAAGCTCTTGCAGCAGAGGCAAGGGAGCTCGGAATAAAGCCCGAGCAGGTGCAGGATTTTACACCAACACCGATGACTCTTTCAACAACTATCTATTATACTGGTTTTGACCCGTATACAGGTAAAGAAGTTTATGTGGCCAGAAGCAGCGATGATAAGAAAAGACAGAAGGAGTATTTCTTCTGGTGGAAGGAGGGCGCAACGGCCCAGCGGCGCAGTGGCGCAAAGATCAATAACAAAGAGAGCGCCAATATCAGCTTGAGAAGGAAGAAACATTGATTGTTAGGCTAAGCGAAGTTTGCAACTTCGCTTCAGGTACGATATAGTTCAGGACTACTTATTATTCTCGACGAAGTCACAGACTTCGCCGAGCAGCTGAATTTCAAAATGCTTTGTTGAAAGAATGTTCTTTGTTCTTAAGCTCAGATATAATAAATTTACCGGATATAATATATTTATTGATCAGGATCAGCGTTGTTTTTTGCCTTCTCTTATTGACACAGTTTATCCATGCTCAGGATTTTGAAGTTTCTCCTGTTCTTATGGGCTTTAATGCAAATCCCGGGGAAATACAGACGAAAACAATAAACCTTATAAATCATTCAAGCAAGCCTCAGAAATACACCTTTAAATTGTCTGATTATGAGGTAGATATTGATGGGGTTAAGAAATCGCTCCCGCTTGGTTCCTCAAAACGAAGTATCGGTGACTGGGTTACAATAAATCCTTCTTTCGTTGAACTTAATCCCAATCAGGCAGTGACCATTGATGTGCTGATGACAGTTCCAAAGGATGGTTTTAATACCCGATGGGGCATGATCTATGTTGAGCTTACACGGGAGCAGTCGTCATTTGAGGCCGATCAGAACCTTGCAACAGGTGTTGTTGTTGTTCCAAGAATAGTTGTACTTGTCAAGCAATCGCCTTTAAGCAATAATAACTACAGGGCCACTATTGATGGCTTAAAGGAAGTAACCAAAACTGGTGAAGCATTCCGTTCATTTCAGGTGATGATTTCAAATACAGGAGATAATATAATTGATGCCAATGTGTCACTTGCACTCGCAAATATTGCTGATGCCAGCGAGGAGAAATTCAACCCGTCGCAGGTGACAGTCTATCCCGGTATGGTTCGTAAAGTAATACTCCAGTTACCTTCCAGACTCTCAAAAGGACAATATGCCCTTGCAGCAATACTCGATTACGGGCACAGACAGCCACTTGAGGGAACACAGATTTTACTTGATGTAAAATAAAAGAGTATAATGATCACCCGTTTCCTGTCCATTCTTTTATTTTTAATATGGTCATTTCCTGTTTCTGCACAGGACAGGAAAGTACAGAGCTGGTACGACGATTCTAAAACTATATTAAAAGAGTCGTATAATGTAATTTCCGGGAGCAACGGAACCATCGTCAAACATGGGGGATATACTATTTATTATCAGAATGGTAAGTTGTGGCAGGAAGGCAATTATGAGAATGGGCAGCTTACAGGTTTATGGAAGGATTATTACGAGGATGGCACACTGAAGCAGGAACTTCAGTATGAGAAGGATCTGTTAAACGGGGAGACCAGGTACTACTATCCTTCAGGACAGATCCAGCAGAGAATAGAATACAGGAATGATCTTCTGAACGGTATGGTTACAATGTACTATGAGAATGGAAACCTCCAGGAGTCATGTTTATACAAGGATAACCTTCCTGACGGAGAACTGAAGACCTTTTATGAGAATGGAAAACCCAGGTATGTCAAAACTATGAAAAAGGGTCTGGAGAACGGTCCTTCAGTAAGTTATTATGATAACGGTAAGATCCGGGAAAGGTCAGTTAAGCTCAACGGCAAGTACGACGGCCTCTTCACCGATTATTATAAAGATCACAATGATGGTGCGGTAAATAAAATCTGTTATTACAAAAATGGCATGCTTAACGGAAAAATGACGGGGTTTTATCCCGGGGGCAACATTATGGTTGAGTGCAATTATGTAAATGATTATATAACAGGAGATTTTACAGAATATTACGATATAAAAGGTGAAGTCAGGGAAAGGGGCGGTTATAAGGACAATATGAAGAATGGTATCTGGCGGTCGTACTATCCGGGAGGAAAAGTATACTCCGAAGGAAACTTTCTGAATTCATTTCTCGACGGGGCCTGGATTGTCTTCTGGCCAGACGGTATGGTAAAGCAGAAAGGATCATACAAATCGGGAAAAGCCGAAGGGGAGTGGCTGTTTTATTACGAGACAGGGGAATTGAAGAATAGTGGTGGTTTCATAAACGGCTCGAAAGAGGGATTGTGGAAGACATACTATACTACCGGCGAGATAATGACTGAGATTACTTTCAGCAATGGCGAACGGGACGGGGTTGCAAAAGGATACTCAAAAGAAGGTAAGCTGGTGGAGACAGTGAACTACAGGAAAGGGGTGAAGTATCGATGAATAGGATGCTTTTGTTGATATGTATGCGTTTCTTTTTCATTAATTCATGCAGCGACAAGCAGACTGACTTTGATTCCATTGAAGGGCTCGTGGCGATGCGAGGAATACAATCCTCTCAGCGGGCAAAGAGTCTATCTGGTCGATATTGAACGTTCGAATAAAGACACAACACAATACCTGATAAGCAATTTCTACAATGTCGATTTCAATGAATTTGTCTTTGCATACAGGAAAGACCTGAAGCTAACAATCCCTCAGCAGGCAATTGTTTCAGTGATAGTTAAATCAGGGGCAGGAACAATAAGCGAAGATTTGCTTGAGATTGACTTTGATTACATTGTTCTTGACGGAGCCAGCGAAATAAAGGTTCGTGCAATCTATACAAGACCCTGATTACCCGGTGTTGCGCATATTCAGAGCCTGGGTCTGTTATCTGACTGATCCGCTTTGTATGCTGTTGAACCGCTGAATATCATTTCCTCCGTTGAAGCGGATCTCTCTGCGTTTCTCAATGAATACAAAATCAAGATTAATTGTTCTGTTCTGGGTAAACTGAACTTCCATCTCATCCCGCTCGATCTGGAATTGCTCTCCGAAGACATTGTTCACACGGACCCTGAATTTGTCTCCCTTGGGAACATTAAGGATATACACTCCGAATTTATCGGTAAGTACTGAATAAACTTCCCCATTCACTCCAAGTGCGGTAACCCTTATGCCTGACAGAGAGATCTTTCCTTCTGTGCTGTTTGGATCGCGGACTACAACAACCTTTCCCTTTATCTTATAGCTTTCAGCAAGAGGAATGTATAGGATTTCTTTCTTTTCATTAAAGAATGTCTGTTCTGAGCCATTGAGAAAATACAGGTTTTGAAGGTTTACAAGAGGTGTGAAGGTGAGTTTATAAAAGTCCATGGGGAGGTTTTCGAAATAGATTTCCCCGTTTATGTCAGAGAGGAGATCCACCTGCATTATGTTGCTCTTGCTCACCGACAGAGCCTGATTTTTTTCAATATTGACAAGGATGTTTGAAACAGGGGGCTCATTATCACTCTTTACAAGGTTTCCGTCAAGGTCATTGAAAAACACCGCCCTGAAGTCGTAATACTTGAGCCTTGGCTGCTGTAACTCAAATGACTTTGTCAGGCCTGCCAGAACATTCAGATCTTTTCCGCTGATCCTTCCGTTCTCCTCCGTTACCCTTGTGTTGGAGTAGACAAAGGCATTCAGGTATATCGACCATCCGCCTTTAAGGTAATGGTCGTACCTGACACTATATGAGATATTCTCACGTCCCGAAGGCATATAATAGGCATAATTGACATAAGCGCTGAACTTAACAGTCCTGTTGAAGAAGTACTTCTCATATGATGGCCTGACCTGGATACTTCTCGAGATAACCGGTTTCTCATTAACCTGAATGCTGCGATAGAGGTCGGTGGTAGTGCCGCTTGTATAATAAGCATTGATTTTCCAGGAGTTATCATAATAGTTTAACCCCGCTGTATAATAGACGTTTTTTGTCCATGAATAATTTTCACCCAGGGGATCCTCAGTTGTGTAATGAAACCTGAGGTTGCTTACAGTAATATTGGGAGTAATTGACCTGTAGCCATTAATCCTGAATGTAATTGCCCCCCATACTCCTGGCTGATAGGTTTTATACTCAGAATAGTATCCCGAAAGAGGATCCCGGTATTGGCGCATGCTTCCGTTATATGTCGGGCCGACCTGGTAGATAAGGTTTCCCTGTGAGATGGAGGCTGTCAGCCTGATATAGTCATTGCTGTTATAGTTGGCAGGAGTATAAAAATTGTATGGATACCTCGTAAGTGAATAATACTGCCTGTTTCCGTTCAGGATGAAAGCTGTTCTGTCGTTCAGCATGTATTTGCCGTCGAGGTAGATCTGCTGCATGCCTGAATTGCGGATGTAGTTATTGTTTGTATTTAAGAAGTTGGCCCTGAGTTCAAATTTCCTGTACTGCATTCTGTATAATATCCTGTAGCTGAATCCGATAACACTTGTGTCGAGTGCTGGAGCAGTCAACTGTCTGAATTGTGATTTTGAGCCGAGAAGATCTAAGGTGAGTGAATGATACTTGAACATTGTAAACCCTACTCCTGCCAGTAAAGAGGTGGCAATATGGTTTCCTGAATTTGCGTTTTCGTGAATGACACCCGTATTAAGCTGGATATTTTTAAGATTGAAACTATAACCCAGGTGCTCTCCAAGGCTATTGCTGTATGGATTCTGTATGAGTGAATATGACATTTTTGAAGCAGAAGTGATATCGTGCGTTCCGGTGATACCTCTTCCGTTAAGGGTATGAAGATCTCCTCCGTAGACATTATACCCGAATAAAACACTATTCCTGTTATCAGTGTACTGCAAAGAATATAGCAACTGGTTATTAATGTCAAAATTCTTATTGCTTTTGCTGTCGAAGTAAATGTTCTGAAGTCCCAGAAGATACTGGACATCGCGGTTCTTTGGAAAAAGTATGCTTCCGTATGCCCTTGTATTGAACCTGGCCTTCTGGTTCGACATCACATTATAAACCTGGAAATCAATATTAAGAGGGGAGGAGGCCTGGTCGCGCTGATTGTAGAATGAACTGTTCAGTTTCCTTATCATTATTGCAAGGTCCTTGGCAATTCTCTCATTGGAGGCTGATACTATGACTGCCGATTCTTTCCAGTTATTTTCATATCTGCTGCGTTCGGCATAGCTGAGTTTTTTCTCAAATGTTACCGAGTACGTTAAAGTTGTGTCAGTAAAGGCCGGGAGGTTGATAAATTCAATGAGCTCGGTACCGGGGTCACCCTGAAGTACAAGGAGTCTTCCAATCTGCATATGGATCCTGATCAGCTCATTTGTATTTCCTTTGTTAACGACATAGATCTGAAATTTTGTGTTTGGGCTCTGATCTGTAAAAAAGATGCTGCTGTTAGGAGTGGAGATGTCCCATTTTGGTTTGGATGGCAGGGTAAAATATGTATTCTCTGTAATTATCCTGTCGGTAAGTCGGAGGGATGCGCTGAGGATATATGTTATCCCGCCGACTGCATCCACTGCGGGCGATACTCTTACCGGGATGCTCAGTGTATCTCCCGGGTTAATAGTCAGCTGGCTTACAGGGAAGGTAATTATTCTCCAGTTATCAGGTCCTGAAAAAGCAAGAGACCCGTTTATTGCAACAGAGGAGTTATTTCTGATCTTCAGGACATTAAAATAGAGTTCAGAAGCCTGAAGACTGTCGATTGACTTGATGAAATCCATACTGATTTCATTATCATCAACTTGTGCGCTGATATAAGAGAAAGGAATTGAGGTTAATATGGCTGAAAAAAACAGAGAGATCATAAGCGATCTGAAATTGAAGCCTCTATTTTTAATGGTGCTTGTCACTCTCTGTGCAACTTTAGTTTATACCGAACTGTATCAGAATCCTGGTCCTGTAGGGATCAGCTCAAATTCTATTTCAACATTGTAGTAATCAGGTTCTTCACCAAGCAGTGAGCCATTGCCTGCCGGAGCAGGCCTGCCGCATTCATAGGAGATAGTCAGCTGGTGATTTGCCCAGTTCAGGTCGCTCCATGCAGCATTTGTATATGAAAAAAGGGGAGTCCAGCCTGTTGTAAGATCCTGGTAACCGTAAGAGGTCCCGGCACCAAGGCCCAGGGCATTAACAGCTCTGACCCTTATCCTGTTAAGAGGAAGTGTATAGACTTCTCCTCTGATTTCAGTCTGGCCGTTGAACGATTTGAAGTTGAGATCAAATCCTTCAAGATCGTGGCCAACCTGGTTCGAATCGGCAAGCGAAATACCGATCTGTGTACCAACGGCTATCTCAATACCGTTTTTTATCTTTTCAAGAGTGTTAAAGTTGAATGGGATAGTGCTTCCATAGAGAATTGTAAGCCTGGCAGCATTCCATTCCTGCGAAATACCCTTTTGAGGATTAATCAGAAACAGAATCAGGGCGGTCAGTATGTAAACTATTTTTCTCACAGAAAGGCTTATTATTCGAAAATCCGGATTATTGCAATAAAAAGATTGGTCAACATCATATGCTGACCAATCTTTTACTTTATCCGCGCCTTCAGTTAGTCTATTGCAAGGTCGAAAAGTACATTCACAATGTACCTGTCGGGTGCAGGACTTGGCTGCTGGTCAATAAGCTTGACAGTGTTCATCGGGTTAGTGGGACCAGCTTCTGCGGTACCACATCTCCAGTTCAGTGTAAATGAATTGTCAGATGCATCGCCTGCGTTTGAATCTGTAGCCAGATCATTATCCTCAATCAGGTCGATAGGATAGATAAGCAAAGCAGCAACTTCAGTCGCATTGTTGGTCGGAGTACTGAAAAGCTGTGCTCCGGCTGTTCCTTTTGCAGCACCTGCAGCACCGAAATTATTGGTGCCGCTTTCGGTGATCCTGAAGCCCACATTGTTCAGAGCAAGTGTGTGGGTAGCCAGATCGGTACCGATGAAGGCAGCCTCTTCAGCTCCGTAAGTCAGTTTCCACCTTGTTGACGAAGCCACTGAAAAATCGGTCCTGTAGAAGGTGCTTGAAGTAGCAGGGTTTGCAGATGCCGATGCAACAGCATCAGCAGACAAACCATTCTTGTAGTCATCAATTGTATTGAATACGAACTCGATGTTGCCACCGTTGGTGATTGTCATACGCAATACCTGGTTCAGAGTTACAGCAACAGGAACGACATTCCTGTCCTTTACAGCCTGTGAGAAGGCTGTGAGTCCCAAAAACAAAAGAAAAGTTAATGCTAGGATTTTTCTCATACTATTACTATTTATGGCACACGGGATTGAGCTACCCGCACACCTGGTTTATACAAAAATAGATATTGTACGTTAATAGCCTAGTAGTTAATTGGATAGTTATAAACAATGTCAGGATTTATTGTTCATAATCTTTAAGAATGCCTTTTACATCATCAGGAGCAACCCTTCCATAGGTTTTGTCGCCAACCAGCACCACCGGTGCGAGTCCGCACGCGCCTACACACCTGAGGCTCGAGAGTGAGAATTTGCCGTCTTTGGTTGTCTCTCCGACCTGGATTCCAAGCTCCTTCTTAAATTCATCCAGAACCTTCTCAGCACCACGTACATAGCAGGCTGTTCCCATGCAGATGCTGACAGGGTGTTTGCCTTTCGGGGTCATAGTGAAGAAGGAATAGAATGTTACTACACCATATACTTTAGCTACAGGCACAAGCAGTTCACCCGATACTACTTCCTGCACTTCTGCAGGAAGATATCCGAAATGTTGCTGGCACTTATGCAGGACATTAATAAGCTCCTGCGGATCGTTATTGAATGATGCGCAGATCTCTTTTATCTTTGCGACATCCTGCTCTCTTAATTCTATCTTGATTGTTGACATGATCTTTTTTTTTATAATTGACCGAAGGATCAGTTAGTGTTTTACTATTATTTTTTTCTTCTTGTCAAAGTAATGAGTATGAAGAAGATGATGAGCTTTTTCGCTTCCCGGTTTACCGAGGAACTCTTCATAAAGCTTTATTATGAACGGGTTCTCGTGCGATTTCCTCAGCGGTTTCATCTTGTCTTCTGCGTACAGAGCTGCAGCTCTTGCTTTGATTACTTCTGAATTTCCGTGATGCAATGGCTGTCCGCCGCCGCCGATACATCCTCCGGGGCAGGCCATAACCTCAATTGCATGATACTTGGAGGTTCCTGATCTGACATCGTCAAGCAGTTTGCGTGCATTGCCAAGGCCATGTGCAATGCCGATCCTGATAGGAGTACCATTGAAATCGAGAGTTGCCTCGCGAACACCTTCCATGCCCCTTAGCTCGTTAAAATCGAGCCGGTCAAGTTTCTTGCCTGTATATAATTCGTATGCTGTCCTGCATGCTGCTTCTATAACACCGCCGGTTGCGCCAAATATTACTCCGGCGCCGGTTGACTCTCCAAGCGGGGCGTCAAAGTCCTCATCATTAAGTGTTTTTATGTCAATGTTGGCCTGTTTGATAAATGAAGCAAGCTCCCTTGTTGAGATTGAAAAATCTACATCAGGATTTCCGTCAACAGAAAATTCATCTCTCTGACATTCATACTTTTTTGCCAGGCATGGCATAATTGACACTACAACAAGGTCCTTGCGGTTTACACCGATCTTATCGGCAAAATATGTTTTTGCAATAGCGCCGAACATCTGCTGGGGTGATTTTGCAGTTGACGGGACATCTTTCAGATCGGGGAAATAGTGTTCAAAAAAGTTGACCCAGCCCGGACAGCAAGATGTAAGGATTGGGATCCTGGCTGTTTCATCGCCGTTAAGATGTCTCGAAAGCCTGTCAAGAAGTTCAGTGCCCTCTTCCATTATTGTGAGGTCGGCAGCGAAATCAGTGTCAAACACAAAGTCGAAGCCAAGCGCCCTCAGTGCTGCAGTCATTTTACCCGTAACAAGTGTTCCGGGTTCAAGTCCGAATTCTTCTCCAAGTGCTGCCCTCACTGCCGGAGCAGTCTGGACAATAACTGTTTTAGATGGGTCAGCAAGGGCCCTGAGAACCTGAGGAACATGATTTACCTCAGTAAGGGCGCCGGTCGGGCAAACAGCGACACACTGTCCGCAATATGTGCATGTTGAATATTCAAGATTCTGCTCAAACGCCGGTGCTACGGTTGCCATGAAACCCCTGTTTATTGCTGATAATGCGCCAACGGTCTGAACCGTATTGCACATCATTTCGCAGCGGCGGCACATAATGCACTTGTCGAGCTCTCTGATGATCGATGGTGAAGTATCTTTCCTGTAAGTCGACATCTCTGCAAATTCAGCTCCGGGTATTTCGCGGATTCCGAGTCTGTTTGCCATATCCTGGAGTTCGCATGTTCCCGACTTGGGGCAAATAAGACAATCCTTGGGGTGATCTGACAGTATGAACTCCATAACAGTTCTGCGGGCATTAAGCACTCTTGTTGAATGTGTTTTAACAACCATTCCCTGTTCGCAGTTTGTTGAACATGAAGGGGCCAGGTTTCTTCTTCCCTGGACCTCTGTAACACATATGCGGCACCCCCCCGGCTTATTCTCAATATTCATGTCGTGAAGATCCATGTAACACAGGGTTGGAATCTCAATCCCAAGCTCCTTTGCCGCTTTTAATATTGTCGTACCCCTGGGTACTTCAATCTCTTTGTTATCAATATTTAGTTTTATTGTTTCCATTACTGTTTCTGATTATCTGATAAAAATTGCATCAAACTTACATTTCTCCATGCATGCGCCGCATTTAATGCAAATCGATGGATCAATAAGATGGACCTCTTTCCTTTCACCCGTGATGGCGTTTACAGGGCAAACCCTTGCGCAGGCAGTACATCCGACACAGTTTTCGGCATTAATCACGTATTCCATAAGGCTGCGGCATTGGCCGGCCGGGCATTTCTTATCAGTAACATGTGCAACATATTCTGACCTGAAATTATCGAGCATTGAAAGAACCGGGTTTGGCGATGTCTGTCCCAGGCCGCAAAGAGACGTGTCCTTGATGACAAGACTCATAAGCTTCAGTCTGTCAAGATCTGCAAGTGTGCCTTTGCCTTCGCAAATCTGGCCAAGCAGTTCATGAAGCCTTTTATTTCCGATCCTGCAGGGTGCACATTTTCCGCATGACTCTTCGACAGTGAATTCGAGGAAGAATTTAGCCATAGATACCATGCAGTCATCTTCGTCGAGCACTATCATGGCTCCTGAGCCCATCATTGAACCTGCTGCTATAAGATTATCGAAATCAATAGGAGTGTCGAGATGTTTCTCAGTAAGACATCCGCCTGAAGGTCCGCCTGTCTGAACACCCTTGAATTTCTTTCCGTTCTTGATACCTCCTCCGATCTCAAAGATCACCTCCCTGAGGGTTGTGCCCATCGGGACTTCAATCAGACCAACATTATTAATCTTACCGGCGAGGGCAAATACCTTTGTCCCTTTCGATTTCTCCGTACCAATACTGCTGTACCACTTTGCCCCTTTAAGAATAATTGCAGGTATCGAGGCAAAGGTTTCAACATTATTGACATTCGTTGGTTTGTTCCTGTAACCCGATTCGGCAGGGAATGGAGGCTTGACTGTTGGTTCGCCCCTGAGACCTTCCATTGAATGAATGAGTGCTGTCTCCTCACCGCATACAAAGGCTCCTGCACCGTATTTCAGGGTAATGTCAAAACTGAAGTTACTTCCGAAAATGTTCTTTCCGAGGAGACCATATTCCCTGGCCTGTTTTATAGCTATTTTGAGACGTTCAATTGCCAGCGGATATTCGGCTCTGATATAGATCAGGCCATTTTCTGCACCGATGCTGTAGCCGCATATGGCCATGGCTTCGAGAACTGAATGAGGATCGCCTTCCAGGACAGAACGGTCCATGAATGCCCCGGGATCGCCTTCGTCGGCATTACAGACAACGTATTTCTCGTCACTCTGGTTCTTCCTTGCAAGTTCCCACTTGAGACCTGTTGAGAAACCGCCTCCGCCGCGACCTCTCTGGCCTGATTCCTTCATTAGTTTGATCACCTCTTCAGGCGACATTTCTTCGAGTACCTTTCCAAGTGCCTGGTATCCGTCGCGGGCTATATATTCATCTATGTTCTCCGGGTTGATAAACCCGCAATTCCTCAGAGCTATCCTCACTTGTTTCTTGTAGAAACCCATATTCTTCGAATCGGAAACCGCTTCTTTGGTGACAGGATCCTTGTATAAAAGCCTGTTTACTTTTCTCCCTTTTATCACATGTTCCTCAACAATCGTCTGCGCATCTTCGGGTTTAACACCAACATAGAAGGTATTGTCGGGCATCACTTTGACTATCGGACCTTTTTCACAAAATCCGAAACAGCCTGTGATAATCACCTGAACAGAATCCATGAGGCCATTTGCCTCAAGCTCATCCCTTAAATTGCAGACAATAGCATCGCTTTCTGCGGCATGGCAGCCTGTACCGCCACATACCAGAAGATGCATACTGTATTTTGACATACTATTTCCTCCTTATTCTTTTAAGTCAATTGTTTGATAATTCATCGGGATAATGCCGTCAACAAGCTCACCCATCTTTATGTACTTCTCTATTATCTGGTCGGCTCTTTTCAGATCGACAAAACCAAATACCACCGGATCCTGGCCCGGGAGTTTAACTTCAATCGTTGGTTCAGCGTAGCAATAGCCCATACAGCCGGTCTGGGTGACTATAGCTGCCACATTTCTCCTGTCGAGCTGCTCCAGAAAAAACTCCATGATCGTTTTTGCCCCTGAGGCAATACCACATGTAGCCATTGATACCTTTACCTGCACAGCATTCTCAGGGTCAAGGGCTTTAATCCGGATGTCCAACCCGCTCTTCAATTCTTCGCGTTTCTTTTTCAGATCCGCAAGTGACGTGATTTTCGACATGCTTTTTATTTGTTTAGTTTGGTTTTTATTCGGGCAATCGCTGTTGCACAGATTGCACCTTTAAATTTATTAAAATACTTTCTAATCATTATTGATTAATTGCTTTAAGATCAATTCCCGATGCATTTATATTTTCAAGATTTCCGTTGATCATAAGTCCTAATATCATAAAGAAGCCCGATCATCGTTAAATGTTTCAATATCAAGATATTCTTTTGTCTCACTTGAGGAAAAGCGATATTCACCGGTATCCGTTCTGTGTATGAAGGTGAAGTTGACCCTCGGATTTGAAGCGATGAGTAACCTTAACACCCCTGCAATATCTCCAAGAGGCTGTCTGTCGATATGGCTGTATTGAAATGAAGCAGTTACCGTAGTACCATTTTTCACCTCAGAAACAATTCCGATTGTGCCTCCGGCAATTGTTGCGTGATGTTTCAAAAGTGAAAGACCCAGACCCATCTTTCTTTTTGTCCTGCTTGTAATAAATGGGTCAGTGACATTAACAAGCATTTCAGGTGCTATGCCAGTCGCCATTATCCCTTACTTCAATAGTATAGATATCGCTGCCTGAAAATTCCGTTATTGTGATGCCTATCTCGTCAGCTTTTGCCCTAGGGAGTTCTGAACTATGTCGAGTATGTTAAGTGCGAGCGTTTTCATGATATCAGAACTTCTCTTCCATTAATTCCATGCAAAGCCTGTCGGATCTCATCAAAACCAGGCTTCTCAACTCTGAAAAGTGTTGTTGCTGCTCCTATATCTTCCGGGAAATGCGCATCTGAAGATCTGATTATTGTCTGTCCGGCAATTTCCGGATGATTTTCTGTGAATTTTTCAGGTGCTGAAGCCCTGCTTATCTCAAGAGCGTCGGCAATCATATTCTCGGGCATAAAACCGAGCTGACTGTAAATACTGTTTTTCCTTCTGTCGATATGGGCCGGAATAAAGAGACCCTCAAGGCTGTGAACAAAAGTTTCAATCTCTTTTATCGATTTTGACAGAGCACAATGCAGAAGCTGCTTTTCCTCATATATGATAATCTCATTTTCATCGACCTGGACCTGATAACCGAATAGAGACGGATTATTAGGAATGCAGGGAAGATTATTGTCGAGGTAATCCTGAAATTTCCTGATAGTATCAATGTTTTCAAAGAACACGAGGCAGTGCACCTCTTCTTTTGTTGTCACCTCAGCACCTGTCAGTACAAAGATCCCTTTTTCAGCTGCCAGCCTTTTAACCAGCGGCGAGTGCAGCGTTGTGTTGTGGTCGGTAATCCCGATTATATCAAGTCCTTTACTGGAGGCTTCAGAAACTATATTAGAAGGGCTCATCTCCAGATCTCCGCAAGGAGAGAGTACTGTGTGGATATGGAGATCGGCCCGGTAAAGTTTCATGCCCGTTTCAAAATTTAAATAACCTGCCAGTAACTGTAAACGTGTCAAGATTTGTACTGAACACAGGAATCCCTTCCTGCCTGCTCTTTTCAATCGTATCGTTGTCGGGCAGAAATCCCTTTACAAGTATTATCGCGGCAAGCTCCTTAAGCGCAGCCACTGCAATAATATTCTGGTGAGTCTGAAGTGTTATCCATACGTCCCCTTCACAGGCATTGCCCATAACATCGCTGAGAAGATCAGAAACATAGCCTCCCTTAATCTCATTTGAAAGCCCGGACTCCCCTGAAACAAATTGGAGTTCAAGCGGGTCTGCAATATCAGCTATTTTCATTTTCTGCATCATTTATAAGCAATATCCCGATTTAAATATTTTATAAATTCCACCTTTGTTCCTTCTCCGGGCACACTCGAGATCTTCATTGAATCGCTGTTTTTTTTCATGTTCGAGAGTCCCATACCTGCACCAAAACCCATTTCACGCACCTGAGGGCTGGCAGTTGAATACCCTTCTTCCATAGCCTTATCAATGTCATCAATGCCCGGACCATTATCTGTTATTATAAACCTGAATTGAATTGTCGATTTCAACATCTATTATTCCGGAGTAGGCATGAGCTACAACATTAATTTCTCCCTCATAAAGAGCAATGACATACGTTTTGAAACTGCCTGGTCGATGTTAAGCTTTCGAAGTATTTTTTTGACTGCGCTGGCAACGTTTCCTGCTTTGGCGAAATCACCGCCGGCTATATTATACATGAACTGCATGTTTAGTAGATTGATTTAATACCGGCTTTATACAAGTCACCGGAAATGTGGAAAACAGAGTGAGGACTCTCGACAAGTGCCATTTTGTTCTCTTTTGCGAGGGAAATTATCTGATCTCCGATTTTTTTATCCCTGCCAAAGACAACACAGCTGATTTCGGACATCTCAGATGTTCTGATGGTCTGGGGATTTGCAAGACCGGTGATCAGAACAATGTTTTCCTGCTCAACAGTGAGGACATCACTCATCAGATCCGAGGCAAAAGCATATTCAACATTGTTGAAAGCTTTTCTTCACAACATATCACCTTTCCATTTACGATTCTGTTAATTCTTCGATAGTCATTGTTGACGTAATTCGTGATTTAATCGGGTTAATAGGATCAGAGTGAGCTCTTTTGAACTATTTAAACCCAAAGATAACATAATTATTGTTAATTAAATAACAATGTGAATAAAATAACAGATATTTAAAATACTTCTAAATAAGGGTAAATAATTTATGCTGTTAATCGGAGATTCTTAAATTTATTTAGCAGCGTAGCGAAAGTATTGCAAACTTTGGCTGCGCCGAGCACATCAGATGACATTTTGTTTCATCAATTTCACAAATTATATTGAATGATGGTATGGTTAGACGCTAAGCGAAGTTTGCAACTTCGCTTTGTGACCTCAATTCTATCTGCGGCGAAGTTGCAAACTTCGCCGAGCTGCCAGAAACTGGGCTAAGCGAAGTTTGAAACTTCGCTTCCCGGAATTGGTTATTTTCGGATGTTTTTGAACTCCGACCCATCTTTCCAGATTGGCCGGTAGTCTGAATTGGCAATTCTGTACCCTGCAAAGAATGCCAGGGCTGCATCTTCTGCAATACCCGACAGATCCCAGCTTGCAGGTTCATAATTATCAGCCGGACGATGATACCTGTTATCAATATAATCTTTCTCCATTGCAGCAGCCCAGTCTTTGCCTTTCTCCCTGCTCTCAATATTTCCACGGGCAAAAGCTGACGGAATGCCTTTTTTTGCAAAGGGAAAATGGTCTGACCTGAAATACATTCCTGTATGAGAATTGGGGTCGCCTGTAATATACCTCTTCTGACGCTTTGCCCCAACGGCAAGTATATCATCAAGATACGACTGTCCATAACCAGTTATCATTACATCTTTCATCCGTCCGATTGGAAGCATGAGGTCGTTATTAAAGCAGGCAACAGTCTTATCAATTGGAAATGGAGGGTTTTCAGTGTAGTATGTTGAGCCCAGCAAGCCCTGTTCCTCAGCTGTCGGGAACAGAAGGACTACCGACCTTTCGGGTTTTTTCTCAAGTGCGGAGAAAGCCTCGCCAATCTCAAGCGCCCATGCCATTGATGTGCCATTATCTACAGCTCCATTGTAAATTGAATCGCCATTCTCTTTTTCTCCTATGCCAAAATGGTCCCAGTGAGCAGTGTAAACTATGCACTCATCAGCTCTTTTTGTACCTTTCAGGATTCCGGCCACATTGGTAGAGCTGTTGTATTTTATTGTATTCTTTATGGAAAGAGAAATATCGCACTTCATTGCAAATCCGGTGAATTCATTCCTGCAGGCCTGTATTCTGAGATCTTCAACATCATAACCAGCCTTCCGGAAAAGGCTGTCGGCTGTTGCTGCGGAAAGCCACCCGGTGAAGGCGCAGTGAGTGCTGTTACTGTCTGCAGTCTGCATGTATAATCTCGAAGTAATCGAACTCTTCCTTGGAATTGTATACTGATAACCTGCACCTTCTGTTTCGTGAACGATAAGGATGCCTTCCGCACCCTGTCTGGCTGCCTCTTCGAACTTGTAGGTCCACCTTCCATAGTAAGTCATCTCCCTTCCCTTGAAGAGGCTTGCATCACCTTTGTACAGACCAGGGTCGTTTATCAGGACTACAACTGTTTTTCCCTTCACATCAAGTCCTTCATAATCATTCCATCCATATTCAGGTGCAACAATTCCAAATCCGGCAAATACCATTTCTGAGTTTTTGACACTTACGGTCTCTGCAACCCTGGGTGAGGTTACAGCAATATCATCGGGAGCCGTAAGATTTAAAAAAGTACCATTGCATGTCGGTAACTACAGGTCCTTCAACAAGTGAAGCTATTTCAACCATAGGTACAGGCTGAAAATAGCTATCTCCGAATGCAGGTTCAAAACCTATCCTTTTAAGCTGGGCAGCCAGGTATTCGATAGTTATCTTTTCTCCCGCTGTAAACGGTTTTCTGCCCATGAACTCATCCGATCCCAGCTTACTGACATATTCCGCAAGATCAGCAACATTAATTGTTTTCTCGGCTTTTTTCAGATCTCTGTCGGAACACGATGCCGCAATGAAAAGCAGGAAGATCAGAATAACTGAATTCTTCATAATATTGGAATTCTTAAATAAATCACAAATGCATTTAAACCCGCAGCACGAATCCCACGCACCCAGTCACCCCGTGCCCTGCACCCCGCACCCCGCACCCTGCACCTTGCACCTACCGGAGTACCATATTCCCCACCAGCACCCTGCCGCTTTTCCAGAAGGCCCTGAAATACGGATTATCAGTAATGTAGATAACTTCTCCTGAACCCAGTTTCTCAGAACCTATTACAAGTGTGTTCTTTATCTTTTCCTTGTATTTGTATCCTGCAAACCCTGAAAGGGGTTCCTTATCAAGAATATATCCTATGTTATTACCTTTATTCAGGAAGGGTTGGCCCGGAGTCCGTTTCATTATGAACCACTCTTTTCCCAGCCCGAAGGCATAGGGATGTGTGTCATCGATGCCAACCTTAAAGATTGAACCTGCAGAACGTTCAGAAAGTGTGTATCTGCTTTCGAGCTCCATCTCATATTTTTTAAGATATGTTGTATCGTCACTCTTCACCTTTTTCTCGGCAAGTTTCTGTTCTGCACTTCTTGTCTCGGAAGATTTTGCGAGAGCTGTGCTCTTTTCACCGGCAAACAAGGATATGGCATTTTCAAGTGCTATTACCCTGCCGCCTCTTTTAACATAGTCGATGATTGTATCCTTTAACTTTGAGTATGAGCCAGATGTAAGGATAAGAATATCATAGTCGTTCAGATCAATGGTTTCGGCAGAACTTGTTCTGATGAGTGAAATCTGGTAATTAAGTTCCCTTTCAAAGAGATACCACAGTTCCCCGACTGATGATGATGAAGTGCCTTCGGCGCAAAGCAGAGCCACCGATCTCTTTTTAAGCAAAGGTGAATATTCTGATCCAAAGTCTTTTCCGCTGTCAACAAGTCCCGTAGCAGATGCTACAAGCTTCACCTGGCATTCATTTGCTGCCTTTACAACTGCCTTGTCAAAATCGCCCTTGAAATATTTATTGTCACCTCTGGCTACGATAACAGACCCCCTGTTGAATTTATCTCCGTTAACTGAAAAAGGTTTAAGAGAATATCTGAGCTTTATATCCTTGTTGTATAAAGCTGCCATAAACTTAAGTTCATCAAACCCGGTAAAATTGGTAATATAGGCATATGGTTTATCCTTTGCGGGTTCATTGATCACTTTCGCCACTGCTACAAGGCCGGTATCGGCTTCCAGTTTATCGCCAATGGCGTAGGATTTAAGATTATAAATATAAGGCAAAGCCCACGCTGTCAGATCGTAACTCAGAGAATCAGATGCCTTGCTGTCGGGTTCGAAAAGAACCTGAACAAAATGGTTTTGCGGCTGATTCAGGCTGACAAGGATATCGCCCTTCTCGATAGTGACCTCTCCATCCTTGTTATCGAGATAATCAAAACCCTTGAATTTTTTCCCCTTGTTTCCCGCATAAGAGTATCTGATCTGGTTCCTGTCGAACAACTCGAGTATGCTTCTCACATTTGATTTCTCATTCGAGCCTTTGATAATTACAGATTTATATGGAAATTTTGTATTTTTCTCATCATAAACGAAATAGGAGTTAAACTGTGAAATTAGTTTTTCCCTGTTTTCGTAAGATACTTTTAGTGTTGCCATTGACGAGAGAAAATGTCCGTCAATCCTTTCCTTCAGGGTAAGGGTGTCGCCAGATTCAAGTTCCATAGCCAGACCGGAGGCACCCGCCTCCCGACTGTTCGTATGTAAAGCCCATTGCCCCGTTGAAGAGAGGCCAGGTATCTCCATAACTGGGGTAAAAGAGGTCAAAGTTTTCTTTTGTAAAGTAAAGCCTGAATTTTTCATTAAAAAGTGAGGCGTTTCCTTTCCCCATTAATTTGTGAAAATCCTGCTGCCAGGGGGTTATGATTGTATGCCAGGGATTTGCTCCCGGGGCAAAAAAGTATGTCGATTCCGGACCCATTTCATGAAAATCTGCATGCACCTGAGGCATGTACTTGTTATATAGCTGCAGTCTCTGCCTGGTCTCAGTTTGTGTCTGCCAGGTCCAGTCGCGGTTGAGATCAAACATATAATGGTTTGCTCTTGCTCCCGGCCAGCCCTGGTTATGTTCATACGAATTCGGATCAGGATTCATCGTGAGGTTCATTGAGTTGCGGTACCTGGTTGTATACAGCTCATGTCCGTCAGGATTCTGGCAGGGATCAACTATTATGATACACTCTTTAAGATAATCGGAAACTCCATTATAGGAACCGCTTGCCAAAGTATGGAGTGTCTTCATAGCTGCCTCCATGCCGACAGCTTCATTTCCATGGACATTATATGCCAGCCATACAAATGGTACCTGTTTCCCGGAAAAATCACCCTTTAACAAGCCGGTCTTTATAAGGTTATTCTTTCTGTATTCCTCCAGCTTTGAGATATTCTCTTCAGACGATACAAAACAAACTGCAAGCGGCCGCCCTTCGTAAGTTGTACCGTACTCAAGGTATTCCACCAGCGGGGAATTATCTGCCACATATTTAAAATATTCAACAGCTTTATGATGATATGTAAACTGGGTTCCCAGCTCGTAACCAAGAAATTCTGAGGGTGTTTTAATTGTCTGAGATTGCAGGTTCAGCAGTATCATTGCCGCCGCCAAAGCAGTAAGTAGTATCCTTTTCATCTTTTTGGATTCGGTTTAAAGGGTCTAAATATAGCTTATTTTTTGATTCCTGATATGTTTGGAAGAGAGCTTGAAATAAGATTAAAATTTCATATTTTTGCTACCCTGCTTATGTTAATTTATTACTTAAAATAAACCATTATGAGAAGACTTGCTTTTCTTCAGATCTTGTTTTGCTTTTTACTAATCTTCCTTTCGATACCGGGAACAGTAACTTCACAGATGCCGCAGCGAGGCGGCGGCAATCAGGTAGCCGTAACAGGCTGGACCGATGACAGCCATTACCTTTTAAGAACGTTTGATGCCCAACGTAATGTTGTCATTCAGAGTGTTGATGTAAAAACAGGAAAGGGAGTTGTTGTACAAGCTGTTAAAACACCCAGGGAGCAATTTATTCTTTCGCTTCCCTCAGGCATCACTCTTTCAATGTCCGATCTTATAAGTCCTGATATGAATAGTGCTGTCGTTATTAAGGATAATGATCTGTACTTTTTTGCAGCAGGCGACAAGGAGCTGAGAAGACTTACAAACGACAAGACTCCTGAAGTAAATGCCCGTTTTTCACCGGACGGGAAAAAAGTTGCCTATACAAAGAACAAGGACCTCTATTATTATGATCTGGTAAATAATAAAGAGACCAGGCTTACATTCGATGCTTCAGATAAAGTATATAACGGTTATGCCTCCTGGGTTTATATGGAAGAGATCCTCGGAAGGGGTAGCAGGTATGCAGCATTCTGGTGGTCGCCCGACGGGAATAAAATTGCTTATCTGAGAACAGATGAGACAGATGTTCCGGTTTTTACCCTGAACAGGCTTGATGAAGCTGATGGCATTCATGGACTTATTGAAGCTACACCTTATCCAAAGCCAGGTGATCCCAACCCGAAAGTCAAGATGGGGATTGCCGACCTGGCTACTGCAAAAACCATTTGGGTTAAGACGGATTACAGTGTTGATCAGTACCTGGCATGGCCTTTCTGGACACCCGACAGCAAAAAGCTTGCAATACAGGTGTTGAACCGCGACCAGAACGACATGAAGTTCATACTGGCAGATGTCTCAACAGGAGACTTTACACAGATCTATAATGAAAGCAGAAAAAGCTGGGTTGAATTCTTTGAGGATATCTATGTGATGAAAAATGGTTCCGGTTTTATTGTAAGGAGCTACAGGAACGATTGGGAAAATCTCTACTATCATGGCTGGGACGGCAAACTTATTGCCCAGCTGACAAACCTCAATTTCAGGGTGAACGACATTGACCGTGTCGATGAGGATGCGAAAATTGTTTATTTTTCGGCAACAGGTACTGAATCGACCGACAGACATTTCTTCAAGGTCGGTTTAGACGGAAAAAACCTTCTTCAGCTTACCTCGGGCAATGGTTCTCATAATGTCAGCGTTTCGCCGAAAGGCTCTTATTTTATTGATACCTGGAACAGTTCTGAGAGCCCGGGTTCAATTACTGGCAATCGATAAAAAGGCAAAAGTAATTCGTGAGGTTCATAAGTTTGACATGCCTGTATTCGATGCAACTAAGAATTCCAAAACAGAATTGGTGAAAATCATGACTTCTGACGGCCTGTTCAATATGCCGGCAACTATAACCTATCCTGTGAACTTTGATCCTGCCAAAAAATACCCGGTGATCTTCGCAATTTACGGAGGACCAAACTCGGCAAATGTAAGCAACAGGTGGTCGGGATACAACGCTTCGTGGAATTCACAGAATGGTATTATTACCTTTTCTGTAGACCATAGGGGCTCAGGTCAGTTTGGAAAGAAGGGACAGGATTACATGTATCGGAATCTGGGGAAATGGGAAATTCTTGATTATGCGGATGCTGTTAAGTGGCTGAGGACAAAGCCCTTTGTCGATCCTGAGAGAATTGGAATCACGGGCGGCTCTTATGGGGGTTATATGACCTGCCTTGCTCTCACTAAGGGAGCTGACTACTGGACACATGGTTACGGAAGCTCTTCTGTAACCGACTGGCGCTTGTATGATAATGTATATACTGAAAGATTTATGGATACTCCGCAGGATAATCCTGAAGGTTACAAGGAGAGTTCCACCCTTACATACGTCAAGAACTATAAGGGGAAACTCTATTTTACCCATGGCGATATGGACGATAATGTTCATTTTCAGAATTCAATCTATCTTATTTCGAGGCTTGAGGATGAAGGAAAGGTATTCCAGTTCATGCTTTATCCCAACGGGCGTCACGGATGGGGAGGCGCAAAGGCAACTCATTCAAGAACAGAGGCGAATAATTTCTGGATGAAGAGCTTCTTCGGAAAACAGTAAATTATTCATGTGATAATGAAAACATTCAGATTTGGTCTGCCTGTAATATTTCTCCTGCTCTGCGTCAATTTGTTGTCACAGACTGTGCCAAGAAAGGAAGGGATCTATGCCGATTTCAATACGAATAAAGGAAGGATCTCAGTGCTTCTCGATCATGAGAAAGCGCCAATGACTGTTGCCAACTTCATCGGACTCACGGAAGGGACAATAACTAATGCAACTTACCCTCCGGGAAAGCCTTTCTTTAACGGTTCTATCTGGCACAGGGTAGTCAAGGGCCATGTTATACAGGGAGGAGAACCATCGGTTGTTAAAGATCCTGCAAATTCTGAGGTTGTCTCAACAGGCTATGAAATACCAAATGAGATAAGCACCCTGAGCCATAATAAAGCCGGGATGATAGGCATGGCAAACGGCGGTCCTCATACGAATACGTGCCAGTATTATATCACTCTTGCCGACCGCTCGTATCTCGATGGAAACTATACCCTTTTCGGAGAAGTGGTCGATGGGATGGATGTCGTGAATAAAATTGAGATGGGCGACACAACATTTTCAATTTCAATAGTGAGGGTGGGAGAGGAAGCAGTGAATTTCATTGTCAATGATGAAACCTTTAAAAAACTTCTTGACAGGCAATGGAAGAAAGTGAAAGATGAAAAGGTGTTGCGCACTTGCAAAAGAGGCTAAATTCATTGAGGAGACTTACCCCGGCCTGACGACTCTTCCTGACGGACTCAGATATAAAATATTAAAAGAAGGCAAGGGAGCTGTTCCTTCAGCAGGTGATATGCTCGATGTTTCATACACAGGAAGGCTGATAAGCGGAATTCAGTTTGCCAGTACCGCTGATGGCGGCAAGCCTGCAGGAGGCAGCATGGTCATTCCTTTTGTTTATGAATCAGGCAAGGATGGTATCCTTAAGGGTCTGCAGCTTTCTCTCAGTTCTATGAAGGCAGGGGAGCAAAGGCTCGTTATTATTCCTCCGTCTCTTGCATATGGGGAAAAGAGCGGCTTTTACGGAAAGGAAATCCCCGGCCAGAAAAGGTTCGTAATTTCTCCCGGCGAAACACTTATAATTGAAGTAACACTGAACAAGATAAGCCAGGCAGCGAGATAAATTAAATTAGTCTTATATTAGCAACCTGGAACTTTGAACCTTGAACCTGGAACCATTAAACTGAACCATAACTCCAAACTCCAAACTCCAAACTCCAAACTCCAAACTTATGATAATAGGAATCCTAAAAGAACCGGCAGGTGAAAACAGGGTAGCAATGCTTCCCGGAGAAGTTGCCGTTATGAAAAAGATGGGCGTTGAAGTGCTTGTTGAACATAATGCGGGAGAGCGGGCTTATGCAACGGATAAAGCCTTCATGGAGGCCGGAGCTTCCGCTGCAGAACGTGGAGAGGTGATAGCAAAAGCTGACATGCTTCTTTCTGTCAATCCTCCTGTTGATGATAATATCAGCTCATTCAGGGCCGGACAGATCCTCTGTTCTGTGCTGGCACCAGTGGAGAACAGGGAGTGGCTGGAAAAGGTCAGGAACCAGGGATTGACAATTCTTGCGCTTGATCTGGTACCCAGGACGACCAGGGCACAGTCGATGGATATCCTCTCCTCAATGGCTACAGTTTCAGGATATAAAGCTGTTGTTGAGGCTGCCTCGCTTTTGCCGCGATTTTTTCCAATGTTCATGTCGGCCGCCGGAACAATAAAGCCGGCAAGGATACTTATACTCGGAGCAGGGGTTGCCGGTCTGCAGGCGATTGCAATTGCAAGGAAGCTGGGAGCAATTGTTGAGGTTTTTGACGTGAGGTCTGCAGTTAAGGAGGAGGTGAAGAGTCTTGGCGGCAAATTTATTGAGGTGGAAGGAGCCAGGGAGGATGCTGCTGCAGGAGGCTATGCAGTTGAACAATCGGAGGAGTTCAGGAAGAAACAGCAGGATCTGATACAGCAAAGAGCCATTGCCGCTGATGTTATTATTGCCACTGCTCAGATACCCGGGAGGAAAGCACCTGTTCTTATTCTGAAGGAGACAGTTGATTCAATGAAACCAGGTTCGGTAATTATTGACCTTGCCGCCTCCACAGGGGGAAACTGCGAGGTTACAGAGAACGGCAATTCAAAAGTTGTAAATGGGGTGACAATAATCGGAAAATCAGACTTTCCTTCGGAGATGCCTACTGATGCCAGCAAGATGTTTGGCTCTAACATAATTAACCTTCTTAAGATAATGGTCGACAGCAAAGGCGATATCGTACTTAACATGCAGGACGATATCATTAATGGCACAACTGCTGTTCACGCTAAGGAGTACATCAGCAGCAGGATAAAACAAATGCTTAACTTAAACTAACCCGATAATGGAAAATATATCAGGATTTTTTCTTCTGCACAGGGAAGCAATTTTTATTGTTATCCTTTCGATATTTCTGGGCATTGAGGTCATCAGCAATGTTCCGGCAATCCTTCACACACCTCTTATGTCGGGTGCAAATGCAATTCACGGAGTTGTAATAATCGGCGCTATAATTGTAATGGGGCATGCAGATTCAACAGGGTCGATGATACTCGGATTTCTTGCCGTAGTCCTTGGAACGCTCAATGTTGTCGGGGGATTTGTTGTCACTGACAGGATGCTCGAGATGTTCAAGAAAAAGAAGTAGCCAATAATTGTAAATAATGATTAATATCAGCACTATGGACGATATTTCCCAGTTCTCCACTGCATCTCAATCCTTGAGATCTCATACGTGATAGCATCAGTTCTCTTTATTATCGGGCTTAAAATGTTAAGCCATCCTCTGACTGCCCGCCGTGGAAATATCCTTGCCGCTGCAGGCATGGTGCTTGCAATTATTGCCACTATTCTTTTTCACAGGAAAGATGGTGAACCAATAGGCAATATAGGGTTTATAATTGCTGCAATTGTTGTCGGTACAGCAATCGGATGGGTTATAGCCAAAAGGGTAAAAATGACTGCAATGCCTCAGCTCGTCTCGTTCTTTAATGGGATGGGAGGTGCTGCCGCAGCCCTTATCTCAATGATGGAATTTCCTCATGTCAGTCCTGAGCTGATTGCTGAATCGGGATGGCAAATGGTCAGGTTCTGGCTATACTGCTCGGACTTCTTATTGGTACTGTATCATGGGCCGGAAGTATGATGGCTTACGGGAAACTGGACGGTTGGATCGGCGACCTGCGTATAAAGGCGATGAAGTTTGTTAACCTCGGAATACTTGCTGTGCTAATCGGTTTTATTGTTTTTATAATGACGAGAGATGTTCAGGCCAGTAGCTGAATTGACTCCATACATCTATATTATGTTTGCAGTTGCAGTGGTTTATGGTGTACTTTTTGTAATGCCAATCGGCGGAGCTGATATGCCTGTTGTTATTTCACTTCTTAATTCATTTACAGGTGTTGCCGCTGCTATGGGAGGATTTCTTTACAATAACCAGGCAATGCTTACAGGAGGTATTCTTGTCGGATCGGCAGGTACAATTCTTACTGTACTGATGTGCAAGGCAATGAACAGGTCACTTCTTAATGTTATTGTCGGTGTTTTTGGAGGAGGAGGTCAGGCTGTAGCCGGAGAAGCCGGTTCAGTTAAAGAGATTTCCCTTAGTGATGCGGCAGTATTGCTCAGTTATTCAAAGAAGGTTGTCATAGTGCCTGGTTACGGACTTGCAGTTGCACAGGCTCAGCATATCTGCCATGAGCTTGATAAGCTTCTCGACGAGAAAGGGGTTGAGGTGAAATATGCCATTCACCCTGTTGCAGGAAGAATGCCCGGACATATGAATGTTCTGCTTGCTGAAGCTGATGTTCCATATGAACAGCTTATTGAAAGCGATGAAATAAATCCTGATCTTCCGAATACAGATGTACTTGTTGTAATTGGCGCCAATGATGTTGTTAATCCGGCTGCCGAGGATGATCCCTCAAGTCCGATTTATGGCATGCCTATTATTAAGGCACGAGATGCCAGAAATATAATAGTTATGAAACGAGGAATGGGAAAAGGTTATGCAGCTATCGAGAATATGCTTTTCTTCAATGAAAAAACACGAATGCTTTTCGGTGATGCAAAGAGTACGCTTCAGAACCTCGTAAATGAAGTGAAGAGTTTATAAATGAATCCCTTTTCTGAGAAGCTGGCTCTTTTGAGGGCAGCAATGAAGGAAAACAGCATTGATGTCTACATCATTCCTAATACCGACCCTCACCTTGGCGAAAATATCCCTGATCACTGGAGGATAATTGAGTGGCTGTCGGGCTTCTCCGGGTCTGCTGCAACAGTCGTTGTAACTGAGTTTTTTGCCGGGTTATGGACTGACTCGAGGTATTTAATACAGGCTGAGCTGCAGCTGGCAGGTACCGGTATCAAACTCATGCGGCCTGAATTGACTTTAAAGAGTGACTTCATCGCCTGGATCGCAGCTAATATTACTGAAAGAGCCACGATCGCCTTCGACGGCAGAACTATCTCAATAGGGTTGATGCGGAAAATTGAAAAAGCAAGAGATGGAAAAGTCATATCCGTTAACAATGACAGCGATCTGATATCAGGATTATGGATCGACCGTCCGGCAATGCCGGTTTCGGTTGCATTTGACCATCCTGTTAAATTCTGTGGTAAGGAGCGTTCCGTAAAGTTTTCTGAGGTCCGTGCTGAGATGAAAAAAAGAGGTCTTGATTATCATCTTCTTACCTCGGCAGACGATATTATGTGGATGCTTAACATAAGGGGAGGTGATGCAAAGTACAGCCCCTTGCTCACATCCTTTGCTATTGTCGATCCTGAGCAAATCCTGCTTTTTGTCGACGAAGTAAAGATCCCTTTAAAACTTGCTATGGATTTCGATAAACTGGGCGTAGTAATGCTTCCTTACGAGGAAACAGCCGGAATGTTATCGGCTCTGGCTGAAGAAACCTCACTTCTCATTACACCGGGAACCACCTCAGCTTCTTTATATAATTCTATTCCTGAGGGAATAAAAATATCAGAGGATATCAGTATTCCTACCCGTCTTAAAGCAGTTAAAAACAATATTGAGATCGTCAGCATTGGCAACGCTATGGTAAAAGATGGTGTTGCCCTGACAAAATTCTTTTTCTGGTTCGAAAACAATATAGCATCAGGGAATATATCTGAGCTTTCAGCTGCTGACAAATTGTTCTCTTTCCGGAGCCTGCAGGAGCATTTCGTGTCTCCTTCCTTTTCTACAATAGCAGCATGGAATGAACATGGTGCTTTGCCGCATTATTCGGCGACCCCTGAAACTGATGCAGTAATAGGAGAGAAGGGGATCTTCCTTCTGGATTCCGGCGGACAATATCTTGACGGGACAACTGACATAACACGAACTATCGCTGTAGGAAAACCCTCGCAGCAGCAAAGGAGAGACTTTACTCTTGTGCTGAAGGGTATGATTGCTATCGCAGGTGCCAGGTTCCCTGCCGGAACAAAAGGCGTTCAGATTGATATCCTGGCAAGAAAGGCGCTATGGGAAAAGGGGCTAAACTATGGACACGGAACCGGACATGGAGTTGGTTTCTTTCTTAATGTGCATGAAGGGCCGCAGAGTATCAGTCCGGGAACAGGACAAGTACCTGAAACAGCTATTGAACCTGGGATGCTTATCTCTGATGAACCGGCTGTATACCGTGAGGGTGAATATGGTATCAGAACAGAGAACCTGATTCTCTGCTATGAAGATGAAGAAACGGAATTCGGTAAGTTCCTGAAGTTTGATACAATGTCGCTTTGTTATATAGATAAATCTTTGATTGAGATTTCGTTGCTTGAACAAAAGGAGATCGACTGGCTAAATGCCTATCATGCTGAGGTCTACGAAAAACTCATCCCGCATCTGACCGAGGATGAAAAGGTATGGTTAAAAGATAAAACAGAACCTTTATATTGAATTAAGAACATTCGAACAAACGAATTTTGATTTAAGAATTTAACTCTTACTTCTTACTTCTTACTTCCGTCTTCGGTCTTCGGTCTTCGGTCTTCCGTCTTCTTACTTCTTACTTCTTACTTTTTTAGCTCCTCCATCATTATCACATCCATCACAGGAAATTCTGTTATCCTCAGTTTTGCTGATCCATATGGTATGAGAGTAATTCTTTCCGGATCGCCTGAGGGCTTGACGGGACTGATTGGAGGTACATCTGCTGAGTTGTCTTTTAATGTCCATTCCGGGATTTTTATTCCTCTGGCGGTGATTACTACAGGCGGCTTCTGAGTCCATTGAATATACTTCAGCGAATCTTCAGACCAGATCATATCGCCTTCGTCGGCAAAAGGATATTTTCCGACAGGATTCTCGGTTACTTCCATTCCTGATAACTCAAGGTTGTTGCCAAGTAAAAGACCGTAGTTCCAGTCGCTCAGGGGAGTAATTTCCCAGTCAACACTGCCCTTGTAAGCAAAATTGTCATAGTTGATTTTTACGCTCCTGTACTCCTTGTCCATTCTAAGGGAAAAGAGCAGCGGCCCGCGGAGCACAGAGACTGCTCCATTATATCTCTTTTCAACCCGGAGTTTCATCGGAAATTCAATTGTTATCTGATCTCCCTGGTTCCATTTCTCTTCAAACCTGTAAAAGGAAGTACCCGTAACCACGACATTCCTGTTCCTGTAGTTTATTTTTACACTGTCGGCCCATCCGGGAATTCTGATATTCAGCGGGAACCTTACACTTTTAGCTGTACTGATTGTCAGTTTCACAGTATTGTTGAACGGGTAGTCTGTTGCCTCAGTAATAGTGACTTCTGTCCCTTTTCCTACTTTGGCCTTAACAACAGATGGCCCGTAGGCTGTGATTGCCAGTCCGTTGTCGTTTGTAGCCATCCACATGCTCTCTACGAGTTTCGGCCATCCCTGATGCATGTTTGCAAGACAGCAGGCAAAATTCGGCATCAAACCGTATATGTTTGAGAAATCGCCGTTTGTACTCCAGTTGCGTTTTGCACCTGAAACCAATACCTGGTTGCTCTGCTGATCGTATTGATGGGCCCACATGTCCGGGGTATTTGTTCCGGGGAGGGAGTTGTAAGCCAGCAGTTCAAGCCTGTCGGCAAGTTCATTGGCTCCGAAAATGGCATAAAGCTCCTCAAGTGAGTACATATATTCGACTACAGCACATAATTCAGTTCCCTGTACCGGACTCTTTCCTGAAAGATGTTCATCACCGGAAAATCTGCCACCGGCCTGGCCATGGTTGATATCATATTTTTCAATGCCGGAGAATACTGCATTTTTATGTCTCTCATCAGCTGATTGCTGATACCAGAGTCCGGGGTATTTGATAGCCATGGCATTATTTACTACATGAGCAGTCAATCCGACAGGTCCCCAGTTGAGTGGAATTTTTTTATCTGCTGATGCGACTGAATCCCATGGAAACTTCTCATAGTATGAGGTCCAGTCGGAACTGTTTTTCTGTATCGATTCGATTGTTTCGAGGATCCATGGCTCTCCAGTCTGCCTGAAGAGCCAGTAACCTGTTACTGCGTTCTCCATAGCTCTTACGCCGCGCCAGTCCTTATCGGGCCAGTCAGGAGGTGAGTCGTGAAGGTATTTGAAATACTTTGTCAGCACCTCGATTGCTCTTTTGTCGCCGGTGGCCTCATAATGCTGCATAAGAACCTTATTGGCAACAGCAAGAGGCCAGCGGTCCTTGTTCTTTGCAGGGCCATACCATCCGCTGTCGCGGCTGCTTGAGATGATGTATTCAATCCATTTATTCGATTTCTCAATAAGGTTTTTGTCATCAAGCAGATACGCAAGAGGAACGAGCCCGTCGAGATAATATGGCCCTCGTTCCCATGCCTCTCCGTCACCGCCCTGCCAGGATGATTTCAGGAGGTCGGGCCAGAACTCATCGAGATGACCTGTAAGTCCTGAAGCCTGGGCTTCAAGCTGCGCTTTCATCCAGCCGGCAGGCTTTACTGTGCCGAGAGGGAGCTTGATATAGGCATTTTTTAAAAGTGGGGCCGGGTTGTTTTTGTAATTGAGGTTGACATCCTTTTTGGTGCAGCCTGAGAGGATCAGGGACAAAGCGATTATGGCAAACAGTAACCGGTAAATCATGGCAGGATGGGCATTAATGTAAGTGCTGATAATATTTATATAAAAGTATTAAACTTTTATCTTGAAAGGTCCTTCGCAGAAAAAAAATGTATTTTCAATCTGCTTTGCGACAAACAGGTCGCCGCTACGCGGCTCAGTTAGGAGATGCTATACGTATCCCTACAAGCAGGTTGCCGCTACGCGGCTCAAATCAAGCATTGATGCAGATGTACCTACCCTCATGCCGAGTGCCGTAGGCACGACCTGTTTGTAGCCAGAGCGTCATCCTCCCACTTTTTAGCTCCGTAGGAGCGATCTGTTTGTTATTTATTCTGTTTTCAGCGAGTTTGCCGGATTCATTACTGAAGCCTGGTATGCCTTATAGCTTATTGTTATAAAGGTTATTGCAATAGTGAGAAATGCCGCCAGAAGCAAAAGTGGAACTCCGATACTGGTCCTGTAAACATAATTCTGCAGCCAGTCGCTCATAATGTAAATTGATATTGGCATGGCTATCGCAATTCCGATTGTAACGAGTATAAGAAAATCCCTGGCAATCAACCTTAGAATTATTGACTCATCGGCACCAAATACCTTACGGATTCCAATTTCCTTAGTCCTTTGCTCCACCATATAGGATGCCAGTCCGAAAAGTCCGAGACATGCTATCAGTATTGCCAGTATTGTAAACATAGTGAAGATTTTTCCTCTTTTTTCATCTGCCTCAAACTGCCTGTTGAAACGTTCAGAAAGAAAAGTATATGTAAATGGCTGGTCAGGGAAGATCTCCTTCCATTTTGTCTCTATAAAGCTTATAGTATTCTGGATTTCATTATCGGCGAGTTTAATATATACCACATTATTCAGCGGCCTGTAGATCAGCAGAAGCGATTCAATTTCATTGTACATCCCTGTCTGGTGATAATCCTTCATAACACCGATTACCCTGGCTCTGAGTGTATTCTCATCTCCAAGTTCAACTTTTTTCCCCAGCGGTTCAGTCCAGGCCATACGCTTCACAAAAGTCTCATTCACAATAACCCCGGTAAGTGTGTCGGAAGGCATATCCTGCTGGAAATCACGTCCGCTGACCATTGTTATTCCCAGAGTCTCAACAAAATCATGGTCAACAACAGCAAAGTTGACACCTCTCTGCGACATTCCCTGGTCAGTCTCAACATTGAAGATCAGCTTTCCTGAGCCTTCACCTACAGGTGTATCTGTTGCAGTGACATATTTGATCTCAGGATTATCAGGGAGTGCCTGTTTCAGAACCGGGAATTTTTGTCCCATTTCCCTGTTAAGCTGCAACCCGATTACATTTTTCTGGTTAAATCCCTGGTCCTTGTTTTTAAGGTAATTCAGCTGCCTGAATACAACAAGTGTGCAAACTATCATTACAACTGAAACAGTGAACTGGATGACAACAAGTATTTTACGGAAAAGACTTCCGGCCGATCCCTGTGTTATTTCGCCTTTAAGGACAGTTACAGGACTGAAGCGGGAGAGGAAGAAAGCAGGATAGCTTCCTCCAAAGAACCCTACAACAAGAATAACTCCCAGCAGACTGAGCAAAACTTCAGGACTGTAAATCACATTCAGAGTGAAGGCTTTCCCGGCGAGGGTGTTGAATTTTGGAAGAAGCAAAATCAGTACGAAAAGACTCAGAATAAGTGAAATAAGGGTGAAGATTGTGGATTCGGAGAGAAACTGAAGCACAAGTGGTCCCCGGCGCGAACCAACAACTTTACGAAGTCCGACTTCCCGGGCTCTCCTTGCTGAACGGGCCGTAGCAAGATTCATGTAGTTCATTGCTGCAATAAGCACCAGGAAAATCGCAACAACTGCAAAGATATACACATAAGTGATGCTGCCTGTCGGCTCCGGCTCGCCTGCATTTGTCGAATAAAGGTGAATCCTTTTGATTGGCTCGAGGATATACTCAATTTTAATATTCAGGGGGCCGAAAATCGTTTTCATGTGGGCATCGTACATTGCCTGCATCTTTGTCTCAAATGCCTTTACATCAAAATTATCAGGGAAAAGAAGATATGTGAACACGCCGAAGTTGCCCCAGGAACCAAGCTGCTTTGGCAGATTATTCCTGGACGCTATTGCCTCGAACCTGAAATGCGAATTTGTCGGTAGATCCTCTAATATGCCTGTCACCTCATAGGAATCATCGCCGGCAGTCAAGGTTTTTCCAATCGGGTCTGTATCACCGAAATATCTTGCTGCAATTTTTTCAGTTATTGCAATTTTCCCTGGTGACAATATTGCTGCTTTTGCATCACCTTTGACGACCTTATATGTGAAAATATCGAAAAGTGTTGAATCGGCATAATAGAAATTCTCCTCATTGAATTCCTTGTCTTCATATTTGTAAAGTGCGCGCGGCATATTTATTAACCTTACAAATGACTTAACTTCCGGGTAATCCTGAACCACCTGTGGCCCGAACGGGATCTGAGCGACAATCCAGGTAAACTGGTCGTCGGGTTCGGAGATCTTTGATGATACCCGGTAAATATTGTCAGCTTTTTCATGGTAGCGGTCATAGCTCACCTCATCTGCAACATAGATTATAAGGAAAAGCGCACTCGAAATACCAAGGGTAAGGCCAAGGATATTGAGAATACTGTAGCCAAAATGTTTCAGTATATGCCTGAAAGCGGTTTTGAAGAGATTTTTGAACATTGTCAGAATATATGGTTAGAATGAAGATTAAAATTAGGGTTAATAATCCATTGGGCAAAAACAAAAAGCAGGATTAACAGAAGATTAACATTAGAACCGGAGTCTCGTAGCATTATTTTAACATGAGGCGGGTTGCTTCGTCGGCCCGCTGCGCGGGCCTTCTCGCAATGACTAGCTAAGTAAGGTGCTTCTGCGAAACATGTTATAGAGCGGTTTCGATACCTCATTTTACATGATAAACAGTAGTATCGAAACTTAACTGCACGTGAAACACAGTAGTTTCGAAACTTAATTGCACGTGTTACAAAGTAGTTTCGAAACTTAACTGCAAGCGAAACACAGTAGTATCGAAACTTAACTGCACGCGAAACACAGTAGTATCGAAACTTAACTGCACGCAATACGCAGTAGTCTCATTATACCACCCGTCATTGCGAGGCCCGAAGGGACGAAGCAATCTGTCACGAATAAAACTGGTTTACTTCTCCTCCATCACTTTTACCATATCGAACCAGCCGACTCCCTGTCCCGGCATTTTGAGGATCAGATTGGTCCTTACTGTTTTGGTTGTATCTGTCGGAATTGTAACAAATGTTACATATTCTCTCCATTCGCTGTCGGGTATGAATCTGGCACGGCTGAATTCACCAAGGAGTACTTCGGTATATTGAGGCATCTCAATGCCAGGCTTTAAGGGAGTATTATCTGATGCGGGGATAACAGGGAATCGTTGCTCCGGATCGGATTTTGCCCAGAGCGAAATTGTATAAGTAGCTCCGGCTTTTACCGAAACAGGGAAGAACCTGATTGCTGCGCTTTTGTTGTTTACGGGAGTTATAAGCCTTAAAGCGTGGTCGCCTTCAAGATGTTCCCTTGAATCGAGAAAAAAAGTGGCTCCCCTGTCGCCGCCGGGACGAGCATAGCATGCCGATGGCAATCCGGGAGCAGTAAGATCCTCAAACCCGGGATCAACTATAAGATTTTTCGAAATAACTCTCTTCAGCTTACCACTCCTTTCAACCTCTTCAACCCCTTCAACCCCTTCAACCTTTTCAACCCCTTCAACCTTCTTAAACCCTTCAATCTCTATCATATAGACCTGCGATCCCAACGCCGCCATCTGGTCCTTAATAACGCCGCCTGAAAAAGTAAGAATCCTGTTTTCAAACAGAACCCTGGCTTTTCCTGAGGATAAACCTTTAATCCTGAACGAGGATTGAGCAGGAGCATTTATCTTATTGACTGCCATTATAATCAGTTTTCCCTCATGTAACCTTGAGCTTGCTGTTATGCCAGACGATAACGATTCGACAGGCAGGGGTTCTTCATCTGAAAGAAGCCAGGGAGTCAATTCTGCGACCTCTGTTGCTATCCTGCCGCATTCACTCCACGATGCAGCAGATTTCGGAAAATAGTTCATTCCCTGCCGGACAAAATACTGTATTCCGGTTGCACCGTTAATTATTGCCTGCCAGGTCATCGACCTCATTTCCTGCAATGTGGGTTCACGCTCCCACCATTCTCCGCCTCCAAAAGCCTGGGGAACTATCCAGATTGGTTTCTTCCCGGCAAATTCAGCCTTGAGCTGGGCTGCTGCCTCGCCTGCCTGAGTCACAGGTCGCACCGGAACAGGGTAGGGGTCTGCCATCACGATGTCGAGGGCCTTTGCATATTTCTTTGAAGCAAGAAAGGGAGCATTAAATACAATCGAAACCGGGTGCCAGGGGTCCGTTTCTTTAACAGTTTTGTAGATCTCCTCAAGAGTTTCCGGGGGAATCTTAAAGCTATAAGGTTCATCGGAAATATACCAGGAAAGGAGAGCAGGATGGTCCATAAATGCCCTTATCTCTTCTATCATTCTTTTTCTTTTGTCCGCATCGCTGAGTCCTTCGATCTTTGAGCCTACCCCACCGCCTCCTGATACTGAAAGAAGATTATACTGCACCTTCATTCCAAGCTGCGCACAGCGGTCCATGTAACTTTTTCGCTCCCCAAGAGTTTCAGGCAAGATCTTCTGGTATGGCGATATCATATTGAAACCCTTTACAACCTCTTCTTCCGGCAGCGTTGGATATACAGGTGAATAGCAATAGAATCCGAAGGGAAAGAATTCTCTCTTGTTTACTATTACTCCGCCTGTAAGGTTATCTGTTTTTACTTCGTTTGGTTTATACTGCAGAATAACCAGTTTAGTCCTCGATTTATAAATCATCCCGGGCTTGCCTGTCACAACTATCCTCGATACAATCTCATTAACTGAAGGAGTCTGGTTTATATCCGATTTCAGCCTGAGAATATTCTTGCCCGGCTTCCCTTTCCATGCAACAATTATTTTGTCCTTAATCAGCAACTCAACTGATATCTCTGTATATCGCATATTGTCAGGTATATGCAGTAGGAATTCTGCACTCTTTTCATAAGAATAGAAACTCTGGCGGGAATTCAGTTTGAATGATGTCGAATCGGCACTTTGCGAAAATATATCTGAGGATGCAAAGATTAGGAACAACAGAAGCAACTCTTTTCTTGAAATTCTTGTCTTCATATTCTGAAAGGCCATGTTAATGATGGGTAAAAATAGGCAGAATTAGGGTCATGATGTAGTTATGTTTATAATATTTGTATATTTTTGAAACTAATAGGTACTATATTAGCGAATCATTGGCAGAGCGGTTGGCAGTTGGCAGTTGGCAAGAAATATTACTACTTCGGTCTTCGGTCTTCGGTCTTCCGACTGTTTATACACAATATATGAGGAAAAAAATTATCTTTGAATTTAGATCGAGAAGGAACAATGGACTTATATGCAATTAGAATCTCTATACTTTAGCATGTTATGAGAAAAATTTATACGATTTTAGCAGCGCTCTTTTTGACGTCTGCCCTTTTCGCGCAGGTACCGCAGAAGATGAGCTATCAGGCTATTATCCGGGATGCGGCCAGTAACCTGGTTGCAAATCAGGGTATTGGAATGAGGCTTACAATCCTCGATGCCATGAACCCTGTTTTTGTTGAAACCCATTCAGCAACCACCGATGTGAACGGGCTTGTTACTGTGGTTGTAGGTACAGGAACTCCTGTAACAGGAACGCTTGCCGGGGTTAACTGGGGATCAGGTGTTTTTACAATAAAGACCGAGACTGACATTTCCGCCCTGGGCGGAACTACTTATACAATCATTGGTACCAGTGATGTACTTAGTGTACCTTACGCTTTATATGTTAAGACTGCAGCTGATGCAACATTCAGCGGTGATTATAATGATCTTATAAATAAGCCTGTCCTCGATGGAACAGAAACAAAGGTGAATGCCGGACAACATATATCTGTTTCAGGCACAGGTGCTGCAGGTTCACCTTATGTTGTCAGTGCGATGCCGGTAGTGGGCGGTTTTTCTCATTATCTCGGCGAAGATACAGGAGATGGCATAATCTTCTACCTGTATACGGGGAGCGATGGAAAGGAACGGGCGCTCATTGCTAATTATGAGGAGTCGAAACAAATCCTGCAGACTCCCAACTCGACAACAGGAGCAACAAGAACCTATGACGGGGTATTCAATACAACACTTTATACGAACAGTCCTGCCAAAACATACGTCGAGTCGCTCGGGCCCGGATGGTATATTCCGTCGATTGATGAACTTGGCTATATGTGGCAGAATCGTTTTCATGTCAACCGGGGATTGGCTTATCACGGAGCCCCTGCTACATTGCTGACACTCCTAAACGGAGACTCAAAGTACTGGTCCAGTTCAGAGTCTCCATCTGCCAGTACAATTGCATGGCATTTCGATTTCGAGTCAGGATTAGCCGGGTTATCATTTAGTAAGACAAACAGTCCGGGTTTCTATGTTCGCGCCATAAAAGCTTTCTCATTCATCCCAAGTCTGACTACTGCCGATCCGACAGATATAACCTCAACAACTGCAACAAGTGGCGGCAATATTACAAATGACAACGGAGAACCGGTAACTGCCAGGGGTGTATGCTGGAATACTACCGGTAATCCGACAATTGCAAACAGCAAAACATCCGATGGCACCGGAACGGGTTCATTTACAAGCTACATTACAGGCTTGACTCTGGGAACCGGGTATTTTGTAAGAGCCTATGCTACGAACTTCGAAGGAACCAACTATGGAGATCTTAAATTCTTTGCGGCACTTAATGTTGGCGACAGCTGGGGAGGCGGGATCGTAGCCTATATCTATCAGCCCGGCGATCCTGGTTACGTGGCCAATCAGGTCCATGGCATTATCGCTGCTCCCGCCGACATGGCACAGGGTACCTGGGGCTGCCAGGGCTCGTTTATCAGCGGTGCTGATAACACAGCATTGGGAGGCGGTTTTCAGAATACACTCGATATTAACTTAGGATGCGGAACGGCTCTTATTGCCGCAAAGCTTGCTCTGGCGTATACAAACGGAGGGTTTACAGACTGGTATTTACCGAGCAAGGATGACCTTAACAAATTATATCTTGCAAGGACTCTAATCGGAGGATTTGCAAATAATGTATATTGGAGCTCAACAGAGGCAAATGCATCAAATGCCTGGAGCCAGAGTTTTGTGAACGGAAATCAGAGCAATACTACGACAAAGGGTACTACTTATTACACGCGTGCAGTCAGATACTTTTAATTGAAAAGTTAAAGAATATGAAAAGAGTTAAGAATATTTTTATTGCAGTCCTCATCATTACTTTAATATTCCAGATCGAAGGTATTGCCCAGGCTCCGGAAAAGATTGCTTATCAGGCAGTTGTCAGGGATGGAACCAACCTTCTTCTTGCCAGCCAGGCAATAGGAGTGCAGATTACAATACTTAGAGATGCCGCTGCAATTTATGTTGAGACACACAGTGTGACAACTAACCTGAATGCCCTGCTTAGTGTTGAAGTCGGTACAGGTACTGTGGTTTCAGGGCAGTTTGATACAATAGCATGGCACGCCGGAACAATTTTTATTAAAGCGGATATTGATCCTTCAGGAGGAACAGCTTATAGCATAAATGGAACTGCGGAACTATTAAGCATGCCTTATGCGTTATTTGCAAAAGAGGCGGAGAATGGTTTCAGCGGTGATTTTAACGATCTGACGAATAAGCCGAATTTCGATGGTTCCGAAACAAAAGTAATTGCCGGGAGCAAAGTAACTGTTACCGGAACAGGAACTTCCGCGACGCCCTATATGGTTAATGCAATTGTGCCAGTGAGCGGATTTGAGCACTATCTTGGGGAGAGCTTCAAGGGAGGAATTATATTCTATATCTATACGGGTAGCGACGGAACTGAATATGATCTTATCGTTCATCCAAATGAATCAGCCGCTGCTCTCTGGCAGAACACAAGTGCTTTTACTAATGCCAGAAGAACTTATGATGGTGAGTGGAATACGGACCTTATGACTGACAGTCCGGCGAAAGCATATGTTCAAAGTCTTGGTCAGCCTTGGTATCTGCCTTCAATAGATGAGTTAAGTCTTTTATATCAAAACAGATTCCACGCCAATCAAGGGCTTGAAGCCATCGGAGGCACTCCCTTTTCAACTGTAGATGCGGCCGCGAATAATTATTGGTCAAGCACTGAGTTCAGCAGTACTTACGCCTGGTATATGTCGTTCAATACAGGAGTTGTAGCAGGTACATCAAGCAGCGGGGCAAATCCTAAGCCAAATAACAGGCGCGTACGGGCAATTCAAAAATATCAGCCTATAATCGGCACTCCTTTCCAGGGGGGTGAAATAGCATATGTTTTCAAGCCAAACGATCCGGGATATGTCGCAGGAGAGATCCATGGCCTTATTAAAGCTGTCAACGACCTTGGCGATGCAGGCTGGGGATGCCTTACATCCTTAGGAATCGAAACTGCTATGGGAACAGGCGCCGCAAATACTGCCGATATAGTCACCAATTGCGCCACTCCCGGTATTGCTGCCAGACTTAGCCGATGATTATGTAAATCCGGATAACGGGACAGGAGTTTATACCGACTGGTTCCTTCCGAGTTCGACCGAAATGATGGCAATCGGATATAATTATCATATGCTAAGTGGACTCAGCACTACAATATACTGGAGTTCCAGTGGCGGACCAGGCGCTTCATCTACGAGTGCCTGGCGAGTTGAAATGACGAGCCCTGACAGCAATTTCCTTCCAAAATCAGGAACCTATGGTGTGCCTGCCGGTCAGATACTTTTAATCTTGGCGTGAATGAATTATTTCTGAATTGAGATTGTGAAAAGACACACATAAAACTGTTATGAAAAGAGGGATTAAAATTATTACCGCATTGATAAGTTTGATTGTTGCAATTCAGTTCTGCATCCAATCTGCTTTTTCACAGGCGCCGAATAAAATCAGCTATCAGGCTGCTGTCCGCAATTCTTCAGATTTATTGATAGTCAGCCAGCCGATCGGTATGAGGATTTCGATACTTCAGGGCTCATCCTCGGGTACGGTTGTGTTTTCAGAAACGCATGTCGCAACCACAACACCAAATGGTATTGTGAGTATTGTAATTGGAGGCGGGACACTCGTGTCAGGCAATATTTCTACAATCGACTGGGAAGACGGACCATATTTCATTCAGACAGAAACTGATCCATTGGGCGGAACAACATATACTATCAGTGGCACAACAGAACTTATAAGTGTCCCTTATGCATTTTATTCCCCTACCGCCGGAAATATTTTCAGCGGAGATTACAACGATCTGACAAATAAACCTGCTACAGATGGTTCGGAAACCAAAATAAACGGAGGGACCTTTGTTACCGTAACCGGATCCGGTACCATAGCCAGCCCTTATGTGATCAACTCCAACCCGGTGATGGGAGGATTTTCTCATTATCTTGGAGAACTTTATGACGGAGGTATTATCTTTCATCTGTATAAAAGAGCCGATGGAACTGAACATGCGCTGATTGTATCCCTTACTGAAGCGTCTGCGTTGACACTTCAGAATCCGATAACAAATACCAACGGGGAGAGTTTCTGGGATGGTGCAGCCAACTCATCGGTTTATACAAACAGTCAGGCAGTAACCTGGGCAACAGGATTAGGCTACGGCTGGTATCTTCCGGCGGTTGACGAATTAAGCTATTTATGGCAGAACAGGTATCATGTGAATAAAGGACTTGCAGCTGCAGGAGGAACGACGTTGTCGAATACATGGTACTGGTCAAGTACGGAGTCGGCTGTAAGCAGTAACGTGGGCTGGCAGTTCAGTTTCCTGACAGGTGCTGCAAGAAGTTCCCAGGCAAAAGGAAGCCCTGAAATGGTAAGGGCTGTCAGGGGATTGACAACAGCTCCCACTCAGCTAACAACCACAGCAGTAACAGATGTGACAAATGTTGCAGCAACAACTGGTGGGAACCTTCTCAGCGATGAAGGTTCTCCTGTAACTGCCCGCGGAGTTTGCTGGAGCAGCTCGCCCAACCCGACTACGGCCGACAATATAACCACTGACGGGAGTGGTATAGGAACCTGGACCAGTTCAATAACAGGACTTACAATTAATAATACCTATTATGTAAGAGCATGGGCTACAAACGGAAGAGGCACCGCTTATGGAAATGAGCTTAGCTTTACCACTGCTGCTACTGCTCCTGTTGTAACTACGACGGCTGCCTCTGCATTGACGAAAATTTCTGCCACAAGCGGGGGTAATGTAACCGACGACAGGGGTGATCCTGTTACCTCCCGTGGTGTGTGCTGGAGCACATCACCTAACCCGACTACTGCTGACAACTTTACCGCTGATGGAACAGGTACAGGAGTATTTATTAGCTCTATTACAGGGTTGACAACTGGAACACTATATTATACACGCGCTTATGCAACAAACGCAGTTGGTACATCATATGGTGGTCAGATTAGTTTTACTACATTGGCAATTCCAACAGTCACAACTGGAACAACAACTTATTCAGCTGGTGGTTTAGCATCAAGTGGAGGCCAGGTGACAAATGAAGGAGGTGTATCTGTGACAGCAAGAGGTGTTTGCTGGAATACTACCGGCTCACCGACAGTATCTGATTCCCATACAACAGATGGATCTGGTCTTGGGGTGTTCTCAAGTTCAGTGACTGGACTTTCAATTGCTACAACCTATTATCTAAGAGCTTATGCTACGAGCACTGAAGGTACTGGTTATGGAAATGAGATCACAATTTTTACACTCGCCCTTGGAGATTCTTACCAGGGAGGAGTAGTTGCATATCTTGATGGATCAGGTCAGCATGGATTGATAGCTTCATCTGCAGACCTGGCAAATGCCCAATGGAGCAATATTGGTTCTGGAAGCGCTGGTGCGCAAAGCGCGGTAAATGGTACCAATAACACTGCGTTAATTATTGCACAGGCAGGCCATACCGGCAGCGCCGCTCTAAACTGTAGAAATTATAATGGTGGCGGTTATACAGACTGGTATCTTCCTGCCGAGATGAGATGACTCAATTGAATGCAAATGCTGCCTTTATTCCTTCGTTTGCAGGAAATTACTGGACGTCTACAGAAACTGCTACTCCTCCATACTTTAATGCAACCCGTTATACGATTGTAGGCGCGCCTAATAATTCTGTAAGCAAAACACAATCCAACAAAGTACGTGCTGTTCGTCAGTTCTGATTTTTGTTGCAGGTTTTAATAATTATCAGAAGATGATGGGAAGAGGGGGTGTCAGATATCTTATAATAATAGTTTTTCTACTGCAGCTATCTGAAGGACTGATCCAAGCCCAGGTACCTCAGAAATTCAGTTACCAGGAACTTGTAAGGGATGCCGGTAATGTGATTCTGCTAAACCAGGCGGTAGGAATGAGGGTAAGCCTCCTTCAGGGATCAGCTGTCGGGGCTTCTGTATACACAGAAACACATTCATTATCTACAAATGAAAATGGTCTTGTCAGTCTTGAGGTTGGAGCAGGGACCCCGGTTTCAGGTAATTTTACAACTATAACCTGGTCTGCAGGACCCTACTTTGTAAAGACAGAAATCGATCCTGCCGGCGGAACAGCCTATTCGCTGACAAATACGACCCAGCTGTTAAGTGTACCTTATACACTTTATGCAAAAACACTCGATTTTAACAACCTTACAAATAAACCATCCTTTGATGGATCGGAAACCAAAGTAATTTCAGGTACTACAATAACTGCAGGAGGAACAGGCACTTCAGCCACTCCCTATGTCATGACTTATGTTACTCATTCAGTAACACAGGCTCAGCGAAACGCAATTGCTACTCCATACACAGGGCAGTTTGTCTGGTGCAATAATTGTGGCTTCACAGGCGAGCTCCAGATCTACAGCGGAACAGTATGGCTTACAATGTGTGGGGCGGCTGCAACACCTATGCCTCCTGTTGTTACTACTTCGGCAATTGGGTCAATTACAGCATTTACCGCCTCAGGAGGAGGAAATGTTACATCCGATGGAGGCGGTACTGTTACAGCAAGGGGAGTCTGCTGGAGCACTTCTTCCAATCCCACAACTGCCGACAGCAAGACATCGGATGGTACCGGAACCGGCGTATTTATCAGTTCCCTTACAGGATTAAGTCCTGTTACTACATATTATGTCAGAGCTTACGTGACAAATGGAGCCGGGACAACGTATGGTAATGAGGTCTCATTTACAACAGTTGCAACAATACCAACTCTTACAACAACTGCTATTTCGGGTCTGGGAAGCACAACAGCTTCCAGCGGAGGCAATATAACAGATAATGGTGGTGCTGCTGTAACAGCACGCGGAGTTTGCTGGAGTACCACCACCGGTCCTACAACAGCCAACAGCAAGACCACTGACGGAACAGGCAGCGGATCATTTGCAAGCTCTGTTACAGGATTAACTTCAGGCGTGACTTATTATCTGAGGGCATATGCAACAAACAGCGCAGGTACTGCTTACGGTAATGAGGTAAGCTTCACGACTCTTGCTGTGCCCACTCTTACAACTACAGCAATTTCTTTAATAACAGGGACGACTGCTTCGTCAGGAGGAAATGTGTCAAGTGATGGAGGAGCAGCAGTTACTGTATATGGTGTTTGCTGGAGTACCTCAGTTAACCCGACAACAGCAAACAGCAAAACGACAGACGGGTCAGGTACAGGTTCATTCACAAGCTCTCTTACCGGATTGACGGCAGGCACCACTTATTATGTAAGGGCCTATGCCACCAACAGTGTCGGCACTGCTTACGGCAACCAGCAGATGTTTACAACGTTTACTTTTGCTACTTGTCAACCACTGCAATTTCAAACTTAAGGCATTCACAGCTACCAGTGGGGGCTTCAAACGTTTCAGGTACTGCTGTTACGGCTACGGGAGTCTGCTGTAGTATTTATTCAAATCCTACAATTTCTGATCAAAAGACATCAGATGGATCCGGGCAACTGCTTTTGCTAGTTCAACTGACAGGTCTGTATCCTCTTACTACCTTCTATGTCAGGGCATATGCAACGAACAGTGCAGGTACGGCTTATGGAAATCAGATAACCTTTACAACACCAGACCTTGCAATTGGTGATCCCTTTCCAGGGCGGAATTGTTGCTTATATTCTGCAGTCGTGGCGATCCGGGTTACGTTGCCGGACGGACTGACGGATTTATCACAACTACCGGAGATGTTCTCGGGAAGTTACGGATGGGGCTGTCAGGGTACGGATCTCGGAGGTCCGGGATCGGCCGAGCTTACTGAAATAGGCGGTGGTTATGATAATACGGAGATTATCGTCAGCAACTGCCTTACTGCGGGCATAGCTGCGAAAGTGTGCTGGGATCTTGCGACGGGCGGATATGACTGATTGGTTCCTGCCAAGTCAGGACGAAATGTCAACCTTGTATGCAAGCCAGGCAATTCTGGGCGGTTTTGCGTCGACCAGGTATTGGACATCGACAGAATATATCGATCCGGGGGATCCGGGTAATCTGAACTGGCCTCAAAATTATGCTGTTTATACTCAGTATTCTTTCAGGTTTTCCGTGCAGCCACAAGGAGTACTGTTTATGGAATCAGACCTGTCAGAAACATGCTGCTGCCGGTGATTTTTATCAGGGAGGTACAATTGCTTATATTTTCAAACCCGGAGATGTCGGATATGTCGCAGGACAAACTCATGGACTTGATAGCGACCATGTTTGATCTGGCTGCGTCCCAAACCTGGTACAACGGATCCAATGTTGTAACCTCAGCCACTGCTACCGCAACAGGCTCAGGTGCCGCTAATACTACATCAATTGTATCAGTCGCAGGGTGCCGGAACCTATGCTGCCCAGGACCTGCGACGTTAGTGCTGACGGAGGATATACCGACTGGTATCTGCCTTCAAAGGATGAACTAAACCAGCTTTATATTAACAGGGCTCTTATTGGTAGTTTCAGCAACGGCAACTACTGGAGTTCGAGCGAGGTGAGCAGCAGCCAGGCATGGTCGCAGAACTTCAGCGGAGGAGCCCAGAGCGGAACAACGACAAAGAACAACACATACAGGGTAAGGGCGGTGAGGAAGTTTTAGGAAGACGGAAGACGGAAGACGGGAGACCGGAGACGGAGAAGTAAAAAGTAAGAAGTAAGAAGTAAGAAGTAAGAAAGTAAGAAGACCGCCGAAGACCGGAGACCAGGAGACCGGAGACGGAAATAAGAAGTAAGAAGTAAGAAGTAAGCTCTTCAAATTCCCCCTTTGAAGGGGGCTAGGGGGATGTGGTGAGGAAGAGCTAAGTAAGAAGTAAGAAGTAGGAAGTATGAAGTAAGAAGTAAGAAGACGGAAGACCGAAGACAGAAGACCGAAGAAGGAAGACGGAAGTAAAAAGTAAGAAGTAAGATGATTAGGAGGGTTAAAGTATTATTTATTAAAGTGATTATGGCAGTTTTCTGCCTTATCGCTACTACTCCTTCATTCTCCCAATCCCCAAGCGGTTCAGCTACCAGGCCCTTGTAAGAAATGCTGCAAATGTTGTGCTTGTCAACCAGGCAGTCGGAATGCGTATCAGCATTCTCCAGGGATCAGCAGCCGGAGCCTCAGTTTACACAGAGACACTTACTTCCTCGACAAATGCAGGCGGAATTGTATCGCTTGAGATAGGCTCCGGAACTCCCGTGTCGGGGAACTTTGCCACAATTGACTGGTCAAACGGGCCATATTATATCAAAACTGAAACTGATCCTGCGGGGGGAACAACTTACTCCATTTCAGGCACTCTTCAGCTCATGAGTGTACCCTATGCCATGTATAGTAACAAAGCCAATTATAATGATCTTGGAAAACAAACCGGTTACTGATGGTTCAGAGACTAAAGTGACAGCCGGAGCCGGTATAGCTGTTACCGGTACAGGAACAACCGGTACTCCCTATGCGATTAACTTTGCAATACAATCCTTAACCCGTGATCAGCGAATTGCTATTGCTGCACCATATGCAGGCCAGATAATCTGGTGCAATAACTGCGGTTCATCAGGCGAGTTGCAGGTTTTCAATGGAACAACCTGGACAAACTGGTGCGGCGGTGCTGCAACAGCTGCCATACGCGACTGTTACTACATCTGCAGCCAGTGCAGTAGCCGCATATACAGCCACAAGCGGAGGAAATATTACCTCAGATGGAGGAGCTGCTGTTACTGCCAGGGGGGTATGCTGGAGCACTTCCTCCAATCCGACAACATCCGACAGCAAGACGACCGATGGTGCAGGAACCGGATCATTTGCCAGTTCCATCACAGGGCTTAATCCGCTCACTACATATTATGTACGGGCTTACGCCACCAACAGTGTCGGAACATCATACGGTAACCAGATAAGCTTTACAACTACTGCAACTATACCGTCACTTTCGACTGATGCAGCATCTTCAATTACAACAAACTCTGCTACAAGCGGTGGAAATATTACTTCTGATGGCGGGTCAGCCGTAACCTCAAGAGGTGTATGCTGGAATACTTCTCCAAATCCCACAACTGCAAACAGTACTACAACAAATGGTTCAGGTACCGGAACATTCACAAGTTCTCTTACCGGCCTGTCGACTGGAACAACATATTACGTAAGGGCATATGCAATAAACGGTATCGGGACTGCATATGGGAACGAGATCAGTTTTACAACAGTCTCGCTGCCAATAGTTACCACTACTACACCTTATAATATTACAAGCACCACTGTATGGAGTGGTGGAGAAGTGACCAGTGACGGAGGCGGAACAATTACAGACAAAGGGATAGTTTTGAGTACTTCAGCTAATCCTACAACGGCAGATAATAAGGCAAGCAATGGAGCAGGAGGAGGTATCTTTCCCAATAATTTCACAGGATTGACTCTTGGCACTGTTTATCATATAAGAGCATATGCAATTAATAGTGCCGGAACTTCTTATGGTGCGGATAAATCATTCATTGCCCTTTCAATAGGAGATAGTTGGGGAGGAGGAAAAGTAGCCTATATTGATGCTTCATTAATTCACGGATTTATTGCTGCCGCAGCGGATCAGAGCGCAAGTGCATCGTGGGGTTGCACAGGAACGTTGATAGCAGGTGCTGATGGTGTAGCGGTTGGTACTGGTAATCAAAACACTATTGATATTGAGGCAGGATGCGCTACAGCTGGTACAGCAGCCGACATCTGTGCTAACCTTGTATTGAACACATATAGTGATTGGTATCTGCCAAGCGAGGATGAATTGTGGAACATGTATGTTAGCAGTACTCCAATTGGAGGTTTTTCGCTTGCAAGCTATTACTGGAGTTCTACTGAGTTCTCTGCTAACAATGCCATGAGGGTATTGTTTACTGGAGGAACAAGGATGAATGAATCGAAGACGACAGCATATAGAGTGCGTGCTGTACGTGCATTTTAATTTTTGATTAAAGGCTAATGAGAAGAAGGATAAATATAGAACTGGTATTTCAGTTGCTTGCAGGACTGTTGATATCCTTTTTGCCTGTAACATTAAATGCACAGTCACCCGAAAAATTCAGTTACCAGGCAATTATAAGGAATACCACAAATAATATCGTAGCAAATCAGGCTGTAGGTATGCGTATAAGCATCCTCCAAGGTTCAGCTGCAGGCGCAGCTGTTTTTACTGAAACGCATGCTGCTTCCACTGATGCAAACGGACTTGTAACTGTTGAGGTAGGAGCAGGAACACCTGTTCTAGGCACCCTGGCAGCAATAACCTGGTCTGCAGGTCCTTATTTTCTTAAAACAGAAATAGATCCTTTGGGAGGAACAACTTATACAATGACAGGGACCTCACAATTCCTGAGCGTGCCCTATGCATTGTATGCAAAAACAGCAGATTACAACAACCTTTCAAACAAGCCTGTTCTGGACGGATCCGAGACTAAGATCACTGCCGGCCCTGATGCCACAGTGTCGGGAACAGGCACGACAGGCACTCCATATCAGGCCGAAATTAAGCCAAGGTCGGTCACTGAAGCCCAGAAGAATGCAATTGTCACTCCGTTTGCAGGACAGGTTGTCTGGTGCAATGATTGTGGACCTTCAGGGGAAATGCAGGTTTTCAATGGAACAATATGGACCAATATCACCGGCGGTGCTGCCCTCCCCAACTGGCCTCCTTCATCGGGTGATGCTTACCAGGGGGAATAGTGGCATATGTCTTTCAGTCCAGGGGATCCTGGGTATGTGGCAGGTCAGTACCATGGTCTTATAGCGGCACCCTCCGAACAGAGTACGGGTGCCCCATGGGGGTGCTGGGGAGTTAATGTTACCGGTGCAGCTTCGTACAGCCCTTGGAACAGGGTGATCCAGAATACAGATTGATATCGTGCCGACATGCCTTGACTGCCGGTATTGCGGCAAGGATCTGCGACTTAGCTCTGTAAGCGGATTACGACGACTGGTTTCTTGCCAAGCAGATGATGAATTGAATAAGTTGTATCTTAACAGAAATGATATTGGAGGCTTTGAAGCCCTTGATTACTGGAGTTCCACCGAATGGCTTGCAGCATCTGCCCTTGTTGTGCATTTCTGCACCGGTGGTATTACAAATGGTCCTAAAGCAGGATTAAGGGTCAGGGCAATAAGATATTTCTAGCTTTATTCTGTTTGAAACTTATAAGTTTTGGGTTTCGGGAGAAGTTCTCCTTAATACGGTATTTCTAAAATTGCGAATTGTCATTGAATTGAACAAAATGAAATTTATCTGCGGTTATCACTTTAATGTGTGCCGGTACAATTAGATTTGTATATTTGCGTTTTTGTAAAGGGGAATTAAATAAATAATTTATGGAGGGTAGGACTGATATACCTTCAAAACTGAGATCGTCGGTCGAAGAGCTTAGGACAGAGCATGAGATTATTGCCTTGCAGACTATATTCAGCGGGATTTTCAGTGCTATGACTGGTATTGCTGCAATAATAAACAGGAACCGGCAGATAGTATATACAAATCATGATTACCTGGCTACCAAAGGACTTGATAGCATGGAGCCGCTTCTGGGAAAGAGACCGGGAGAGGCTATTTCGTGTGGGAACTCACATGATGGTCCGGATGGATGTGGTACAGCTTTAGGATGCCAGTTTTGCGGTATCTTCGGTGCAATCACAGAATGTCAGCAGAGTAATCGGAAAACTGTTGGTGAATCTTCATTATCAACCTACTCCGATGGTGTTCTAAAGAGTCTGGATCTGAGAATCACCTGCACCCCAATTGTTCTCAATGGTCATGATTTTTATGTGATCTCGCTTCAGGATATCAGTGATGAGAAGCGCCTTGCTTCGCTGGAAAGGCTGTTCTTCCATGACATACTCAATACTGCAAGCGGACTGAGCGGCCTTCTTACTGTATTAAAAGATGAATCAGATCCTACCGAAACCCGGCAGCTTATAAACTACTCTGAAGAGGCCAGCCGGACAATAATAGACGAAATATCTTTATACAGGCAGTTGAGAGCTGCGGAGAAGGGAGATCTTCCGGTAGAGATCTCATTATTTAATACTTATGAGTTTCTCAAATCTGTCGCAGCCCGGAATACTTATCATTCAGGCGAGTATGCACATCCGGTTGTTGTTGACCAAAATGCCGCAAATACAGAAATTGAGAGCGATGTTAATCTTCTTCAGCGTGTTCTTACAAATCTTATGAAGAATGCGGTTGAAGCTTCAAAGAATGGGGATCCTGTTTTTACAGGTGCAGAAGAGAATGGATCGAGGGTAAGGTTCTGGGTCAGAAATAGTGGTATTATAAAGGAAGATATTCAACAGCAGATCTTTCAGAGATCATTTTCTACGAAGGGCTTAACAAGGGGACTTGGAACCTATAGTGTAAAACTTCTCACAGAAAACTACCTCAAAGGAAAAGTAAGCTTTGTCAGCAACGCAGATTGAAGGAACTGTTTTCAGCGTAGAGTTAGATAAAGCATTTCCGAGATAGGATGTTTAACCACGGAGGAATTTATCGATCTCCTTAGCAGCTCTTCTTCCCGAAGCGATGGCATTTACCACAAGACTTGCCCCGCTTACCGAATCGCCTGCTGCAAAGACTTTATTGAGGCTGGTTCCATTAGACTCATTGACCCTGATATTCTTCCTCTGGTCGAGTTCCATGCCCAGGTCTGAGATTAACCCATCAAGAACCGGATGAACAAATCCCATAGCCAGAAGAACCAGATCAGCTTCAATAATTCTCTTTGTCCCCGTGATAACTTCCATTGAAAGTTTCCCATTTGAACTCTTCCACTCAACTTCTTCAACCTCAACTCCCGAGACACTATCCCCGTTCCGGATGAACTTTACTGAAGAGAGACTCCAGAACCTTTCACATCCCTCCTCATGTGAGGTTGAGGTCTTAAGTATTTTTCCCCAGTAAGGCCATGGATTATCATCTTTTCTGACCACAGGCGGTTTTGGAAGGATCTCAATCTGAGTAACACTTTTAGCCCGTTGCCTTATTGAAGTCCCCACGCAGTCGGACCCTGTATCGCCTCCTCCTATAATGAGAACTTTCTTTCCTTCAGCGCTTATCGGGTTTTCAGCATCCCTCAGCTGACCTGCATTGATCCTGTTTTGTATTGTAAGGAAATCCATTGCGAAATGAATCCCTTTAAGTTCTCTTCCTTCTATCTGAAGGTCGCGGGGATATGATGCACCTGTTGCAATACATATTGCATCAAACTGGTTTATAAGTTCCTCAGCGGAGATATCCTTCCCTACAGTTGTTCCGGTTTTAATAACAAGTCCTTCCTTAATCATCAGATCGAGCCTCCTGTCGATTGTTGCCTTGCTGAGCTTGAAGTCGGGGATCCCATATCTCAGTAATCCGCCAGCTCTTTCGTCTTTTTCGAAGAGAGTGACACTGTGACCTGTTTTGTTCAGCAGGTCGGCTGCAGCCATGCCGGCAGGTCCGCTGCCGATAACTGCAACTTTTTTCCCGGTCCTTATCTTTGGAGGAGCAGGTTTTATATAACCTTCCGAGAAGGCTTTTTCAACAATGGCAACCTCATTTTCGCGGATGGTGACAGGCTCCTGGTTTATATTCAGCACACATGAGTGTTCACAGGGAGCAGGACAGATTCTTCCGGTAAACTCGGGAAAATTATTTGTATCGGAAAGCCTTAAATATGCAGCTTTCCAGTCACCCTTGTAAAGCAGGTCATTCCATTCAGGTATAAGGTTATCAACAGGGCAGCTCCAGTGACAGAACGGAATACCGCAGTCCATGCATCTTGATGCCTGCAGCATGCGGTCCTCACTGTTAAGCACCTGCTCAACTTCGCTGAAGTCACACACCCTCTCGTTCAAGGGCCTGTTCCCTGCTTCCTTCCTCTTAATCTTTAAAAATCCATTTATATCGGCCATTTTTATCTCTTTGAAATTTTAAATGTTTAAAGTATCTGGCTCAGGGCACAGGGCTCAGGGCATAGGGTTTATTTCTCCCCCTCTCCCTTTCTCCCCCTCTCCCCATCATTCTTTAGCCCGCACTAATTTCCAGATCAAGCTCAACATCGGCAATCTTCTTCCTTAACTCTTCCAGTTTCTGTTCCTGCAAGACTTTCTTATAGTCATATGGAATAACTTTAATGAACATCGGCAGGTATTTATTCAGATCGTCCAGGATCATTCTGGCCTTCCTGCTTTTTGTGAAAAAATGATGGCGCGAGATAAGATCAGTTAATTCATTTACATCACTGTGATCTTCCACAAGCGACAACTCAACCATTCCCATGTTGCAGTAATAGTCAAAATCACCGTTCTCATTAAAAACATAGGCTATCCCGCCGCTCATTCCGGCAGCAAAATTGCTGCCTGTCTGTCCGAGGACAACCACACGTCCGCCGGTCATGTATTCGCAGCAGTGGTTGCCAACCCCTTCGACAACTGCATTTGCCCCGCTGTTCCTGACACCAAACCTTTCACCTGCAACCCCGCAGATGAATGTTTCACCTCTTGTGGCTCCATAAAGGACAGTATTTCCGATAATAATATTCTTATCAGGCTCGAATGTTGATCCGATCGGGGGAACCACAATTATTCTTCCTCCTGAAAGACCTTTTCCAAGGTAATCATTGGCATCACCTTCAAGATACAGTTCAACACCCGGAGTCAGGAATGCGCCAAAGCTCTGTCCGGCTGAACCCCTGAACCTGCATATTACAGATCCTTCAGGAAGTCCTTCTGCACCATATAAGCTGGCAATTTTTCCCGACAACATAGTGCCTGTAGTCCGGTCGGTATTCTTAATATTTCGTTGGATAACCACAGGCTCTTTGTGATAAATGGCCTTTTCTGCTTCAGCGATTAGCTCAATATCAAGAATATTTGTTATTTTATGATCCTGAATATCAACGCAATGCATTGCATTTTCGGCAGATTCTGCCGGTAAGGTGAGCAAATCTTTAAGGTCCAGATTTTTAATCTTCCAGTGGTTTACATCGGGGTTTCTCTCGAGAAGATCAAATCTTCCAACAATGTCATCAAAATTTCTATAGCCCAGTGCAGCAAGGTTTTCACGCACCTCTTCTGCTAAAAACCTGAAGAAGTTTACAAGATAATCGGCTTTACCCGTAAACCGTTTTCTGAGTTCGGCATTCTGGGTCGCAACGCCTACCGGGCATGTATTAAGGTGGCACTTCCGCATCATTACGCAGCCCATTACAATAAGAGCGGAAGTTGCAAATCCAAATTCTTCAGCACCCATCAGTGCAGCCATTATAATATCCTTTCCGCTCTTAAGCTGACCATCAGCCTGAAGAACAACTTTCCGGCGCAGGTTATTCATCACAAGTGTCTGCTGCGATTCAGCCAGACCAAGTTCAAGCGGTAATCCGGCATGCTTGATTGAAGAGGATGGACTCGCTCCCGTTCCTCCTTCATAACCGCTGATTGTTATCAGATCTGCACCTGCTTTTGTTACACCTGCTGCAATTGTGCCCACACCGCTTTCCGATACCAGTTTGACACTGATCTTTGCATTGGGGTTGACATTCTTCAGGTCAAAGATAAGTTGTGAAAGGTCTTCTATGGAATAGATATCATGGTGAGGCGGTGGTGAGATCAATGTGATACCGGGAATTGAATACCTTGTCCTGGCAATGATCTTATCAACTTTATGTCCGGGAAGCTGTCCGCCTTCACCAGGTTTCGCTCCCTGAGCAATTTTAATCTGGATCTCATCGGCATTGACAAGATAGTGGGTTGTTACTCCGAACCTTCCGCTGGCAACCTGTTTTATTGCGCTTCTCACGCTGTCGCCGTTCGGGAGTGGAGTGAACCTTGCAGGATCTTCACCGCCTTCACCGGTATTGCTTCTTCCTCCGATCCGGTTCATCGCTATCGCCAGGGTCTCGTGCGCCTCAAGGCTTATCGAGCCATATGACATTGCTCCGGTAACGAAGCGCTTCATTATGTTTTCAGCAGGTTCAACCTCTTCAACAGGAATAGGATTTGTTTTAATCCGCAGCAAGCCTCTGATGAAGCCTGGACTCATGGTATCCTTGTCGACCAGGCTGCTGTACTCCTTAAATTTACTGTAATCACCTGTTTTTGTGCTCCATTGAAGAAGTGCAATTGTTTCGGGATTCCAGGCATGTTTTTCGCCATGTTTCCTGTAGGAGTAGACTCCTTCAGTAAGTATTTCAGGCTGCTGCTCTTCGATAAAGGCTTTACGGTGAGGGATAAGAACCTCCTCGGCAATCTCGTGCAAGCCGATTCCCCCTAACCTGGAGATTGTTCCTTCAAAATACTTATTTATAACATCGGGGTGGATGCCAACCGCTTCAAATATCTGAGAAGACCTGTAGCTTCTGAGAGTGCTTATTCCCATCTTCGACATTATCTTCAGAATCCCCTTGTTAATTGAATTTACATAATTCTCTTCAGCTTTCTGGTAATCGAGCTGGATGGCTTTCTCCTTGACAAGTTTATCAATCACGGCAAAACTCATGTAAGGATTGATAATGCTCGCCCCATATCCGAAAAGCAGGGCAAAATGCATCACTTCGCGTGGTTCCGCAGATTCGACAACGATGTCGATCTGCATCCTTTTACGTTTTTTGATAAGATGGTGGTGTACTGCCGAGACTGCCATCAGCGATGGAATGGGAGCCTTATCTTCTGTTATGCCCCTGTCGGAGAGAATTATGTAGTTTTTTCCTTCATCAACGGCTCTCTCTGAATCGATGCACAAGAGCTCAACAGCGTTTTGCAATCCGTCTGCTCCCTTGTGTGCATCAAAGTGCAGGTGAAGGTTTGCAGCTGAGAAACCCTTGTACCTGAGATTCTTGACAACCTGAAAATAGGTGTTTGAGATAACAGGCATTCTGAATCTTACCATTTTAACATGGTCGGGAGAGATCTCAAGAAGGTTCTGCTGCAGCGATCCCAGGTAACCGGTCAGAGTCATCACGAATTCCTCCCTTATGGGATCAATGGGAGGGTTTGTTACCTGTGCGAATAATTGTTTGAAATAGTTAAATAATCTGTATGGTTTTCTTGAAAGGACAGCTACAGGTACGTCGTTGCCCATCGATCCTATGGGTTCCTTTCCAGTGGCTGCCATCTCTTTTATAATTCTGTCTGTATCTTCCAGAGAGTAATTAAATGATGTAATATATTTATTATACTGATCACCCATTTCAGGCGTTTCAACATGACCAACCTGGATTTTTTCAAGCTTGACCATATTCTGCTGGATCCATTCACCATACGGATATTCAGCAGCCAGCTGCGCCTTCAGCTCTTTATCGTAAAATATCTTACCTGCCTTTGTATCAATAAGGATCATCTTACCCGCTTTCAGTCTTCCTTTCTCCCTTATCTCATCCGCCGGAAATGATTGTACTCCGGTTTCTGATCCTAGAACTATAAGGTCGTTGGTGGTGATCACATATCTTGATGGCCGCAGTCCATTCCTGTCGAGCATCCCTCCGATATATCTCCCGTCGGAAAATATGAGGGAAGCAGGTCCGTCCCACGGTTCAAGAAAAGTTGAATGATACTGATAGAATGCCTTAAGCTCCGGTGAAATGGGATTTTTGTCATTTATCGATTCAGGTATCAGAACAGACATTGCATAAGGCAATGATTTCCCGCTCATTATTAGAAATTCAAGAACATTGTCGAGAGAAGCGGAATCACTTTTCCCGGGTTCTATAATCGGGTATAATCTTGCCAGGTCTCCGAGTTTATCTGACTTAAGTATTGATTCCCTTGCCTCCATCCAGAAGCGGTTTCCCTTAATTGTATTTATTTCTCCGTTATGTCCGAGCATCCTGAATGGCTGGGCAAGATCCCAGCTTGGAAAAGTATTGGTGCTGAACCTCGAATGCACAAGAGCTATTGAACTCTGTACGCGTTCATCATTCAGATCAAGAAAGTATTCTCCAAGCTGAGTGGAGGTAAGCATGCCTTTATAAATGAGGACCTTTGTAGACAGACTTGGAATATAAAACAGGTTTTTTTGTTTTATATCTGATTTGCGGATAGCATTCTCCGTAAGTTTCCTGATAATATATAGTTTTCGTTCGAGCACATCCTGTGCTATATCGGCGCCAAGCAGTATCTGCTCAATATGGGGTTCGGCAGCCCTTGCAATTTCACCAATCACACTGTTGTCGCGTGGCACATCCCGAAAGCCAATAAGGTCAACACCTTCTTCCCTTATTATATTCAGGAAAATATCACGGCATGATTCGGCGTCGGAACTATCCTGCGGAAAAAAAACGAGTCCTGTCCCAAATTGCCCTTCAGGAGGAAGTGAATAACCCTGTATCAGGTAAAAATCGCGGGGCACCTGTATCAAAACACCGGCACCGTCGCCTGTCTTGCTGTCTGCGCCTTCCGCACCGCGATGGGTCATGTTCCTGAGGATATCAAGCCCCTGACTGATAATGCTATGAGATTTCTTCCCCTTCAGATGAGCCACAAATCCTATCCCGCAATTCTCATGCTCAAATTCCTGCCTGTACAATCCCTGGTCTATTGGTCTCTCTTTTTTCATATTACATTCTGACATTACTCTCAAAAAAAAACCGTCCTCTCTGTTATGGGAGAACGGTTTACCCTAATCCAATTATAATCACCATTCTCAGTAATTCCTGCTTAGCCTTTTAAAAAGGTTTTCTGAAAGATTTGAATTAATAAAGTACATATTCAATTATAAATATTTGCAAATATATATTTTTATCTTACAAATCGACGCAATTATTGATAGAAAAATTAACAAATAGTAATAAATATCATGTAAAAGTTATAAACATAATAATTAACAGCTGGTTTGTCTAACAATAATTCAGCTTATGGGAACTTATACCATTATTAATTGTTAAATTGTGGCTTAGTAAATTGATATTATTATATGCAAAGACCCGATAATCTGATTCTCGTAATTTTCGGTGCCTCAGGCGACCTGACTGCCCGTAAACTTATCCCCGCGCTTTGCTCTCTGAGGCACCAGAATCTTTTGCCTGAAAAATTTGTAGTGCTGGGCATAGGAAGGACAAAGCTTTCTTCAGAGGAATTCAGGAAAAAGATGAGTGATGCTGTTCGTTCATATTCGGAAGAAATTGTTCCAGGGAATGAGCAGATTGAGAGTTTCACAGAAAATGTTTACTACTATCAGATGGATACTTACTCAATTACAGAAGATCCATGGTTATTTGTTACATTTCTTAACGAGCTGAACGATAAATACGCCGTTGGAGGCAATTATATTTTTTATATGGCTACTCCGCCCAGCCTTTATGAACCAATAAGTGTCAGCCTGGCCCGGTCTGGTCTGATGAATCAGGAGGATGGTTTTCGCAGAATTATAATTGAGAAGCCATTCGGCTATGATCTTGAATCAGGACGGAACCTTAATTCAATCCTTCACGGAATAATGAGAGAGGACCAGATCTTCAGGATCGATCATTACCTTGGGAAGGAGACTGTTCAGAACCTGCTCGTTACCAGATTTGCAAATGGTATTTTTGAGCCGCTCTGGAACAGGAACTATATCGACAGGGTGGAGATCACATCTGCCGAAAGTATAGGTGTCGAGGACAGAGGAGGGTATTATGACTCTTCAGGTGCCCTTAGGGATATGGTACAGAATCACCTTCTTCAGATGGTCGGTCTGACCGCTATGGAGCCCCCGTCGTCGCTTGGTCCGGATGCTATCAGGAATGAGGTCCTTAAAGTATTTCAGTCACTGCAGCCGATCAGGGAAGAAGATGTTGAAGCAAATGTGATAAGGGGTCAGTATACATCATCTCTTGTAAGGGGAGAATGTTTGCCAGGTTACAGAAGCGAAAAGGGAGTCGAAAAAAACTCCAGGACGGAGACCTTTGTAGCAATTAAATTTTATATTAATAACTGGAGATGGGGAGGAGTTCCTTTCTATATAAGAACAGGAAAAAGGTTGCCGACAAGGGTTACTGAAATTGTAATACATTTTAAACCGACACCTCACCATCTCTTTCAAAGGGATCATGGGAAACTTTCTGCAAATCAGCTTATTATCCGCATTCAGCCAGATGAAGGCATCCTGTTTAAGTTCGATATGAAAGAACCTGGCGCCGGATTCAATGTGAAGAATGTAAACATGGATTTTCATTATTCAGATCTTGCTAACATAAGGGTGCCCTCTGCCTATGAAAGATTACTGTACGATGTGATGATGAATGATTCAACTCTTTTTTCAAGGGATGATGAGGTTGAAACTGCCTGGAAGTTCCTGGAACCAATTCAGAAAGCATGGGAGAATAATAAATCAATTAAGATTTTTGGCTATCCTGCAGGGACCTGGGGGCCTGAGCATGCCAGTGATCTTATCGAAGGTGACGATCTTGAATGGCGTTACCCATGCAAGAACCTGACGGATGACGGACTGTACTGTGAGTTATAATGGCATAACGGCGCAGCGGCGCAATGGCATAATGGCAAAAAAAAAGTATACTCGCAGGAAATATAAACTTGAATTGTAAAAAAACTTTAGTCACTCCAAACTCCACACTCTAGGCACTTTTTCATATATTTGGGATACGATTTTATTAACTAAATACAGATAGCTATGTCACACGAAAGATCCAAGGAACAGGTCAAGGTAAAGAAAGAGCCTACAAAAACTCTCAAGGAAAAGCGTGCTGCAAAAAAAGTTAAAAAAGAAGAAAAGAAAAGGCAGTAAAAAAAAAGCCCCGCGATGAGCGGGGCTTTGAATGATAAATCTTTTTATGGATTAATTAAGCAAGTCTTACATCAACTGCATTAATTCCTTTTTTTCCCTCTGCAAGTTCGAACGTAACTTCATCATTCTCTTTGATCTGATCTTTCAGGCCAGAAACGTGTACGAAATACTCATTACCCGATTCTGCGTCTTTAATGAATCCGAATCCTTTTGACACATTAAAAAATTTCACTGTTCCTTTGTTCATTTTATTCTGTTTTTAAAAATTAAGGTGTGCAAGATAAGAAATAATTTTTAAATAATCTAAATTATTTTCTAATATCTTGATTAGTAAATAAATAGGTAACCGCAAAGGGCGCAAAGATTTTTCGCAGAGCACGCAAAGGTAAAATTATTCCTACTTTTGGCCTCTTAAAATTAATATCAGTTACAAATGAAAAGTTCATCATTACTTTCAATAATAATTCTGTTTGCGGCAACTACCCTCTTTGGACAGGATACTTTCCTTACAGTTGCGGAAAAGTCGGACTTCAGCTCTACTGCTACACATGCTGATGTTATGGCTTTCATTGCACAACTTAAAGATCTGTCTCCTCTTATAAGGACTGAAAAGGTAGCTGTATCTGTCGAAGGGAGGGAAATTCCTCTTCTTATTATCGCCGATCCGATGCCTGCCTCTCCTGCTGATCTTGTTAATGACAACCGGATTGTTGTTTATGTCCAGGCAAATATTCATGCCGGGGAAGTTGAAGGAAAGGAAGCTTCCCTGATGTTTGCCCGCGATCTGCTGAAAGAGAAAAAACCAGCACTTCTCAGGGATGTAGTTCTTCTTATTTGTCCCATTTTCAATCCCGACGGTAATGACCAGATCAGCGCGAAGAACAGGACTCATCAGAATGGTCCGGCCAACGGAGTCGGTGTGAGGCATAACGGAATGATGCTCGATCTGAACCGCGATGCAATGAAGGCTGAATCACCTGAGGTTAAAGGCGTTATTGAGAATGTATTCAACCGCTGGGATCCTGCCGTATTCATGGATTGCCATACTACCAATGGTTCATACCATGTTGAACCTGTTACATTTACCTGGATGGTAAATCCCAATGGCGACCTGAACCTTAGGTCATATATGCGCGATAAGATGGTTCCTGAAATGTCGGAGCGTCTCCGCTCAAAATACAAGGTTGAAAACTGCTTTTACGGAGAGTTCGTCAGCATGACCGAGCCTGAAAAGGGATGGATCCTCGATGCATCGGAACCTCGCTACATGACAAACTATTATGGCATCCGTAACAGGCTGGCAATACTGGATGAGAACTATGTGTATGCTGATTATAAATCAAGGGTTCTTGGCAACTACTATCTTATTCATTCTCTGATGGATTTCGCCTCAGCAAATAAGAACGAAATCAAAAAACTGCTGGCAGCAGCCGACAGGAATGCCGTTTCACGTGGATCCAGTCCGGCAGTTTCGGATTCATTTGCTATTGAGTATAAGCCTTTTCCTGCCCCGGACAAGGTAACAATAAAGACTTATGAGGTCGATGTGGTCACAGATGCAAATGGCAGGCGCAGTTACAAAAAGAGCGACAGGCAGAAGGATGTCACTATTCCTTACCTTATCGATTTTAACCCGGTTAAGAGTGTCAGGTTCCCATATGCCTATCTTCTTACAATAAGGGATCCGGAGGTAATAAGTAAACTTAAGCTCCATGGGATAGTTATTGAAAAGCTTGCAGAGAATACAAAGATTGAAATAACAAGGTATGCTGTAACTGAACTGAAAGGATCAGCGCGACTGAATCAGGGCCATTATACAAATACAATTAAGGGCAACTATCTGATTGAGACAGCAGAATTTCCGGCCGGTACAATAGTAGTAAGAACAGCCCAGAAACTTGCCAACGTAGCTGCTTACCTTCTGGAGCCTCAGTCGAATGACGGGCTGCTGACCTGGAATTTTCTCGACCGGTACCTGGTTCCTCAATGGGGGATGGGGTATAACCAGTATCCTGTGTGTAAGGTTATGGAGAAAACGGAGATGAAGACTGTAACTTATTAGATATGGTGCAATGGCGCAGCGGCACAAAGGCACAACGGCACAACGGCATAACGGAATAGCACGTCATAGGCCTTTTGCCTTTACGCCTTTGAGCCTTTGTGCCGTTGCGCCATTTTTATTTCCTGTTAAATAATTAACATTGTAAAAAAGACATTTTTTTCGGACCTTAGCGGCCTGTTATTAAAAGCCAAAATTAATTACCATGAGAAAGTGGCGTGTTGAAGACTCAGCAGAACTGTATAATGTCAATGGTTGGGGTGTGGATTATTTTTCAATAAATGAGAAGGGCAATGTTATTGTAACCCCGTCAAGGGATTGCCCCTCGGTTGACCTTAAGGAGCTTCTGGATGAGCTTATGCTTACTGATGTTTCAACACCAATGCTGGTGAGGTTTCCGGATATCCTGGATGACAGGATCCGGAGTGTGTCAAAGTGTTTTAAATCAGCATCTGAAGAGTATGGGTACAAGGCGCAGAACTTCATCATATACCCGATAAAAGTAAACCAGATGAGGCCTGTGGTTGAGGAGATAGTAAGCCATGGCAAGAAATTCAATATAGGTCTCGAAGCAGGATCAAAACCGGAGCTTCATGCTGTGATAGCAATCAATACAGATCCTGAGTCGCTGATTATCTGCAACGGTTATAAGGATGAGGATTACATCGAGCTTGCCCTTCTTGCTCAAAAAATGGGTAAAAGGATCTTTCTTGTTGTTGAAAAGCTTAATGAGCTTAAACTGATAACATCAATTGCCAAACGTCTCAAGGTCAAGCCGAACCTTGGTATCCGCATAAAGCTTGCGAGTGTTGGAAGCGGTAAATGGGAAGACTCAGGCGGTGATATAAGCAAGTTCGGGCTTACCTCGAGCGAACTTCTGGAAGCCATCGATTTCATAGAAAAGAACAAGATGAGGGATTGTGTGAAGCTTATCCATTTCCATATCGGCAGCCAGGTCACCAAGATCCGCAGGATTAAGATCGCGCTTCGTGAAGCTTCACAGTTCTATATTCAATTGAGGAAGCTCGGATTCAATGTGGAGTTTGTTGATATCGGCGGAGGACTTGGAGTTGACTATGACGGAACTGGTTCGGCGAATAGCGAAAGCAGTGTCAATTATACTATCCAGGAGTATGTGAATGACTCCATCAGTACTTTCGTTGACGCCAGCAATAAGAACAACATCCCTCACCCCAACATAATAACAGAGTCGGGAAGATCACTTACAGCTCACCATTCCGTGCTGATATTCGAAGTCCTTGAGACAACAACCCTTCCGGCATGGGACCCCGAAGACCTGATAACTGAAAATGATCATGAGCTGGTGAAGGAATTGTACCTTTTGTGGGATAATTTTAACCAGCTCAGAATGCTTGAAAGCTGGCACGATGCACAGCAGATCAGAGAGGAGGCCCTTGACAGGTTCAGTTTCGGGCTTGTTGATCTCAAAACCAGAGCCCAGATCGAAAGGCTTTTCTGGTCGATTGCCAGAAAAGTTTATCAGATGGCAACCGTTACGAAACATGTGCCGGAGGAATTGCGGCAGATTTCAAGAATGCTTTCAGATAAATACTTTTGCAATTTTTCGCTTTTTCAGTCGCTGCCCGACGCATGGGCTATAGATCAGATCTTTCCTATAATGCCCATACACAGGCTTAATGAGGAGCCTGTTCGAATAGCAACAATTCAGGATATGACTTGTGATTCAGATGGGAAAATCGATAATTTCATTGCAACAAGGAACTCTTCGCACCATCTGCCTGTTCATCCGCTGCGGGGAAAGGAACCATATTACCTTGGAGTCTTCCTGGTAGGAGCATACCAGGAGATCCTGGGAGACCTTCATAATCTTTTCGGCGATACGAATGCCGTACATGTATCTGTAGATAAGGATGGTTATAAGGTCGACCAGGTTATTGACGGCGAGACAGTTGCAGAAGTGCTTGATTATGTTCAGTATAATCCGAAGAAAATGGTGCGCACTGTTGAATCGTGGGTAACAACGTCAGTAAAAGCCGGGATAATAACACTTGAAGAGGGAAAAGAATTCCTCTCCAATTACCGGTCGGGTCTCTACGGCTATACTTATCTTGAATAGTTTAGTTTAGTTTTCATATTCCCTAAATCACCCGGATTATGAGTAATGGTACTTTTGATTTACAACTATTCATCAGGGATTCCAAAGATCTCCTGCTGAATCCGAAAGCTTCATTCTCTTCGATGAAAATATCGGGAGGTATTGCAGACCCATTGATTAAAGTTGTGATCTATGGTGCCATTGCAGGTGCCTTAGAATTACTGTGGAGTATTCTTGATGTTGGAGCAGTATCAGGCGGCCTTTTCGGAGGTTCTTACGGTGTTATGGCTTTTGTTTCCTATGTGATCGGATCAATTATTATTCTTTTTGCAGGAGCTGCAATTCTTCTCGTCATTTCGGCAGTCTGTAACGGAAATACAGATTATGAGGCATGCCTGAGAGTGACTGCATCAATATTGGTAATAATGCCCGTTGCAGCATTCTTTGGATTCACCCGAATGATAAACCCTTATTTCGGCTGGGTTATAAGCATTTGCATCCATCTCTTCTCTGTCTGGCTTCTTTATAATGGCCTGGTGGCAGCTTTGAAGGCAAAACCGGAGACAGCAAGGATTGTGATGTATATTATTGCTGCGCTGATTGTACTCTTCATGTTTATCAGATTGAACTTGTGAATGATCAGGAGAAATAATGAAGAAGAGCTGGTTTGACGGAAATATTTATATAGTTCTGGCATACAGGATTCTTCTGGCGATGTTACTTTTTTCGCTGTGCAGGGCAGGTTTTTACCTGTTCAACCACAAAATGTTTCCCGGGATTTCAGCCGGGCAGTTAATTACAATATTCAGAGGAGGCCTCCTTTTCGATATCTCATCGCTTGCTTATATCAACATGCTGTTTATTCTTCTGAATGTCATTCCGTTTGATTTCAGGTATAATGGCGTATATCAGAAAGCAGTAAAGTATTTGTTCTTTTTTTCCAATGGCCTTGCCGTTGCGATGAATGGAATGGATTTTGTCTACTACCGGTTTGTTGATAAAAGAGCCACTGCCGATGTTTTCGGAACCTTCGAAAATGAAACAAACCTTGTTAAACTGTTTTTTAAGTTGCTTTTTGATTACTGGCCTGCAACTCTGTTTACAATTTTTCTGTGGATACTTATGGTTTTTCTTTATGGAAAGGTTAAGCCCGTTCGACCTGAAATAAAGCGCAGGTTACTTTACCTGTCATTTAATATTCTGATGGTTCCGGCTGTTTTTGCTCTTGTTATAGGTGCCGCCAGGGGCGGATATAAGCATTCAACGCGTCCCATTACTATTAGCAACGCAGCCCGGTTTGTTGATACCCCCAGAGATGTTCCGCTCGTACTTAATACACCATTCAGCATTTTCCGGACTTTTGGCAAGAAAGCTCTTGTCAGATATAGTTTTTATGATGATGTTAAGCTCAAAAGCATCTATAATCCGCACTATGTGCCTGAAAAAACAAAATCCTTCTCAAATCAGAATGTTGTTGTCATTATTCTCGAAAGCTTTGCCAGGGAGTATATAGGTTCACTTAATCCGCAACTCGAGGGTGGAAAATATACAGGTTATACCCCCTTTATCGACTCGCTGATCAGTGTCAGCCTTACATTTGATGTGTCAATTGCGAATGGAAAAAAATCAATTGACGCCATGCCTTCAATTCTTGCCTCAATCCCCTCGCTTGAGACTCCATATGCAATCTCACACTATGCCAATAACCGTATCAATGGTCTTCCGGAACTATTGAAGAGAAAAGGTTATTATACTGCATTCTTTCATGGAGCTCCCAACGGGTCTATGGGATTCGATTCATTCTCCAGAATGGCCGGGTTTGATGATTATTTCGGACTGAATGAGTATCCGGGCAAAGACGATTTTGATGGTATGTGGGGAGTATGGGATGAACCATTTTTCAGTTTTTTTGCTGAAAAACTGAACAGTTTCAAAGAGCCATTCATGGCCTCAATCTTCTCAGTTTCATCGCATCATCCTTTTAAGGTCCCTGAAAAATATGCAGACAGGTTCAAAAAAGGACCTGCCCCAATATGCGAAGTAGTTGGATATACCGATTTCGCGTTAAGGGAATTCTTTGCTGAGATCTCTCAGCAACCCTGGTACAGCAACACTCTGTTTGTAATAACAGCTGACCATACAAATGAATCGATTCATAAGGAGTTTCAGAACAACTTCGGTGTTTACTGCATACCAGTTATCTTCTATGAACCGGGTGGCGGATTGAATGGTAAAAGGATGAAGATCGCCCAGCAGATTGATATTATGCCTACCGTGCTCAGCAGGTTGAATTTCGATGAGGAATATATTGCCTTCGGCAATAACCTGCTTGATGACACTTCTGAATCGTTTGCTTACAATACAAACGGAAGCACCTATCACCTGTATATGAATGACCACCTGCTTGAGATGATCGAAACCAAGGCGTTAGGACTCTATAATTTCAAGTCCGACGTCTTCCTGGAGAAGAATCTGCTTGGTTCTGATGCCGCAATCCAGATGAAGATGGAGGAAAAGCTAAAGGCAATTATTCAGACTTACAACAGCAGACTTCTCGATAATGATATGACAGTCGGAAGACAGAAGACGGAAGACGGAAGTAAGAAGTAAGAAGTAAGAAGTAAGAAGTAAGAATTGACTCGGCGAAACTCTCCGAAACCCGAAACCCCGAAACCCGAAACTGTTTTTCTTAGTTCTTCGGACTTCCGACTTCCGACTTCGGTCTTCCGTCCTGTTTTTATATTTTTTTCCGTCATTTTTTACAATGTGTTGGTCAAATTGGAATTTTCTTCAATTTTATCAAATCCTTATTTCATTCATCGTCATATATCGCTGATGTTAAATCATTTTCATGACAGCCTGATATTATCTAGCCCTTTCTGCAAATAATAGTTCATAAAAAGCCCTTCAATTTTGACGAATTGCCACTCAGGCATTGTGAACGTCGCTGACTGCAAAGCGACTGTCTGAATATCATTGACGAACAGTTCTGTAATGCATCTAAGACGCTCATCCAATGGGCTTTTGAGACTTGTCTTATGTATTGTAATGGTGTACTTTTACAATACTAAAAACAAGAAAAATTATGCAGGAAGCTACAGTTTCATACAACCAGGTTTTAAATGATGCAGCAAGGGTTAGCCCCGGATTCGGCACATCCTCTTTTTCAGGTATACTTGAAATACCTGCTCCCGCTCAGTCGAGACTTAAGGATGAAGGAGGCGAGAATTTTTATGAGTATCTCGACTGGCTCGGTATGACTGATGAAAGTGATATAATTGTGCTTCCGCTCACTCAGCACTATTATTATGATTATGATGATCTGAAGGAAGTAAAGACACTTATAAACCTGCGCAGGTTGAATCTTATTAAGAATCTTGACGGATTCATCGGTTCATTAAAAGATATGTTAACTCCGGGAGCCAGTTTTATCGGTTGTTTTGCTGACAGTAAATCTGAGCGTTATACAGGAATTCCTTCGAAAATGTATAAGGGAATTCTTAATATTATCGACTCAAGGACTGATTCAGATCTTGACCTTGAGAATGTTTCCCGAAGGCTTGAGAAGAATGGTTTCAGGCTTCTTGACATGACAGAATTCAGCGACCTTACATACTTCAGGGCTGAGAGTATCAGAATTTTAGCTGTTATCGCCGAATTGCTATTCTACACCCATTTCGTTTAAAAGGAATCCGGCATTGCCAAACTTTTCAGTAATGAAAAGTACATACCTGATATCAACAGCAATGCAACGCTGAAGTTCATAGTCGTACTGCCAGTCGCTGATCATTGCCTCATAATTTCCGTCAAATGCCACTCCGATGATCTCGCCCTTTGCATTCATCACGGGACTGCCGCTATTGCCTCCTGTGATATCACATTGGTTCAGGAATGCAACAGGAACATCGTTAAGGTCCGGATCGGACCATTTACCGAAATCTTTCTTTTCTTCAAGATTTACCAGTGCCGGGGGAGCATCAAATGGTTCTTTACCGGTATTTTTACCCAGAACTCCCTTAAGAGTTGTGAATGGGTAGTACCAGACAGCATCAGCGGGCTTATACCCTTTCAATGGCCCCCATGTAAACCTGATTGTTCCATTGGCATCAGAGTACAAGTGGATTTTTTTTATGCTTTTTATTTGATTTGATGAATAAATCCCTGTATTCAGGTTATTTACGATTTCAGAATTCAGAATTTTAGTGGATGGATTAAGAATGGTAACAGCTCCGGTAGAGTAAGAATTGTATTCCAGGTCCTGAATCTGGTTAGCGTATTCAATTAAGCAGTATTTGAGAGTAGAAACTGCTGCCACTTTTCCAAAAGTCAGATTTCCCCAATTGCCAGAACTTCCCTCACGGGTGAATTTAATTTTTTGTGACTGTGTTCCATTGGCAATCAATTTTCCTCTTATGTACAATAACCCTACGTCAAAAGACTTATCATAATAACTAAAGTCAGTACCTGTCTTGAATCTTAATTCGACACCTGGATCAATGATGAGGGAATCACCCAATGGTACCGTAATAAATCCATTCATTAAGTATGGAGAATGCTGCAGGGTCAATCTTCCGGACAGAATTGTTCCGTCAGGGATATTTGAATTAAGAATAGAAAGATTATCATCACACTGGTCACTGTAAGAAGCATCAGATGGATCAGATAAACGAATGTTAAAGGCCTGGGTTTCTCCGGCAGGAATGGCCCATTTAAATTGGCCATCATTCTCTGTACTGTTGGTTATTACAGACCAGCTTGTCCCTCCATTAACTGTATATTCAAGTTTAAGGGTTGAGACACTGCTTTTCCAGCGGATATCAATTTCACGTCCCGCGAAGAATCCCTCTTTGCCGCTTGGATATGTAATACACATATATTTTGGTGAGATAGATTCGCCGGCTCCAATGTCAATCCGGTCAAGATATACCCTGGTATTTCCGAAACAGTCTGTTAATCCAAGTTTTAATCCCGACGTATCAGGAATTCCTTCGTTAATGCATGGTGAGAAATTCTCAGGTGAATAATCAGGCTTTAGCTTAGGATTCAGGCCATAAATGATGCCAGCCTTGATTGAGAAACCATCATAAATAAATTTATCTTCCTGGAAGAGGCAGTGTGATATCATTGAGTTCCATCCTTTATAGTTGGTAGAAAATGAACCCGCATTATTATTCCAGAATATTGAGTTCACAATTTTCAGTTTAACAGAATAGTTGTCCAGGGCAATTCCCGAGTTGTCAACAATAGTATTGTTTGCAAGGATGATAGTGTCGTTTACGGCAAAAGCGTACTTTATAGATACCCCAATACTCTTATTATTTGCCACTATATTATTGATTATTACCGGATTCGAGTTGTTTGAATAAATCCCTGTATTCAGGTTATTTACGATTTCAGAATTCAGAATTTTAGTGGATGGATTAAGAATGGTAACAGCTCCGGTAGAGTAAGAATTGTATTCCAGGTCCTGAATCTGGTTAGCGTATTCAATTAAGCAGTATTTGAGAGTAGAAACTGCTGCCACTTTTCCAAAAGTCAGATTTCCCCAATTGCCAGAACTTCCCTCACGGGTGAATTTAATTTTTTGTGACTGTGTTCCATTGGCAATCAATTTTCCTCTTATGTACAATAACCCTACGTCAAAAGACTTATCATAATAACTAAAGTCAGTACCTGTCTTGAATCTTAATTCGACACCTGGATCAATGATGAGGGAATCACCCAATGGTACCGTAATAAATCCATTCATTAAGTATGGAGAATGCTGCAGGGTCAATCTTCCGGACAGAATTGTTCCGTCAGGGATATTTGAATTAAGAATAGAAAGATTATCATCACACTGGTCACTGTAAGAAGCATCAGATGGATCAGATAAACGAATGTTAAAGGCCTGGGTTTCTCCGGCAGGAATGGCCCATTTAAATTGGCCATCATTCTCTGTACTGTTGGTTATTACAGACCAGCTTGTCCCTCCATTAACTGTATATTCAAGTTTAAGGGTTGAGACATTGCTTTTCCAGCGGATATCAATTTCACGTCCCGCGAAGAATCCCTCTTTGCCGCTTGGATATGTAATACACATATATTTTGGTGAGATAGATTCGCCGGCTCCAATGTCAATCCGGTCAAGATATACCCTGGTATTTCCGAAACAGTCTGTTAATCCAAGTTTTAATCCCGACGTATCAGGAATTCCTTCGTTAATGCATGGTGAGAAATTCTCAGGTGAATAATCAGGCTTTAGCTTAGGATTCAGGCCATAAATGATGCCAGCCTTGATTGAGAAACCATCATAAATAAATTTATCTTCCTGGAAGAGGCAGTGTGATATCATTGAGTTCCATCCTTTATAGTTGGTAGAAAATGAACCCGCATTATTATTCCAGAATATTGAGTTCACAATTTTCAGTTTAACAGAATAGTTGTCCAGGGCTATTCCCGAGTTATCAACAATTGTATTATTTGCAAAAATTATGGTGTCATTTATAGAGTAGGCGTATTTAATTGATACGCCTATACTTTTATTGTTTGCAACTATGTTATTGGTTAATAAGGGATTTGAATTACTTGTAAAAATTCCGGTAGCATTGTTATTTACTATTTCCGAATTAAGGACTTTTGTGTAAGGATTAAGAATAGCAATAGCTCCGGTAGAGAAAGTATTGGCTTCCAATTCCTGAATCTGATTGGCAAATTCAATTCTACAATATTTGAGAGTCGAAACGTTTGCCACTTTTGCAAATGTGAGATTTCCCCAATTGCCAGAACTTCCATCACGGGTAAATTTAATTTTTTGAGCCGGGGTTCCTTCAGCTATCAACATTCCTTTAACATAAAGAACCCCAGCATCTATAATATTGTCATAGAAACTAAAATCAGTCCCTGTTTTAAACCTCACCTCCACCCCAGGTTCAATAGTTAGGGTACTCCCCTGGGGAACTGTTGCAAGCCCATTAACAATGTAAGGCGAATTTGCCTTAGTCCAGGTCCCGGAGACATTTGACTTGTCAGCAATAATAGTCTGTCCATTGATCACTCCCAAACCAAGGATCAATGTTACGATCAGTGTGGCTAATTGTTTCATAATAAGCGACATAAAAGGTTAAAACTAAATGTTTTTAATATGACAGACATTAATAATCAAATCACTCTGGCAAAACGAAGTGTTAGAATGGTAATGTTATTATCTCATCCTGATTTTTTGTTTAAGGTAGCTTCATACCAAATTTAAACATTAGTCAAACTCAAGTCAAATTTTTTTTCTTCCCTATGCAACCATTCCACAAAAATGGTGGACTAGTAATAAATGGGGAAAAATAATATAAAACTCAAGACTATGAAAACAATAAGAATAATTTCAGCAATAGCAGTAATCTTATGATCTCCCTGAGCGTTCAGGGGCAATCGAAGAAAGGCGATTCACAGGTATTTAAATACACTGCTAACAAAATATGGGTAGATGGTCTGGATGAATATGTGAAGGGAGCCATTTACATGGAGATTACCTCGTCAGAGAATCTTGAAGAGACAATTGCAATTGGCACAGGACTGGGATCAACAACTAGGGCTTTTGTATGAGGTCAGCTCTGAATTCAGTTACCAGTACCATGGCAAGGACAACAAGGATTTCAAATTCACCCAGGTAGTTTTCGTGCGCTTTGAAGGAAAGTTGATAATCAAGATAATGAGGATGTCGCAGGTGAGGACTGACGATTCAGGCAATCAAACAATAAATGTTATAAAGGATGAAATAACCGATTATAGATAAAAGTTGAAGTCATAGTTAGGTCTGCATAGATTTTAGTTTTAGAGAAAAAGGTTTTAGTGAAAGCTGGAGTCCGGGTTACTGAACCGGACTTCTGCTTTTAAAATCTGACGGTTTTGATCATGGAACAATATGAATGCATCAGATTTTCGGCTGCATTTTAATTTTTTTGTCAATACAGATCTGCCGCCTGTCAATTTTGCAATAATGAAAAAACGCTGATTCTGAATAGTGTTATTCTGCGTATGTTTTTGACATTTAACAGTGTATGTCTGGCCGACGGTTCAATGGCACTGTAAATGATCATACAGGCAATAAAAATTCAATGGATTTTGACTAAGAGCATTTTTCAAGGCATTAATGAACTAATTGTGTAAATAACCGGCCGGTTTTTATAGGTTTATGTATTCATTACCCTCATCATTTTGCCACTATTGGCCACAATCCGATAAAATATATTGCAAAAAGGACTTACTTTTAATATGTAAATACAGTCTTGTTAATAGAGGAAATGAATAACTGAAAATATGCGACCCTTATACCTGATAACATCGATTGAAACCGGAACCATCCTCCTTAAAAGAAGGAAGATAGCTAAAGCCTTGCGGTGGTGGTTGAGGGATCATGGCCACCAGTTTACATCTGTATTTTATTTATCAGCAGACGGTGAAAACAGAGCATCGGATAACCGGAGATAAATCCGGCACAGCATCAGTAGATATCAGATAATAAAAATCACAGATCCTTTTTCTTAATATTTCTGAAACACATAACTCCTGTAGACATACTTCCGGTTGCGAAAGTTATTATAGGTTTCTGAATCTATAACACCAGCGAAATTCAACATCACCTTCTGAAGGAATTTCGGAGCAAGTTTCTTAACGATAGCCCTGTTCTGCTTATCATTCATCTCAAGGGCTTTAATCACCTCAGGTGTTATATCGCGTGTCCGTAATATTTTCAGCTTGTACTTCCTTAATAATTCATCTGTTCCATCCCATTCATTATCAAAAAGAAAGTCAGTATACAGGAAATGTCCGCCTTTTCTCAGGATTCGTGTAACTTCATTCAGAAACAGGTCCATCTGCGGATATCGATGTGAGGATTCCACATTCAGAACAATATCGCACGAATCATCCGGTAAGGGAAGATTTTGTGCATCACCTGTCCTGTAAGAGAGGTTGTTGAATTTATAATGACTGTTCGAAAAGGCAACAGCGCCCTTGTCAAGGTCAATGCCTGTAATTGTTCCGGCATCATAGTTTTTGGCTAAATAAGCAAGACCTCCGCCACGTCCGCTGCCGACTTCAACAATATCTTTTTTTGCTAAATCCACATAATCGATCAGATGCCTGTATAGCTGAATTGAATAACGGTTTTTTTCTTCAGATTCGTGCAAATCATGTTTTTCATCAGGATGGGAATATCCAAAGTTCATGAAATGGATCTCATTGTGTTTATCAAGCATCCCGACAGCCCAGTAAGCCGCCCTGAATTTAAGGTCATTGAAACTTAGCATCTGTTATGTATAAATTATCTCCAAAAAGTATTTCGGGCGCAATGTAATAATTTGGAAGATATCTATAGCTAATTTATACTCACATAAGAAATATCAATGCATAATCTTATTATAATTACCAGTAACGGGTTTATTTTGTTTTGAAAATAGATTTTTAGCGGTTGCTTTTACACCCAGGTAACTTTGGCAACAGGATTCCACATTTATGTTTAAAATAAATTTTACTTTGGTTTTATGAGTTAGTAATTTTGTTAAACAATAAGGTTGCCAGTCTATTATGTGAATTTGAATTAATCAATTCTATATGATGATGTCAATAGCTGCATTAAAAATTGGGTATACTTCAAGTTGATACACTTATCACAGCAAAAACGCCATTAAAACGGCCGGAATGAATTAAAAATAGGGTCACACTAAATATGATACAATGGAAGCAATACTACTCAAGGGTAAGCAGCCTGTCTCAGGATTTTGTAATCTTTAATCTGGCTTCAGTATGTTCTGAGAATGCATTACATTGTTTAAGGTACTCCTGCATTTCATTCAGATTATCTCCAGAAATGTTCTCACTGAATTCATGCGCTCTCTGCAACATTTTGATGTATGGATCACAATCTCCTTGTCTTGTTAATTTTCTTAATGTACCAAGGTAATCATCCCTAAAAACGGTTGGTATAATAATCTTTGACTGACTCGCAGAAGTCAACTCTGCATTCATCATTATTCTGGCAATTCTCCCGTTCCCATCAAGAAATGGATGTACTTCACTTAAAATAAACATCATGAAAGTGGCTTTTGAGAACGGATGTTCCATTGCCTTATAAAAATCATAGCATTGTATTAAAGTCCCCTTTACCAGATTGAAATCTACAAAGGATGTATTTCCAGCAAAATTGTTTTTGTCTTTAAAAAGACCAGGATTTTTTTCTGGCCTTGCACCTAGTAGAATTTTATGCCGGTATACAAGAATATTCAGAAACTCATCAGGAGACTGGGGTATTACTGACATTTCCTTGATATTGGAGACAATATGAAAAGTGCCTAAGACATCATGGCTGTCCTCATTTCTGGCGGATAATGGTTTATTAGTTTCAATAATTTTTTTTGCTTCATCTACTTCAAAAACAGTTCCTTCAATGTAATTAGAAAAATAACTCTCAAAAAAAGCAAAATTACGAAAGGACTTTGGAGATATATTTTTGTCAGGTCTGTTCTTAAATTCGAGTGATTTCAATTTACGGAACAGATCTTCGAACAATTTCATCCTGCCAGGGTCATAAGGAAATCCGAAAGCTCTTGCAACAGCAATCGGAGAGGAAAGTATTTTTGAGGAATGAGTCGAAAGCAAAGCACTTATTATTTTATTTAATCTTTCGAACTCCTTCTCCATTCCGAGTTCTGTTGAAATTACCTTTGCCTTATCTCTTACTTTGTTTAATTCATCTTCTCCATTCACTCTGATGATTTGCTCTAATTTACTCTCTATTTGAACTAATGTCAGACATTTTGCACTTCCACTTATATTTTTAGAGGGTTGCAGATTCTCTAAAAATGCCCTTACCTTTTGTGAAACATACAACTCACCTGAAATTGTATTATCGCCTTTTAAAGGTTTAGGTCCAGAAAGAAAACGAATAATTATTCCAGGCAGATTAACCTTCTTGGTATAGGAATATGTTAAAAATATATGACCTTCCTCTGTAGGTTGGAATTCAAATGCCGAACGATGGCTCAGTAATGCTCCCGGATAAAGATTTCCAAGTATCAGGAAAAGGTTTCTCTTTATTATTCCTTCAATTGGTTCCGTAAGGTTAGAAGAATATATGCGTGGAGCAATCTTCCTTATTTTACCACCCTTTTCAAGTTTGGAAATTTGTTTCGAGATTTTCGGATCTGAGGAACCAAAGATTATCTCCTGCAGGTGTATAGGTAAAATATTTTCCATTATATGATCATTTTGTTGCAAAAATAGATAATAATTTCCAACGACAGCTAATAAATCTCAAAATTCTCGCCCATGAAAAGGGTATCGCTCTGTATATCCAACAATTCAATTTGCTCACAATGGAGAATGGCAAGGAGAATCCGGTTGCGAAAATGTTGCTGCAGATGTTGAGTATCGGTGCCGAGATGGAAAACAGTCAGAGAAAAATTCGTCAACTCAAAGGGATTCAACTTGCCAAGATTAAAGGAGTGTACAATGGCCGGGTTAATGGAGCAAAATCCAATCCGTCAGTTTTAGTGAACAAGTATCAGAATATTTCAGATCTTCTAGACAAAAGTGACCTTTCTATCAGGCGGATTGCCTTGATAACTGGGCATAGTGTCAATACCGTGCAGAAAATTAAGCAGTTAAAGAGATTTGAGCTTAGTAAATATTTCATCAAATTATCACTTAATGATACTTTTTTAGAATTTTTACTTTCCATTCATAACTGTATTCCATATGAATTCTTCTGTCAGGAATTATATATCCTCGAGACTCGTTCTTTTATAAGGTCATGAAATGAACTTTTCATATCATCCGGCAGAAAACTTATATTTATGAATTCGTGCCATTGTTCTTCTGAATTTTCGAATTTGCCAAAAATGTTTTCAATTGCCTTAGCATCAATATCAAATCTGTTCATTGCTTCAATGAAGTCTTTCTTTCTGATCTTTTTCTTTTTCCCATTTAAAGTCAAAGCTAATTCTTCGGAATCTCCCTCAACTACCAGACTTGAAGCTACCATATCATATGCCGGACTTAATATATATCCCATATACAGATTGTCAATCAGAGAGAAATTTTTTAAATGCATGTCTGCATTACCAGTAAGGAACGAGAAAAGAACTTGTTCGAAGAAATTAATAATATCTAATCCAGGATTTGTTGAGTATTTGATTATGGCTTTACCGATTTGTTCATGTGAACCATTATATTTTTGTTCAGTTAGTCTTTCTGTCAGCTGACACATATCTTCCATGTGGATCTTGGTTTCACTTATCCTGTCAATCCGTCTGGTTATGTATGAAAGTATACCTGATTTCAACCTGATCAGCGAATGAGGTACTACATCTATCCCTGAAATTTCGGCAAGATGCATAGTAAGATCCTCGATTTCAGGAAGGAATTTATATTGTTTTGTTGGCGGTTTTAAAATGTACCCGCCCCAGAGTCCCACTATTGTAAATCGCAGGGGTTCGTCTTTCTTTGCCAGTTTCTCAAGATGCAATGATAATTTTGGTTGAACACCTGTTACAGTAGTCTGAGATTTAACCACCTTTTCAGCAAGCTGTAACATTTGATCTTCTGAATATGGAAGTTCAGGGGGATTGGGTGTCCCGAATATTTTTCTGGAGCAAGTAGTATGAAATTCCGATTTCTCTTCTCCCAACGGTTCATAACAATATAAACATCTTCTCATATCCTGCAATTATGAGTTATCTTCTTCGATACTGACAGCACCAATGCAATTCTTGCAACAGGCAAGCAGCAACCCCATACGGTCACGGGCACTTAATTTCCAGTTCTTCTCAGCAATTTCCAATAACCATCCCTCCGGGATCAAGCCATCAAAAAAAGGAAACATTGTCCTGCTTACATGAGGCTTGTCCTGTAAAGGTAGGGTGAGACTTACTGGCTTGGCCAAAGATCCTGTCAAATATTTCGTATCATATACAAATGAATAACCTTCTTCTGATTCCGATAGAAAACCAGCCAGTTCATTGTACATATAGACTTTTGCTTTTCTCATTCATTTAAAAGTTTTTCACGGTTTATTGGTTGGGGTCCCAATTCCTGGCCAAACAATTTTAATACCTGGTTTACCTTGTCCATCCTTAGAGTAGTTTTTCCTTGTTCAAGATCACGTACAAATCGAAGTCCCACGCCAGCTTTTTCAGCCAATTGTTGTTGAGTGAGGTTCAACTTCTTTCTTTTGTCTTTCAGAAAGTCTGATAATGACATTGATGCTTGTTCCATGTTTTATACCTTTTCGGGTATAAAGATAATAATATTTACCATGAATATACCATATCGGGTATAAAAGTATGTATAATCAGATATATTATACCTTATCGGGTATAAAAATGAATGAGAATATGTTAATTATACCTTATCTGATATAATCATAATACGATATAGATCCAAGAATTGTTACTAAAGATAAAAATCAAAAATCAAATTCCAGAAGTTCCTCCTTCTCGTCTACCTTATGCCACAGTCTTCTGGACATTATTTCATCGAATTCTTTCTCCTCCATAATTTGCCATATAATATAGTCATCAGGATTTAATCTTTGGTCTACAGTTGTAATCTCGTTCTCAATAAAAAAATTTAAGGTACAATAGATATTGGCCTGCATAATCAGAGTATTCTCAAGAAATTGACACAGGTATTGACACAAGGTCGATATAGTAAATGAAGAAAGCCCCATTTAATGAGGCTTTCTGAATTTGAGAGGCGGTGCGGACGGGATTGGCTTCGCCGGACCCTTTCATCCTGAGGTTACCTGAGCAAACGAATACAAAAATTCTGCCGCGGGCAGAATTTCACGTATTTTAATCCGTCAGCTTATGTTCCCGATAGATCGGGACCAACGCTGCCGACTTAAAATACTAAAGCCATCAACCTGGGGTTGATGGCTTTTTGTATTCGTTTGCGGTGCGGACGGGACTCGAACCCGCGACCCACGGCGTGACAGGCCGTTATTCTAACCAACTGAACTACCGCACCTTTTCATTCTCTACTGGCCGATATTCTAATCCCGATACATCGGGAAACTACCGTACCAATTCCAAAACGAGTTGCAAAATTAAGCTATTTTTCGTCTCTGCAAAATATTTTTGAAAAATAATTCTCTCGCCTTGAATCAGGCACCTCGCACCCTGCACCCTGCACCCCGCACCTACTGTGGTTTAAAGAAACTGAAATTGACTCCTCCGTAATTCCTGTGCTCAAAAAAAAGTGGATGGCCGTTAAAATTCATGTGCTTCGGGTGCTCGAGTATAAAAAATCCATCTTCCTTAATTACTCCTGATGATATGACAAGCTCCGGTATATCCTTTAACCAGCGCAGCTCATAGGGCGGATCTGCAAAAACAATATCATACTTTACCGAACATGTCTTAAGATAGGCCCTTACATCAATATGTATGGGCCTGATATTCTCCATCCCCAGATCCCTTATTATACGGTTTATGCCGGATATATGCGTCCGGTCAGTTTCAACAAGGTGTACAGTTTCTGCCCCCCTCGATGCAAACTCGTAACTGATGCTTCCTGTGCCGGAAAACAGATCAAGAACACTTATTCTCTCAAAATCAACCCGGTTCGCAAGGATATTGAAAAGTCCTTCCCTTGCAAAATCAGTAGTCGGCCTTGCCCTGAAATTCGACGGAGGTTCAATTCTCCTTCCCCGGTATTTTCCTCCTATTATTCGCACTTTGTAAGAGTGAAAAGCGTTAAATGCCTGTGAAGTGAGGTTTCATTGAATACATAACTGAATGTGAAAGAGCCTGCTGGAACAGCATATTTGATTATCCTGATATATGATCCTAATCCTGCATGTATTGCGTCATGGTTTTCAGCATTGCCGCTTATATGCAGTGTCTCCTCCTGACCCAGGCCAAGTTTCCTGAATACATTCAAAGTGTAATACAGGATATCATTCGTACTCCTGTAACTGTAGCTGTTGCAGAATTTCAGGTCGCTGTGGCTGTAAACCATCAGATTGAAAAACTCCCTTTCGATGTGCAAATGCGTATAGTTGCCGAAAACACCTCTTCTGGCAGCAGCAACATGGCTGAACAAAGGCTTCAGGTAGTGGTTTAAGGTCACACCCGGATAATGGAAGCCGAGTATATCATTCATTTGTTTTGACAGTGAGAATAAAATGTAAGCATCCGGATCAGAAATCCTGTTGGACATGATCACACTGTTACTGTCAGTTCCATGATTGAATTCGAAATAATCATTCTTTCTGGCCGGATCGAACAAAGGAGCAGGTACCAGCGTGAATTTGCCTGCAGGAATTATAAGTGATGTTTTTTTATAAACCCTCGTCAGGAAATCATCGCGTATTATCAATTCATTGATTTTATCCTCAGGAAAATATTTCCCATGCTCCGGCTCAAATGCCCTTAAAAGCACAAATTTATTCCTTATTGTATCGAGAAGACAAAAGATCAATCCCTCAGGAGAAGCCTGAACAGAAAGCTCATAGTTCTCTGTTGAGTTTATATCAAGTGTCTCATCGAAGAGTTCGAGAAAGGGCATTATTATATTGTTCTAAAGAATGATTAAGTTTACAAACAAAAGTAGAAAAAAAATCAAAGGAGCTCTTAAGCTTTTTCCAAATAGTGATGCGCGATACTATTATATACAATAATCTCTGCAAAAATCTTGGAAATATACCCACCAATGACCAGTCGGAGGCGCTTAAGAAGCTAGCCGCTTATATCTGCGATGATTCCAACGATATCATTTTCGTTCTTACAGGTTATGCCGGTACAGGCAAGACGAGCATGATAAGTTCTGTTGTAAAGACTCTTGACCTTCTCAGGATGAAGTCAGTACTGCTGGCACCGACCGGCAGGGCAGCCAAGGTGCTTTCATCATATTCAGGACGTCAGGCATTCACCATTCATAAGAAAATATACCGGCAGAAATCTTCGAAAGACGGCATTGGTAGTTTTCGTCTCGACAGGAATCTTCATAAGGGAACTTATTTTATTGTAGATGAGGCTTCAATGGTTTCAAATTCTTCCTCCGAGTCATCTATTTTTGGCAGCGGCAGACTTCTTGAAGATCTTGTGGAATATGTATATTCAGGAACTGATTGTAAACTGATAATAGTAGGCGACACTGCACAGCTGCCTCCGGTCGGCTCAAATCTCAGTCCGGCTCTCGATCTCTCTTCGCTTGGTGAATTTGGCTTTGGATTGATTTCGAGTGAACTTAAACAGGTTGTCAGGCAGAGTGAGACTTCTGGTGTGCTTATGAACGCAACGATGGTGCGCCTTCAGATCGCAGGAAATGACCTGGTCCACCCTAAACTTGATTGTAATAATTTTAATGATATTTCAAGGATTTCAGGAGAAGACCTTATTGACGAGATTTCTACGGCATACGGAACCTGCGGCATGGAGGGGACAATAATAGTAGTAAACTCAAATAAGCAGGCCAACAAGTATAATCAGGGCATCCGCAACAGGATCTTTTTCAGGGAGGAGGAGATAAGTACCGGCGATATGGTGATGGTTGTAAAAAACAACTATTTCATACTTGAAGAGGAAGAAGACGGCGCCGGATTCATAGCCAACGGTGATATAGCCGAAGTAAGGAAGATCCGTAAGTATGAGGAGAAATACGGATTCCGGTTTGCGGAGATGGTCCTTAAATTTCCTGACTACGACCTTGAGGTTGAAGCAAAGGTGATGCTTGATGTCCTGAATCTTGATACACCTGCATTGCCTCCTGACAGGAACAGGGAATTATATAATAATATACTTGAGGATTATCTGGATATCAAAACCCGGAGAAAGCAATATGAAGCAGTGAGGGATAATCCATATTTCAATGCTCTCCAGGTTAAGTTCGCATATGCCGTAACCTGCCATAAAGCGCAGGGCGGTCAATGGGAGAGGGTATTTATCGATCAGGGGATGTTCAACAGGAACGAGATCACAATAGATTATCTCAGATGGTTCTACACTGCACTTACCCGATCGACAGACAGGGTGTATCTTGTGAATTTCAATGATGATTTTTTTTCTAATTAACATACAAGATGAAAGCATTCAGGAAAGAATTATGGTTTGAAACTTCCACGAGAAGAGCATTCATAAATATTACAGGACAGGTAGATAAATGCCTGTCGGAATCCGGAATCAGGGAAGGACTGATCCTCGTTAATGCGATGCATATTACATCAAGCATCTTTATAAATGACGATGAATCAGGCCTGCATCACGACTTTGAGGTATGGCTCGAAGAGCTTGCGCCTGAAAAGCCTTATTCACAATACAAGCATAATGGCTTTGAAGACAATGCTGATGCCCATATCAAACGGACCCTCATGGGGAGGGAGGTTGTTGTTGCCGTAACAAACGGTCAAATGGATTTCGGCCCCTGGGAACAGATTTTTTACGGCGAATTTGACGGCAAACGACGTAAGAGGGTGCTTGTCAAGATTATCGGGGAATAAGAATCCAATATTGCGGTGCTCTGCACCTTAAATCAATAATCCGATCATCCTGCTACAAATATTGCGGTGCTCTGCACCTCTTAGCTCTTGCCCCGAATTACCTTGCACCGTTGCACCGTTGACCGTTGCGCCATTGTGCCGTTGCGCCAGTTCTTTTATACCAGTTTCAGATCCCTGATTATATCATCGATCCTGTTATCAAGAACCTTCTCTGCCTCTTCAAATTTGTCAGCAGCTGCAATCTTTGTGTTAACGCTGAAGTAGAACTTAATTTTAGGTTCAGTGCCTGAAGGTCTTACGGAGATCTTCGATCCATCCTCAAGAAAGAACTGAAGCACATCGGATTTTGTCAGGTCAATTACATTCTTTGAACCGGTAATGATGTTATGTGTGATCTGCTTTTCGTAGTCATTAATCCTGATTACCCTGCTGTTATTGATCCTTTCAGGAGGGGATATTCTGTAGCCGTGCATCATTGCCTTTATCTCATCAGCACCCTCTTTACCCTTTCTTACAATGTTTATAAGCTTCTCCTTGTAAAGGCCAAATTCAGCATAAATGTCGATAAGAAGTTCATACAATGATTTCCCATGTTCTTTAGCCCAGGCTGCTGCCTCTGCAAATAGCGCACATGATGCAACAGCATCCTTGTCCCTTACATAATCGCCCGGAAGGAAACCGTAACTTTCTTCACCGCCTCCGATGTATTTTTTTGTCTCCTTATTCTCCCTTATCAGCTCAGCAAAAAACTTGAAGCCTGTCAGTACATTGAAGTACTCCACCTTGTATCCTTCAGCTATCCTTTCAAGAAGATCTGTAGTAACTATGGTCTTGATTATGTATTCATTGCCGGCATATCGTTTTGTCACTTTGTATTGTGAGAGGATGTACCAGATCAGGATTGCACAGGTCTGGTTGCCATTCAGAAGGATGAATTTCCCATTCTTGTTCCGTACTGCTATTCCAAGCCTGTCGGCATCAGGATCTGTGGCCATTACCAGTTCAGCGTTTGTCTCCTCTGCCTTGCTTATAGCCATCCTGAGGGCATCGGGTTCTTCCGGATTTGGAGACTTGACAGTAGGGAAGTTCCCGTCTATCTTATCCTGTTCGGGAACATTTATTATGTTTCTGAAGCCAAATGCTTTAAGCGCCTGAGGAACCATAGTTACACCGGTGCCGTGGATTGGGGTGTATACGATGGGAATATTCTTATGCTTCTTTATTATCTCAGGATGTATGCTCATTTTGCACACTTCTTTAAGAAACAGCTCATCAGTCTCTTTTCCCAGGAACCTTATCTTATCCTTGTTGCCTTTGAATTTAACTTCACTTACAGACTTTATCTTCCTTACTTCATCGATAATCCCAAAATCGTGAGGAGCCACAACCTGTCCTCCATCGCTCCAGTACGCCTTATACCCGTTGTATTCAGGAGGGTTGTGAGAAGCTGTTATGACAACCCCGCTTTGACATTTGTAGTTTAATATAGCAAAGGAGAGCTCTGGTGTTGGCCTCAGCGCTTCGAAAAGAAATACCTCAAATCCGTTAGCTGAGAAGATATTGGCTGTTGTTTCGGCAAAATACCGGCTGTTGTTCCTGCAATCGTATGCAATTGCAACACGGATACCATTACTGCCGCATTGTTTTATTATGTAATTCGACAAGCCCTGAGTAGCCATTCCCAGAGTGTAGATATTCATCCTGTTTGTACCTGCGCCCATAATACCCCTGAGTCCGCCGGTTCCGAATTCCAGATCCTGGTAAAAGGCATCAATTAGTTTTTTTTCATCCGATCCGATCATTTCCCGGACCTCTTTGCGAGTCTCTTCATTGAACTCTTCACCCAGCCATCCCCTGGCTCTGTCTCTGATCTGGTCAACTGATAGCATATTCTTTCTATTTTAGTAATTTAATACACTTCTCAAGGCTTTCCCTCCAGTAGGGTATGCTGAGATTGTAACTCTCCCTGATCCTTGTTTTATCCATAACCGAATAAACCGGGCGTGCGGCTGCCTGCTGATACTCCTTTGTAAGAACAGGGTTAACTTTACAACTTAGCCCGGCCAGCCTTACAATCTCTGTTGCAAAATCGAACCATGAGCACACTCCTTCGTTTGAATAGTTGTAAATTCCGGAATTGAGGACAAACTGGTTCCTGATGACTCCTGATACGATATTCATAATTGCAGCAGCAAGGTCTGCTGCATAGGTTGGCGTTCCTGTCTGGTCAACAACAACTCTCAGGGATTCTTTCTCTTTTGCATGACGGAGTATAGTCTTTACAAAGTTATTGCCAAAAGAGGAGTAGAGCCACGATGTTCTGATTATCATCGATCCGGAGTGGAGCAGGGAAAATTTTTCTCCTGCCAGTTTTGACCTGCCATAGGCTGATAGAGGAGCAGCAGGGGTATTCTCATTATATGGTGTATTCGAATTCCCTTCATAAACATAGTCGGTTGAGATATGAATGAATTTGCATTCAGTTCCCCTGATCACCTCTGTTATGTTTTTCACAGCTGTGCCGTTTATAAGCATTGCTGTTTCAGGTTCACTTTCGGCTTTGTCAACAAGATTATAGGCAGCGCAATTTATTATCCAGTCAGGCCTGCTTTTACTGATATAGGTCTCAGTCTGTTCCTGATTGCTTATGTCGAGATTTTCAAGATCGGTAAAGTCAAAATCATAACCGTAATAGTTTTTTGAAACTATCCTTAGCTCATTCCCGAGTTGTCCGTTAGCTCCTGTAATAAGTATGCGCGCCATGTCAGGTCGTTTTTTTTCAGAAATTATATTCAGCATCCAGGAACACAGGGTTTCCGGAGTCCTTTTCACTTATTACGGGCGGAGTATTTCCCGTTCCCCAGTCTATGGCAAGCACCGGGTCTTTAAGGTCAATCCCTCTTTCAGCTGCTTTATTATAAATGTTATCGCATTTATACTGAATAACTGCAATATCACTCAGTACTGAAAAACCATGAGCAAATCCTCTGGGTATCAACATCTGATTTTTTGTTTCAGAATTAAGCTCAATTCCAAACCACTTTCCAAAGGTCGCTGATTCTTTCCGTAAATCAAGGGCAACATCATAGATACTGCCATTAACAACCCTGATAAGTTTTGCCTGGTCAAAAGGTTTTAACTGGTAATGCAATCCTCTGATAACTCCTTTTATTGATTTCGATTCATTGTCCTGAACAGGCCAGAAATCTATTCCCGCCCTCTTGAATATCTCCTGGTTGTAACTCTCAAAAAAGTATCCTCTGCTGTCAGCGTAAATATCTGGTTTCAAAACAACCAATCCTGCAAATCCGGTCTCTTCTATCTTCATTTTAACATGCTTAATTGACTCCTTCGAAAGCCGGATTTTCGTCTGAGGCGATTCTCAGAAGGTATTTTCCGTATTGGCTGTTCTTAACCGGGGCGGCCAGTGCTATAAGCTGGCTTTTATCGATAAAACCTCTCTTAAATGCAATTTCCTCAATGCAAGATGCCTTGAGACCCTGCCTTTGTTCAAGAGTAGCAATAAAATTTGCAGCCTGAAGAAGGCTCTCGTATGTGCCGGTGTCGAGCCATGCCATTCCTCTTCCCATGAGTTTGATCTCGAGTGATCCCTCTTCGAGGTATACCCGGTTAAGGTCGGTTATCTCGAGCTCCCCTCTTGGTGAAGGCTTAAGAGCTTTTGCCTTTTGTGCAACAGTATTGTCGTAGAAGTATAGTCCGGTTACCGCATAAGATGATTTTGGAACAGAAGGTTTCTCCTCAATGCTTATCACCTTTCTGTTCCTGTCAAATTCAACAACACCATATCGCTCAGGATCTGTTACATAGTACCCGAAAACTGTGGCTCCTTTCTGAAGCCTGGCAGTTTCAATGAGAACATCTCCGAATCCATGTCCATAGAAGATATTGTCGCCCAGGATCATGCAAACAGGATCGCTGCCAATAAATTCCTCGCCCAGGATAAATGCCTGGGCAAGACCGTCGGGAGAGGGTTGCTCCTTATAACTGAATTTCATCCCAAGCGGGCTTCCGTCGCCGAGGAGAGATCTGAAGCCCGGCAAATCGCGCGGTGTTGATATAACAAGCACTTCTCTTATGCCGGCAAGCATCAGTACCGACAAAGGATAATAGATCATCGGCTTGTCGTAAACAGGGAGCATCTGTTTCGATATTGCACTTGTTATCGGATAAAGCCTGGTGCCTGAGCCTCCGGCTAAAATTATTCCTTTCATAATCTATTGTTTCAAGTTTCGGGTTTCATGTTTCGGGAATTTATTAAGGACATCCCCGTGCCCTTTCAAGGGGGAATTTCTTCCAGTCCCTTCTCCCCCTCATCTTCGGCCAATTCCGTAGTAGCTGAATCCAAGTGATTTAAGCTCGACCGGATTATATATGTTTCTTCCGTCAAAAATAACCTTCTCTTTCATCATTTCTGCCATAAGTCCAAAATCAGGAAGGTGGAACTCCGACCATTCAGTCATAAGGGCCAGTGCATCAACTCCTTTCAATGTTTCGTACGGATCTGAGTTGTACTTTATTGTATCACCGAGCACCTTCCTGGTCTCATCCATCGCTGCAGGATCGTACACGGTTATTCTGGCTCCGGCATGCAGTAATCTCCGAATCAGATCGAGCGATGATGCTTCCCTGATGTCATCCGTTTTTGGTTTGAATGCCAATCCCCATATGCCGATTAACCTGTCAGTGAGATTATTGCCAAAATGCTTCAGCATCTTATTAAATATAACTGCTTTCTGATACTCATTGGCTTTCTCAACTGCTTTTACAACGTTGAGCTCATACCCATGGTCGTGGGCTGTCTTTATTATTGCCTTTACATCCTTCGGGAAACACGATCCGCCATATCCTGTGCCAGGATAAAGAAATTTGCTCCCTATTCTTGAATCGCTGCCAATTCCTCTTCTGACATTGTTTATATCAGCTCCAAGAATATCACAGAGATTGGCAATTTCATTTATGAAACTGATCCTTGTTGCGAGCATTGCATTGGCTGCATATTTGGTGATCTCAGCCGAGGCGATATCCATGAAGAGAATAGGATGGTTATTCAGCACGAAAGGCATGTAAAGGCGTTTCATAATCTCGGTTGTCTTCTCATTGTCGACGCCTATCACAATTCTTTCGGGCTTCAGAAAATCTTCAACAGCTGCTCCTTCTTTCAGGAACTCAGGATTTGAGGCCATGTCGAAACTCAGATCTGATTTCCTCTTTTTCAGTTCGTTCGCAATTGTCGAACGTATCTTTTCAGCAGTCCCGACAGGTACTGTGCTTTTGGTGACAACAACGATGTGATGATCCATCTTTGTTCCTATATCTTTCGCCACTGTCAGAACATGCCTCAGGTCGGCAGATCCGTCTTCACCGGGGGGTGTTCCGACAGCGATGAAAACAACTTCAGCACCTTCCATTGCCTTGCTGATATCTGTTGTAAAGGCAAGTCTCTTTTTTTCAACATTTCTTTTTATCATTCCCTCGAGACCCGGTTCATAAATAGGGATGGAACCATTGTTCAGCTGCCTGATCTTCTCTTCATCCACATCCACACAGGCGACATTGACACCGCTTTCCGAGAAGCATGTCCCCGTCACCAGCCCCACATACCCGGAACCTATTACAACAATTTTCATAAAGAGACCTGTTTTTTAAATTGATAAAGTATATGCAAATATAGTATAACAAGTTTAATTGAGAAATTCTGGGAGTCGGAAGACCGAAGTCGGAAGACCGAAGTCCGAAGTATGAAGGGGGAGGGGAGAATGGGAGCCTAGGACTCATTGCCGGAGAATGGGAGAATGGGGGATGGGAGACTGGGAGAATGGGAGAATGGGAGAGGGGGAGATGGGAGACTGGGAGAATGGGAGAATGGGAGAATCGGAGACTGGCCGCTTAAAGGGGGAAGTCCATAGCGCCGTTGCGCCGTTCGTGCCGTTACGCCACTTGCGCCTAATTACTAAGCCCATGAAAATCTTCCTTTTATTATGCCTGTTTCAAAAAAAAAGCTATCTTTGCAACCAATTTTTTCCACAAAATAATGTCTAACTTATTAATTATTAGTTCTTTTAAATTTTAATTATGACTGAAAACAAGAAGAAAACAACTAAAAAAGAGGTTGTTGAAGAAAGTGAAGCGCCTGTAAAACAGGTAAAAAAAGCAAAAGCTAAAGAGACGCTTGAAATTCAGGACACCGAAGCAGAGGCTAGTTGACGCTGTAGGAGGTTGTAGTGGCAGAAGCAGAAGCAGTAGAAGTTGAAGAAGCAGTAGCAGACGTTGAAAATGAAGAAACGGCAGAAGAGGTTGTTGAGAGCAAGACTGCTGATGATTATGAGATGGGCTCCGATCTGAAAAGAGAGAAAAGACAAAAAAAGAGCCAGACCGATCAGGAGAATGAGCCTGAGGTTTATGTAAAAGCCCCGTTTAAAGCCCCTGCCACCGCAGAAGAGTTTGACTGGGATGCTTATGAAAGCGAAGAAAAGCGTACTTCACCCAAGTACAAGCAGTTTGAATCGATGTACGATGAGACACTCTCTACTGTTGCAGTGGACGAGGTTGTTATTGGTACAGTTATACAGATGACAAGCCGCGAAGTTGTAATAAACATTGGTTACAAATCCGAGGGCGTAGTGAGCCTTAACGAGTTCCGCTATAATCCGAATCTGAAGGTTGGCGATAAAGTGGAGGTTTACGTTGAAAGCCAGGAAGACAAAAAAGGACAGCTTCTTCTTTCACATAAGAAAGCCCGTGCAATTAATTCATGGGACAGGGTAAATGCATCGCTTGAGAAAGATGAGATAATAACAGGTTACATCAAGTGTCGTACCAAAGGCGGTATGATAGTAGATGTATTTGGAATTGAAGCCTTCCTTCCGGGATCGCAGATCGATGTCAAGCCTATACGCGATTACGACATCTTTGTTGGTAAAACAATGGAATTCAAGGTTGTGAAAATCAACCAGGAGTTCAAGAATGTCGTAGTTTCTCATAAAGCTCTTATCGAAGCTGAACTTGAACAGCAGAAGAAAGAGATCATTGCAAAACTTGAAAAAGGACAGGTTCTCGAAGGAACCGTTAAGAATATTACATCGTACGGGGTATTTATCGACCTTGGCGGCGTTGATGGTCTGATACATATCACGGACCTTTCATGGGGCAGGGTCAATCATCCTGAAGAAATTGTTCAGCTTGACCAGAAACTGAACGTTGTAATTCTCGATTTTGATGATGACAAGAAGAGAATTGCACTCGGCCTCAAGCAACTTACTTCACACCCATGGGATTCAGTTGATCCTAACCTCAACGTAGGTGATTCTGTCAATGGTAAAGTAGTTGTTATGGCAGACTATGGCGCATTTGTTGAAATAGCACCGGGCGTAGAAGGTCTTATCCATGTTTCTGAAATGTCGTGGTCGCAGCATCTGCGCAGTGCTCAGGAGTTCCTTAAGGTTGGAGACGAGATCGCAGCTGTTGTTCTTACCCTCGACAGGAATGAACGGAAAATGTCTCTTGGCATAAAGCAGCTTAAAGCCGATCCATGGCAGAATATCGATGAGAAATATGCCGTCGGAGCAAAACATAATGCAAAGGTCAGGAACTTTACCAACTTTGGTGTTTTTGTTGAGATAGAGGAGGGAGTTGACGGACTGATACACATTTCTGACCTTTCATGGACAAAGAAGATCAAACATCCGGCTGAATTTACTTCAATCGATGCAGAAATTGATGTAGTGGTTCTTGAAATCGACAAGGAAAACAGGCGTTTAAGCCTTGGCCATAAGCAGCTCGAAGAGAATCCATGGGATGTTTTCGAGAGTCTCTTTACTCTTGATTCAGTTCATGAAGGTACAGTTGTTGAAGTATTCGACAAGGGTGCCGTTATTGCTCTTCCTTATGGTGTAGAAGGTTTTGTTACACCGAAACATCTTGTTAAAGAGGATGGCATGATGGCGAAAATAGATGAGAAACTTCTGTTTAAAGTGATAGAGTTCAATAAGTCGGCTAAGAAGATCATCGTTTCGCACAGCAGAGTATTTGAAGATGAAAAGAAAGCTGTTGAAGCTCCTGCAAAGAAAACTGAAGCAACAACTGTTAAGAAAACAGCAAGGAAACCTAAAACAAGTTCGGAGAAAACAACCCTTGGTGATATTTCACAGCTTGCAGCTTTGAAAGAAGAAATGGAAGAAAAAGAGAATAAAGCTTCCAAGAAATAGAAATAATACTTAAATTTAGGCTATCTAAAATTATCAGTATGGATTTTAATATCGAAAGCCGTAAAAATTGTACAGTAATACAGATCCTGGCTGAAAAGCTTGACACGCACATTGCTCCGGCACTTAAGTCAGAACTGGTGCTTGTTTCAGGAAAAGGAGAGAAGAACATCATCCTCGGTCTTGAAAAGTGTCAATACTGTGATTCATCAGGGTTAAGTGCGATTCTGGTAGCCAACAGATTGTGTAAAAATGCAGGTGGCAAGTTTGTTTTGTGCGGCCTCAATGAGGCAGTTGAACGGCTTATCACTATTTCTCAGCTTGATACTGTTCTTACAATTACAGGAACAGTGGAAGATGCTGAAAAATTGATGTCTTAAGGCAGACCTCATTGCACAGCGCGATGAAACTGACCATTCTTGGTAGCAGTTCTGCATTGCCGACATCAGAAAGATTCCCATCCGCTCATGTGCTTAATGCGCATGAGCGGTTGTTTTTAATAGACTGCGGCGAAGGCACCCAGATGCAGCTCAGAAGAAACCGGATCCGCTTCGGTAAAATAAACCATATCTTCATAAGCCATCTGCACGGAGATCATATTTTTGGCATATACGGACTCCTTTCGTCTCTCAGCCTGATGGGCAGGAAAACCCCTCTCCATCTTTATGCTCCCTCAAACTACAGGAGGATCCTTTTCTCACATCTTGAGGATTTTGATATTAAACTCAGTTTTGAAATTGACTTTGTTCCTCTTTCGAAAAATGATCCTGAACAAATCCTCGATGATAAGTATCTGACAGTTGTTGCATTCCCTCTTGAGCACAGGGTTCCTGCATTCGGTTTTCTGTTCAGGGAGAAGCCTGCCGACAGAAATATTATAAAGGAAGCAATCGAAAACTATAATATTCCCGGAGTACGGATTCCTGCAATAAAAAAAGGTGCAGACTATATCTGCGATGACGGAAGTGTCATTCAGAACAGTGAGATAACTACACCTCCTCCCGCTCAACTGTCATATGCTTATTGCAGCGACACAAAATATTTCAAGCGCCTGTCCTCATTCGTGAAAGGTGTCACTCTTCTGTACCACGAGGCAACATTTGATAAAAGCCTTGAAAGCCTTGCCTCAATGACAGGTCATTCTACAACTTCAGATGCTGCCAGGACTGCTCTGGAAGCCGGGGTTGGCGGCCTTATTATCGGTCACTTTTCATCGCGTTATAAAAATCCGGGTATACTTGTTGATGAAGCCAGGGAGATTTTTCCTCTTACTTATCAGGCAGTTGACGGAAAGAGTTATATAGTTGGCGATATGGGCGATGCTTAAAAAAGAATATCTATCTTTGCCCTCATTAAAATTTAAACAGTTCAGGCCTTGCAGGAAAAAATTCTGATACTCGATTTCGGTTCTCAATACACTCAGTTGATAGCCAGGAGAATAAGGGAAATCAATGTCTATTGCGAAATTCATCCTTTTAATAAGTTCCCTGCCCCCGACGACAGTGTAAAAGGGGTGGTGCTTTCAGGAAGTCCATCGTCAGTAAGGGATAAGAATGCTCCTGTACCCGACCTCTCCCTGATAAAGGGAAGGATCCCTCTTCTTGGCATATGCTATGGAGCCCAGCACCTTGTGCATAACTTCGGCGGTGAAGTTTTACCATCTTCCAACAGGGAATATGGCAGGGCAAACCTTGTTTCGATTGATACCAGCGACCCTCTTTTTAAAGATCTCACCCCTGGTACCCAGGTATGGATGTCGCATGCCGATACTATCTCAAGAATCCCTGACGGCTATGAAATAACAGGATCTACAGCAGACGTCGTGGCAGGCGGCTACAGGATCACAGGGGAAAATACCTGGGGAATTCAGTTCCATCCTGAGGTATATCACACAACTGAAGGTACACGTATTCTGAAGAACTTTGTTGAAGGAATATGCGGATGCTCCCTGTCGTGGACTGCCGATTCATATGCTGAATCGGCGATTGCAAGCCTGAAAAGCCAGCTCGGCAATGATAAAGTCATCCTTGGACTCTCCGGAGGAGTTGACTCTTCCGTTGCTGCCCTGTTGCTAAACAAGGCGATTGGAAAAAATCTGACCTGCATTTTTGTGGATAACGGTTTGCTCAGAAAAAATGAGTTTGAAAAAGTACTTGATTCATATCTGGGTCTTGGACTTAATGTTACTGGTGTTGATGCAAGCGAAAGATTCCTGAGCCAGCTTGAAGGGATCTCCGATCCGGAAACGAAGCGTAAGATTATCGGCAGGGTGTTTATTGAGGTGTTCGACGAAGAAGCACACAAGGTAAAGGATGTGAAGTGGCTTGCCCAGGGTACTATCTATCCCGATGTTATTGAGTCGGTATCTGTCAATGGCCCTTCTGCTACAATCAAGTCGCACCATAATGTAGGCGGCCTTCCTGAAAAGATGCATCTTAAGGTTGTTGAACCGCTGAGGCTGCTCTTTAAAGATGAGGTACGCAGGGTTGGAAAAGCCATAGGACTTCCTGACTATATTCTTAATCGTCACCCTTTTCCTGGTCCGGGACTGGCGATCAGGCTTCTTGGGCGGATGAGCCGTGAGAAACTCAACATCCTTAAGGACGCTGATGATATATTCATTGAGGGACTCAAAAAGCATGGGCTGTATGATTCCGTCTGGCAGGCGGGTGTTATACTGCTTCCTGTTCAGTCGGTTGGGGTAATGGGCGACGAGAGGACATACGAAAATGCGGTTGTCCTGAGAGCTGTGACTTCAACTGATGGAATGACAGCCGACTGGTCGCATCTGCCTTATGAGTTTCTTGGCTCAATATCGAATGAGATAATTAACAAGGTAAAGGGCATCAACCGGGTAGTTTATGATATCAGCTCAAAACCGCCGTCGACGATAGAGTGGGAGTAGGTCAGGAAGGAGATTGGAGAGGGGGAGAAAGGGAGAGGGGGAGAATGGGAGATAAAAGATTAAAAGTTAAAAGATAAAAGATGAAGATTAAGAAATTATACGGGATATTGATGCTTGCCGGAGCGTTGCTGCTTGTAAACCCGGTGTACTCCCAGGTGCTTACTGAGGGTACATTCAAGATAGGTAAAACACTGGGTCTTATTGAGGCATATTATGTCGATACGGCAAATCTTGACAAGCTGGCTGAGAAAGCTATAATCGAAATGCTCAGGAGTCTCGATCCGCACTCAACTTATATTTCCGCAAAGGATGTAAAGGAGATGAATGAACCGCTTATCGGCAACTTTGAGGGTATAGGTGTTCAGTTTAACCTTCTGCGCGACTCAATAATAATTATTGAGCCGATCGGAGGCGGTCCTTCAGAGAAAGTGGGAGTGAGGGCTGGTGACAGGATCGTCACAATAAATACTGAAAAAGTGACCGGCATAGGTATCTCCAACACCGGAGTAAGAAGCAGGCTCATGGGTCCGAAAGGGTCCAAAGTAAATATTACTGTTTACAGGAAAGGCGAAAAAGAGCTGCTCGAATTTGTAATCACACGCGATAAGATCCCAATTACAAGTCTCGATGCGGCTTATATGCTCGATAAAGAGACCGCTTACCTTAAGCTTAATAAGTTTGCAGCAACAACCGAAAAGGAGTTTATGGATGCTGTAACCCGCCTGGGTAAGAACAATATGAAAAACATTGTTATTGATCTGCGAGGCAATGGCGGAGGTTACATGGTGGCTGCCACATCGCTTGCAGAGAAGTTTTTTTCTGACAAGAAGCTGCTTGTTTACTTAAAAGGACGAAAGACAGACCGTCAGGACTACGTGTCAAACGGAGGAGGAAGTTTATCAGGAGTCAGGGTTGTTCTGCTTACCAACGAGGAATCAGCTTCTGCAAGCGAGATTCTTGCAGGTGCACTTCAGGATTGGGACAGGGGCATTATTATGGGCAGGCGTACCTTTGGAAAAGGTCTTGTTCAAAACGGCTTCTATCTTACCGACGGTTCGATGATACGACTTACAATAGCCCGTTATTATACACCTTCAGGCAGATCGATTCAAAGCTCCTATAGCGGAGGCTACGAAAGCTATATGCAGAATTTTGTGAAAAGGTATTCCGACGGTGAGATGATGTCGGCTGACAGTATCCGTTTCCCCGATTCGCTCAAGTATAAAACGCTTGTAAATAAAAGGACTGTCTACGGCGGCGGCGGAATTATGCCCGATGTATTTGTTGGAGCTGATACTTCATACTATTCAGATTATTTCAGAAAACTTTCCGGAAAAAACGTTCTTAATTCCTTTGTGCTTGATTATTATGACAGGAACAGGACAAAAATAAATGCTCAGTATAAAAGCTTTGAGCAGTTCAGGAACGAATTCAATTTTACCGCCGATGAAATAAAGTCCTTCATCAGCAAGGGAGAAGCGGAGGGAGTAAAATACGATGAAGCTCAGTTTAAAAGATCTGAAAAAGAGATGCTTCTTGTTTTGAAGGGTTTGCTTGCTACAAACATATGGACGACAAGTGAATACTTCCAGATAATCAATGTGAATGATGTTGTAATTAACAAAGCCCTGCAGGTCATTTCTGATAAGAAACAATATGATGAGATACTCGGACCTCAGTAATCATCAGTTGGCATAACATAATGAAAATTGTAGGAAAAACCCTTTACGGACTTGAAGATGTTCTTGCATCAGAGCTCCGGTCTTTAGGAGCTTCAGATGTTACTGTATTGAACAGGGCTGTGCTCTTTCAGGGGGATAAGAAGCTTCTATATAAAGTAAATTACTGCAGCCGCGCCGCACTTTCATTCCTGATGCCTGTTTCGGAATTCAGGATAAAATCAAAGGACGACCTCTATAATGGCGCTATGAAGGTTGAATGGAACAGATTTCTTGATGAGGGAAAGACCTTTTCTGTTGCACCGGTTGTGAATTCGCCCTTGTTTGCTCATACAGGATATGCGGGACTTATTCTGAAAGATGCAGTAGCCGATTATTTCCGTAATAAAACAGGATATCGGCCTTCTGTTGATACTCATAATCCTGATCTGCTTATCAACCTTCATATAAGCAACAATCTTGTTACAATCTCCCTTGATTCCTCCGTAGTGCCGCTTTTCAAAAGGGGATACAGGCAGGAGCAGGCTGTGGCACCGTTGAATGAAGTTCTTGCTGCCGGAGTAATAATGCTCTCAGGCTGGGATGGGACAGTTCCCTTGCTTGATCCTATGTGTGGTTCCGGGACTTTCCCGGTGGAAGCAGGTATGATAGCCTGCAATATCCCTCCCGGAAAGCTGCGTCAGTTTTTTGGATTCCAGCGCTGGAAGGATTATGATACGGAGCTCTTTGAAAAGATCAGGGAGGAAGCTGACAGCCTTATCAGGTTGTCGCCGGTAACTATAAAGGGAAGCGATATATCGGCGGAAGCTGCTGCAATGGCACGTTCGAATGTTGCAAGAGCCGGATTAAGTGATGTTGTATCAGTCTCTGTTGCTGATTTTAAAGATCTTACCCACTCCGGCAGCGACTGTTCCATTTTTATTAATCCGCCATACGGGCTTCGTATAAGGCCTGAAGAGATTGATTCTCTCTATGGCATGATCGGTTCGACTCTGAAGCATTCTTTTTCCGGAACTACTGCCTGGATAATAACATCAAACAAGGAATCACTTAAATATGTAGGTCTCAAACCCTCACAGAAGCATACTCTTTTTAACGGGGCCCTTGAATGCATGCTTCTTAAGTATGAGCTGTATCAGGGATCAAGGAAGCAGGAGAAATTGTGATATCATTATAAAAAGGCTATTCATCATAACAAATGGTTACATTTATCAAATTGAGGTGCAATTATTGCTAATGCGGTGATGGGCGATCCTATAATTTGATAACTTTATATTTTTATTATATTTGTTTCAGGAAACCTGATGACATGGAAATAAGTGGAGCTTAAATGAGCTTTGAAATAGATAGTTACTTTGCAGACCAGATGAACGGAAATGTTATCCTTTTCTATAAGGGTAATATCGATTCGGTTATCATTAATCATGTCCTTGATACGGTTGAGGAAAAGATGATTGAGGTAAACGAAGTGTCGAAACTGCGGAAGAAGGTCTACAATGTTCTTGTTGAGAGTCTCCAGAATCTTTATCATCATGTCGACAGGGTCCCTGTTGATTTTGAAGATCAGTCCTCGGAGAAATTTGGTCTGCTTGCTGTTTACAAAGTGAAGGAAGGATATAAAATTATAACCGGGAACTTTGTCCACGCTGACAATATAGAACGTCTGGAGGAAAAAATAAAGCGGATAAACAGGTCTACCAACGAAGAGATAAAAGAACTATATAAGTTTATACTTAATCATCAGCGGATATCCGCCAAAGGAGGAGGCGGGCTTGGGCTTGTCGATATAGCAAGGAAGACTGGCAACAAGCTGGATTATACATTTAAAGAGTATAATAATACTTACTCCTTTTTTTATCTGAATATCCTTGTGAACGAAGAACACGAAAACCAGTAAAACATTTAAAACTGAACAATATGGATGCGATTATTATCGAAGGAACCCCAAAAACCCCTTCAATTACTTTTGACTCTAAGGAAGGTGTATTTGAAATCAAAGGCCGTTCTATTCCTGAAAACTCAGTGGAATTCTATAAGCCATTAGTTGACTGGCTTGATAATTATAAGCAGACTCCGCTTTCTAAGACTGTTGTTAATATCAGACTTGAGTATTTCAATACCAGTTCATCAAAATGCATCCTGGATGTCTTCAAAAAGCTTGAAGCAATCCACAAGGCAAAAAATGATGTGGAAGTAAACTGGTACTATGAAGAGGATGATGAGGATATGCTCGAAGCCGGCGAAGATTATGAATCAATAATCAGGGTTCCGTTTAAAATGATTGAAATTGTTGAATAGCTCTTCACCCTTTTCGCCTCTTCGCTAAAACTCTTTCCCCCGTGTCGAGAAGTTTCTTCAGAAGCCTGAAGTATAATATGAGATAGAGAAGCAAGGCCATTGCCCACATTACAATCACATTGACAACATATGTTTCGACACTGTAACCGAAGATTTGTTTCCGTGGAGCATAGAACTGGGCTTTTATAAATTTGTATCTTGTATCCATAAAAATAGGATCGAGCTTCTGCACCACCTCTCCCTTGAATACAACTACTTTTTTTGACTCATTCTTGTTTGTGACGAACTCCTCCAGCGAAATATTATAGTAACGCGACTTAAGCTCGCCAAAGGTTGAGTTACTGTCCGACTGAATTGTATTTATAAGGGCATCCTTTCGTGTATTTGCTATATCGTAGTATTCGTTATAATGTAATCTTACAGTTTCAAGGTAGTCAAGCACTGCCTGAGAAACAGAAAGAGTGACCCTTTCGGGAGTCAGATCGCCGGCATATAAAAAAGTGATATCCGGAAGCTTTTTCATCTCCTTTCTGATCTCATTTGAAATCAGCTGCAGGTTGTTTTCAAACTGAACGCCTCGTTTTGATCTCGTCAGGTCAGCATGAACTGACTCAGCACTTCTCTTGACTTCGGTGTACCAGAAAGCTCTTTTGTAGTTTGATTCGCTCTTGGCTTTATCATACCTGTAGAATAACTTCTCATATTTATTGCCCGTGAACTGTTTAACAGCAAGTGCTTCATACCCCCAGCGCGATACAATAAATTCACCGTAGAGAGGTATAGCAACAGGTGATGATATGTTTGGATTCAGCCTTTCGAACCTTACCATAACCCCGCTCAGGATTATCTGAGGGATAACAAGGAAAGGGATAAGGATATATATTGTAACAACTGCTTTAAAACTGTCGGAAATTACAAGTCCCAGAACATTTGCCCCGGCCCAGCATGTAAACAGCACCAGCCAGTACTCGAACATCATCTCCCTGATTCCGGTAATCGCATTGCCTGCCACGACAAATGTAAGTGCCTGGACTGCTGAGATGCCAAACTGCACGAAAACCTTCGACATCAGGTAACTGTTCCAGCTAAGGTTAAGAAAAGCTTCACGCTTAAGGATCTTCCGGTCCTTGATTATCTCTTCCGCACTTACCGTCAATCCCATAAAAATTGCAACAATCACCGACATGAAGATATATACGGGAAGATTGCTGTTATTCAAAAGTGTATAACGCGGATCGGTAGCACTTTCGTCAAAATACCTTATAAGAAAAGCAAGAAAAAATGCAAGTACCGGTGCTTCAAGCAGGGTAATGAGCAGATACTGCACATCTGAAATCTTCGAAAGCAAATCGCGCTTTGTAAATACAATAAGCTGTTTGAGTTTATTCGGAGTTTTGAAGTTAATGCTCGGGATAGATGTTTCGGGTTCCAGCACCTCGGCATTCTCTTCTGACCTGTACAGGTTACTCCAATCGGAAGGTGAGATCCTGCGTGTTTCTGTCGGTTGTCCGCTTTCGGTAAAAACTTTTGTTTCTACAATGTTGAAGATCTGTTCCGGATTAACATTTCCGCAGACATAACATTCGCTCTCGTTATAGTTGGCCTGTTCAATTTTTCTTTTGAAATATTCGATCGACTCAACAGGGTTGCCATTATATATAAGGTATCCGCCGGTATCGAGAATAATAAGTTTGTCGAACATCTTAAAGATCTCTGAGGAGGGCTGATGGATAACTATGAAAAGAAGTTTTCCCTTTCGCGCCAGTTCCTGGAGAAGATCAAGAATGTTCTCAGAGTCGCGTGATGATAGTCCGGAAGTTGGTTCATCAAGGAACAATATTGAAGGTTCGCGGATCAGCTCCAGCGAAATGTTCAGCCTCTTCCTCTGTCCGCCGCTGATCTTCTTATTAAGCGGAGTTCCAACCTTCATGTTCCTGATCTCGTGTAAGCCGAGGTTTTTCAGTACGCTGTCGACTCTCGTAACTATCTCTTCGTCTGTAAGGTTGTCGAAGCACAACTTTGCATTGAAGTACAGATTCTCGAAGACTGAAAGATCTTCAATCAGAAGGTCATCCTGTGAAACATATCCAATGAGACCTTTAATCTTCTCCTTGTTTTTGTGAATGCTCACTCCGTTAATAAGCACCTCTCCCTCATCCGGAGAATTTGTACCGTTAAGAACACTCAGAAGGGTTGATTTGCCTGCTCCGCTGGCACCCATTATACCTACCATTCTGCCTGATTCCTCTGCAAAACTCATCCTGTGGATCCCTATCTCCATGCTTTTAAACCTGTATTCAAGGTTTTTGACCTCATACACAACCCGCGATGATTTGAACTCCTCGCGCAGGAATTGCATCGTGACGTCCCAGAAATAGATGGGGGATAATTTATAACCTTTTATTGACGACCCCTGGACGAACGGGTATACTTTATCTTCCCTGAGAATCTGGCCATTCATTGTCAGTTCGCCTGCCCCGGCGAATCTTATAAAATAGATTCTTACAGATGGAATGAACATCACCCACACCTGCCCCTTGAGTGTCTCCCTGAAGGCATGTTTGGTGAGTTTAGTCTTTAAAGTCTTATTGCCGTTAATTACAAGGATATTCTGGTTCGATGGGATTAGAGAGAAGGGGCTGAGGACAAATTTTTCAATAAGGTTATATTCTTCCTCGGTTATGTTTAAGCCTTCAGCCAGTGTGCTTATGAATCCGAGTTCCTGGCTGCTTACCTCGGGCCCTCCTGACTTGCAGAATTCAAGAACCTGAATAACAAGTATTACTCTTTGTTCCTGATCGAGCTGTCCCTGGTCCTTGATTTCCTTGCAAAGCTTTGTGATCCTTATTGCAATAGCTCCCTCACGTTTCTCAGGGCTGCTTCTTTCAAGCTTGCTCCTTGCTTCACTGTATTCGTTATCATAAATAGTGAGGTATTTTTGTACCAGTTCCTGATTCAGCAAGCGGTTAAGAAATGCCTCAACAACATTTCTTCTCAGACTGTCATCAATTTGAGGCCTTGCAATTATTGCAAAAAGGTGCATCAGGGTTTCAAGAATCCTCTCGCTCATACCTTATTAAAAAATATTTCTGACAATGAAGAGATGAATTTAACTATTTGACTTAAATATTCCTAATATATATTGAATCAGTTAAGCCTGGCGAAGCCAAATTCACCCAAGCGAAGCCAACGGTACAGTTTTACGTCGTAACTCCGGATTAGTTACGTTTCTGCTTTCCTTTTTTCTTTTTTTCTACAGAATACCCGAATTTTCCGATATGCCGTCCGGTTTCGTAATATTTGCCATGCGAATAGCAGATCGGAACAGCCTCGTTAAGGTTGAACCGGCCCGTTCTTTCATCGATGTATTTATCATCGGCATTTACCGCAACCACTTCAGAAATAAACATATGATGCGAACCAAGCTCCTTTATCTCCCTTACAATGCACTCTATATTCACAGGCGATTCATCAATCAGCGGAGCCTTTACAATTGAAGCTTTTGCAGGCGTCAGCTTCATCTCCGTGAACTTGTTTAAATCCCTTCCCGACTTTACTCCGCACCAGTCTGTGGCGTAAGCTAATGCCGCAGTAGTTATGTTTATTACAAATTCTCCGCTCTCCTTAATAATATTATAGGAATATCGTTCAGGCCTTACCGATATGAAGCACATTGCCGGATCGGTACATATTGTTCCTGTCCATGATATTGTTATAATATTGTATGTCTCCGGAGAATCTCCGCAGCTTACCATTACTGCCGGCAGAGGATATATCATAGTGCCCGGCTTCCATGTTACTTTGCCCATTGTTTTTCCAATTTGGCTAAAGATAAGGGCAAAATGTCATTTTGGCACTGTAAATGAAGCTATTCGTGTCAAAAAGACCAGCAAAAATGCATATATTCATATGGCAGATTTTTTGTACCGGATGATTAAAATGATCAGCAATGAACCTAAACAACTTTACAATAAAAGGACAGGAAGCCGTTCAGCACGCTTTTAACATTGCCTCTTCGAAAAATCAGCAGATAGTTGAATGTGCTCACCTCCTCAAAGGTGTAATGACTGAGGCTGAAAGCATTACTTCCTTCCTGTTTGGTAAAATGAATGTAAATATTCATGCGCTGGAAGGTGATGTTGATAAAGTGATTGATTCTTATCCGAAGGTTTTCGGGGGCGAGAGCTATGTCTCTTCAGCTGTTTCGGAAGCTATAAGGAAAGCAAATGATCACGCTGTAAAAATGAAGGACAAGTTCGTTTCAGCGGAACATCTTCTGATGGGAATTCTGGATACTGACGACCGGACTGCTCAGCTTATGAAGGATAAAGGGATTTCAATTATTGAACTTAAAGCTGCTGTAAATCTTCTGCGGAAAGGATCTTCAATAGAGAGCCAGACCTCCGACGATACCTTCGACGCCCTTAACAGATTTGCTGTTAACCTTAATGAGAGGGCCAGGTTGGGAAAACTCGATCCTGTTATAGGAAGAGATGAAGAGATCAGACGCATACTTCAGATCCTTACGAGGCGCACAAAGAACAATCCGCTTCTGATCGGAGAACCTGGTGTCGGAAAAACTGCAATTGCAGAAGGCCTGGCTCACAGGATCATAAGAGGTGATGTGCCTGAAGATATAAAGTCGAAGGTTATTTATTCTCTCGACATGGGAGCTCTTATAGCCGGAGCAAAATACAAGGGTGAATTTGAGGAGCGGCTTAAGTCGGTTGTGAATGAGGTTATCGGATCGGAGGGAGGGATAGTCCTGTTTATAGATGAAATACACACACTTGTGGGAGCAGGTAAATCAGAAGGATCTATGGACGCTGCCAATATCCTCAAGCCGGCCCTGGCCCGGGGCGAACTCAGGGCCATCGGGGCAACAACACTGAATGAGTATCAGAAATATTTTGAAAAGGATAAGGCTCTTGAGAGACGTTTCCAGGTTGTGCTTGTCGATGAACCCGACAGGGCAGATTCAATATCAATACTCAGGGGAATACGCGAGAAATACGAAACTCACCATAAGGTTATAATTCGCGATGAGGCTCTTATCTCGGCTGTTGATCTCTCCACCCGTTATATTACTGACCGGTTTCTGCCTGACAAAGCCATAGATCTGATAGATGAGGCTGCTTCGCGCTTAAGGCTTGAAATGAATTCCCTGCCTGAAGAGATAGATGAAGCTGAGAGAGCTATTGCAAGACTTGAGATAGAGAAAGAGGCAATAAGAAGGGATGGAGATACAGTGAAGGCAGCTAAAATAGAGCGTGAGCTGGCTGAGATGCAGTCAAAGAGAGATGAGCTGAAGGCGGGCTGGAAATCTGAAAAGCAGATGATTGAAAAGGTTCAGGAGAAGAAGGAAGCCGTTGAATCGATGAGGTTCGAGGCTGATCAGGCTGAACGCAGCGGAGATTATGGCAGGGTAGCGGAAATCAGATACGGTAAGATAGTTGAGCTTGAAAAAGAGATCACTCATCTGAAGGATCAGATTGAAAAAAAACGCAGTAAGGGATCACTGATTCAGGAGGAGGTGCGTTCAGAGGATATTGCCGCCATAGTCTCGAAATGGACAGGGATCCCGGTTTCAAGAATGCTTGAGAGCGAAAAGGAGAAGCTGTTGCGCCTCGAGGAAGAGCTTCACAAGAGAGTCGTCGGGCAGGATGAGGCAATTTCTGCTGTTTCTGATGCCGTAAGGAGATCACGTGCCGGACTGCAGGATCAAAAACGGCCGTTGGGTTCATTTATCTTCATCGGTACAACAGGTGTGGGAAAGACTGAACTTGCCAGGGCGCTTGCCGGTTTCTTATTCAATGATGAGAATCTGCTTACCCGTATTGATATGTCGGAATACCAGGAAAGACATTCAGTTTCGCGGCTAATCGGAGCGCCTCCCGGGTATGTCGGTTATGACGAAGGAGGCCAGCTTACGGAGGCAGTGCGGCATAAACCATATTCAGTGGTGCTGCTCGATGAGATTGAAAAAGCTCACCCCGATCTTTTCAATCTTCTCCTTCAGCTGCTCGACGACGGCCGGCTGACTGACAATAAGGGACGTACTGTAAACTTCAGGAATGTAATAGTTATAATGACTTCAAACCTCGGCTCAGACATCATACGCGACAGAATGGAAATGTGGCATAATAAGTTGCCTGAGGCCGAAGAGTTGAAACTAAGAAGCGAAGTGATGGCCCTGCTGAAAAGAACAATGCGGCCAGAGTTCCTTAACAGGGTTGACGAGATTGTAATGTTCAGACCTCTTGAAAGGGATCAGATAAGGGAAATTGTAAAAATTCAGCTTCAGGGTGTCGAAAAGCTTCTCGAAGGATACAGCATTGATTTTTCTGTAACTGAGAAAGCAATTGACTGGCTTGCTGATCACGGATTTGATCCTCAGTCAGGTGCAAGACCTGTAAAGCGGCTGATACAGAAAGAGATTATTAACGGACTGTCGAAAGAGATTATTGGCGGATCTGTTTCAAAAGACGGGGGAATTACTGTTGATGTTGAAGATAACCGGCTCATCTTCAGAAAATAATAAAGGAAGAATTGCTACCTGAACGACCTGATACAGGTATCCATGTCCTCATAGATCTGGAATACTGAATGCAGGTAAAGGCTGTTAAAAAGCCTTGTGATCCTGGGTTCAGGATTGGCAAACTTAAGTATGCCGTATTTCTCTCTCGAACTCTTCAAAACCGAAAGAAAGCAACCGAATCCGGAGCTGTCAATATATTCAACCCCTCTGAGATCGATTATCACTTTTGAATTGCTGACATCGAAAAGCCTCCCGATCTCTGCTCTTAACTCATCTGTTATCAGAGCATTGATCCTGGTAATTTTAAATGTTATGATATCTATCTTATCCTTTCTTTCAATATTTATCATTCCGAATTCCCTTCCGGTTGTCTAACAATTGGTAAAGTTCCTCAAGTGCCTCTTCGGTGTCATTCCTGAACCTGGCAATATATGATTCATAAGCATCAGTGTCAATACTCTGTCTGGCATTCAGTTCGAAGGTCTTTAGCAGGGCAGCAAGATCCGCCATTCCCATTATCGCTACTGATGATTTTGCCTTATGGGCAAGGAGCCCGAGAGCCAGGTACTCCTTTTTATCTGAAAGAGCCCTCATCTCAGCATATATTTCGGCAGCCTGGTCTCTGAACATATCAACAATTTCGCGAATCAGCTCATTGTCACCATTTGCAACTGAATCAAGATATTCAGGGTTAATATGTTTATAAACCATATTTAACTGGATATTTGGTAGAAATTTAAAAGTAAGGCAAACAAATATAGCATTTTTTTATACTGATCATAAGACAACGGCTCAGGCATTATTTTTATTGCTGTTTTCAGATAAACTAAATATATACTACATTTATGGTGATAAATCAATGAGCCTATGCGATCTTATCTGCTAATACTGACAGTGATATTTGTATTTTTTCATGACATTTCAGATGCACAGGATGTGGTCTCAGTCAGAAAGAAAGACTTTAAGATCACGGAAGCAGGATTCAAGGAAGCATGGACACATATTAAGCTTGGCGATCAGTATTTTGTTGCCGGAGGCATCTACTTTGGTACAGCTTTTAATGAATATTTTGAAGCTTCACTTTACAATGCCCAGAGCCCTGAACTTAACTATAATCTTGGAATAACATCGCTCCTGTCGGATAAGAAAGATGATGCTTCAGGCTACCTCCTCAGAGCCTATGAGCTTAATAATGAAATAACTGATGATATTCATCTTTCAATAGGAAGGGCACTGCATTATTCGGGAAGGTATTCAGAAGCTGTTGAGGAACTTAATAAATATCTGAATTCTTCGTCCAGGAAACCTAAGGAGGGTCTTGCCCTGGCAAAGAAACAGATTCTGGAGTGCCAGTCGGCCATTGAGGTCACAAAAGATACGCTGAGACTTGGAATATTGAACTTAGGCCCGACAGTAAACACATCTGCTGATGAGTATTCTCAGGTTTTTACTTCTGATGGTAAAACAATGTATTTCGGATCGAGAAAAGGTCTTGAAAAATTCAATGACTACTATAAGGATTCCAAGTTTGATGAGAATATTTTTGTCTCTAAACTTACAGCCGGGGTCTGGTCAGAAGCAGCCTCTGCCGGACCAGCAATAACCACCGCATACTGTGAGTCGCCTTTGTACATCAACAAATCGGGTACAGTGATGTATATCTATGCAGGCTACGAAAACGGAGGAGATATTATGATGTCGGAAGTCAGGAACGGAGAGTGGCAGAATCCGAAGTCAATTAATCTTAAAATAAATACAAAGAAGAAAGAGACGACTTTTACAGTGAGTCCGTCAGGGAAGGAAATATACTTTGTTTCTGAGGGAGGGGATGATAACCTTGGCGGGAAAGACATCTATTTAATTACCCAGAAGAGTGAAAAAGGGTGGAACAAACCGATGAACATGGGTGATGCAGTTAATACAGTTTACGACGAAGAGGCTGTAAGCCTTTCAGTTACTGGAGACACCCTCTTTTTCAGCTCAAATGGCCATAATACAATCGGCGGGTTTGATATTTTCTTTAGTGTAAAGAACAGTTCAGGAACATGGGGAGGTGCCAGGAATTACGGATACCCGCTTAATACCCCCTATGATGAACTGTTTTATTATCCTTCTGTTACAGGCGACAGCTCATTCTACTTTGTCTCAAACAGGAGCAATGGCTATGGCGGACTTGATATCTATGAAGGAAATATCCTTCCTCCTCCTGAACCTGAACCTGTTGTTATTGTCCCCGAAGTTGAGAAAGTGGTAATCCCTGTCATTCCGGCTCCTGCTCCGCTTGCAGAGGAGCTTGTGTTTTTTCTGAATGGCAAAGTAACGGATTCGGAATCAGGAGCACCACTGCAGGCAAAGATAAATGCCATTGATATAAAAACGAACGAGGTTGTTGCTTCAATTACAAGCTCAGCTGTTGATGGAACTTACAGTTTCAGGGTACCTGAGAAGAAATCTTACCTCCTCGAATTGAGGGCTGCCGGATATCTCTCCGATCTGAAGAGGGTTTCTGTACCTGCCGGTTATGTGCCGGATCGGTTTAGTTTCAATGTTGCTATGTCAAAGGTAAAAGTCGGCAAGACTGTTATATTGAATAATATCCTGTTTGAATCAGGAAAAGCAGTTCTTACTGCAGGTTCATATTCCGAGCTGAACCGGCTTCTGGCTTTCCTGCAGGATAATCCTGGGGTAAAACTCGAGATTTCAGGGCATACCGATATAACCGGGAGCGAGCCCCTGAATGCAAGATTATCGAACGACAGGGCAAAGACTGTTGTTATGTATCTGGTCAGCAAGGGAATCGCTCAGGCCCGGATAAGCTATAAGGGATTTGGTTCATCTCAACCCGTTTCGACAAATGCCACTCCGCAAGGCCGGGCTAATAACAGGAGGGTGGAATTTAAAATACTCGAAATCTGATAATGATCAGATTTTATATGGAATTTCTTTCCTTGCTTTGAGTTTTATTTCACCTGTGTATAAATTTCTTAAATTCTTATACTAATGAAAAATACTGCATTCACCATTTTTCACCAGGAAGCCGGAGCGAAAATGGTACCATTTGCCGGTTATAATATGCCCGTTGAGTATTTTGGCATAAATGAAGAACACATAACAGTGAGGGAAAAGGTTGGTGTTTTTGATGTTTCTCATATGGGGGAATTCTGGGTCACAGGCCCGAAGGCGCTTGATTTCCTTCAATATGTCACATCTAATGATGTCTCTGTGCTTGTAGATGGTAAGATCCAGTACTCATGTTTTCCAAATGGAAAGGGTGGGATTGTTGATGACCTGCTTGTCTACAGGTACAATGCTGAAAAATACCTTCTCGTCGTGAATGCTTCAAATATTGAAAAGGACTGGAACTGGTGCGTTACGAATGCTGCAAAGTTTGGACTTACAGCGGGAAAGGAGCTTGTAAATGCTTCGGACAATATTGCCCAGCTCGCGGTTCAGGGCCCTCTGGCCCTTAAAGCAATGCAAAAGCTCACCAATACTATCATTGAAGATATGGAGTATTATACTTTCAGGGTTATTGAATTTGCAGGTATTGGCGATGTGATTTTTTCAACAACCGGTTATACCGGAGCAGGCGGATGTGAGATTTATGTGAAGAATGAAGACGGAGCAAAACTATGGAAGGCTGTGTTTGAAGCTGGTAAAGAGTTCGGAATACGGCCAATAGGCCTTGGCGCCCGCGATACCTTACGGCTCGAAATGGGTTTCTGCCTCTATGGCAATGATATCAACGATTCAACATCTCCGATTGAAGCAGGATTGGGCTGGATAACAAAATTTACAGACAGTAAGAACTTTATCGATAAATCGCTGCTTCTGAAGCAGAAAGAGGAGGGAGTTGAAAGGAAGCTTAAGGGATTTGTTTTAGATGAAAGAGGCATCCCCCGGCAGCATTATGAAGTTGTGAATGGAAAAGGCGAGGTTATCGGCGAGGTCACATCAGGCACAATGTCGCCTATGATGAAACAGGGAATCGGAATGGCATATCTCAATAAGGGATACTGGAAGACCGGTTCCGAAATATTTATCCGGATCAGGAATAAAGACCTCAAAGCTACTCTTGTAGACCTGCCCATCTATAAAAAAAGTTGATTGCGGTACTCAATATGGTGAAAAGAAAACTTGAGACCTGTTTCTCTCCTGCTCTTTTTGAAAAAGATCAGCATACCGATTCCATTGTTGTGATAATTGATGTTTTCAGAGCCTCTTCAGCAATCTGCAATGCCTTTGAGAATGGCGCTTCATCAATAATCCCGGTATCGACCGTTGCTGAAGCTAAGGAATACAAATCGAAAGGATTCCTTGTTGCAGCTGAACGCGATGGCTTCGTCCTCGATTTTGCTGATTTCGGCAACTCTCCTTTCAATTTCACTAACGAAAAGGTAGGAGGGAAGACGATCGCCTACAGTACAACCAACGGGACAGGAATAATTAATCAGGCATCAGCCGCTCATACAATTGTCATTGGATCGTTTCTTAACCTCAGTGCGCTGTCGGCCTGGATCATTTTGCAGGAAAAAGATGTTCTGCTCTTCTGCGCCGGATGGAAGAACCGGTTTAATATTGAAGATACCGTTTGTGCCGGAGCTTATGCCTGGAATCTTATGGGCAGCGGACATTTTTCAACAATATGCGATTCAACGCTCGCTGCAATTGATATCTGGACTCTTGCTGAGCCCGACCTTCCGGGATATATTGAAAAAGCAGCGCAACGGTCGAGGCTCAGAGATAAGAAGCTGGATGATTGTATTGGGTTTTGCCTTACAAGAGATGTATCAGACAAGATCCCGGTAATAAGAAACGGAATCCTTGTGGAGCTGAACGCGATATCCTGAAAACGCAGAGTTGATTATTTAGCAGCGCGCTGAAAAATTATTGTTTACTTTTGTATAAAATACTTGGCAGACATTATAGCTAATTTTAATAAAATAACTTTTCAACTATGAAAAAACACAACTTTTATGCAGGTCCTTCAATTCTTCCCCAGTACACTCTTGATAAAAGTATTGAAGGAATAAAAGATTTTGCCGGAACCGGACTTTCAATTCTTGAGATCTCGCACCGGAGTAAGGAGTTTGTTGCTTGCATGAATGATACAATCGCGCTCTTCAGGGAGCTGCTCGATATCCCTGCAGGTTATCAGGTATTATTCCTTGGCGGTGGAGCAAGCCTTCAGTTTGCTATGGTCCCAATGAACCTCATGAACAGCAAGTCGGCTTATCTGAATACCGGTGAATGGGCGGGCAAAGCCCTTAAAGAAGCGAAGCTCTTCGGAGATGCAGTTGAAGTGGCATCATCAAAAGAAAAGCTGTTTAACTATATCCCGAAGAATTACACAATCCCGGCAGATGCAGATTACTTCCATATTACAACAAATAACACAATTTATGGTACTGAAATCAAGAAGGACATCGATGTGAAGATTCCGCTTGTTGCCGATATGTCGTCGGATATTTTCAGCCGTCCGGTGGATATCTCCAAATATGCTCTCATCTACGGAGGCGCACAGAAGAATCTGGCACCAGCCGGCGTTACCTTTGTCATCGTGAAGGAGGATATTCTCGGCAAGGTAAGCCGTCCTCTTCCTTCCATGCTCGATTACCGTGTTCATATTAAGGGTGAATCGATGTTCAATACACCTCCGGTTTTTGCTGTATTTGCAGCTCAGCAGACTCTTGTATGGCTTAAGCAGCTGGGAGGAGTTAAAGCTATCCAGAAGAAGAATATCGAAAAAGCGCAGATCCTTTATGATGAGATAGACAGGAATAAGTTGTTTGTTCCTACAATTGCTGATCCCGAAGACAGATCGCTGATGAACATCTGCTTTGTAATGTCTGAGAACTATAAGGAGCTTGAAAAACCTTTTGCCGACTTTGCAAAATCACAGGGCTTGCTTGGCATAGAGGGACATCGTTCAACAGGAGGATTCAGGGCATCTACCTACAATGCTCTGCCTAAAGAAAGCGTAGAAGCGCTTGTAAAAGCAATGAAGGAGTTTGAATCGAAGAATTAATATGAAAATACTTGTTGCAACAGAAAAGGCATTTGCTTCAACAGCTATTACACAGATCCGCCAGGTAATTGAAACTGCCGGCTACAATCTGTCGCTGCTTGAAAACTATAAGAATCCATCCGAGCTGCTCTCTGCTGTATCAGATGCTGACGGACTTATTGTGAGAAGTGACCTGGTTACCGGCTGAACTTCTTGAGGCTGCAAAAAAACTTAAGATCGTTGTAAGAGCAGGAGCAGGATATGATAATCTTGATCTTGCCGCATGCACCGCTCATAAAGTTGTTGCCATGAATACTCCCGGCCAGAACTCAAATGCGGTTGCTGAGCTTGCATTTGAAATGATGCTCTTCCAGGCACGGGGCGGATTCAGCGGAAAATCAGGCACTGAGCTGAGAGCTAAGACTCTTGGCATACATGCCTTCGGCAATGTTGGCAGATATGTTGCCGGAATCGCAAGGGGCTTCGGAATGGAAATTTATGCTTACGATCCCTTTGTTTCTGAATCTGAAATGGCCGGCAATGGTGTGAAACAATGCAAAACCAGCGAGGAGCTCTATTCAAAATGCCAGTATGTATCGCTTCATATGCCTGCAAATGAAAAAACAAAAAAGTCGATCGGATATGAACTGCTTAAATTAATGCCTGCAGGGGCTGTACTTATTAATACTGCACGCAAGGAAGTTATTGATGAGGATGGTCTTGTAAGGATTTTTGAAGAGCGCAGTGACATCAGCTATCTTTCGGATGTTGAGCCCGACTGCAAAGCTGTCTTTGACGAGAAATACAAGGGCAGGTTCATCTTTACTGCTAAAAAGATGGGCGCCCAGACTGAAGAAGCTAATATAAATGCGGGAGTGGCTGCAGCACAGCAGATTGTTGATTTTTTCAAGACAGGAAATGAAAAATTTAAAGTAAACAAATAGTATTTAAAGTATTCACTATATGGCAATTGTAAAACCATTCAGGGGATTGAGACCTCCTGTCGATCTCGCAAAGGAGCTGGCATGCCTTCCCTATGATGTGATGAATGCAGAGGAGGCAGGAAAGATGGCAAAAGGCAAGCCCTCATCGCTGCTTCACATTACAAGATCGGAAATTGATCTGCCGCCCGAAACAGATACACATTCGGAGGAGGTCTATAATAAATCGGTTGAAAATTTCAGGCTCTGGCAAAAGAAGGGATGGCTTGTTCAGGACGAAAAGCCTCACTTCTATATTTATGCTCAGACAATGAAAGGCCGGACACAATACGGAATAGCTGGATGTGCGGCTGTAGATGATTACCTTAACGGAATTATCAAAAAACATGAACTTACACGGCCCGATAAAGAACAGGACAGAATGGTGCATGTGAGGGTAAACAATGCAAATATTGAGCCTGTCTTTTTTACTTATCCTGCTGTTAAGGAAATTGATGAGGTAGTAAATAAGATTGTTTCATCAGCGAAGCCTGATTATGACTTTGTATCAGAAGATGGTTTTGGCCACCACTTCTGGGTGGTGCGAAGTTCCGAAACAAACAGGCTTATCGAAAAGCTGTTCAGCGAAAAGGTCCCCTTTACATATGTTGCCGATGGCCATCACAGAACTGCAGCTGCCGCGCTTGTAGGGAAGGAAAGGAGAGACAACAATCCTGACCATAAAGGCGATGAAGAATATAACTTTTTTCTTGCTGTTCATTTCCCAGACAACCAGCTGCAGATAATTGATTACAACCGGACTATAAAAGATCTTAACGGTCTTACAGCTGAGGTCTTGCTTGCCACGTCTCGAAAAAGGATTTATAATAAAGGATAAGGGAACGCGTACATATAAGCCTTTGAAGCTGCATAACTTTTCAATGTATCTTGAAGGCCGCTGGTATAGCCTTACAGCAAAAGAAGGCACTTACAATGACAGCGATCCTATCGGAATCCTTGATGTTACGATTCTTACAAATCTCATTCTCAGCCCGATTCTCGATATCCAGGACCTGAGAAGATCCAAAAGGATTGATTTTGTCGGAGGGATCCGTGGTCTGAAGGAATTGAAGAAGCGGGTCGACAGCGGTGAGATGAAGGTAGCTTTTGCCCTGTATCCTGTATCGATGTCGCAGCTGATCACAATTGCAGATTCAGGAAATATTATGCCTCCGAAGACGACCTGGTTTGAACCGAAGCTGCGCAGCGGCCTTGTAATCCACCTTCTTGGATGATCGATATAGCCGGAAATATTCTTGACATCAAATCAAAGTTGCCCTCTAATGTAACACTGGTTGCTGTTTCCAAGACAAAACCGGTATCTGAGATTATGAAGGCTTATGATTCGGGTCAGCGAATTTTTGGAGAGAACAGGGTGCAGGAACTCCTTGCAAAACGCGATCTTCTCCCCAATGATATTGAGTGGCATCTTATCGGACATCTTCAGACAAACAAAGCTAAATACATTGTGCCTTTTGTAAGTATGATAGAGTCTGTTGACTCATTAAAGCTTCTGAAAACAATTAACTCTGAAGCAGCAAAGGTATCCCGGACTGTCAGGTGTCTGTTGCAGATTCATATTGCATCAGAGGAGACAAAATCCGGATTCTCACCGGAGGAGCTCATTAGTATCCTTGACTCGGGAGAAACAAATGATCTTCAGTACGTTAAAATTTGCGGTTTAATGGGGATGGCAACATATACGTCCGATACCGCCCAGGTAAGAAGCGAGTTCAGGTATCTCTCCGATTGCTACAGCTTAATAAAGAAAAGGTACTTCGTAGCTGATCAGCTTTTTTCCGATATTTCAATGGGCATGTCAGGTGATTATACAATAGCCGTTGAGGAGGGAAGCACAATGGTACGACTGGGCAGTATAATTTTTGGTGAAAGAAAATAAAAGGTCTTTAACAAAATATTTTATGAAGAAACTTGACACTACCTACCTTGGACTTACCCTCAAAAGTCCTTTGATAGTAAGCAGCAGCAGGCTTACTGCAACTATTCAGAGTCTGACTGATGCCGAGAAAAACGGGGCCGGCGCCGTCGTTCTTAAATCACTTTTCGAGGAGCAGATAAACTATGATTTAAGTGCATATCCTCATACTACCGATTATCCTGAAGCCGATGACTATATGTCGTATTATGTCAGAAAGAATTCTGTAAACGAGTATCTTGAACTTATTCGGGGAGCAAAGAAGATACTTGGCATCCCTGTAATTGCAAGTATTAATTGTTACTCTGCGCAAGGCTGGACTGATTTTGCCAGTGAGGTTGCAGAAGCGGGAGCTGATGCTCTGGAGATAAATGTCTTTTTTATGCCAACCGACAGGAAGAAGTCGGCTTCTGATTCTGAGAAACTCTATTTTGATCTGATTGAAAAGCTTAAGTCTATTGTGAAAATACCTGTTGCAATTAAAATAGGCTATAAGTTCTCCAACATTCTTTATATGATCGACCAGTTTTACATGAGGGGAGTAAGGGGCGTTGTGATGTTCAACAGGTTTTATGAACCTGATATTGATACGGACAAGATGTCGATTGTTCCTGCTTCAATCTTCAGTACAGAAAAGGATATGAGATATGTATTGAGATGGATTGCCATGGCCAGCTCGCAGGATATTAAAATTGATATTTCGGCCTCCACCGGAGTGCACAGCGGAAATGATGCAGTAAAATATCTTCTGGCAGGGGCTTCGAGCGTTCAGGTTTGTTCAGTGCTGTATGAGAAAGGAATTTCATACCTTAATACCATGAACCGGGAGATTGAGGAATGGATGAGCGCCAAAGGTTATAAAAGCATTAGTGAATTCAGAGGAATGCTCAACATGCATAATTATAATAAACCGGCAGTCTTTGAACGGACGCAGTTCATGAAGTACTTTTCATCCACGGATTAGCAGTTCTTTTAAGAAAGTATGTTTACCGCGAAAGAATAGCTATCATCTCCTTCGTAAGGGCTGATTTTTCGGGATGTGACGAGGCTGTCCCCTTCTTAAGAAGTTCAATCATCTCATTCCTGACAGGTAATTCAATTTCATGAGCAAATTCCTCTATTACGGTTAACGATTCAAGAGCTGCAGCATAGTCTCCCTTAAAAAACACTTTCAGGAAATCTCCCGCGTAAGCTGAATAATCGAGCCCCGATTGCCAGCATGAAGAGGCAATCATTGTAATTGTCTCATTATTCAACGGCTTCCTTAATTCAGCAATAACCTCCTCTCTGCCATCTATATCCTTCATGTCGTTCATGAAGAATTCGATAACCCGTCTCAGACCAGGGTCAGCACTTTTGTCGTAGAATGCGATCAATAATCCTATCGCTCCTTCAAAAGCTTCCTCATCCCTGAGAGCCCCGATTGCCTTTTCTATCTGAGAAAGTTTACCTTTGCCAAGAACTGACTCGAGTTCTTTCAGCTGTTTTTCGGATCGTTTCATTTTTCTTAATTCCTGGCTTTATCGCCTCAAAGTTAGAAATACCATCAATTATTGAGGCTGTTTTTGAAAAATAAAAATTTTATACTAATTTAGGCCGGAATTACGTTTGACACTTAAACAATTTCATTATGAATAGGAAATCAGGAATTAGTTCAGGATTGTTGGTAATACTTCTTTCAACGACTTTGCTCTTTAACGGATGCAAGTCGTGCAGCACAAAAGAGCAGGTTGATGATTTAAGCATAGAAGTACCAAAAGATAATCCTGCACTTGTCAACGATATCAACAGGGCCAAGCAGATATTCATGGCTCTTCCTTCTCCTCTCGAATCGGCAATGCTTATCAAGTCAACAGGAGCCAAATTTGACCCGGAACTGCTTAATTCGCTGGAGAATGCCGATAATTATGCAACAAGCAAGAGCATGGCTCTTAATCTTGGAGTTTATACCTGCGATCTTAGCTTCACGAGTCTTTATGAACAGACCCAGCTTATTATTGATTACATGAATGCTGCGAAGAAGATGGCTGAAGGGCTTGGTATCCTGAGGGCAATTGAACAGTCGACTATCGACAGGCTCGAGCAAAATATAAATAACACTGAGGTAATTATGGAGATCGTCAGCGAGACGTTTATGAATTCAAATTCAGATCTCGTTGATAACGGTCAGCCTGCAATTGCTGCAATGGTGCTGGTTGGAGGCTGGTTTGAAGGACTTTACATCGCCACAAGGCTTGTCGATATGAAAGATTTTAACGGCAACAAACTTGTCGGCCGGATAATTGATCAGAAACTTTCAATTGATATACTACTGAACCTGCTTGCAGACAATAAAGGGAATCCGGCAATTGATGAGCTTACAATTCAGGTTCAGAAACTTAAGTCAATATTTGACAAAATTAGTCTCACTACCACGCCCGTAAGGCCCGAGTACGTTGAAACGACAAATACGACATATCTTAAATCGGAAGTCAAGTCAAACCTGACTCCTGCTGTTTTCCAGGAACTTGCTACAGCAGTTGCAGAAATCAGAAGTACATTTGTAAAATAACACGAGCTATGAGACTAAAACTTATATTTCCTATTATTGCATTAGTATTGCTTGCCGGTACAGTATCGGTGAATGGTCAGTGCAAATCTTTTGCAAAGAAGGTAGGTATTCCTGAGCTGGGGGCTTATATTCACGACGGAAACTATCATGCTGCTGTACTTGTTGAGGGTGAAGAAGCGGAACTCTATAAAACATTTTATTCCGACATGAAATACAGGGTGGCTATAGTAGGAGAGGAGAATCTGTCAAATGTTGAGTTCACTGTTTATGATGCAACAAAGAATGTAATCTATTCAAATAAGAATTCAAATTTTGCAAAGTCATGGGATTTTGAGCTACAGTCAAGCCAGCAGCTTAAACTTGTTGTCAAAGTTCCTGAACGCAGTAAATCGGGCGAGACTCCTGCCAGCGGCTGTGTTTCAATAATGTTTGGATTTAAACTGAAGAAATAGCTTTCGCTGAAAATATTTTCCAGTTCAGGGACGATTTACAAATCGTCCCTATTTTTTTAATTTAGACGCAAGAAATTTTCCGGTATACGATTCACTGCATTTTGCAAGTTCTTCCGGTTTTCCCTGGAAAACAATTCTTCCGCCATCCTCTCCACCCTCAGGTCCCAGATCTATCACCCAGTCGGAACTCTTAATAACTTCCTGGTTATGTTCTATTAGTATAGCAGAATGACCATGGTCAACAAGGGCATTTATCGACTTAAGGAGCTTGTTTATGTCATGAAAATGAAGTCCGGTGGTAGGTTCGTCAAATATGAAAAGAATATGGCCATTCCCCCTCTCCTGGCTAAGAAAATATGCAAGCTTCACTCTCTGGCTTTCACCCCCGGAAAGCGTGCTTGACGACTGACCCATCTTAATATAACCCAGACCTACATCAGCCAGCGGCTTCAGTTTTTCAATTATTCTTTTCTCACTTTTGCCGGGATGGGCTCCGAAGAAATCAATAGCATCGTCTATTGTCATTTCGAGCATGTCGAAGATGTTTTTTCCATGATATCGTACTTCAAGGATATCTTTTCTGAACCTCATTCCCTTGCAATTCTCGCAGGTAAGTTCGACATCGGCCATGAATTGCATCTCTACTCTGATTATCCCTTCTCCCTGGCACTCCTCGCACCTGCCGCCTTCTATATTGAACGAAAAATGCGATGCCTTGAAATTATTCTGAACTGAAGCCTGCTGCTCTGAGAATAATTTCCGGATCTCATCATAAGCTTTAAGATAAGTAACAGGATTGGACCTGCTCGATTTCCCAATAGGATTCTGGTCTACAAGTTCAATGCCTGTTAGCGAGGCAATGTCGCCCGATATATCGCTGAACTGACCTGGCTTAAGGCTGTTTCCGCTTATTCTGTTCGTCAAGGCTTTGAAAAGAATATCCGACACAAGGCTCGACTTTCCGGAACCGCTTACTCCTGTAACAGCCGTTATCACCCTGAGAGGAAACCTTACATCCAGATCGCGGAGGTTGTTCTCCCGTGCGCCTTTAATATCAATATAACTGTTCCATTTCCGCCTTGCAGAAGGTACTGGCACTGATTTTCGTCCGCTGAGGTAGTCTGCGGTGAGTGATTTATTTGAAGAAGAAAGATCGAGGCCTCCCTGGTAAACAACTTCACCGCCAAGCCTTCCGGCTTCTGGTCCCATGTCGACTATCATGTCGGCAGCACGTATTATCTCTTCCTCGTGTTCAACCACAAGAACAGTATTCCCCATGTCCCTCAGTTCCTTAAGCACAGCTATCAATAGGTTCGTATCGCGCGGATGAAGGCCGATGCTGGGTTCATCAAGTATATACATTGAACCAATAAGACTGCTCCCGAGGGATGTTGAAAGGTTTATCCTCTGAGACTCGCCGCCCGAAAGGGTTGAAGAGAGCCTGTCGAGGGTAAGATACGGCAATCCGACATCAATAAGAAATTTGAGACGGATCGTTATCTCCTTTATCAGTCTGTCTGCTATTTTCAGATCCTCTTCGCTCAGCTTAAGATTCAGGAACTCTTCGTAAGATTTAGCAACCGGCAATGAGACCAGCGATTGAATAGTTTTTCCTGAGATCTTCACATATCCTGCCTCTTTTCTTAACCGGCCCCCTTTGCATTCGGGACAGGTTGTCTTTCCTCTGTACCTGCTGAGAAGAACACGGTACTGGATCTTGAATTTTTTCTCCTCAAGATGCTGAAAGAACCTGTCAATACCATAGAAGTATTTATTCCCCTTCCAGAGGATAGTCTTCTGTTCGTCTGTCAGCTGGAAATAGGGCTTATGAATCGGAAATCCAAACTGGTCCGCATTTGCCAGAAGCCTTTCTTTCCACTTCTTCATTGTTTCGCCCTTCCAGCACACTATGGCATCTTCATAAACCGATAGATTCTGGTTTGGTACGACAAGATTTTCGTCGATGCCTATTATTTTACTATAGCCTTCGCAGACAGGACAGGCTCCGATTGGATTGTTAAAAGAGAAAAGATATTCATTTGGTTCAGCGAACACTATTCCATCCTCCTCAAACATGTTCGAGAAATTTTCACGCCTGGTCCCCGACTCATCCTGGATAACCACCTGGCAATATCCCTTGCCTGTCTGAAAAGCAGTCTGGGCAGAATCGGCCGCCCTGCTGAAATTATCAGCGGAATGACTTATGACAAGTCTGTCGATAACGATGTTAACCTGTTGACCTGCTTTGTATTTGTCGTACGATTGAAGCTCGTCAATCCTGATAAGCTCACCTTCGTCTTCGATGCGGTTAAAGCCCTGTTTTGAAAGGAACCTGAAGTATTCGCTTGCATCAATATTGCCGGGGATTTCGCCAGCCGATGTTATTATCACTTTTGTGCCCTCATCAAGTGATGCCAGAAAATCAACAATGTCGTCAACACTGTGTTTTTTTACTTCCTTTCCTGAAACAGGGGAGTAGGTACGGCCTACCCGGGCAAAGAGAAGGCGGATGTAGTCATATATTTCAGTAGATGTGCCTACCGTGGAACGGGGATTTCGTGAGTTGACCTTTTGTTCGATTGCAATTGCCGGAGGAATGCCGTTGATGAAGTCAACCTCAGGCTTGTTCATCCTTCCAAGAAACTGGCGGGCATACGATGAGAGGCTTTCTACATAACGTCTCTGTCCTTCTGCATATATTGTGTCGAATGCAAGGGATGATTTTCCGGAACCTGAAACACCTGTGATTACTATGAGTTTATCCCTGGGGATATCAAGGCTTATATTCTTCAGATTATGCACTCTTGCCCCCCTGATCTCAATTCTTCCCTGCATGCCTGATGTTAATATTTTGTTAAAAATTGAATAAAAAGCAAAAGTAATATTTTCAAATTAAAAAAAATTGTTTTCTTTGTGATACTCAAGTTAACCAAAACAAAGGAGGACTGCCTATACAATATCTCTACTCTGTTTAATTTAAAGAGTGAGTTATGAATAAAATGATTTCCGATTATGAACTGATAATGAGGTTCGTAAAAGGTGAGCAGTCGTGTTTTGAACAACTAATCCACCGCCATAAAACAAAAGTTTTCGCTTATATTAGCCTTTATATTCGCGATCAGGCTCTGGCTGAAGATATCTTCCAGGATACCTTTCTGAAGGTCATGCAGTCTGTAAAAACCGGAAAATATGCAGATAACGGAAAGTTTTTATCATGGGTGATGCGTATTGCGCACAACCTGATAATTGATCATTTCCGCCGGATAAAGCAGATGAATACCATTTCGAATGACAATTATGAGTCTGATATTTTCAATTCCAGGCGGTTTGCCGAGGATAATGTTGAGGATAACATGATTAAAAGGCAGATCCAGAAGGATATAAGAAAGATGATCAGCCATCTTCCGGATGACCAGAGGGAGGTTGTTATTCTAAGGCATTATTCCGGACTTAGCTTTAAGGAGATTGCAGATATTACAGGTGTCAGCATAAATACGGCTCTTGGCAGGATGAGATATGCTCTTATCAATCTGCGCCGGACAATGGAGGAGAAGAAGATAACTCTTACGATGAACTAGGGATGGCGCAGCGGCGCAGCGGCACAAAGGCGCAACGGCGCAACGGCATAACGGCTCAACGGCACAACGGCGCAACGGCACAACGGCTCTACACCCAGCACCGCGCACCCTGCAACCTGCACCCTGATTATTTAAATTATTATTAAGAAAGTTACAATAAAATAATATCAGGGGCCGTTTTTATAGAAATATGAAAACATGAAGCCTATGGGTAATATTTCTACTCCTTTTATTTCATATCACGATATAAATGTTGATGAGACCGACCTGTATGAAGATGCATGGGGATTTGATTCGCAGTTCAGTGATGTGATTGAAATTCTTAACAAGGTAAAACCGGTACCTGGAAAGCGGCTGATAAAACGGCTAGTCGCTTCGGTCCGCGAAAAAAACTGAAAAAGAAAAAACACAGAAAAAATCTGTGTTTTTTTTTGCACATAATAAATTAATATAATATCTTTGTGATATTATATTAATATCATATACAATGAAAAATGAATTTACAGTAAAACCCATCTCAGGTTATCTGGCTCTGCTGGCAACAGTATTGTTTATCGGTGGAGCAATCGCCGGATTTTATTTTAACATTATCTGGCTTGGAATCACGTTGACTCTTCTTTCAGTGTTTACCAGCCTTGGTTTCAAGGTTGTCAATCCGAACAGCTCCTGTGTTATGGTTCTTTTTGGCGCTTACAGAGGAACCATAAGAGATAATGGATTCTTCTGGGTTAATCCGTTTTATATTACCAGGCATGTATCCCTCAGGGCCCGTAACTTTAATGGTGAGCCTATTAAAGTAAATGACAAGATTGGGAACCCGATCAAGATCGGTCTGGTCCTTGTGTGGAGAGTGAAGGATACTTTTAAGGCAGTATTTGATGTTGATGATTTTCAGCATTTCGTTCTGGTCCAGAGCGATGCCGCGCTCCGCAAACTTGCCGGTTTATATCCCTACGACAACTTTGAAGACCATGATGCAGTAATCGCACTTCGCAGCGGCGGGGAAGAGGTAAATACAGAGCTTGAAAAAGAGATAATTGAAAGACTTCAGATCTGCGGTATCGAAGTTATTGAGGCACGCATTAACTATATCGCTTACGCCGAAGAAATTGCCAATGCCATGCTTCGCAGGCAGCAGGCTTCGGCAGTAGTATCTGCAAGATTCAAAATTGTTGAAGGCGCAGTGTCGATGGTCGAGATGGCCCTTGAGCAGCTATCCAATAAAAAGATCGTTGAACTTGATGAGGAGAAAAAGGCTGCTATGGTCAGTAACCTTATGGTTGTGCTTTGCGGCGATAAGGATGCCACGCCAATTGTTAACACCGGTACTTTGCACACTTGATATGAGCGAGAAAAAACCATTTGTTCTCAGAATTGATCAGGAGAAGCTCAAAGCGCTTGAGAAATGGGCTGCAGATGAATTCCGCAGCACTAACGGGCAGATTGAGTATATTCTTGATCAGGCGCTAAGGAAAGCAGGCAGATGGAAAACAAAAGAGACCAATGGGAACCAGGAGAAACAGTAGGGGTATTTCACTGGTTGATAAAATAAACGGAATGGCAGGCAGTGATGCCTGCCGTTTCTGTTCTCAGGCGGCTCTGGCCAAGATGTATTGAAGTGAACCCGCGGCTCAAGGCAATTCCGATCTCCTCTGCACTGAAATCACCTTCAGGACCAATTAGAATTAAAGCATCATCGCCCTTTGAACAGCATTCAGAAATCATTTTTCTTTCAAAGGAGTAATTACAATGGGCAATCATCGCTTTCCCTTTTATATTATTACCTGTAAAAGCGGCAAAAGTGCAAGCTTCGTTCAGTGTCGGTCTGACCGGTTTCACCGACTGCTTCATTGCAGAGACAATTATATTGTTTATTCTTTCACTTTTTATGCCGGGCTTCTCAGTATTCCTGCATATCAGCGGCGTTATCTCGTCGATCCCTATCTCAACACTTTTCTCTATGAACCATTCGAAGCGCTCAGGGTTTTTAAGGGGTGAAATGGCTATATGGATCCTGTAGTTCCGTTTTTCAAAATCATTTGTCACGCCGGTAATCTCAATAGTGCATCTGCCCGGATCGGGATTGTTTATTACCCCCTCATAAAGATTGCCCTTCCCGTCGATCAGTCTTACAGCTGTACCTTTGGACATCCTTAGCACCCTTATGCTGTGTTTTGACTCCTTCTCATCAAGGATATAGCTGTTTCCGGAAATATCCGGGGCGTAAAATATCTGCATATCCGGTACTATTTATTCAGAGTGAATATTGTAAGCAGTAACACAATGTAGAGGTTCCTGAATAATGATGAGGATCTATTTGGGTGTAATAATGTTCGCTTCGCCCTTTTCGCTTTTCGTTAAGGAGAAGGTAAATGGAATTGAATACATCCATTTTGTTTTAGTTCTGTACCAACCCTTATTTGCCCTGAGAACTGTGGTACCCGGTTTCCATTTTGGCATTTCCCTTATAGTCTTTATGCATTCATTGTCCAGATCGCTCCTGACACCGATAAAGACCTTTATATCAGAAGTAGATCCGTCTGGTTCTATTGCAAATCTCATAAACACTCTTCCTTCTATTTTGTCTTTGATGGCCGATTCGGGATACACAGTATGATTTACAACATAAGTGGTCAGTGAATCCTTGCCCCCCGGAAATTCCGGTAATTCATCCCAGTATGTCCTTGCATTTTTGTAATTAGCGCTGTCGGGAAGTTCAAAAAAAACAGTATCCTGTACTTTTATTTCAGTTTTGGGAGCTGTCGGGCTATCAGCTTGTTTTTGTTTTGAGCTTGTCTGACTTTGAGACTGTTTTTGTTTTGATGCAGAATTTGTCTGGGCAATGCTCTCCAGAGTGTATATGCTTAGTATAAGTAGAAGAAAGATTTTTATGACATTCAGTTTTTTCACGCGATAAATATATTATATCGAATTCTATATTCCTAATAATGGTTAATCAAAATCTATACCATATATTCGGGAGAAATATAAAAAACAGGAAGTGAGAGTTGGTCTTATATCTGATACTCATGGCTGGATCCATCCGAGGCTTTATGAACATTTTGCAGAATGCGACGAGATCTGGCATGCAGGAGATATCGGCAATCTCGAAACTGCAGATTCGCTTGCCGCCTTCAAGCCCCTGAGAGCGGTTTACGGAAACATCGACAATCACCGGGTAAGGGTTGTCTTTCCAGAAACCCTGAGGTTCACCATCGATGAAGTAGACGTGTGGATAACCCATATCGGAGGTTCTCCGGGTAATTATCATCATAGCATACGGAAGCTGATATACGATAATCCTCCCGATCTTTTTATTTGCGGACATTCACATATCGCAAGGGTGATGCACGACAAAAAAGGCGGCTTCCTGTATGCAAATCCCGGCGCTGCCGGTTACTCAGGGTTTCATAAGTTCATGACGGCACTCCGGTTTACAATAGACGGTAAAAAGTTACGCGATATGGAGCTGATTGAACTTGGTGAAAGGGGAAAAGTCACTATTGATTGACCGGAGGATCCGCTACAGCTTCCCCATCGCTTTCCATCCTTCTCAGAAAACTTCTCAGACGGTTTTCGGCTGCTATCATATAGGAGTATTCCACACGTGATGTCGACTGAGGATCTTTCCTGTTATTGACCTTCACTTTATTTATTATAGTGTTATATTCAGCATTGCCGGCCTGGGTCATCATTACCCCTCTGAAGTATGAAAAATAGTACCATGTTGTTGCATCTGCCTTAAGGTAAATATCTACCAGATCGCCGGTTCTCCTGCGCTGAATCTCTATTGAACCGTCCACATAAACGTTAATAGGCTGCGGTCCTACAAACCCGATCCCTATTTTTCCTGAAGACCTGAAAGATGATGTTGATTCATTCCAGGTTAGTTTTACATCGTTAAGGACAAGTTCATAAGGGAAATCCTTTGGAAGGGATCTTGATGTGCCGAAAAGATCCATTTCATCCTTTACCTGGGCTGCAACTGTTGTTCCAAGGAGATCCTTCATCCCCTTGTTTATCATTTCGCTGCTCAGATTTACAGGTCGGAGTGTTGGCATCATTCTGAGCTCCTCAGCCATAAACTTCAGAGCATCAGGGGAGAAGAAAAAATCAAGACCCATTACGGTTTCAATGGCCACTTTCCCAGAGTCGGCAGACTGAGTCAGCTTTCCGGCTGTATTAAGTTTCACCAGATCGAGCTTTGTTCCAAGATTCAGGGTTCCCTCTCCGGCTATCACACAGAAATTGTTGTCGAATGAAATAAGATTACCGGGAAGTTTCGGATCCGTAAGTTTTTCAAGTGAGGATATCAGATACTGTCCTTTCCCCTTATCGTAGTAGAGAAAACCTTTTGCACTTACAACCGGGATGTCGGTCCAGGACTTCTGTGCTGAAAGAAATGCGGGATAGATATGTATTGAATCGTTTGTCATATACGATCCGGAGAACACAAGATTATCGTTGAGGTCGCGCGTTTTATCACCCACAGGTATCATTATCCTTTTCGGGTCGATAGCCGACTTGAATTTCATTGCATAGCTTTTTATTGAACTGCAGTTATGCGATATGCCGGTAATTCCGTTGAAAGTCATATTGTCTGATCTCGCTGAGAGTGTTACATCGCCTGAAAAAGAGAAAGCAGAGCCGAGCATGAAGTTCTGCCCCACCGGTACATTTCCCCTCGCGGTTGTGGTGAGCGTATCAACTGTAATTTCAGTGAAATTAATCGGTTGAATTTCCCTCTCTTCAGCCAGGTAATCATAAATTCCGCTGCCTGCATATCTCTTTGGCGATTCGATTGTGACTTTTGCGGAGTGGAGGATGTGCCTGTTGTTTATGGCGATTTTTGCATTTTGCAGCTGCTGTATCTGTGCCCTTCTCCTGATTATCAGTTTTCCGCTGTCGGGTTGTATGAGGGCATCCGCTATATGAATGTAATTAATATTTTCAGCTTCAATATATTCCTGGTCGAGATGATAGGTTCCCTTCCACGAAGAGAAGGAGATTGTATCCCTGATGCTGTTTGTAGCGAAGAATGTTGGCTTGTCGAGGGTTTTAAAATCGAGCTTTAACAGGTTTTCAGCTGCCAGCAGAGGGGAATTCGATTTGCCCTTCTGTTCCATGCTCAGGATCCTCTTATCCATGTCGTAGGAGAAATCGGTCATGGTGCAGAAGTACTGGATTTCGGGAAATTTCACAACAGACGAATCTGTGTTGAGATGGAAGGTGGTAAGCTTTTTATCAAAGTTGATATTTGTATTGGCATTCTCGGCAATGAATGAATACCCGTTGGTTGTTGTTGACTTGAGATTGTAATCTGCAGTGTCGGCTTTTATTTCATTTGATGAAAAGTTAAAAAGATCTGATGTGATCCTCGAATTTGTCATGTTTATTACCCCTCTGCCCTTCATCACATCAGGTGTGAGATTAATCAGGCCGTCGAGGGTTGTTCCGTTTTCAAACATGTTGAAGCTCTTTCCTTTTGCATTGGTCGCAAGCCATTCGTCACTCCGGGTGAGCCACCTGATATTTGCACCCTCGCTGGTTACCACAGGGTATTTGCCTGTTGTATCCTTTTCAGTAAAGAACGATTCGGAATGTGTTAGCATTGAATCGGGAAATAACTTGAATTCACCCGCAAAAGTAGTCGATGTAAGATGTTTCATCTTTCCATTCGCAATAAGTCCCTGGTTGCTCATGTGGAGTGAATCATAGAGTATTGCGCGTTCATCGTATATCTCAATTCCCTCCTTTGGAATTACCATGTTGAACCCGAGTGAGAAATTTTTCTGTATTTCGAGGTTCTGGCGCATTGGCTTCAGTATGGTTCCCCCCATGAAGTCTCCGGGCAATTTCATGTCGTTCATCTGATAATGGTCGATATTCTCATAAATGAATGGATCGACCTTGAAATAAAAGTCCTCAGGTTTATATATTCCTTCCAGACCAGGTATTTTGTCGTAAAAAATATAGGAGTAGGTTCTGGCATTTATTATAGGGTACTGTTTAAGGCTCTTAAGTCCAGACTTATTATCGGGGTGATCGATGAAGAGTTCTGCTGAACCAAGCTGGATCAGGCTGGCCACATCCCTGACTTCCTGTTTGCCAAATATATCTCTGACATCAGTCTCAACTGCAATCTTTATTGAGTCGATCTTCCTCAGGTCAATTGTGAAACTGTTATAATCGAAAGTGAACTCGTGCCCGAATGTTTTAAAGAGCCCGCAATCAATAATCCCGTTGAATTCCATCTTTCTGTTCTTCCTGATGATTATCTGCTTGTTTTCGGGGTAAATAGCAACCTTTTGTGAATCGCTGAGGAATACCTGAGTGACTCCGTTTACAGTCAGGTCGTAGTTGTTAAGGTTAAGAAATGCATTATCCTCCGGGGCTGCTGTCTCGCTCAGAATGCTTAAAACATCATAATCCTTCTTCTTTGCGTAGGCATCGAGGAAGTCTTTTGTTTTCTTCTTGATTGTAACCTCATTGTTTGTACGGTCATAAAAAACGAATCCCTTATTGGCCATGTCAATACAAAGACCTGTCACTGCATCCTGCGGCCTGTTCAACCATTTGGCAAACTCAACAACCGGAAATGTCTCGGAATAGTAATATTCAGAGAACTTAATAAGCCGGTTCAGAGGATGGTATTCATCAATGCCCATAAGCCGCATGAAATAGCCGGAGTTGAAATATGATGACGATTCAAAGAGCGCCTGCCCCATTGCAGCCCCTTTTGAGCGCGACATGATTATATTCGACTCGTTCATGTTCCATGTCAGGTATTCAAAATACATGTCGATGCTGTGATATGAATTGTAATAGGGGCTCTTTGATACCGGGTTATTCGTCCTGAAAAGGTTTACCTGCCTGTTGGCTGAAAAGAAGGAGAAGCCGAGATTACTGTGGTAAATACTGTCTTTATCAAGGTAGAGTGTAACTGAAGTTTCAGAACTGTTAAGGCCTCCCTTTGAAAAAACGAACTCCTTGGCCCGGATTTTTATATAGAGGGTGTCGTTTCTGAATAAAGAAATCCTGGCAGGCGCCATATTCTCTCCTTTGCCCTTTGCAGTTGCTCCTTCAAATGAGAGTCCTCCTTCATAATCAACCGATTCGTACAGATCCTTTATTTTGAACTTTTTGGTGAATGTTTCAAAACGCGGGAATACTGCCCTTTCCTTTGCTGCAATATGAACCACCTGGTCGCTAAGCTCGCCCGATACAGGTTCTTTGAAGTACTTGCTGTGTACCAATCTTGCAGAGTCATCTGTAAAGGAGCTTTTATTTGTAGCGATTGTATATTCATCCATTTCAGCGTATACATCGCTGGCAATGAATCCGGCCTTTTCCCATGTTACAACTCCCTTTGAACCATTGAATTGCAGCAGGTGGGGAAAGTAAATGCCTGATGCCTTGTATATTTCGGTGCTGTCCTTCTGCGCCACGCAGGTGAGTGTGGCATTTGAAACAGTTATGTAGAAAACAGTATCGAAATTAAATTTTAACGGACTGTCTTTTACCTTCCATTTCATTGATCCCGATTCATAGAGAATGCCCGATTTTATCATCGAGGCAGTGTTTTTAATGAAAACGTTTATCCTTTCGTTCTCTGTTTTCCTGTCAGGTAAAAGTTTGTTCAGCCCTTTCAGCCAGTCCGAAAGGTCTTTTGATGTCCGGTTATAACCAATGAAGGAATTAAGGCTCCTGAAGTATTCAATAAAATGAGGGGCTGGTCTCATCAGCCTTGATGCCATCTGGACCGAAATCTCAATTATCCTGTTCTTTATATCATTAGAGAATGAAGTGCTGTCCCATTTATTAAGAAAATCATTTAAGACTGCACGCTGTTCGGGATTCAGGTTGGGTCCCATGAATACGGTTATCTCTTCCCTGTATTTTTCAGCATCGCCCGAAAATTTGGATTTCCCCTGGGCAGAGAGTCTGCCAGGGGAGACGAAAAGCACAAACAGAATAAAGATAGCCAGTCTTTTAGCCATTATACCGGGTTATAATATCAGAAAGCCTCGACAATACCTGCGAAATCTTCTTTTTTAAGAGAAGCTCCTCCGATAAGTCCGCCGTCTACATCAGGTTTGGAGAAGATCTCTGCGGCATTCGAAGGTTTGCAGCTTCCTCCATAGAGTATCGGAAGCTTCTTAGCGCAATCGCTGCCAAATTTTTCCCTTATTATATCGCGGATATACTTATGCATCTCCTGAGCCTGCTCAGGTGAGGCTGTGAGCCCGGTGCCGATTGCCCAGACCGGTTCATATGCAATGATGACTGAATTCATCTGCTCTTCGGTAAGGCAGAAGATGCCTTCCTCAAGCTGTCTTCTTACAATGAGAAAATGCTTGTCACTTTCTCTTTCCTCCTTGACCTCACCGCAGCAGAAGATCACCTTAAGCCCGCTGTTCAGAGCCAGCATTGTTTTTTTGCTGAGCAGCTTATCATCTTCGTGGTAATATGATCTTCTTTCAGAATGACCAATTATCACATACTCAGCCCCTGTGCTTTTTACCATCCAGGCTGAAACTTCCCCTGTATAGGCACCTGATGCTTCTGATGAACAGTTCTGAGCTCCCAGTGCTATCTTGCCATGCTTAAGGATCTCCGATGCTCCCGCAAGATGAATGAAAGGAGTGCATAAAATAACGAGTGCCTTTTCAGAGGGTTTTTCCCTGAAATATTTGTCGATTGATTCAGCAAATTTCAACCCTTCAGCCAGATCCATATTCATTTTCCAGTTCCCGGCAACAATTTTCTTTCTCATGTTTATTAAGTTTTAAATAGATATAATTGTTTATTGATATGAATCATAAGTAATGTGTTATTTCCCTTTTGTGAAGATCTCCGAGAACCTTTTATTGTCGGGAAGGTTTGCCCAGGACCATTTTCCGATAATCACCCCGTTCTTTATCAGTATGTAGCCCGGATTTGCTCTGACCATGGTCTTCAATGTGGTCTCATCAGCTGTGCAGAACTTCAGCCCGTTGCTGTAACGATTAATCTCATCGCCTCCTGATGCCGTAACGACATAGAATCCAAATCCATTTTCAATGCAAAACTTTCCTGTGCTGAAGCCCTTTTCAAGATCTTCTGCGCCGGCTTTTTCAAGTTTCTTTGAGATCATAAGAAGTGTGAAGGAATTATCAGAAAGGATCTCACCTGTAATGTCATTCCCTTCAAGAGTGGTTATGCTGAAATCATGAATTGGCGGAAGATATCCTTTTTTTACAAGCAGGGATTTTTGATCTATAAATTTCCAGGTTGTATCATTTGCCGGATAGTTTTCAATTGTGAATTCCTTTTTTACTCCCTCTTTTTCATAAATGAATGTCGTTAGATATTCGTCAACCGGAACTCCTTCAGGCACTGCCATCTTATCGGCAATAGTGGTTCCGGTTTTGTAAGGCAGGAAATCTATAACCGGCAGATAACGCAGGTTGAAAAGGGAAAACAGGATGAACACGATTGTAACGGCAGCAATAACCGACATTTCCTTCAAACTGCTGAACAATGGCTTTGATTTGGATCTCCCGGCAAAAACAATCAGTGCAAGAGCAGTAATTACAACATTCTTTCCGAAAGTCTGCCAGTTGGTCAGGTGGACTGCATCCCCAAAGCAACCACAGTCAGAAACGGGATTTGTAAGAGCCAGAACCAGGGTGAGAGGCGTGAATACCGCCATAAGCAGAAGAACGGTCCATATACCGGTCTTATGCCTGATGCCTGTCAGAACAGAGAATCCTGCGAGAAACTCGGCAGTACATAGCATAATCGCAAGAGGCAAGGCGAGCCAGTCGAGAAAAGCTAGGTTGAAAGCTAAAAAGTAGTCATGAAATTTATAAGCCGAACCAAGTGGATCAATGGCTTTTACCACACCGGAAAAAATGAATACGAGTCCGACAATTATTCTGGCTGCAATTCTCAAATACCTCATATCAGATAATCTTTCTGTCGGTTAATAGTCTGATTATTAGCTGGAATATTTTGTCCTGATCATACATGCCGCCTTCATTGTTGCTGCAATTAATAACTGCAAGCCTTTTGTCTGTTTCCGCAACGCTCAGATAGATGTCGCGCACGCTTCTCTGAAACAGAAGGCTCTCTTCATGTATATCACGGCTGCCGTTAAGGTAGGTCCGGTCATCTCCCGATCTGGAGTCTGTTAATTTCTTTTCAGTGAAAGAGAAAGGCACGTCGAGAAAAATATTAAGATCTGGTTCAGGTATCGCAAAATGATTGAATTCAAGCGACATTATCCACCTGCGGAGTTCATTCCTTGCGAGGGTATCGGTGAGTTTTGCACACTGATAAGCAATGTTCGAATAGGTATACCTGTCAAGAAGAACAAACTTTCCGGCTTTAAGCCAGTCGCTTATAATTCCCGATGCATCTTTTCTGTCGCCGGCATAAAGCATAGCCACGATATACGGATCAACCTCATTCAGTGAACCAAATTCACCACGAAGAAATCTGGCGATAAGATCACCGAAATATGGGGTTTCGACCCTCGGAAAGTGCAGATATTCACATTTATATCCCAAAGCTGTGAGATGATCTCTCAGCAGTTTTATCTGCGTCGATTTACCCGCGCCGTCTACTCCTTCAATTACAATCAGCCTCATTTAAGATATTTTTCAAGCACTGCAAATGTAATAACGCCAGCTCAAAGAATAAAGTATAAAGAAGTTATAGTTATCAAATGGTTTCTGACTTTATTAACCATTTGGAAAAAGCGGGCAGGAATAATATTGGCCTTTTCCATAAAATCACTAATTTGGCTGGTCATAAACATTGTATTTTGAGCGAGAAACCACGATATATTAATTCCGGCGGCTATCTTATCGATTTTGCGACTCCCAGGGTTATGGGCATCATTAACGTTACGCCGGACTCATTCTACACCGGAAGCCGTTTAAATTCAGAAAGTGATATTATTGCAAGGGCGGTAAAGATGGCTGAGGAAGGCGCCGATATTATTGATGTAGGAGGTCATTCTACCCGGCCTGGTGCGGTTCCTGTGAGTGAGGAGGAGGAGAGGCAACGGGTAGTTGGTGCAATAAAATCCATTAAAAGGGAACTCCCCGCTTCAATTATTTCTGTCGATACTTTCAGGGCAGAAATCGCAAGGGAGGCTGTGCTGGAACACGGGGCCGGAATCATTAACGATGTTTCGGGAGGTGAAGCCGATCCTTTGATGTTCGGTGTAGTTGAGAAGCTTAATGTTCCATACATACTTATGCATATGCAGGGCACCCCTGCCACAATGCAGATCAATCCCCAATATGATGATGTGGTGGCTGATATTCTCCGATGGTTCAGTGCAAAGATCTACAGGCTTAAATCAGCAGGAGTGAAAGATATTATTATAGATCCTGGTTTTGGGTTCGGTAAAACAAAGCAGCATAACTTTGAAATGCTGAGACGATTCGGGGAGTTCTCTGTGGCCGGGTTGCCTGTTATGGCCGGCTTATCGCGTAAGTCGATGATTTGGAGAACTTTTGGAACTTCGGCAGCTGAGGCTCTTAACGGAACAACTGCCTTGAATATGATTGCTCTGCTTAAGGGAGCTGATATACTGAGGGTTCATGATGTGAAAGAGGCTGTGGAGACTGTAATACTGTTCAGGGAAATGGGAAGAGCTCAGGAACCATCGGAATAATATGAGATAATAAATATGTAAGTGCTTATGCCTTTTAATATAACTGTACTTAATATCATTGATGTCTGCCTGGTGGCTTTAATCCTGTTCCAGCTTTATCGTTTGATAAGGGGAACTGCCGCCTTCAGCATTTTTCTTGGTATTTTATTCATCTACCTCTTCTGGCTTTTTGTGAAGGCTCTTAAAATGGAGCTGATCAGTGCGCTGCTCGGACAGGTGATAGGAGTAGGGGTGATTGCACTTATTGTCGTGTTCCAGCAGGAGGTAAGGAGATTTTTGCTTGTTATAGGCAACAGATCCATCAAACGCCACCGCTTTTCAATATCCCGTCTTTTTTCCACAGTTGAGGATGATGCAGCAAGAAGAGGAGTGGCAGAAGAGATAGTGAGGGCATGTGAGCATTTGTCATCAATGAGGAACGGGGCTCTTATCGTGATCGGACGCCGGAGTAGCCTTGATATTTTTACTGAGGGTGGAGAGATCCTCAAAGCACAGATTAGCTCCGAACTTCTCGAAACAATCTTCTTTAAAAACTCACCCCTGCACGATGGGGCTGTGCTTATAGAGGGGGGCCTTGTTCTCGCAGCAAGATGTCCGCTCCCCATTACCGAACAGGTAGCACTGCCGCCGAATTTTGGAATGCGTCACAGGGCAGCTGTTGGAATGTCGGAACACTCCGACGCGCTGATTGTTGTAGTTTCTGAGGAATCGGGGATGATCACCGTCGTTTATAACGGTGAGATCAGGCAAGACCTTTCTCCGAATGAACTCAGGAGTATAATTCTTAGTTAATCTTATACAGCGTCAGCGATTCAGCATCCTTCACATATACACTGTTTCCTGCGACAAGCGGGAAGGCGTAGACAGGAGTGGATGCAACCTTGTATTTCACAACTTCAGTATATGCTTTGGGTTCAGGTTTAAGAATAATGAGATCTCCTGTACTCGGCAATCCGATTAGTACTTGCCCGCAATCGAGCATCGTCGCAAAATCGCCTGTTACTGCATTATCGATCCATGCAGTCTCTCCAGTAGAAGCATTCAGACAATAGATTCTTTTCTGATCTGTAAAACCATAGAGGTAGCCATCCTTCAGAACCGGGGTGTTCCATTTAGCTCCGACAGTTGTATTGCTCCAAAGTTCTTTCGGGACGTACTCAGTTCCTGATTTTTCTATTTTAACAGCTTTCATACCTGAACCCTGACCTGTAAGGTAGATTGTCTCTCCGTCGATGTACGGACTAGAACAATTATAGAACCGTTGCTGAACCGGTGTTGCATATTGCCACAGGAGTTTACCGTCAGCAAGGTTGAGAGCAATCAGGTTTTTCTCTGTCTGGACAATTATCTGCTTTTTACCGTCAAATGTCATTAGTGCGGGTGATGCATAGGAAGGTCCGTCACCGGCCCATTTCCATTTTTCGCTTCCGCTGTTCAGGTCAAGGGCAACTACCTCTCCCTTATCTTTGGTCCCGATATGCGCAATACAAATATTATCAACGACAAGCGGTGACATTCCTGTAAAGAACTGGGGTACCAGACCTGTCGGATTGTTTTTTCTCCACAGTAATTTACCTGTATTGGCATCAAGACAGGAGATAATTGCCGAGACACCAAATGTAACAACCTTTCCATTACTTACAGTAGGGGTAGCTCTTGGACCCGGGTGAGATCCTGCCGGACCCGTAACGGCTGTACAGGGATAAGTGTTTTTCCAGATCTCTTTGCCAGTTGAGGCATCAAGACAGAGCACCGCCTCTTCTGCTTCGAGCCTTGTATTCAGATAGATCTTATTTCCAACAAGTACAGGCGAGGCATCGCCGAAACCAACAGCAACTTTCCAATCAGGTTTTATTTCGGCAGGCCATGCAGAAGGGGCTTTGAAGCCAGTAACTTTAGCATCGCGACCCGACCCGAGCCACTGTGGCCAGTCCTGAGAAAAGGTTAAGGATGTAAATAACAGATTCAGCATTGTAAGCATGCTGAGAAACCGGAATGTCTTCTTCATTGTTTGCAGGGTTTTTATTGATACTAAGGTAAATTTAGGTTTTTATGATAATTAATCAAAATAATACTGTCATTGATTAATCAGAACTCCCTGATCAGCTTAAGAAAAATATCTTCCTTATTGAGCGCTTCAGGAGGGGCAGATGATTTATTTATATATTCTTTCCTGTCGGGATATAGTTTTGAGAGAGATTTCTTTGTCAGGTTTATCTGGTGAAAAAGGCTGTCGGGTCCCTTGAGGTAGTATTTGTAATCAGTTTTATACTCATCATACCGGGTGTCTGAAGTATATGCACCCTTGTAGTCAGCCTTTAAAAGAACCTTGTATGCAATTTTTAAAAAATCAGGTTTCCCGCTGAAGAGTACCTGGCAAAATTTCTGATCGCGGAGCGGTTTTTCAAAAGGCAAACCGATTGATGTTTTGAACGCAAGATCCTGTTCTTCGTACCTGAAAACAATCTCTGTGATCATGTCAGGTCCAAGAGTATAAAACCTGCCGTTCGACGGATTTTTGTATTTCAGCAGATTTGCCTCTGCTTCGATATCTGCATCCAGTTGAAGAAAGTACTCCTGCCCTTTGACCTTTATCAGGGCGGGCAGAAGTGTATCGAAAAGCATTCTGCTTCCCTTTACACCTTCATATCTCTCGTCAAATCCAATTCCTCCCTGAGCATTGGGATTAAGTTTTCCGATAGCTATAAGATTCTGCTCAGCAGTAAGCCCGGATTTATATGAATTTGAAACCTGTCCTGTACTACTCAGAAATGCTATTAGTGACAATGCAATGAAGAGTATGCTTCTCATGATATCACGGATCTGATCATTAATACTGCACGATACGTAAAAATATGAAATATTTCCTATTTGAAACCTCTGCCTAAATTGTTAATATTGTACTATTATTTTAGTGAATCCTGCAATCTGAATAATTTAGTTGTTATGAAAAATTTATTTTTGAAAATCATGGTATTAGCTAGTTTTCTAGGTTTCCTGGGATGTAAAAGTTCCACAGATCCTGCAACATGGAGTGATGAAAAGATCAACAGCTGGTTCGAAAAGGGCGAATGGCTTAATGGCTGGACAGTTACTCCCGATGGCTCAATAAACAAAAAAGAGTTTGCAAAATCCTATTTTAAAAACAAGGAAAGATGGGACAAGGCCTTTACATTTCTTAAAAATTCCGACCTTAAAACGCTCGAAATCAAACGGCATGATATTGATGGCGACAACCTCTATGCCCCGATAAGTGAATATCTTACAAAAAATGAAGAGGATGCTAAATTTGAAGCTCATAAAAACTATATTGATATTCAGTATGTTATCAGCGGAACCGAGCAAATGAGCGTTGCTCCTCTTTCTGCACTGGCCGAGGTGCTGACTCCATATGATGCAACGAAAGACGTTGAATTCATGACAGTTTCAAACGCCTCTCATTTTACCGCCACTCCCGACCGTTTCTTTATTTTCTTTCCATCCGATATACATCGTCCTTCAGTGAAAATCGGCGAAAACTCACAGGTGAGGAAGGTTGTTGTTAAGGTGAAGGTGGAATAAGAGTTGAACTTTCTCCGGTTCTGGTGGTTACTTAATTGAATTGAAATATCCGGATGACAACTTTATACGATCTTTCTGAGGGAGAAGAGGGGATTATTCTTAAGATCAAGGGACGGGGCCAGTTCAGGCAGAGACTATCTGAGATGGGTTTTGTTGTCGGCAAGAAAGTGTCAGTGGTGAAAAAGGCGCCTCTCCGCGATCCTGTTGAGTACCTGATAATGGGCTACCATATCTCTTTGCGCAACAGTGAAGCGCAGCTGATTGAGGTTGACCGCAACGGGATCTATACGGAGTCAGCCAGGTCTGAAGGGGTACTGATGAGCCATGAAGAAAATCCGGCATGGCTTGAAAAAACAAAGAACATACAGGTTGCTCTTGTTGGTAATCCGAATTCGGGAAAGACCACTCTTTTCAACTTCGCTTCAGGGTCTAAGGAAAAAGTTGGAAACTACGCAGGTGTCACCGTAGACTCCAAAATTGCCTCATATAAACAGTCAGGTTATACCTTTTCAATAGTTGACCTTCCCGGAACATACTCAATTAAAAGTTATTCTCCCGAGGAGATCTATCTGAGGAACTTCATTTTTGAAAGCAAACCCGATATAATTGTCAATATAATTGATGCCTCCAATCTTGAAAGGAATCTTTATCTTACTACCCAGCTTATAGATATGGGCGTTCAGCTTGTCATTGCTCTTAACATGTATGATGAGCTGGAAAAGAAGGGCGACGTGCTGGATTCCGATTCGCTGGGAAAGCTCTTCGGTGTTCCTGTGGTACCGACTGTTAGTTCTAAAGGTAAAGGCATACGTAAACTTTTCGATAAAATAATTGAGGTATATGAGGACAGGGAACCTGTAGTCCGGCATATTCATATCAATTACGGAGAGGAAATTGAGAATGCAATATGTGCCATACAGTCAAAAATAAAGATCGATGATAACCGATCTTTCACCAATATTATTTCAGCAAGATATCTTTCGATTGAACTTCTCGAAAATGATAAAAATTATTCGGCAGGAATTTCAAACTGTGTAAACTCATCAGAAATAATCGAAGTAGCCAGAAGAGAGGTTTCAAGGCTTGAGAAGCTGTACTCTGATCCGGTTGAGTCGGTAATAACCGATCTGAGGTATGGTTTCATATCGGGCGCCTTGAGGGAGACACTTAAGCTAAATAAGGAGGAACGGCTGCGCAAGACAAAACTTATTGATAACTATCTGACCAACAGATATCTTGGAATACCAATCTTCATTGCCTTCATGTGGCTTACCTTTTATACTACTTTTAAACTTGGGGAGTTTCCGAAACAATGGATGGAGACTGGTGCAGAGTATCTCTCAGGCCTTGTCACAGGTGTATTGCCCTCAGGTCTTATAAGGGATTTTCTTACTGAAGGTCTTATCGGAGGGGTAGGAGGGGTCATAGTATTTCTTCCTAATATTATTATTCTCTTTCTTTTTATTTCATTCATGGAGGACACAGGATATATGGCAAGAGCTGTGTTCATAATGGATAAAGTAATGCATAAAATGGGTCTTCACGGTAAATCTTTCATCCCGCTCTTCATGGGTTTTGGCTGTAATGTCCCTGCCATAATGGCTACCCGGATTATTGAAAGCCGGCGCGACAGGATGATTACAATGCTGATTACTCCGTTTATGTCGTGCAGCGCCAGGCTTCCCGTTTATATCCTGTTTATAAGCGCCTTTTTTGCAAATTACCAGGGTACTGTTTTATTTACTCTCTATCTGCTTGGAGTTCTGTTTGCTATTTTGTCTGCACTCTTCCTGAAAAGATTCTTTTTCAAGTCAGAAGAGGTCCCCTTTGTTATGGAGCTGCCTCCTTACAGGGTTCCTACTATACGAAGCGTGGGAAAGCATGTATTGTTCAGGACAGGACTTTATCTCCGGAAGATAGGTGGAGTAATTCTGCTTGCATCCATTATTGTCTGGGTGCTGTCAACCTTCCCGCGGAAGATCGACTTTTCAAGGGATTACAGGGGGGAAATGACAGAATTGGAAAGAAGCGGATTATCCCGGAAAGAGAAGGCTCAGGCTTTGAATCTTCTCATGGCTGAACAGAAAAACGAGAGACAGGAAGGATCATTTATGGGGATGCTTGGAAAGACTATTGAGCCTGTGATGAGGCCTCTGGGTTTTGACTGGCGGCTTAGTGTAAGTATCCTCAGCGGGGTTGCTGCCAAAGAGGTTGTTGTAAGTACACTCGGAGTTATTTTTCAGGCAGAGGGAGGCTCAGGCAAAGCATCTCTGGTAGATAAGATCCAGTCGCAGAAAGATTCTGCAGGCAAACCGCTGTTTACACCTCTTGCAGCCTTTTCGTTCATGTTGTTTATCCTTACCTATTTCCCCTGTATTGGTGTTGTTGCAGCAATACGCCGCGAATCGGGCAGCTGGAAATGGGCTGTCTTTGTGGTTATTTACACAACAGCCATTGCATGGCTCCTTTCCTTTACCGTTTATCAGACAGGAAGCCTGTTTATTGGAGTTTAACCAATAAATGATCTCTTATTTATTTAACAGGAATACTGCCAGTTAGCTGAAATTCGAAACCTGCTCCACTTACTATATCTTCATGCGAAATGAACCAATCCTTGTAGCTTTTCTTATTCCTGCTCACAAAGCTTATATAGTTGTTGCCTGTTCCCCTGTTCGATGAACTCAGGGTGAAGTGTTTCTCCCCGCCAGGAGATATTTTTACTTCATCAAACGACGGGGTGGTAATTATATACTGATTAGATGCCGGGCAGACAGGATAGAATCCCATCATTGAGAATACCAGCCATGCTGACATCTGACCTGCATCCTCGTTGCCGCTCAGATCCGCCTGGTCCAGTGCCGTATTCCTCCTTTACAATCTTCGATACCCACTCCTGGGTTTTCCAGGGCATCCCGGCCATAGTGAAGATATATGCTGCCTGATGGTCAGTTTCATTGCCATGCCAGTAATGGTTGTTGTCGAAAAACTCATTAAGCCTCTCCATGAAAATATCTTTTCCTCCCATAGCCCTGATAAGTCCGGGAACATCATGTGGTACATACCATGTGTACTGAAAAGGAGTGCCTTCGCAGATAAAGCTTGCTTTAGCATATGGATTGAATGGTTCAATCCAGCTTCCATCGGCATAGCGTCCCCTTACATAACCTGTATTTTTATCAAAGACGTTAATCCAGTTATTCGATCGCTTCAAAAGGATCTTGCTGTCGTCAGTTTTGCCGATTGCCTTTGCAAAACGCGAAAGAGCATAATCATCAAAAGCATATTCGAGAGTTCTTGACACCTGTTCCCTTCTGTGGAATGCGTCCCATACACTGTCTTCAAGAGGAATATATCCATACTGCAAATAGCTTTTCAGTGCCCTGCGGCCTTTTCCGTCGACATATTCATCACGCGACGGACTGTCAAATGCATTTTGCCTCATATACTTATAGGCCTTCTCAGCATCAAAGCCAGTTATCCCTTTCATGAAGGCATCAGCAATTGTTGTGCTCACATGATCACCTATCATTGCAGCAGTGTAGCTTCCCCATGCCGGAAAGATTGGCATCCAGCCGCCTTGCTCTGCTTTGAGTACCAATGACTTTAACATGTCGAGGGTGCGTTCAGGTTCAAGGATTGTCAGAAGAGGGTGGAGTGCCCTGTAGGTATCCCACATCGAGAAGTCATCGTAATAGTCAAACCCAACAGCTTTCCTTATCAAAGTGTCCTGTGCAAATCCCTGGTAGCTGCCGTCAACATCACTTGCAATTCTCGGAAGCTGGTAACAATGGTAAAGGGCAGTATAGAATTTTGTCAGCTCCTCTTTTGTCCCTCCCCTGACCTGGATCTTACCCAATGTCTGGTTCCAGATCTTTTCAGTTTCATCTCTTAACCTGTCGAAATTCCAGTCGGGGATTTCAGTATCCAGGTTATTCCGTGCTGCAGTAAGGCTTGTGAAAGAAGTGCCGATTCGTACAGTAATATTTTTCTCGCTGCCGAAACTGATAATCATGCTCTGCAGATCATTGCCCTTCGATATCACTCTGAAAGGTTTATCGAACTTTATGACAAAGTAGCCGCTGAATCCTGCTGAAGAGCCTCTCCCCTGGTAAATGCGGTGGACAGGATTATAGCCTGTAACCTCATTTGTTCTATTGTCGTACCACACCCTTCCGACATTCTCATCACTGTTTGGCCTGATGATGATGCAGCTTACCTTGTCGCCGGGAAAGGCGAAACGAAGCATGCCTGATCTGACAGATCCGGTAAGCTCAGCCATAATTCCATAATCATTGAGCATTACCGAGTAATATGCAGGATTTGCGAATTCATTATCGTGAGAGAATGCAGATGAGGGCAGGCTCTTCACTGTGTCGGGACGTATTGCAGTGAATGGCATCAGAGTAACGCTGCCATAGTCCTGAGTGCAGCTTCCGCTCATCCAGTGACTGCCCCTGAAACCTGTTATACGGCTGTCGCTGTAATAGTACGGTGAGATGCACTTGATTTCTGTTGTCCTTGTCTCAGGTGTCCATTGAGTCATTCCGAAGGGTCTTCCGACTGCCGGAAAATTCTGTCCTTTATCCTCCGAAGCCGACTCGCTGTGCTTAAGAGCACTGATAGTCTTCGCCGGCCCAGTCCCTATTAACGGATCCACGTAGCTGACAGGCGATTGCCCAGCCACCGTAATCGGAATCAGCAGAAATAATATAATCTTTTTCATAGTCATAAAAATAACAATTACACT